>JAVBLK010000028.1:0-24907 GCA_031553565.1 Eubacteriales bacterium
CTTTGAATGTGGCGTGTCTTTTTGGCTAAAAACCGCCGGACCCGCTTGGCAATATCCCGATATTGTCTGCGCGTGTCCGTCAATTTTTATCTCAAAAATCCACAGCCAAATTCAAAGGTATTTGTTCATTGTTTCCTTAATGATCCGACTCGGCGGCCCCGGCCTCTTCCCTGGTGCGGTGTACGGTACCGTACGGATGCTGTACCGGAGCGTATATCGAATAAAGCTTTATCGGCATGCTGCCAATATTGACAAGATTATGCCACGTCCCTGCCGGAATAAATATTGCATAGCCCTTGCCGACGACCGTCTGATAGTTCAGGTTATCCTTGTTCTGCCCCATCATCACGCGCCCCTGCCCGCTTGTTATGTATAAGAATTGATCCAAATTGCCGTGCATTTCCAGGCCGATCTCGTCGCGTATGGTCATAAGAGTCGCCTGCAGATGCCTGCCCGTCCACAGCGCCGCGCGGAAATTCTGGTTTTGGTGCGCCGCGGCTTCCAGATTTGTGACAAAGGGCTCCGGGCCGTAATCGGAAATCTGCATCGGGCTGAAATATTTGTTGTTATAGTTGTTAAAATACATTTTTACCTCCTTTACCTTACAGTATATTCCGTAAACATTTTATGAGTGCGGCGCCGCCCGCCGCTTAACCGCCGCCCTGCCTTTTGCCGCTAGCGTTTCCGTTATTGAAAAAAGCGGCCGGCAGAAATTTCTGCCGGCCGCAACCTTAATCAGCTTTTATATCTCTTCCACATTTTACCGCATTTATTTTGTTCGCGTTGTTTACTTGCGGTTTTCCCTGCCTCTCCTGCCGATTTTCACCCCTATCATGATCAATATCACCGCCGCCAGTACTGCCCAGCCGCCAATGACCAAAAGCTTAAGTGTTTCCGGACTCAGCCCGAAAAGCCCGTCCTCCGGGTCGCCGGGGTCCTCCGGGTCACCGGGGTCTTCGGGGTCACCGGGGTCTTCAGGGTCGCCGGGGTCCTCCGGGTCGCCGGGGTCCTCCGGGTCGCCGGGATCTTCAGGGTCGCCGGGATCTTCAGGGTCGCCGGGATCCTCCGGGTCGCCGGGGTCTTCGGGGTCGCCGGGATCTTCAGGGTCGCCGGGATCCTCCGGGTCACCGGGAATATCCTTGTCAAAAGTCAGCTTTGCGCTGTCCGCGCCCGCTTTTGCCTTTATCGGATCGGAGCTGAGCGAAAACACTATCAGCTGCGGATAGAAAATATCGTATTTATCGGCGTTATCCGGATTATCGGTCATATCCTGCGCCAGCCAATGATCCGCCGCGCCCTCAGTTCCCTGATAAGAGAATACCATTTTTTGAAGCGATTCCGTCCCCGTCATTTCCTCTGTTGTAAGCCCCCTCATATCCTCTCGGTCGGCCTCGCCGTATACAGCCGTCACGGACGCTGCCGCTGTTTTGTCGAAATAGCAGTTTTGCGCGGTGTTTTGATACAGGAAAGCAACCTCGCCTATTATCCCGCCCGCCGTCACTCCTTCGACTGCGCCGCGGCTGTAGCAATTCTTTATCCTGCCGCTCGTGCACGCGTCCAGCCCGGCAATGCCGCCCGAGGAGCCGTTGGATACGATATTCCACGCGTTGTAGCAGTTGTCAATATTGCCGTTTGCGTTGAACGCCGCGATGCCGCCCGCGCGCGTCGCCGCCGCTGACGCGGTCACTTTTCCCGCGTTGAAGCATTGCGCGATAGTCTTGTTGTTCTGCCCGGCTATACCGCCCGCAGTCTTGGGCGCGGATACCGCACCGAAGTTAGCCGACGCCGTAACGACGCCGTGGTTTTCGCCTGTGATGCCGCCGAAATACTCCGCGGACGCAGCTTCCGCGATATTCATGACCTCGGCGCGGTTTATGCAACCCGTAATTTCGGCAGTCGCGCCGCTGGTCCCGCCCGTTATCCCGCCCGTGCGGTTTGAGCCCTGGATCTTGCCGTGCGCCGCGGAATCGGCGATCCTGCCGTCACCTGTGACTATCCCTGCGATACCGCCCGTATAAAGGCCGCCTGTCACCTCGCCCGAGAAAAAACAATTTTCAATGGAACCGCCGCCCACGGAGCCTGCGATACCGCCTGTAAAATTACCGCCGGTAATTACCGCGCCGATAACTTTCAAGTTCTTTACGGTCCCCGAAAGATAGCCGAACAATCCCTGGTAATTGACGCCAGAGCCGTCAACATATACGCCTGTAAGCGTCTTGTTGTTCCCGTCGAAATGGGCGGAGAACGGCTTGGTGTACGCGCCGATAACGCAGAATATATGCCCGGACATATCCAGCTCGGTTACAGAGTCGGAAAGCTTATAATGCCTGCCGCTGCCGAGTCCCAGCGGCGCGTCCACCGATTCCTGCATAAGCAGGGCCAGCTGCGCGGCGCTTTCGATGATGTAGGGGTCGGCGGCCGTACCCGCGCCCGACTGGTACGACAGCGCCTTATAGTCCAGCCAAAGCCCCTGCGCAGCGGCATAAGTCCTTTGCGGCTGCAAAACCGCGGTTATACCCGTTACGGCCGCAATAAGCGTCACAGCCAGTATCAGCGTGGAGATTTTTTTACCGATAGCCTTAAAAAACCGTATTTCTTTTTTCATTTCATATGCTCCTTTCGACAGATGTTTTTGTCTTCCTGCATATAAAACGAAAAAAGCAAGGGTAATTTTCCCTTGCTTAAAAAAGAAATTTGACTTTTTTTGTGAGATCAGTCCAATCCGGAAAACGCGCTCATCAGATAAGTCTTTTGCTCGTCTGACCGCGTTATGCCGCTGCCGTCATCCTCGTAACGCGAGCCGCCTATTTCAAGAACCGCGCGGCCGCTGCCGGTATCGATACGGACCGAGAAAACCTCGCCGCCCGTACCCTTTATTTTCTGAAAGCCCGCCGCGGTATCGAACAATGCCGCGCCGCCGTTTTCCCGAAAATCCGCGCTGTTGATCTTCACGCCGCCCGCGTCCGCCGCGCCGACCGCACTTTTCGTTTTAGTGAAGATGGCCGCCTGCCTGTCCGTCAGCACCGCGGTATGCCTGCCGCCGTCCTTTATGAACAGAGTGAACAGGACAACATACATATCGATGCCCGCATTGCCGCACACTTCTGTTATAAACGGAGCGTCTATCATCTTGAATTTTACGTTCATTACCGAAGTAATAAGGATATAGTCGCCCTCCGTTCCATCCGAAGGCACATTGTAAAGGACGTTTTCCGCGCCGTTTACCGCCGCAGTATAGATCTGTCCGTCAGTATATTTTATGCCCGGCTCCCCGGCGTTCAAAATCACTAAAACCACGGGTACTATGATCCCCGCGGCCAGCAGCAGCGACATCAGCGCGGCAATAAACCGCATGCCCGGGCGCCGCCGCGCCCTTATGCGCAAAGCGGGCTGTGCCGGCAAAGCGTCGATACGCGCCTCTAAACCGGCGGGTATATCAAGCCTTTCCCCTGAATCGGGGAATTGCTTCGACATAAGTTTTTCAACATCCTTGCGCCTCATTCAGTCATTTCAGCTCCTTGTATATATAACGTAAACGCCGCCTCTGTTTTTCCGCATAAAAGCATTTTTTTCAGAAATCCTCTTACAGGCTCTCTGCGCTGCCCTTTTTGTATTCCTCTTTGAACCGCGCCTCGGCCTTTAGGTACAGCCGCCGCACCTGCTTGTATGTAAGGCCGACCGCGCCCGCTATCTCGTAAAAGGAATAGCCGAACGAGGTCTTTAAGATAAAGATCCTTCTGTCCGGCTCGACCAGCTTTTCTAATATCGAGTTTATGAAAATGATTTCGTCCGTGTTCCCGCCGGCCGCATCCGGCCTGCAGCTTGCAACGTCCAATACCGCGTCGCCGGGCGTCGTTTCCCTTCGCTTCCGCTTCAAATCCACAGCGCGGTGGAACGCCATAGTGTAAATATATCCTAAAGGATTGGAAAGGCCGGAAAGCATCCCGGCCTTTTGGTACACGTCGAATATGACCTCGTTTAAAACGTCCTCGGATAAGGGCTTGTCCGACAAAACGCGGTACGCCGCCGCTTTCAAGGACGCGCCGAACTCGCGGTAGAGATCCTTCAAGGCTTCCTTATCCCCCGCGGCGATCAGTCCTAATAAATCTTTCGCCCTTTGCTTATCCATAAAAATGTGATACGGCTATGAAAGCCTTTTTGCGACCGCGTCGATAAAGCCCAGGGTACTCACCTTCTTTATCGTAACGTCCTTATCGTTATACAGCGGCACAAGATCGCCGGTAAGGATACCCGCCTCAATCGTATCCAGCACGGCTTTCTCCAGCTTATCGGCAAACTCCGCAAGGGGCTTGTTGCCGTCCAGCTCGCCGCGTTTCCTTAATGCGCCCGTCCATGCCCAGATCGTCGCCACGCTGTTGGTCGAGGTCTCCTCGCCCTTTAAGTGCTTATAGTAATGGCGCGTCACGGTGCCGTGCGCCGCCTCGTATTCATATTTACCGTCGGGCGAAACCAGCACCGAGCTCATCATCGCAAGGCTGCCGTAGGCGGTCGCAACCATATCGGAAAGCACGTCGCCGTCATAGTTTTTAAGCGCCCAGATAAAGCCGCCCCCGGATTTTACCACCCTGGCAACGCTGTCGTCGATAAGCGCGTATTCGTAATTTATACCGGCCTTTGAAAACTCCGCCTTGAACTCTTTTTCAAAAACCTCAGCGAAAATATCCTTGAAACGGTGGTCATAGGTCTTGCTGATAGTGTCCTTTGTCGCGAACCACAGGTCCTGCTTTTTGGAAAGCGCGAATTTGAAGCACGAGCGCGCAAAGCTGTATATCGACTTGTCGGTATTGTGCATGCCCATAATGATGCCCGCGCCGCCGAAATCATGGATAAGCTTTGTTTCTGTTTTCCCGTCCGCATAGGTCACGGTTATCTCGGCCCTGGCCGCGCCGCCGACATAGACCTCGCTGGCCTTATATACGTCGCCGTACGCGTGACGCGCGATGGTGATAGGCTTCTTCCAACCGGGGATATACGGCGTGATGCACCTTGTAAGTATGGGCTCGCGGAAAACAGTGCCGTCCAGCGCCGCCCTTATCGTGCCGTTAGGGCTCAAATACATGCGCCTTAATTTATACTCGTCCACCCGCTGCGCATTGGGCGTAATCGTCGCGCACTTGACGCCCACGCCCCACTTTTTGACGGCGGCTGCCGCATCAAGCGTTACCTTATCGTCGGTTTTATCCCTATATGGCAGCCCTAAATCGTAATACTCGGTTTTCAGGTCGATAAAAGGCGTCAGCAAGCGCTCCTTTATCCACTGCCAGATGATGCGCGTCATTTCGTCGCCGTCCATCTCGACCAGCGGCTTTGTCATAGGTATTTTTTTCATAGCAAGTTCCTTTTAAATATTCATGCATTTTACCGCAGCTTGTTTTTCGCGCCGCCAAGGTTTTTCGCCGCCGATTTGATAACGTCGGACTTGTAGGCGTAGACCAGCTGCTTTTTAAAATTATGCTCGCATTCGGCTATAAACAGCAGCCTGTCGATAAGCGCGGAAAAGCTTACCCCCCCGTACTCCCACAGATAAAAAGACAGCGAGCCGGGGATAGTGTTGACCTCATTAATATAAACAGTATCGGTTTTTTTGTCAATCAAATAGTCTATCCTGACCACGCCCTTAAGGTCCAGCGCCCTGAACGCCTTCAAGGTTTCGGCCTTGATTTTGCCGGAAATTTTCAGCGGGATATCCGCCGGCAGGCGGCGCGGGCAGCTTTCCATCCCCGCCGTCTTGCCCCCGCCCATATATTTGTCGTCAAAAGTAAGAAACTCCTTCCACGAAACCGGCTGCTCACACTCCGAAACTCTTATGTCGTTCTGAAAGCCCAGCGCCGAACAGTTTATCTCGTAAAAATCGGTCAGCGCCTTTTCAACCACTAGCTTGACGTCAAACGCAGCCGCGACGTCTATCCCCGCATTGAGTTCCTCGCGGTTGCCGCAGACAGATATGCCGATACTGCTGCCCAGGTTCGCGGGCTTGACTATCATCGGGTAGCCGAAATCCTTCTCGGCGGTTTCAATAGATATCCTGCGTTCGTCAGGCGTATCGGAGGAATAGAACGATACGTATTTCAGGATCTTAAGCCCGGCGGCTTTGAACAGCAGCTTTGCCGCCGCCTTGTCCATGGCCGCGCCCGCCGCGAACATACCGCACGAGGTGTACGGCACGCCGCAGAGCTGCAACAGGCCCGCAAGGCTCCCGTCCTCGCCGTTTATGCCGTGCATACATACTAGGGCCGCGTCTATTTTTACCGCCGGCGCGATCTTTTTCCCGCCCTTTTTGACGGTATAAAGTTGCGGCGACCCCGGCCTTAAAAAAACCTCGCCGTACCGCTTTTCAACGTTGCCTTTTTCAAATTCCTTTAAGCTTAAAAGGCCGTCGCCGCTGTGCCAAGTCCCCGCGCCGCTTATGTAAACCGGTATAGGCTCGTATTTTTCCATGTCGATATTAAGATATGCCTGATATGCGGTTATGACCGATATTTCATGTTCCACCGACCGTCCGCCGAAAAAGACAGCAATATTCCGCTTCATATATAAATCCTCCGCCCCGCGGCAGCCACGGGGCTTATTATATATATGACCGGGAATGTAAAAAAGTGTGCGGTTAGTGTCAGGCGTCGGGCAGATCGTTTTCGAATAAAACCGTGTCGCCGGGCCTTATGACCGTTTTTAATATTTCCTGCGCCGCGGATAAGCTGCCGCAGGTTGTTATCCTGTCCTTACCCCCGCCGGAGCTTAAAAAGCCTTCATGAATGTCCGCCGCGTTTCCGCCGATCGCAATACAAAAATCGACCTTACCCGCCATATATGCGCCGAACGCCTTATTCTCGTCTGATTGCGCCGTTCCCAATTCCACCATACCTGGCGTGACCGCGATCCTTTGGCCCGGGAAATCCGACAGCACGTCGATCGCCGCGCGCGCCCCGGCCGGGTTTGAGTTGTACGCGTCGTCTATGACTGTAACGCCGCCTGCGCCGCGTATCAGCTGCAGACGGTGCTCGGCAGGCTTAAGGCATCTTACAGTTTCCGCGATAAGATCGCCGGATATCCCTAAAGCGTGCGCCGCGGCGGCGGCAAGACAGACGTTGCTGATATTGTGCGCGCCCAAAAGCCCTGTTTCGCAATCGTATTTTTTCCCGCCGATATACAGCGAAAAACGCGAGCCCTCCGCGCCCGCCCTGCCGGCCGTGTAATACACGTCGTTTTCTTTTCCGGTGCCCGTGCTGATACGCCTTACGCCGCGCGGCTCCGGCTTCTTATGGAGCGCGCGTACCGTCTCGTTGTCGCAGTTGAATACAGCGGTTTTTACGCCGTTATGCTGATACAGGTTTTCGATAAGCTCGTACTTTGCGTCCGCGACATTGCACAGACATTTAAAGGTTTCAAGGTGCTGCGCGCCCACGGCGGTCAGTATGCCGACGGAGGGCTGGATCATACCGCACAAAAACCTGATATCGCCCCTGCGCCTTGCGCCCATCTCGGCAATTAGGATCTCGTCATCATTTTTTAAGGTGTCGTTGATGACCCGCGCCATACCCAGGGGAGTGTTATAACTGCCCGGCGAAACGCAGACGCGGAATTTCGTTTTCAGCATCCCGGCAAGATAGAACTTGACGCTCGTCTTGCCGTAGCTGCCGGTTATACCGACCTTGATAAGGCCGGGCATAGACGCAAGTTTTTTTTTGGCAGCCGCAATAAACCCGTTGTTTATCCTGTTTTCAAGCGGGCTGTTGATAACCGCGGCAAGCGGGACCAGCACCGGCAGTAAAATAAATGACAGCGGCGAAAATACGCAGCACAACGCCGATAAGGTCACGATCAGCCGCCGCACCCTCTTGGTGCAGACAAGCGGTTTTTTGGGTTTTATACGTACGACGGAGAGCGTATGATCGAACAGAAATATAAAATGCGGCAAAACGCACAGCGGCAAAAAGATACCGCTTTTATCGGGAAGCAGCAGAAAGCTTATCAGGAACAAGGCGGCGCCTGCCGCGGCGCATATGATCATCCGCCCGATCAGGCCGGAGTTTTTTCTGATGCCTTGAAAATACGCCGCCGCAGAGTAGTTGCCGTGCTGCAGCATCAGCAGGAGCCGTTTTGCCGACAGCACGCAGCAAAGCGCATTCAGCGGCGCGGCGCATATAACAATCAAAATTCCGACAGTCATTTATTCCACCTGATTTCCGGCGGCCGGAAGCGAAAGCACCCACTTTCGGATCAGCGCGTTGCACTCATTGAAACGGTCGATATAGCTGTAATGCCCCGCTTCCTTAAAAACCGTAAGCTTGCTGCCCTTTATGCGCCGTTTTAAATACCGCGCCATATACGGCGGAGTGTCGCGGTCGCGGCCGCCCCAGACGATCAGCGCGGGACACTCTATCATATCCGCAAACCGGTTCAAATGTTCGCCGATAACGTTTACAAAGGTCTTTCGCATGACCCCTGACAGCGCGCGGTAATCGGGCGAGCCGTATTTTGCCAGGGCTTCTTTTTTTCTTATCTTCAGCTTTACCAAAAGTTTTGCAAAAGAATAGCGGAGTTTCCGGTAAAAATATTTGACGCTCCTTTTCGGCTTCAGCCCGGCGGCGTCGATAAGCACGACCGATCTTATCATTTCCGGATACTTCGCGGCCAAAATCATGGCAATGCGCCCGCCGAAGGAATGGCCGATCAGCGTCGCCTTGCCGCAGTCAAGATATACTATTAACTCCCGCGTGATCTCGGCGTAATCGTATACGGTCAGCGGCGCGTCGGGCGCTTTGCTCCTGCCAAAGCCGGGAAATTCCAAATTGACACAGCGGCAATATTTTGACATGTATGAATATGTACCCTTAAAGGAAGCGACCGAGCCGCCCCAGCCGTGCAGGAACACCACGGTATCACCGCGCCCCGCCGTCTCGTAATAGATATCCTTGTAAAACAAATCTGCCCCCAAAAACAAAAAAAACAAAACTGCCGGAGTTTTGCTTTTGTGCCGCTGAGCAAGGTAAAGATGCGGTATAATTCAAGTTGAGGAAACATGGTAAATGTAAATGCGTTTCCTTGAATCGTTATATATCCTTTACCATGACCCGCGCATCCCTGCCGTCAGGATAATAGGACTTCCTGACGTTCAATTTCTTAAAACCGTGTTTTTCGTATAAGCCCGCCGCAGCAGCATTGTCCGCGGCGACCTCCAGAAAAATCTGTTTCTTGCCTAGCTCCTTTGCCCTTGCGGTTAAGTCCTCTATCAGCGCGCCGCCCACGCCGCATCTGCGGTATCCGCGTAAGACCGCAATCGATAAAAGCTCGATATGATCCGGGGCTGACGCCGCGCAGTAAAACCCCGCGATGCGTCCCCTGTCCCGTGCCGCGACCGCTATATGGCCGCCGTCAAACGCCAAGGTGTAGGGCGCGGTAAGGTACGCCTTTTCAATATTTAGTACGCTTTCATGTTCGGCCTCTGAAACAGGCGAAATATCGAACGCAAAGCCGCCCTCGGCGTAAGAATTTTGTAAGTACACGGGATACAGATCCCCTGCCGGGATCATGCCGGCCGCCGCGATCTCCCCGTCAAAGCACGCTTTAAACGCACCTGCCTCGTCAGACTGCGGTAAAAGGCCGTGATCGCCGCAAAAATCCGGGGCCTTACCCAAGCCGCCCGCATATTTATTATATGCCGCGCGCAGCATAAACGTGTTGACCGGTACGGCAGGGATATTCCGCGGACGGCACATGCCCTTTACTGCGGCAATACCGATCCTAATTCCGGTAAAACTGCCCGGGCCGGTGACAACGCCGATACAATCCATATCCGCGATGCCGCAGCCGGCCTTTTGAAACAGGCTCTCTATGCACGGGAACAGCGTCATTGAATGAGTGTTCTCGCCGCTTCCGGCATAATAAAAACTGCCGCCGCCGTAAACCAGCAGCAGCTTAAGGTATTTCCCCGTCGTGTCGATCGCAAGGTAATTCTTTCCGCTCATTTGTGTTGTTTATCGGCCGCCTGGCGCACGGTGATCCGCCTTTCGTTTTCGCCAGTTCGTACAAGCTGTATCTTAATTGTGTCTGCCGGCAAAATTTCGGACGTGTTTTCCGGCCACTCGATCAGGCACACCGAGTCTTTTTCGCCGAAAAGCTCTTTAAACCCCAGGTTTTCCGCCTGCAAAGAATCGATCCTGTACATATCGAAATGATACAGCTTCAGCCTGCCGCCCGCATACTCGTTCATTATGATAAAGGTAGGGCTGGTGACGGTGTCGTTTATGCCCAGACCCATTGCCGCGCCCTTGCTGAACACAGTTTTGCCCGCGCCCAGATCGCCATAAAGGGCGACCGTTTCGCCGCCCTTTAAGGATTTTGCAAATTCAAGGGCGTACTTAAAGGTTTCGCCCTCGTTTTTCGATATAAAAGTCCCGGTATCTGTTCTCAAGTATCGATTATTCCTTATCGAGCTCCGCAAATACCGGCTCTGCTGCGGCATCCACGGTCTCTGCCGTGTCCTCGGCTGCGGCCGGCTCCTCGCTGACAACCTCTTCCGTTACCGCAGTCTCTTCCTCTTTTTCGGTTATCGCCCCGGCAACCATTGCCTTTGTCGCCTCGGCGCCCTCGATCGCGATACCTACGCCGTTGCTTGTTCCTATCCTGGTCGCGCCGGCCTCGACCATCGCCTTGGCCTGTTCATAGGTCTTGATGCCGCCGGCGGCCTTGACCTCACAGCGCAAAACGTCGGGCTTGTCGGTCTTAAGCGTCGCAGTGACCGCGTTATGGATCAGAGTGACGTCCTCGGCCTTCGCCCCGGATGTGCCGTAACCCGTACTGGTCTTAACAAAGCGCGCGCCGTTTTTAACCGCGACCTCGCACGCCGTTTTGATCTCATCCTGAGTCAGATAGCAGGCCTCGATTATGACCTTCAATACGGCTTTGCCCGCGGCCCTTGCCAGCTTCTTGATCTCCTTGCCGACATAGTCCCATCTGCCCATCTTCGCCGCCGAAATGCACATGACCATATCGATCTCGTCCGCGCCGGCCTTCAGCGCCTTTTTAAGCGCAAACAGCTTGACCTTGGTCAGTTCCTCGCCAAGCGGAAAGCCTACGACTGTGCAGACCTTTACGGGAGTGTCTTTCAGCGCGGCCTTGCATGCGGGCACGTTGATCGGGTTGACGCATACGGCTTTAAAGCCGTACTCGACCGCGTCCTTGCACAGCTTCTCGATGTCCGCGCTGACGGCAGTCGGCTTCAGCAGCGTCGAGTCGATCTTTTCGGTGACTTCCTTCGCAAATTCAACTGAAAATTTCATATCCTTACCCTCTATCAAAAAAATTTTTCATCCTGTGTATTTTCAAGCATCGCTTTTGCCATCCCTTTACCGGCGCTGATATTATATCATATCTTTTTGGATTTGTCACTATCGCCGGTGCAGCCGTCCCGATGCGCCGCCTGCTTTACCGGCAGTAAAAAAGCGGCTTCGCCACACTTGCAATTTTGTGGCTGCCCGGGTTTTTTGCTGCGATTTTTCCCAGGATAGAACAATAGCGGCTTCGCCACGTTTATCAGGCCGCGGCTTTCAATTTTTTTCTACTGCGAATTCTTAGGTAACCGCTGAATAAAAGAGGTCCTGCAGGCTAAATCTCCGCAATAAGCTCCGGCGGCGTCACCGGTTTTTCCGTTATGGTAAACGCGGCGGCGCACGCCCTTTCCGCGCCCTCCGCCGCGGCCGGATCGTCCGAATAAAGTTCGGTAAGAGTATCGCCTTTTTGAACGAAAGTATTCAATCGCGCCTTTAATTTTATTCCCGCGCGGTGGTTTATCACGTCCTCTTGTTTCAGCCTGCCGCCGCCCAAAGCCACGTTGATAAGCCCCAGTTTTTCGGTGTCGATCTTGGTTATATAACCGCTTGAGCCGGCGGTAATAATCCTGACAAACCGGGCCTTTTCGAATTTACCGGTAAAGCTGCCGCCGTGCGCCTCCACGATTTCCTTAAGCTTTTTAAGCGCGCGGCCGTCCTTAATGCACGCCTCGACCTCAGTTTTTGCTTTTGCCGCAAGCGCCGCGCCGGGCGGCCTGTCCGACGTCCGCGACAGCCACATAAGGTATATCCTTTCGGACAGTACGCGGCTGACTTTTGCAAGGTCGTTGTCCGCGCCGCCAAGAACCTCCAGTACGCCCTCAATTTCCAAATTGCCGCCGATACAATTTCCCAGCGGCTGTTCCATCGAGGTTATTATTGCCGCCGTGCTCTTGCCCGCGCGTTTACCTATATCGACCATCACGCGCGCAAGCTCCGCCGCCCTTTCCCTTGTTTTCATGAACGCGCCGCTGCCGTACTTTACGTCCAGCATGATTATGTCCGCGCCCGATGCCAGCTTTTTACCCATTATCGAGGACGCTATAAGCGGGATGCTGTCCACCGTCGCGGTAACGTCGCGCAACGCGTACAGCCTTTTATCCGCGGGCGCAGTGACGCCGGTTTGGCCGCAAATTGCCGCGCCCGCCGTATTGACGATATTGATAAATTCTTCCGGGGATTGGCAGATATTGTAGCCGGGAAAGCACTCCAGCTTGTCAAGAGTGCCGCCCGTATGCCCCAAACCGCGCCCCGACAGCTTTGCGACCTTGACCCCGAGCGCCGCCAATACCGGCACGACGATAAGGGTTGTCGCGTCGCTGACGCCGCCGGTGCTGTGCTTGTCGGCGCAAATACCCTTTACTTTCGACAGGTCGGTGACCGCGCCGCTGTTTTTTATGGCGTCGGTAAGAAAGAAAGTCTCCCCGCCGTCCATGCCGTTTATACAAATTGCCATCAGCAGCGCGGAGACCTGGTAATCGGGCATAGTCCCGTCAGTCACGCCGCGGATAAAAAAGCGTATCTCCGCCTCTGAAAGCGCAAGTTTTTTCTTCTTTTTATCGATTATTTCGTAGTGTGTCAAGCGTCGCCGCCCTCCCGGTTTTTTCCCTATGTAAACGATGAGGTTAATTTAAAGCAAGTATTTAAAAAGACGCCGCTGTTAATCATTCCTAAATTTTCAGCGTATCTACGATATATAGCCGTCCTGCTTTCTTTTTATCTCGGCGTATTTACACTCAACGGCCTTATCGATATCGGAAAATGCAAGGTCGTATTTTTCCGCGGTGTCCTCGTAGCCCCTTGTAGGCTCGATATAGTCGGCTATAAATATAAGCTTTTCCAAGGGGGCCATATCTTCTTTCCCGGACGTATGATATTTTACCGCGTTCAAAATTTCGGGATCCTTGATATCGAACAGCTTTTCGGCCAGCAGCGCGCCCAACGGGGCGTGCCTTACCTTCCTGTGCATATCAAGAACCCCGGGCGGCGTTTCTATGCCGTATTTTTCGCGCAAAACGCTTTCCGGCGTTTCCTTCGCGCAATCATGGATAAGCCCCGCGACAATCGCTTTTTCCTTATCTACGCCGTAGCGTTCGGCCAGCTTTGCGGCCGTCACGGCCGTATATACCGAATGAAGATAGCGTTCCTCACTCATAAGCGGCCGTATCTTTTCGGCATAGGGCTTATATTCAGCGCAAATGCCGTTGGCCTTAATAAATTCCGCAACGGGCTTTCCGGTGTACTGCCCGATATCAAGGCCGCACGAATTCAATATCCTTATCGCCGTCCCTGAAATATCGGGAACGGAAACCCCGGAAAAATGCACTGTCCCGCCGCATTCTTTTTTAAAACGCAAGGCGGCTGCTTCAACTCCTTGGACGCGGCTCCTGCCAACCACGATTATTTCACACGCGGCGGCGATCCTTTCGGGATACCTCCATTTCATGATATCGCGCATACTGTCGGCGCCCAAAATAAAATAGGGCCTGACTCCGTAGACTGCGGCAATATGCTCCATTGTCAAATAAGTAAAGCTTTTACCCTTACTCTCTATTTCATACGTGTCCACAAAATAATTTTTATCAGTAAAGGCGAGCCTGCACATATCCAGCCGCAGCCCCGCCGCCGTAAGAGACGTCTTATGCGGCGGATCGCCGCCGGGCATAATGATCAGCCTGTCAAATTTGTATTCATCATTAAGCTTTGCGCATAACCCGGTATGCCCGATATGGACGGGATCGAAAGTACCGCCAAAAACCGCAATCCTGCCGCCGCTGTTGTTCTTTAATACCATAACAATATTATACAATATTTCAGGCAGCTTTGCACGTTTACAACCGCAATCAGGTGTCCATACTTATATAACGAATAATCAAATATAACGAATAATCCAGCAAAGTATTATGCAAATTGAGGTTATGTAGAATACTGTAACAACTTCGTAAAAAAATGACCGTATGCGCGTAAAAAACGCGCGGGGAGCAGCTATGAACAAGATATCGAGGGTGATAGATTTTCTTATTTCCAGAACAGTAATTTTTACGCTTGCATTTATATGGTGCAGATACTATCTGAATTCCCTGTGGCTGGCAGTCCTGTCCGCGGCAGGGATAACGCTTTTGGCATGCCTGATATTGTTTCTTATCTCGCGCGCAAAAAACGCAAGAAAGAGCGCCACAAAAGCCGAACAAATCCATATGCAGCAGGTTATGACAGAGTTTATGTATTCTACAAATAAGCAAAATGTAGAGTACTTTTACAAGCTGATTAAAAACGAATACGCGGCGACACTGCTGCCGGATTGCGTGCTGTGTGAAAACAACAAGATAAAGACCCTGTTGTTTACGCGCTTTAAATACGCTGCGCTTTCGCCGGACGATATACGCGAGTTTTATATCGAATGCCGCAGATTCAATGCGCAAAGGGCGATCGTTTTCGCTTCAGATGTGTCCGACAAGGCAAGAAGCGCCGCGTCCGGCCTTACCGACGCAGAAATAATCCTTATGAACGCTGAAAATACCTATAAGTTTTTAAAGGAATTCAATATGTACCCGGTAATAACGGTTAAGACCGCGCCCGAAAAGCGCAGAAAGATAAAGACGCTGTTAAAATTCGCGTTTTCACGTAATAAGGTCAAAACATACCTCTGGGGTGCAGGCATTATGCTGCTGTGCAGCTTTGCCGTCCCCTACAACCTGTATTATCTTATCAGCGCCACGGTTATGATGGTATGCGCGCTTATAAGCTTCATAAACCCCGCCTTCGTCCGCGACCCGGAAAAGAGTTTGCTGTAAATATTACCGGCTTACAGATACGGAAAGGCCGGCGTTTTGCCGGCCTTTTTGGAAGCTTCTATTCTATTTAAACTGCGCTTTTATTTCTACTCTGTAACTTCAGGATATTTTACGCGCGCGATGTATTTTGTGTGCAGGATATGGTGCGCCTTGGCGCTGTTCGGCTCGCCGAAATAATCCTTGTAGAGCGTTTTCATGACAGGGTTTTCGTGGCTGGTGCGGACCTTGTTCTTTAAGTCGCCTTGATAAATTGCCTTTGCGCGCACGGCCTTTAAGTCAACGTTATTTAATACGTCGCTGCCCCTTACCGGCTGTCCGCCGCCGTTGACGCAGCCGCCCGGACACGTCATGATCTCGATGAAATGGTAGTCCGCCGTGCCGTTCTTTACCTTCTCCATAACGGACTTGGCGTTCTTTATGCCGCTGGCCACGCAGACCTTGACGTCGTTGCCGCCGACCTTTACCGTCGCTTCTTTTATGCCCTTTGTCCCCCTGACCGCTTTAAAATCAAGGCTTTGCGGCGTCTTTCCTTCCAGCGTTGCGACGACCGTACGCAAGGCCGCCTCCATAACGCCGCCCGTCGCGCCGAATATCAGCCCCGCGCCCGACGCTATTCCTAACGGATCGTCGAATTTGCCTTCCTTGAGCGCGTTAAAGGAAATGCCGCTGCGCTTAATAAGCCGCGCCAGCTCCCTTACGGTCAACGAAGCGTCGATATCCTTTACCCCGGCCGCGTCCTGGTGATCCCTCGTTCTTTCGAACTTCTTGGCCGTGCAGGGCATTATCGTAACAACAAAAATATCTTTCGGGTCGATGCCCATTTTCTCGGCGTAATGAGTCTTTACGACTGCGCCGAACATCTGCTGCGGCGATTTGCATGACGACAGATGGTCGATCTCCGTCGGATAATAAGTCTCGATATATTTGATCCAGCCGGGGCTGCAGCTGGTCAGCATAGGCAATACCCCGCCCTTCTTGACTCTGTTTATAAACTCGGTGCCTTCCTCCATTATGGTGAGGTCGGCCGTCACGTTGACATCGAAAACCTTGTCAAAGCCAATCATCCTCAGCGCCGTGACCATCTTGCCCTCGACGTTGCCGCCGGCCTCATTGCCGAATTCCTCGCCAAGCCCCACCCTGACAGACGGCGCGGTGCCTACGATAACAACTTTTTTAGGGTCGGCAAGCGCGGCCATAACCGCGTCGTTGTCGTCCTTTTCCACCAAAGCCCCCACCGGGCAAACAACCGTACACTGTCCGCAAGCGATACAGGGCACGTCCTTTAAATCCCGCTCGAAGGCGCAGCCGATACGCGTGGAAAAGCCGCGGCCGTTCGCGCCGATAACGCCTACGTCCTGGATCTTATTGCAAACCGCCACACAGCGGCGGCACAGGATACATTTATTGTTATCGCGCACAAGGTAAGGCGTCGAATGGTCTTTCTTGTAATCATTGGTCGCGCCCTCGAACCGCTTGTCGTCGCAGCCGTATTCAAGCGACAGCTTTTGCAGCTCGCAATTCGTACTCCTGACGCAGGAAAGGCAGCTCTTGTCATGGTCGGAAAGGATAAGCTCCAGCGTCGTCCGGCGCGACTTCACAACCTTTTCGGTGTTCGTAAACACCTCCATGTTTTCGGCGACGGGATAGACGCAGGAGGTAACAAGGCTCCTCGCGCCCTTGACCTCGACCACGCAGATCCTGCACGCGCCGATCTCGTTGAGGTCCTTTAAGTAGCAAAGCGACGGGATCGTCACCCCCGCTATCTTTGCCGCCTGCAGGATAGTAGTCCCCTCGGGCACGCTGACCGGTATCTTATTTATCTTTAAGTTAACCATTTTTGATGCCATTTGTCTATATTCCTCTTAAACCTTTACTAAATAATAATTATGCCCGATATTATTTGCTGTTTTCCTTTTATTATGGCCTTTAAAACTATAATACGCTTGTCTGCAACAATCCAAATCCGCTTTGCCCAAATTGCCTGCTAAATATTATCCGCAATTAGGCGGTGCAGATGCAAGGCAGCGGCGCGGAAACATGTTCTTTATGACGGAGCCGTATCGGTATACGCGGAGGAATAAAGGTTCTGTTTCCGCGCCGATCCCGCCGCACATGCGCCGCCTAATTGCGGATAATGGCGCCGGTGCGGCACTTTTCCATACATATCCCGCACTTCACACACTTGTCCTGCCGTATCGTATGCACCTGTTTCAGCTCGCCCGTGATCGCATCGTTCGGGCAGTTGCGGCGGCAGATCGTACAGCCGATACATTTTTCGGGTATGATCGTATATTTTAAGAGCGCCTTGCATACCTTTGCCGAGCATGTCTTTTGGGTAACATGCTGCTCGTACTCATTCCTGAAATAACGCAGGGTCGAAAGCACGGGATTAGGCGCCGTCTGACCGAGGCCGCACAGCGAGTTGTCTTTTATATAATGGCAAAGCTGCTCCATCTTATCCAAATCGGAAAGAGTCGCCTGCCCGTTCGTTATCTTGGTCAATATTTCCAAAAGCCGCTTATTGCCGATACGACAGGGCGTACATTTGCCGCAGCTTTCGTCAACGGTGAACTCAAGGAAAAATTTGGCGATATCCACCATACAGGTGTCCTCGTCCATTACGATAAGTCCGCCGCTGCCCATCATACTGCCGATCGCGGTCAGGTTGTCATAGTCGATCTGAGTATCGATCAATTCCGCCGGGATACAGCCGCCGCTGGGGCCGCCGGTCTGCGCCGCCTTGAATTTCTTGCCGCCGGGTATGCCGCCGCCGATATCCTCGATGATCTCGCGTAAGCTCGTCCCCATAGGAACTTCCACAAGGCCGGTATTGACGATCTTGCCGCCCAAAGCAAAAACCTTGGTGCCCTTGCTCTTGGCCGTTCCGATCGAGCTGAACCACTGCGCGCCGTTTAAAATTATTTGGGTGATATTAGCGTATGTTTCAACGTTGTTCAAAAGAGTGGGCTTACCGAAAAGACCTTTAACGGCCGGGAACGGAGGCCTGGGACGCGGCTCTCCGCGGTTCCCCTCGATACTGGTCAGGAGCGCGGTTTCCTCGCCGCACACGAACGCGCCGGAGCCCAAGCGTATATCCATATCGAAGCAAAAGCCTGTGCCCAGGATATTCTTGCCCAACAGCCCGTAGCCGCGCGCCTGCTCGACCGCGGTTTTCAGCCTCTGTACGGCGATCGGGTATTCCGCCCTGACGTACACATAGCCCTGTGACCCGCCTACCGCATAGCCCGCAATTATCATGGCCTCTACTATCGTGTGCGGATCGCCCTCTAATACGGACCTGTCCATAAACGCGCCGGGGTCGCCCTCGTCGGCGTTACAGCAAACGTACTTCATATCGCCTGCCGCGTCTTTTGTGAACTGCCATTTAAGCCCGGTCGGGAATCCGCCGCCGCCGCGCCCGCGAAGGCCCGAAGCCTTGATAACGTCGATAACCTCCTGCGGCTTCATAGAAGTCAAAACCTTCTCAAGAGCCTTGTATCCGTCATAAGCAAGATATTCGTCGATACTCTCCGGGTCGATAATACCGCAGTTCTTTAAGGCAACACGCTGCTGCTTGCGGTAAAAATTTGTCTGGCTTAAGGATTGTATCCCATCCTGCTTCAAGGTTTCCGAATAGAGCAGACGTTTTACGATCCTGCCCTTCATGATGTGCTCGTTGATGATCTCGGAAACATCTGCAAGCTTTACCTTGCTGTAGAAACAGCCCTCGGGATACACGACAACTACCGGCCCTAATTCGCAAAGCCCGAAACATCCGGTCGTAACCAGCTTGACCTCCTGCGAAAGGTCGTTGTCTTCTAACAGTTTGTTAAACTCGTCAAAGATTTCCTTCGACCGTCCCGAGGTACATCCGGTACCCCCGCAAACCAAAATATGCGCGCGATATAACATTTCCTCTGTTCCTCTATGTAGTAATAGTTTGTTTCTTTATAAGCAAGACACAAGTGCCGCGCCAAAAACCGGCATGTGACGGGGTTTTCCGGCCGCAGTCGCGTACTGTGAGGTACGCGGTAAGGTCGGTAAATCGCTCTCCCGCGACGATCCCGCCGCAAATCCGCCGTTTAAACGTTTTCCGACAGCATATAATCCTGTATAACGCGGCCGTTCACAAGATGCTCGGATACTATCTTTGCCACCTTGTCGGGCGTGACCCTGATATAGGTCACCTTAGGCTCGCCCGGGCGGATGACCTCGACGATAGGCTCTAATTTGCACAGCCCGATACAGCCCGTCTGCGAGACCTTTACGTTTGCAAGCTTGCGGGTAGTCACCTCGTGCGAGAACGCGGCCAAAACCGGCCTTGCGCCGGCGGCGATCCCGCAGGTCGCCATTCCGATCACCACGCGCGTATCGGACTCGCCGGCGGTTTCGCGCGCGTTAAGCTCCTGCTTCACCCTGTTCCTGATCTCATTTAATTCGGCTAATGATTTCATTGCTGTTCCTTTATCTGTTATTATAGATCTGCATTTATATTGTCAAGCCGCCGTTGATCTCGTCAATATTGCCGGCAAGATACCCTGTCAGGAACTCGGCGACCTCCGGACTGTCTATCGGCACGCCCGCCAAAGTTTCCTTGATCTCGGCGGTATCGAATACGAATTCACGTCCGTCAACCGAGTAGCAAAGTTTGAATTCGATATCAGGGCTTCCCGTAACCAGCGTTATCATGGTGGCGGGGATATCCCCCAGCGGCATCCTGTCGATATTGTCAAGCGCGAATCCGGCAACAACGGTCGTTCCCGCGCCTAGCTTACTGTTTAAATCAAAGCTCCCGCCCGTAATAAGAGCCGCCTCTTTAAAAAGCGGCAGCCCCAAACCGACTTTCCTGGTTTTTCTGGTCGTAGCAAACGGGTCGACAGCCTTCTTTAAAAACTCCTCATCCATGCCGAAGCCGTCATCGCTGATAGTAATAGTAAGCCGGTCTTTCCCGGTCTCGACCCTGATCACGATCCCGATATTCTGCGCCCCTGCCGCCACCGAGTTCAAAGCAATATCCAATAAATTCAGCGACAATTCTCTCATCCAAAATCATCCGTGCCTAAGCGCAAAGTATCCGCAAAATTTCCGCCGGCAAATAAGCCGGAGATGCAAGGCAGTGACTCGAAACAGTGTCCTTGCAGTCCGGAGCCGTATCGCAATTCGCGGAGGGATGCAAGGACCCTGTTTCGTGTCAATCCCGCCGCATATATGGCTTATTTATTTATACATGTCCAGAATATCATCCAGCTTCTCCGGCGTCGCCTTTCCGTACACATCATCGTTAATAGTCATAACGGGCGCAAGGCCGCAGCAGCCGATACAGCGCGTGCAGTCCAGCGTAAACTTCCCGTCCTTCGTGGTTTGCCCCGCCTTGACAGACAGCATTTTTTCCAGCTTTTCGACCAATGCCCCGCTGCCGCGCACATAGCACGCCGTGCCTAAACACACGCCGATCTTATATTTGCCCTTTGCTTGTAATGTAAACTGAGAATAAAAAGTGGCTACCCCGTAAATCTCTTCAAGTGGAAGCGAAAGCTCGTCAGCGACAAACTGCTGCACCGGCATCGGCAGGTATTCATATATCCCCTGGGCAAGCTGAAGCGCGGGCATGGTCGCGCCCTCCGTTCCTTTAAGCTTTTTCAGCCCTTCGCGCAATGCCTTTTCCTGTTCGGGTGTCCCAAGGTGCGTGCAGTTACTCATTCTATTTACTCCCTATGAAATGAATGCTGGCTATATTCATATCGATCCGCGTTCAAAGTTTGAATATTACCTTATCGGCCCTAAAAAAAGCATCGTTTTTCTATAGTCAAACTTTTACACTTTTATGGCCTTTCCGGTTATTTTACCAAAAACATCCGCTATAGTCAACTCATTCAGCTCGAAATAGTCTTTTCTGCCGCTCAGCCCCTCCAGCGTATGCGCATCGGAGGAATATATCTTGTTGTAATTGCTCAAATATTTCTTGCCGTCAAAGAAATCCGCGGGGCAGTGCGGCGATATCTCGGCGGCCTTAAACCCGGCTTCGGACGGTATAATGCCAAGAGTCGAGATTATACCGTTAGCCGGTCTGTCGATATGCGCCGGGAACGCGATCCCGTGGAACGGCAACAGCGTTTTTACCAGGTCGTCAACCTTGATCGAGGTCGCGACCGATAAAAGATACGGATATTCCAAAATTGGCCGGTCATAAATATCGACGGCTATCTGGTTGCCGAAAATATGTGTCTTGTTCTTTATCTGCGGCATATTGCCTAAAACATACTTGCCAAAATTTTTGGCGTCGAAAAGCCGCTCGAAAAGGCATACGACGTGTATGTCCTCGGCGGTCGTCAATTCCATTCCGGGGATGCACAGCATACCGTTTTTTTCGGCCAGCTCCATGACCGGCTCCACGTTCAAAACGCAGTTATGGTCAGTAACAGCTATTATTTTAAGGCCCTCCAGCGCGGCCATATTGACGATATTATTCGGCGTCATCTCGTCGCTGGCGCAGGGCGAAAGACAAGAATGTATATGCAGGTCATAATATGCTTTCATAGCTTTACTTTTCACCTCCGCGCACCTCTCCCGCCGCCGCCGCGCACGCCTCGAAAACGGGCAGGTCGGTCAGCAGCAGGTTGATCCCCTGCGCCGCGGCGCGGTTTTTAAGGTTCTGGTCGGGCGCAGCGCCCTCGCAGATGACAACAGCCGCCGCCTCGGTCAGCACCGCGACCCCGGCTACGTTGACATTATTCATTACGGTAAACCAAGCGGCGGCCTCGCCGGCCTTACTTATAACATTACTCAAAAAATCGCCCGCATAGAAGGACATGATTTCCTTGCCGCCGTCCTGTATCAGGCTGTCTTTGCCCTCTATGATCTCATTAAGTTTTTCCACAGTCATAGTATTTCCCTTTTGTATTCCGCAATATTTATTCGACCCGGCGGGCAAAGAGCGTGCCCCGCCCCGGCAGCCGGCGGCAAAAGCGACAGGGAGGCGCGCTGAAACGCAGCAGGGCAGATTGCTTATGCCCTCAGGTAAACTCCGCTATTTACCCGCGCCGGTGCGCTGGCATTTTATGTCGGCCTGCCCTCTCGCCACGTCCTCGGCAAACGCGCGGCAGGACGGCGCGCCGCACATGCCGCAGTCAAAGCCCGGCAGCGAGTTGTGGATTCGTGTGATCTCCACCAGCGCCTTCATCGCCTCGGCGCGGTCATCCGAAAGCTTGTATACGCCTTTAGCGGTATACGGCTCCAGGCTTAAAAACCGGCTGATATCCATATCGTAATATATCGTGTTCCTTAAGCGTTCGGGCATCTTTTTCTTCAAAAGCTGTATTTTGGAGCGCGCCACAAACGGGTTCTCGACATTGAGCACGCCGCCTACGCAACCGCCCGGGCATGCCGCAAGCTCTACAAAATCAAGTCCGCCCAGCTGCCCGTCGTCCAGCGCGTCAAGCACGCTGATAACGTTCTCTATCCCGTCCGCGGCCAGGAACCTGTCGCGCCTGACGCCCTTTGCCTCGCCGCCGATGAGGCACCAGCTTAAACCGAGCCGCCCCGCCTTGCCCTCATCCCCGGTCTTGCCGACCTTCGGCAGCACGGAAAGCAGCTTGAAATATATCTCGCTCTGGCTCAATACATAGTTGATATAGTTTTGTGACGCGCCGGTTTTAAGCGAGCAGACATTTGCCGAGCACGGCGATATAAAAAATACGCCGATCTCGTCCTGAGCAAGCCCGGTCGTTTTTGCCGCCTCTTCCCTTGCGATCCTGGCCGCGATTTCCTCCGGCGCCATTACGGGCGAAATATTATCGATAAGGCTCTCGTACTTGTGCGTGATCAGCCTAATTACCGCCGGGCACGCGGACGATATCAGCGGCTTTTGCGCCTTTCCGCCCTCGAACAACGACATTGTCAGCCGGGTGGCGATCTCGCAGCCCAGTGCAGTCTCGTACACTCCGTCAAAGCCGATCATTTTAAGTCCGGCAAGCACTGTGTCTATCCCGTCAAGGTTGTTGAATTGCGCAAAAAGTGAGGGGCCCGGCAGCGCGATCTTATATTTAAAGCCGCTCGATTCAACCGCAGCCAGCGGATCATAAACGGGGATCTTTGCCTTACTCCGGCACACGCGGACACATTCGCCGCAATCGATGCAGGCGTCGTGATCGACCTTCGCTTTCCCGTTCCTTACCCTGATAGCCTCGGTGGGGCAACGTTTCATACAGTTGATACAGCCGTTGCATTTACCGGGGTCAAGCGTGACCGAATTATTAGCTTTTATTCCGTCATGTTCCATTATATGTATTTTTCAGCTAGGTTTATATCATAGCCATAGCTTGTAAAAAACGTCTCAGTTTCCCGCCGTGATTCAGAAATTGACTCTTAAGAATACTTTTGTGCCCTTGCCGGCCTCGCTCTCTATCTTAAGGCCGTCGGTGTATTTTTTCATATTCGGCAAACCCATGCCCGCACCGAAGCCGAGCTCGCGTATGCTCTCCCCCGCCGTCGAAAACCCTTCGGTCATCGCTTTTTCAATATCCTCTATCCCCGGGCCGCTGTCGGTCAGGGTTATCTCGATGCGGTCGGTAAAGATGGCCGCATCGGCGCGTCCGCCGCCCGCATGGATGACCATGTTGACCTCTCCCTCGTACATGGCGATCGCCACTTTCCGCACGACAGCCGCATCTATGCCAAGCTGCTTTAACCGCCGCTTGACCTCCTCGCTGGCCGTGCCGCAGCCCGTAAAATCGCTGCCGGAGACCTCGAAGGAAAGAAGGATGCTGTCCCCGCCGCCGCCGTTATCCAATGTTTGCGCCCGCCCCAAGCCCGGAGCTGTACAATATGCCGCAGGCGTCGAACATGCGGTAATTGCAAGTAAGCAAAACCATACCCGCGCTTTCCGCCAGGCGCACCATCGCCGCATCCGGCTTCTTGCCGCGGATAAAGCAGACACAGTACATATCCATCATCTGCGCCGTCCGTATCACCTGCACGTTGACAAGGCCGGTCAGCAGCATACCCTGATCCTTGACGTAAGCCAGCACGTCGCTCATCATATCGCTGCCGCACGCGGACTTTACCTCGGTATCCAGCTTTTCCTTGCCCGTCACGACCTCGGCGGACAAAAGTTTCACTACTTCGCTAATCTTCATAAATTCTCCAAAAAAAAGTACGTTCTACTCGTCGATAAACGCTTATTAATTGAGATAAGTTTAGAGCAAGTTTTTTTTGTTTGAAAATGCTTGTTTCTACAGCAAATATACAACTAAATCATATCGAATTAAATCAGCAGCTTCCTTGGACAATTATAGCTTTTTGCAACGCGATATGTCAAGTTTATCGGAGCGGAGGTCTACGTGCAAATACAACTGAGAGCCCTCTCCTATCCGGAAAGGACTCTCATATTAGTTATATTTGCTATATAATCCAGTCTAATCCGCTATCCATATCGCGTACAACGGCGCGGAGGAAGAAACGCTGCCGATATCATACAACGGCACAGTCCCGCCCTCCGTCAGCGACCACCCGCCGAAGGTGTAGCCGTAACGGTACGGATCGTTCAGGTTATTGGCGCCGTTCATATTCTCCGTTGTTATAGACACTACATAGGTTTTATCTTCCGACAAGGTGCATCCCCATACTACCGTGCAATAATACTGCATCCAATCCCAGGGCCAATCTTCCGGCTGGCTCTCCTTTCCTGTGTATATCGTTACGTAATAACACCAGTAAAACGCATTCTGGCCTATGTATTCTATATTGCCCGTTATTGTTATCGTCAGC
>JAVBLK010000006.1:0-19082 GCA_031553565.1 Eubacteriales bacterium
GTTTCCTTTGAGAACCGTATTCTGTTTTACCGCTGTTCACTACTAACCCGCCGCACTTCGGACATTTCATTATTCTTTCTTTTTCCATACCTACAGTTTATCATATATTAGTTTATATGTCCAATAATTTGTCCACTCCTCCGCTTGCAAGCTTCTTGACAAAAATTGCCTTTCATCTTATACTTTAGATCAAGCAAGGCCGCTTACAGCCGTGAAGTAATTACGCGCAGGCGGTCTTGTATAGTAAATAACTTAAAAACCGGTTTCAGGTTTGAGTAGATGTTTGAGGATAAAGCGGGATAAAAGCGGGCAGTTTATACCGCTTTACACCAAATAGATACCGAAGATAAGCTGGTTTTAAAGTTTGTTTACTATAGTTTTAATACTAATACCATTTATAATTTACTAATATATTTCGCATAGATTTTTGGGGGCAAAGCCGACTAAAAGCGGAGCGCGTAGCAAAGCCTACGCGCGAGCATTTTAGGCGACTTTGTACCGAAAAGATGGCGAAAGATTAGTAAATTAAAATGAGGATTAGTATAAGGAGATCTTTATATGAGCAAGGATTACATTTGCAGCGTTTGCGGATACGTATACGATCCGGCAGCCGGCGACCCCGACGGCGGTATTGCGCCCGGCACGGCTTTTGCCGATATCCCCGACGATTGGGTATGCCCCGTGTGCGGCGTTTCCAAATCGGAATTTAACGAAGTTTAGAGCTTGCCGCCCCGCGGGGCGGCAAGCTCTTTGCGCGCGGGGATAAATACGCCCCGCGGCTTTTACCCGCGCCCGCATTTTCCCGCCGGGGGACTCCGGCAGCGCGGCGCAAGCTGCATATTAAAAGGCGTATATTATGAAAGCAATAAAAATATCGGAAAACGTAACTTGGGTCGGGGCAACCGACTGGAAGCTCAGGAATTTCCACGGCTATACCACGCACAGGGGCAGCACCTATAACGCTTACCTTGTGCTGGATAAAAAGGTCACGCTGATCGACACGGTCAAGGCGCCGTTTTCGGACGAGCTGTTAGAGCGTATCAGCTCGGTTATCGACCCGTCCAAAATCGATTATATCATCAGCAACCATGCCGAGCCCGACCACAGCGGCGCGATACCGGCTGTTTTAAAGGTTGCTAAAAACGCGAATGTCATTGCAAGCCCTAACGGCGAAAGGGCCTTGAACGAGATTTTCGGCTCCTTTCCTGTAACTGCGGTAAAGAGCGGCGAGACCTTGTGCACCGGCAAGTACACGTTTACCTTTACGCATACCCCCATGGTGCATTGGCCGGATAATATGGTGACCTATATGACGCCTGGGGAGATCTTGTTTTCTAACGACGCGTTCGGACAGCATTACGCCGCCTCCGATATCATGGACTTTGAAAACGACCCGGCCACTATCCTTTACGAGGCCAAAAAATATTACGCCAATATCGTTATGCCCTATTCCCCGCAGGCGAAAAAGGCTCTTGACGCTGTCAAGGCTCTGCCGCTGAAAATGATAGCGGGGAGCCACGGTATCGTCTGGCAAAAACATATCCCCGACATCCTGTCGCTGTACGAACGTATGGTGACGGGCGCCGAGGACAACACCGCCTTGATCGTCTATGACACGATGTGGGGCAGCACCGACAGGATGGCGCGCGCAATTTCTGACGCCTTAAAGGACAAGGGCGTAAAATATTACCTGTTAGACCTGAAAAACAACGATATCAGCGATATAATGGAGCAGGTCCTGACCGCGAAATATCTTTTTGTGGGCAGCAGCACCTTAAACAACAACATCCTGCCGACCGTCGCGGCATTCCTGTGTTACCTTAAAGGTTTGTCGCATAAGCCCAAGAAATTTATGGCGTTCGGCTCCTACGGCTGGGGCGGCCAGGGTGCGGGCATCATCAATGCCGAGATGCTGTCGATGAAGATGCTTCCCCTGTGCGAGCCCGTCAAAATCAAAAACGTCCCGGACGAAGCCGCGCTGAAAGCCCTTACAGAAGCGGTAAAGGGATTGATAGAATAGCAAGCTTATTCATTAGCGGAGAATAACTGGCTGCACGTTAACCGCAATATTTTCTTTTCCCTCGGCGGCTCTCTTTTGACGGGCATTTTGAACAGGCTGCATCAAAGAAAATGCCAAAGCAAAAACATACGGTTTTCCAGCCCTATGCTCATGAGCGAGCGTGTCCTGTGTAAGCAGGATAAGCGAAACCATCTATATTCTACCAAAGGTTCCCTTTGGAATAGTGGAAAAACCGTTGTTATACCCTTCCCCCTCCTTTTAAGGGAGGGGGACAATAAGGGGGCGCGATTTATGTCAGCACTATTAAACAGGCTCAGTAAGATCTCCGGTATTCCCAAAGAGGATATTGTCAAACTGTCGGAGAACTCTTACCGGCTGTACCGCACACACAAGATCAAAAAACGCAGCGGCGAAAAGCGCTTGATCTGTGAGCCTTCGCCTGCACTTAAACATCTTCAGCGCAGTCTTTGCCGGCTTGTGATAAACAAGCTTCCGGTTTCTAAATTTTCAGCCGCATATGAAAAAGGCAACAAGGCATACCTCAACGCCAAACGGCACATTAAAGCGGAGCATATTTTAAAGACCGATATCAAGGGCTTTTTTGCCTCGATCACATACTCGCATTTTTCCAGGCTGCTCTCCCCCGCCTATGATAATGCCGATATCAACATGATGTGGGGAATAGCCGGTTATTGCGGCGGGCTGCCGATGGGCGCGCCGACCTCGCCGGCCATCGCCAACCGGATAATGTACGAAACGGATCTTGAAATCTCGAGATATTTAAAAGCGTTCTCAATGCGCGGCGCGGGCTTTTGGGACAAGCTGCTGGGCTCTTATCCAAAGCTTACATATTCGCGTTATTCGGATGATCTTACTATTTCGTGCGCCGAAAGGATCCCGGACGAGATCTTAGGCGGCGTATCCGGAATATTAAGCGCGCGCGGCTTTATCTTAAACGTCGATAAGACCAGATTCCTGGGCCCCGGGCAATCAAAGCGCATAACGGGTATTATCGTTCAGGACGGCGGGCTTTATTTAGGAACAAGGTTTAAAAAGGATTTGAAAAAACAGATCTATGACCGGCTGACGAAAAAGCATGGCAGCGCCGAACGCATACGCGGACTGATCGCCTATGCCGGTTCGGTCGATCCCGGATTTGTCCTCGGCCTGCGCCAAAAATACGCGCCGTTAGGCTTTTTAAAGGAATTCTATCCTCACGCTGCGCGCCGGGCGCTGCAGCGCGGCGTGAAACTGCGGAAAAAATGACTCCCAATAATCCTGTCATTGTCCGGGTCGGTTTTTCCTTTCGGCCTTTACCATTCCAAGTACGCAACTGCCGCGCAGAAGATATAATACGCCAGCTTTTCCTGATAGTCACGAGTGATCAGCAGCGCCTCGTCCGCCGCGTTTGATAAAAAGCCGCACTCTACTATTACCGCAGGCTTGTCGGTGCATTCCAATATATAATAGTCCCCCGTCATGATCGAGCGGTCGCAGTATTCGATGTTTTTGCTTAAGGAAAGCCGGATCATTTCGGCCAGCGCCTTGCTTTTTTCGCTGTGCCTGTTGTAAAAGACCTGTGCACCGCGCTGCTTTGCCTGTTGGGGAAAAGAATTCATATGTATGCTGATGACGATATCGGCGTTTGACGCGCCTATTATTTGTTTGCGCTTTTCCATATCGTGGCGCTTTCTGTTCTTGCTGGTCAGGCCGTACAGCCCGTCCTGGTTCTTCCGCGTCAGCGTCACGTTTGCGCCATAAACCAAAAGATAATTCTCCAGCTTTTTTGTCACCGCCAGATTAAGGTCGCTCTCCTTTACCTTTGTCGCAACGCCCGTCACTCCGCCGTCGATACCGCCGTGGCCGGCGTCTATCGCGATGCCGAAGCCTTTTTTCGCCGCGCCGCCTGCCGCGCGCCCGCCCGTCCCCGTCATAACGGCGGCGGCAGCTATTATTACGGCGAATATCACCGCGCTAATTATTAAAACCCTTTTCTTGATCACTAGGAACATATTTATCTGCCTCTGTTTTCTTCCGGCCCGCCGCCGCGCCCCGGTGTCCTTTCTTGCCGGTTTTTGTCGAAAATATAGTCAATATACAGCCGTTTAGGGCAAGTAGTCCACTTGTCCACATAGTTATCCACAGATATCCACAGTTCGGGCTGTTTTAAAACCCGTATCAATATAAGGAAGCGATGAATATTCTTCCCTAAGTAAACGCTGATTAAAAGAGATAAATTTTGACCGGGTATTTTTCAGGCATAAAACGGCTTGTTTTTGAAGGCAATAGCAGAGCTATTGACGAAAAAAAGAAGATGTTTTAGGTCGAAAAAGACGATGCGTCAAAGTTCTATCGAATTAATCAGCGGTTGCTTAAATTTACTATATCTTTATTTGGTACAAGCCCCCAATATGCCAATAAGGTTAAATTTTTATTAAAGCCGCCTAAAACGCCGAAAAAACAATTGCAAATAAAAGCATTTTATAGTAGACTTATCAAAGATTTGACGGGAAATTTTTTCGGCCATTTACAGCCTTTCCCAAAACGTGCAGACGCGCGGCGCCAATAATTTGATGAAAGCCGGCCGCATATCAAACACTCCGCACATGCTAAAAAGCAATTGTCCGTAAAAAATGGAAAGCGGTTTATGCCAAAGTATTTTACGTAAACACCGCAGTTCAGGACTTTTAGTGAAATCTTTTATAAAGGAAGCGATTCCAAAAAGATAATATATTGAAACCCTAAATAAAGGAAACTGTCATGAAAAGAACTTATCAACCTAAAAAACGTACAAAAGCAAAGGTTCACGGCTTCCGTGAAAGAATGAAGTCGGCGGGCGGCAGGCGCGTGCTTTCGGCGCGCCGCAGAAAGGGCCGCAAGCTGATAAGCCCCGCGCCCTTAGGTGCAAAATAATCCGGGACCATACCATAGAAGCTTTAAAACGCGCATTATTCGCATGCTTTTGGGAAGCTTTATGGGTATTGCACCGATTGCCCGCTCCTTTTATCAGCCGATGCCGGGCAAGCTGCCGGCCCCGCCCCGCATAAGAAACCGCGTTACCGGACAGTCCGCTTTTCCGTCCCGTTTATTCTAAGTAAACGCTGATTAAAAGAGATAAATTTTGACCGGGTATTTTTCAGACATAAAACGGCTTGTTTTTGAAGGCAATAGCAGAGCTATTGACGAAAAAAGAAGTTGTTTTAGGTCAAAAAAGACGATGCGTCAAAGTTCTATCGAATTAATCAGCGATTACCTAACGCTGCTTTTCCCGCTTGCTTATATGGCGCAGCCGCTTTTCGGGCGGCGGATCCGGGGCACAAGCGGCCGTCATAAGGAATCAAAATGCTGGCAAAGCAATACCGCCTGCGTAAGAATTATCAATTCGCGTATGTTTACAGAAAGGGGACTGCCGTTTCTGCGCGCGCGCTGTCGCTGGTATTTACCAAGGCGGGCGGCAATGCGCGGATAGGCTTTTCGGTCAGCAACAAGATCGGGAAAGCCGTCATACGAAACCGCATCAGGCGTCTTTTACGCGAATGCGCAAGGTCAATGCTGCCCCGCATGCAAAAGGGCGTCCACTACGTTTTTATCGCAAGAGACGGTATCGCCGGTTTGTGCTATAACGATATACTGGATTCCGTGATTCACCTGCTGAAAAAAGCAAAGCTGCTAAGCGTGTGACGCTTGAAACAGCTGCCGGCGTTTTTACAGTTATTTTAGGCTTGCGTACGTACAAGATAAACGCATTTTTTGCCCTGCTTTGTTTTACATATTTTTTTAGCACCCTTTAAAACCCGGCGATTGTACTTGTTTTCTTTTCCGCTCACCGGGCCCCAATGACGGACTCTTCTAGCGCACGCTTTCCCAAAGAAAAGGCGATGCAGAAAAAGGCGATGTCGATTTGAAATGGATTTTTATCGGCCTTATACGGCTTTATAAAATATTCCTCTCCCCCATAATGGGGAAAGGCTGCATATATACCCCGACATGCTCTACATATGGCATCGAGGCCATAAAGGAGTTCGGGGCCATGCGCGGCGGCTGGCTGACACTAAGGCGCATATTCCGCTGCGTGCCCTGGAAAAAGGGCGGTTTCGACCCTATCCCCTACAACCTCAAAGGAGATATGAAATGGCTTTTCTGACTGCGGCTGTATCCACGCTGGCGGACGTCACCGTAAAGGCGCCCGGCGGCTTTTGGGTAATCATCATCAATCTTTTCAGAAGTTTTATCACAGATTACGGCTGGTGCGTAATCGTTTTTACCGTCGCATTGCGGCTTATCCTGCTGCCCCTTGATTTTTTCCAGAAAAAAGTCGCCTATGACAACAAGAAAAAGACCGAGGCAATGGAGCCGTATATGGAAAAGCTGAGAAAGCAATACGGCAACGACAGGATGGCGATGTCCCAAAAACAGCGCGAGCTGCAAAAGAAGTTCAAGATAAGTACATTTGCCCCCTGCCTGCCCGCTATTTTGAGCATGGTTATTTTTATTACCCTGTTTACCGGCTTCCGCCAGATCGCCGACTTCGAGATATATACCGCGTACAATGACACAAGGACGGCGTATGTCTCCAGCTATGTGGACGAATCGCAGGAAAAATACGATGCGATGGCGGCCTATTATCAGAAATCGTTGGACGCCTTCGGGATAAACAAGACTGTCGAGCTTGCTAAATCGGAGTTTGACGCTTTCCATTTGGCCGACAAGACCGTGTCCACCAAGTTTGAGATAAAAAACTCCGACTTAAAAGCGGTGCTCACAAACGAAAATGATCCCGACGCCCCCCTAAAAGACAAAAAAAATATTTACGACGCCCTCTTGATCGCAATGGCGCAGGAGGCGGCGGTAGACGAATACGAGACGCATAAGGAGGATATGAGCTTCCTTTGGATCAAGAATATGTGGCGGCCGGACGTCGTCTGGGGCATGGACGGCTGCAACTTTACGGGTATGCAGCCCGTTATTCCGACCGCTGCGGATTATAAAAAAGCGCTGACGTCGGGCAATATGAAGGAATACAAGGCGCAGGCCAGCATCGACAAGGAATACGGCATGGTCATGGATAAGGTCATTGCTGCCAACAACTTTACCGCTAACGGCGGCAAGGTCTATAACGGCTATTATATCCTGGCCGTCATAATCGTCGGGCTGTCGTTCCTGTCGACCAAATTCAACGCGGCGGGCAATATCGCCTCGGCGCCTCAGGCGGCGGCCGGCTCAGGCCAGCCGGGCATGCCGAATATGAAGATGATGATGTACATCATGCCTATCATGATGGCGTTCTTTGCAATATCGTCGAACTCGGCGTTTTCGTTGTATATGGTCGCCAGCACCGGCACCTCGCTGCTCAGCACTTTGCTCTGCAACTTCTCGATCAAGAAGTACGACAAGTATAAGACCGCCAAGGCCGAGGAAAACCAGTTCAGACGCTATGAAAGCACGGGCTCCGACAACAGGACGGATAATAAGGGCGGCAAAAAGAAATAACGCCGCCTGCCGCGGATACGCTTACCACGATAATGTCTCTGCCCGCCGAATATAATGTAAAGGAAACGATGAATAAATGAGGTTAATTTAGAGCAAGTATTTTTTAGCCTGGAAATGACTTGTTTATGACGCAAATAGTAGAACTATTTGCTAAGTTAAGAAGGCATTTTCAGGCAAAAAAGACGCGGCTATAAATTATATCGAATTATTCAGCGGTTCCTAAATAAAACCATATAAGGAATGTATTTTAATGAAGACGATCGAATCAACGGGGAAAACAACCGAGCTTGCTATTGAAACAGGGCTGAATACCTTAGGCGTCACACTGGAACAGGTTGACGTCGAGATCCTAAGCCAGGGCGGTATTTTCGCAAAACCCAAGGTCAGGCTGACCGTAAAAGAAACCGAGGGCCAAAAAGCCCTGAAGTTTATCGAGACCTTGATGGAAAAGCTGAAGGTCACCTCGGTCGCCGAGCTGACCGAGGATCAGGAGTCCGCCAAGATTGATATTATCGGCGCGGATATCGGGTTTTTGATAGGCTATCGCGGCGAGGTCTTGGACGCGCTGCAATACCTTGCGTCGCTTATCGGCAATAAGGGCAAGGAGACATACAAGCGGCTTGTTGTTGACGGCGAGGGTTACCGTGATAAGCGTACCGCCGTATTAGAGGAGCTGGCCATAAAGCTTGCCGATAAGGCCGTGCGCCTAAAGCAGAGCGTGGCCGTCGAGCCGATGAACCCGTTTGAGCGCCGCGTCATGCACGCCAAATTGCAGGACAACGACGGGGTCACCACCCACAGCGAGGGCGAGGAGCCGAACCGCTACCTTGTCATTACCCCGAAAGGCGTTACGCCGTCCGCGCCGCGCACGGGCTATAACAACCGCGGCAACCAGCGCGGCGGTTATGAAAGCAGGGATAATAACCGCGGCGGATATAACCGCGACAATAACCGCGGCGGCGGCTTCAACAGAGAAAATAACGGCAGGCCTTCTGCCGGCCGCGACAACAACCGCGGCGGATACAGCCGTGATAATAACCGCGGCGGCGGGTATGGCCGCGACAACAACCGCGGCGGGTTCAACAATAACCGCCCGGCAGGCGGAAAGCCGCAGTCCGGCTTTGACCACAGCAGGCCGCTCAACAGCACCAGCGGCTTCTCGGATATAGGCGTCGGCACAAAGTCCCCCGACGCGCCCAAGAGCGGCTTTACAAGCAACCGCCAGTTCGCCTTCCGCAGCACCAACAAACGCCCCTCCCCCTACAGCTCGTTAAGCGGGTTCGAGGATAATTCGGGTGCAAAAAAATCAAAGTTTGACAAGGAATGACCGGCGGAGCAAGTCCGCCCCGCGGCTATTATGCGCCAGGCAAAAGCATACTTGACAAACATTCCCATTTATGTTAGTATGTAGCCAACGCTGATCTGCGTGCAACTTTTTTAAGTATCATTTGGATTCGAAAGGCCTGAAATATTATCTTGAAGGGATAATATTATGCGTAAAAAAATCAGTTTTGTTTTAATACTCGTCGTAATTACAGCCTTAGCCGCAGGATGCAGACAAAATGATCCTGTTGAGGTTTACTATAACAACGAATTGCTTTTCCTTTATCCGCATCAAGGCGCCGCATTTGGTTCAGCAGATAATTCCATGCCTTTATATGTTCGCGGCGAAGGGGCGGCGTTCGAGGCATATTTGGAATCGCTTGATACATTTTGGCAGCGACAGGCTGCGGACGGCAGAGAATATTTTTATTTGCTTCAAAACGGCGAATACTATTCTGTTTTCACCACTGACGGGCAAGATAAAGCAGGCTATACAAAATATTATGTCACACGTTCGGATATTTGTTTTAATGACGGAAATTTTTACTACAAAACAATCAGTTTTCCGTTCAGCCTGCGCCTTTCGATACCAAGGGCTGTAATACAGAAGGATTCGACAGCCGCGCTCGATTATGACTTCCTGTGCGATTATTACTCGAATATACCCGATATGGCGACCGTAGACGATTTAAATAAGGTGATTACGGTTGCCACAAGAAAAGATAATCCGAAAGCAACCCCTAAGGTGACTATCACTTTCAATGGCGGCAACGCCACGTTTACCTGCGAAACATAAAACGGAAACAAAATGCCTTTGCCATTTAAACGCGCCCCTGATCCGGGCGCGTTTAAATTTGTAACCATATTTTAATCAACAACCGGTAAACGCAGCGGCATAATATGGTATAATTATTATATGGGTTGTTTATTGGCCGGCTTGATGCTTTTCTGGAAGATCGTCAAGACGGTATTTAAGGTTTTATGGAAAGTACTGCGCCTGCTGCTGTTTCGATGCGGGCTTATTTTTGTCGCTCTGTATGTACTTATCGTTTTTCTGGTGGACCTGTACTATAAGATCGGCCTGTGCCCCGGCGGCGCGATGGAGGTCTGGTATTATGTCGGCCTTTCGCTGTCGGTCGTTTGCACGGCGATACTGATCGTATTAAACGCCACCCGGCGCGACCGTCAGGAAAGCAAGAAAAAGAACGCTGACGATAAAAACAATCAGGAAAGAAACGACCGGTATTCTAAGTAAACGCTGATTAAATGAGATAAATTTTGACCGGGTATTTTTCAGGCAAAAAAGACGCGGCTATAAGTTCTATCGAATTAATCAGCGGTTACTTAAATTTTCAGCGTTTACCTGACCTTTCCGGTGCGGAATAGCTTATATATGAAAAACAGGATTTTCGGCTATATTATCAACCTTACGCTTTTTGCGGGCTACTGCGTATTTTGCTGGTACTACTGCAGCATCCAGCCGGGATACGTAAGTATGAACGCGGTTTTAGAGGCGCTTAAGTTCGCGGCAATTTTTCTTGCCGCGCTTGCCTTGGCCGCGCTTTGCCATCAGTCGGGACATATTATTTTTGCTGTCTGGGGCGGTTTCAAGCTTAAATATCTGGAGCTGCTGTTTATCAAACTGTGGAATGACGGCGGAAAATTACGCGCGGGGTTTGTTTTGAACGCCGGGATAATGACTTGCGGGCGCGCTGAAATCACGGTCAAAAACGCTTTTGGCACCCGGGAAGCTTTTTCAAAAAACCGCGCAAAGTACGAACGCTTTATCCTCGGCGGGTTTATTTTCAATGCGATCGGGCTGATTTGCGGAATTATTGTTTGCGCCGTCTGCCTGTCATACCACAATGTTTACAGCCTGCTGTGCATCGCCGCGCTGGCGTTTATCGTGTCAAACTGGTTTTGCATATACGCCGCTTTCACAGAGGAAGGGTTTGCCTGCGGCGACTTCCTGATTTTCGCCGTATCCCGAGATACCGAGAGGCTGGTTACGAGCCTTGCCGCAAAGAGCGCCACGGAAAGCCTGGACCACAGCTTTCTGTTCTGCGAGGCGCAAAACGCGGTCGCCTTAAAATGCGAGAACGGCCTGCCGTGGGCGGACGCGGATTCAATAAGCGCGTTGTCGGAAATAGTCCTGTTTGCCGCGGCAAAAAAGGCGCGGTTCGACCCCTGTATAGAGAATTATCTGAATAACGAAATTTTTGTTCCGGAAGGCTTAAATAGCCTGCCGCCCCAAAAACGGAAACTTTTCCTCTTGCGCATACAGAACTTTATCGGCTATTACCTTATAAATTACGGGCAGGACAGGGCAAAGGAAATATTGGATCTTGCAAAAAAAGCCTGCGACGAAATGAAGCTGAGAGACAAACTGTTGAAAAAATATTTTGAAAACGCCGGGACTACCCTTGAAAAATACGAAAGCGGCCAAAAACAAAAAGGGCTTTTTCTTTCAAGCAAGTATACCGGCGGTTTTACTTGCTACCGCGAAATAACGGATCTAGCCGAAGGTATCCGCTAACTATATCTTTGGGCTATTAAAGCATAGCCGGCTCGTTTAAACGACTCCGGGAATATACAGCGCGGCAGCACTACCTGCTCTTTTTCAGGTATTCGAATATAAAGCCGTCTATGTCGCCGTCCATTACCGCCGTTATATTGGGGTTTTCAAAGCCCGTCCTGTGATCCTTTGCCAAGGTGTACGGACAGAAAACATAGCTCCGGATCTGGCTGCCCCACTCGATCTTCTTGATTTCGCCCTTAAGCCCCGCCGCGCGCTCCATATTCTCGCGCTCCTTGATCTCGATAAGCTTACCTTTCAGCATCTTCATCGCGGTCTCGCGGTTCTGCACCTGGCTGCGCTCGTTCTGGCACGCGACTATTATGCCGGACGGGATATGCGTTATGCGTATCGCGCTCTCGGTCTTGTTTACGTGCTGGCCGCCCGCGCCGCTACTTCTGAATGTATCGACCTTTATATCCTCCGGCCTTATCTCTATTTCAACGTCATCCTCGATCTCGGGCATTACTTCCAAGGACGCAAAAGAAGTATGGCGGCGTTTGTTGGCGTCAAACGGCGATATGCGCACCAGCCTGTGTACGCCCTTTTCGGCCTTTAAATAGCCGTAAGCGTTGTCGCCCTCCACGTTGAAAGTCACGCTCTTAAGCCCCGCGCCGTCGCCCTCCTGAAAATCCAGCACGCGGACTTTATAGCCGTTGCGCTCGCACCAGCGGGTATACATCCGGTACAGCATATCCGCCCAGTCGCAGCTTTCCGTGCCGCCCGCACCCGAATGCACGGTTAAAATGGCGTTACAATGGTCGTACTCGCCCGACAGCAATGTATTGAGATGCAGTTTTTCGACCTCTTCGGACAACGTTTTCAATTCGGCGCGCACGTCGTTTAAAGCGTGTTCGTCGTCCTCGGCCTCGCACAGTTCGATGAGCCCCCCGATATCGCGGGCGGCGGAATCGATCCGTTTAAAGTTGGCGACAGAGTTGCTTAAATACGCGGCGCGCTTGCCTACGCTCTCGACCTTCTTCATATCGTTGAAAAAGCCCGGCTGCTCCTGCTGCGCCGTCAAGTCCTTCAGCTCGGCCTCCATCTTGGGCAGATCAAGCGACTCCCCTATCTCTTTGATAAGGGTTTCGGTATCATATAGTTTTTGTTTCAAATCGTCTGTCAGCAAAATATTTTTCCTTATAAGTCTGATTTCTAAGAATTTATTTTTTTGCGCCCGGCGCTTACAGGTTCAGAAACAGCATCATAAACCCGAAATATATAAGCAGCGACGAGCTGTCGAGAACGGTCGTAAGCAGCGGCGACGCCATGACCGCGGGATCCATCTTGATCGCCTTTGCGCCTATCGGCAGCAGCCCGCCCAGTATATTGGCGGAAAGGACCGTGCAGCTTAAAGCGCACGCGACCCCGATCGCAAGGTTCAGGACAGTGCCGACGCTTGAGCCGTCGTCCATGATCATCTTATCGGGACTGGTCAGGAGCAGTACGCGCAGGAATACGAACAGCGCCAGCGGTATTATGCAGAACAGAGATACCCTGATCTCCTTCCACAGCACGCGCCCGGCGTCCCGTTTGCGGATCTCGCCGACGGCAATACCGCGCGTGATAAGGGTACTGCTCTGCGCCGCCGCGTTGCCGCCGCCGTCCATCAGCATCGGCACAAAGGCTGTCAGAAGCGGCAGGATCGCCAGCGCGCTGCTGTACCCTTCCATAATAAACCCCGTAACCATCGAGGCAAACATAAGGACTACCAGCCACGGCAAGCGGTTAATAACCAGCTTAAAAACGCCTGTTTTAAGGTACGGCTTGTCGGACGGCGCGGTCGCGGCCATCCTCTGGAAGTCCTCGGTGACCTCCTTCTGCATTACCCGCATCGCGTCGTCGACCGTTACTATGCCGACGATGCGCTGTTCCTTGTCAACGATAGGTATCGCCGTAAGGCCGTACTTGGTAAAGAGGTTGACCAGCTCCTCTGTGTTCATTCCTGTATCCGCAAAAATGAAGTTCGGCTCCATGATCTCGGAGACGAGCGCGTCCGGCTTAGATTTCAGTAGCCTTCTTACGGTCACAATGCCGGTCAGCTTCCTGTGCGAATCCTTTACGTAACAGGTATATATGGTCTCTTTGTCGTATGCCTTTTTGTATATGACGTCCAGCGCCTGTTCCGCGGTCAGCGTTTCCTTTAAGTCGACGAACTCGGTCGTCATAATACTGCCCGCAGTGTCGTCGCCGTAAGACAGCAGATGATTTATCTGTATCCGGGTCTCCTCATCGGCGTTTTTTAAAACCCTGGCCACCACGTTAGCTGGCAGCTCGTCGATCATATCGGCGGCGTCGTCATAGAACAGGTTGCTTAAAAGCTGCGCGATCTGCTTGTCGGAGATAGAGTTTATTACGATCTCCTGCGTATCGGGATCAAGGTACGAGAAAACGTCCGCCGCCTCGTCCTTGCCCAGGAGGCAAAAGACTATGGAAACGTTTTCAGGCTCAAGCTTATGGAAAATCTCCGCCGCGTCGGCGGCGTTGATTTCGGAAAGGGCGGCCTTTACGGCGCTGAACCTCTTTTCCTCGATAAGCTCTAGTATCTCCTCAAATTTTTCCATATTTATCTTTGTTGCTTCGTTTAGTTTTTCATAGGACGATTATTTTTTACACTATCCCGGTTTACTTACATATCCTTATTTTCTTTTCCCCGCGCAGGGCCCTTTTGACGGACGATCAGGACGGCTTTCTCAAAGAAAAAGGCGAATGGCCATTACCTACATGCCCGTCAGGAACAGCATCAAAAAAGCAAAGTATATCAGGATCGAAAACGTGTCCAGTATCGTCGTCAGCACCGGCGAGGCCATAATGGCGGGGTCAACGTGTATTTTCTTGGCCAAAAGCGGCAGGGCGGCGCCCACAAGGTTCGCGGCGACCAGCGCGCAGGAAATACTGCACGCCACGGCAAAGCCCATCTCGATATTGGTCGCGGATATCCCGGCATCGGGATTGACCAGGCTGCCCGGATCCACAAGGAACTGTATGCGCAGGAAAACAAACAGCGCCAGCACCGGCAGGATAACCAGCGCGATACGCAGCTCCTTCCACAGCACGCGCCATATGTCCCGCGTCCCGATCTCGCCGACGGCAAGCCCGCGCGTGATAAGAGTACTGCTCTGCGAGCCGGCGTTGCCGCCGGTGCTCATTAAAAGGGGTATAAAGCTGGCCAGGATCGGCAGTACGCCTATGCGCTCATCGTAACCCTGGATTATCCAGCCCGTTAAAAGTCCCGCCACCATCAGCACAAACAGCCACACGACCCGGTTCAATGCCAGCTTAAAGGGCGTGGTTTCAAGGTACGGCTTATCGGACGGCCTTGTCGCCGCCTTGATCTGGAAGTCCTCGGTGGCCTCCTCCTCGATCACGGTCAGCGCGTCGTCGACGGTCACTATCCCCACCAGCCTGTCCTCGCTGTCCACCACCGGCATCGATATAAGGCCGTATTTTGTAAACATCTGCCCCAATGTTTCCTGGTCGTCCGAGGTGCGCGCAAAAATGACATTCGTCTCCATAATGTCTGAAATGCGCTTCGCCCTGTCGGTTATCAGCATCTTGCGGACCGATACGACCCCGGTAAGCTTCCTGTTCTCGTCCTTGACATAGCAGGTATAGATCGTTTCCTTGTCTACCGCCTTTTTCCTCAACGCGGCGAACGCGTCCTTGATCGTCAGGCTTTGCTTCAGGTCTACAAATTCGGTGGTCATGATGCTGCCGACAGTGTAGTCCGCATATGACAAAAGATGGTTTATCTGCGCACGGTTATCCTCGCTGGCAGATTTCAAAACGCGCGTCACGACTGCAGCAGGCATCTCGCCCAAAAAGTCCGCCGCGTCGTCGGCAAACAGGTCGTTGATGATCCCCGAAAGCTCCTTATCGGAAAGCTTGGTAACAATATGCTCCTGAGTTTCAGAGTCGAGATAGGAAAAAACGTCGGCCGCGGCATCTTTAGGCAGCAGCCGGAAAATAATAATAATATTTGCGTCGTCAAGGGTACGGAAAATCTCGGCGGCGTCAACGGTGTTCATTTCCGACACCGCCGCCTTAACCGCCGCCCAATCCTTCTTATCGATCAGTAAAAGTATTTCGTCGTTAGTCATCTGCGGGCCTCATTCAAGGATATATGTTTAAAAGGGGAAAGCCGCCTCTCCCCTTCCCTCTATAACATATGCATAAATAAATGTAAATTCTCGATTTTTCGTCCGAAAAAACTACATAAAAAGTAATGCCGCGCTCCGCTTACGGGGATATTTTGCACCCGGACAGCAACTAAGGGCAAAGATGCAGCGGCACGAAAAGGTTCTTTGACGCGACGGTGCCTGTATCCGAATACGCGCAGGAGCGGCAAAGTGCCTTTTTGCGCCGATCCCGCCGTTCTCCCCGCCCCTTCCCTGACGGGGTTAAGGGCAGAGTTGCAAGGCAGCGGCACGAAAAGGTTCTTTGACGCGACGGAGCCTGTATCCGAATACGCGCAGGAGCGGCAAAGTGCCTTTTTGCGCCGATCCCGCCGCAAATATGCCCTTAACCCCCGCAGCAGTTTTTGTACTTCTCCCCTGACCCGCACGGGCACGGGTCGTTCCTGCCCACCTTTCTGGTCAGGTCGGGCTGTACGGGCTTCTTTGACCCCGGCGCCTTAAGCTTCTCGCCGCCTTCGCGGTTGGTGATGATCTGCTTCGGCGCAGCCGAGCGTTCGGGAACCTTCTGTATATTTATCCTTACCAGGTAGGCGACGGTATTTTCGCGGATCCTGTCGATCATGTCGTCGAACATCTCGAAGCCTTCTTTCTTGTACGCGATGACGGGATCCTGCTGGCCGTATCCGCGCAGGCCGATGCCGCGTCTCAGCGCGTCCATGGCGTCGATATGCTCGATCCACTGGGAATCGACCATCTTTAAAAGGATGATGCGCTCTACTTCGGCAAAGTCGAGGCCGGCCGCCTTGGAATCCGCGGCTTTATTCGCTATGTTGATCTTGACGGCGTCAATAAGCTTATTTTCCAGCTCGCTGATTGCGAACGTGGACAGCCGCTCCTCGGTCATGAACGCGGGCTCGAACGGCAGCAGCCGCTTTGCGATCTCCCTGTTCATACCCTCGACGTCCCACTCCGTCCAGTCGCGCTGCGGGTCGGCGTAATCGTCGATTATATTCTCCGCCGTCTTTACGATCATGTCCATGATCTCCTCATGGACGTTCTCGCCGCGCAGGACCTTGTTGCGCTCGCTGTATATGATTTCGCGCTGGCGGTTCATAACGTCGTCGTACTCTAAGACCTGTTTACGGATCGAGAAGTTGCGCCCTTCGATGTTCTTCTGCGCATTTTCGATCAGCCTGGTCAGCATCCCGAACTGGAACGGTACGTCATCCTCCTCGCCGCCCATAAAGCGTTTTAAACGTTCGCCGCCGAAAACCCTTGCAAGGTCGTCCTCCAGACTGATATAGAACGCGGAGCTGCCGGGGTCGCCCTGACGGCCTGCGCGGCCGCGCAGCTGGTTGTCTATACGGCGGGACTCGTGACGCTCGGTGCCGATTATGCGAAGGCCGCCGCTTGCGACAACGAGCTCCTTTTCTTCCTTTACCAATAACGCGAATGCGTCATAATGCTTTTTATATTCTTCCTTGGCTTCCAGAACCTTCGGGTCGTCGGTCGCGGCAAACGAGGTCGCCGCGCTTATGATCTCTTCCTCATAGCCCAGCTTTCTCATATGCTCCTTTGCGGAATATTCGGAGTTGCCGCCCAGCATGATGTCGGTGCCGCGGCCTGCCATGTTTGTCGCGATGGTGATCGCGCCGCTGCGTCCGGCCTGCGCGACTATCTCGGCCTCGGCGGAGTGGTTCTTGGCGTTTAAGACGCTGTGCGGCAGACGCTTTGCCTTTAAGAGCGCGCTGACCTCCTCGCTCTTTTCAACGGAAACTGTACCGACGAGTACGGGCTGTTTCCTCTTATAGCAATCCTCGATGTCCTCGACAATAGCCCTGTACTTGCCCTTTAACGTGCTGTATATCAGGTCGTTCTCGTCCTTTCTGATCATGGGCGCGTTCGTAGGGATAGTGACGACGTCCAGCTTATATATGCCGCGGAACTCGCTTTCCTCGGTCTTTGCCGTTCCGGTCATACCCGACAGCTTCTTATAGAGTCGGAAAAAATTCTGGAAGGTAATGGTCGCAAGAGTCTTGTTCTCGTTCTGGATGCGTACGCCTTCCTTGGCCTCGATCGCCTGATGAAGGCCCTCGCTGTAGCGGCGGCCGATCATACGGCGGCCCGTGAACTCGTCAATGATTATGATCTCGTCATCGTTGACGATATAATCGTTGTCCTTCTTCATTATGAAGCGCGCGCGTAAGGCGTTGTTGATGTAATGGTTCGTCTCGGTGTTCTCGTCGGCGGATAAGTCTGCCTTAAAGAATCTTTCAGCCTTTTGCATACCCTGCTCGGTAAGGTGGACGGTCTTCTTTTTCTCGTCTATATCGACGTCGCCTTCCTTTTCGACCTTTTCATCGGGATCCTCGGCGTTCTCGCCCTTGATAAGCGTATTGACAAAGCGGTTGGCCGTGACGTACATCTCGCTGGATTTGTCCGCCCTGCCGCTGATGATGAGCGGCGTCCTGGCCTCGTCGATCAGGATGCTGTCCACCTCGTCCACGATCGCGTAGGAAAGCGGGCGCAATACCATATCGGCCTTGTTGATGACCATGTTGTCTCTGAGGTAGTCAAAGCCCAGCTCGTTGTTCGTTGCATAGGTTATGTCGCATTTATACGCCTCGCGCTTTGCGTCAGGCTCCATACCAGCTATCGAAACGCCGACGGTAAGCCCCAGGAAGCGGTGTATCTTGCCCATCCACTCGGCGTCGCGCTTTGCAAGGTAATCGTTTACGGTGACGACGTGCACTCCCTCGCCGGCCAAAGCGTTAAGGTATGCCGGCAATGTGGCAACCAGCGTCTTTCCCTCGCCGGTGCGCATCTCGGCGATACGCCCCTGGTGCAGCACCATTCCGCCCAACAGCTGTACCGGGAAGTGCTCCATCTTTAAGACGCGCTTGCCAGCCTCCCTGACGGCCGCAAACGCGTCGGGCAGGATGTCGTCCAGCGTCTCGAAGTTTTTCAGCCGTTCCTTAAACGCGGGCGTGCAAGCCTTAAGCTGTTCATCGCTCATCGCCGCGTACTTTTCGCGTAAGGATTCGACTTTTTGCAGTTTACCCTGCAGCTTTGCGATCGCGCGCGCGCTGTCGGACTTGAAAATAGAAAATAAACCCATAATCGGAATATCGCCTTTTAAAAATATATACCGGCCCTCGCGGGGCCAGAATTACAATAGAAACATTTGCCCTATTATAGAGCAATCGCTATATTATACCTCAAACTATACGTTTTTGCAAATTGTTTTGCCGCGCGAAATATCCCGCAAACGCCTTTGACTCTTACTTTGCGAATTTACGCCGCATATGCCTTTGCGGGAACCAGCGGACGAATCTTCAAAATTTACTAAGCTGTTCCCAAATAAACTCCCAGTGGCAGAGCGGCAAAAAACGGAGAGATTAAGGAAACAATGAACAAATACCTTTGAATTTGGCTGTGGATTTTTGAGATAAAAATTGACGGACACGCGCAGACAATATCGGGATATTGCCAAGCGGGTCCGGCGGTTTTTAGCCAAAAAGACACGCCACATTCAAAG
>JAVBLK010000043.1:0-9455 GCA_031553565.1 Eubacteriales bacterium
AAAGGATTTGCGCCCGCAGAATAAGGCGAAAGCTTATTATCCCTATTTTCTTTTCCCCTCGCCGGTTTCTTTCGACGGTTCTTGCGCACGCCCGCACAAAGAAAAAGGCGAAAGATTTAAGGGCGAAGCAATCCAGTCCACCGCCCCGCCGTCATTGCGAGGAGCATGCGACGAAGCAATCCAGTTTCATGCCTTTTCCTTGGATTGCCGCGTCGCCGCCGATGCCGTTCTCTCTCGGCAAAATGACCGGCGGCGGCTCCTCGCAATGACAACCGCTGCCGTGTTCCGCCTGAAGGCAAAGGATTTGCGCCCGCAGAAAAAGGCGAAAGATTTAAGGGCGAAGCAATCCAGTCCACCGCCCCGCGTCATTGCGAGGAGCCTGCGACGAAGCAATCCAGTTTCATGCCTTTTCCCTGGATTGCCGCGTCGCCGCCGATGCCGTTCTCTCACGGCAATGTAACCGGCGGCGGCTCCTCGCAATGACAACCGCTGCCGTGTTCCGCCTTAAAGCGAAAGATTTGCGCCCGCTTAAAGAAAAAGGCGATATCCAAACGCAGCCCGTATCACGCCCCTTAATTTAAGGGCGGGAAAGGGGTGTCAGACGGGCAGCAGGCGGCAAACAGCCGACAGGAGCGTATTCGGAAATACGTGACTTAGGCGGTTTGACGCGCGCAGCCCGTATCACGCCCCTTTCCCGCCCTTAAACACTGATGAAGATACGCGCGGCCAAAACGCTCATATCATCGTGCGGTGCGTGCCGGTCGGCCTTTACCGCGTATTCCAAAAGCTCGTTGCACAGGGTCTGGGGGTTGGCCGTGCGGACGTTGTTCAAAAAGTTGACATAGTCCTGTTCGGACTGGAACACGTCGGTTATGCCGTCCGTATTCAGCACCACCATATCGCCGTTCTGTATGATCTTCCGCGCGATGATCGGCCTGACCTCGTCAAGCGCGCCTAAGGGGAGGCTGCCGCCGCTCAGCATTTCGGCCTCGTTCTTGCGTTTTATCGCGCCGAACGGGCTGCCGATCTTGATAAAGTCGCACGCGCCCTCCCTCAGGTCCATCACGCAGATATCGAGGGCGGCAAAGTTCTCGTCCGCGCCGATATTAAGGAGCTTGTTGACGCTGTACAGGATTATCTCGTTGTCAAAGCCCGCGCGGTAGAAGTTTTCGATCAATGAGACCGCCAGCGCGGCCAGGCTCTCGGCTTTTTCGCCGCTGCCCATGCCGTCGCACAGCGCCATCATGAATTTGTCCTCGCCTATCTTGATAAAGCTGTGCGTGTCGCCGCTGACGCTGTTGCCCCCCTTTGGGGTCAGCGCGCTGCCGAACACCACGTCGTAACGCGGCGCGGTGATCAGCTTGATGACGGTAAAGCCCGCCCTGGGCGCGGCCTCCATCCCCGTTATCAGCATCGCGCCGCCGGTGACCTCCGACACGGCTTTAAGCAGCTTATCCTTGTTGAACGTATTGGTCTGTATGATCAGCGTCGCCTCCGGCGCGCCGTCACGCTCCGCCCCGATCACGCACTCGCTGCAAATTATGTCGCGGTATGACAGCTCCTCCATCAGCCGCTTCTCGCGTGAGCGGTCAAAGCTTAAGGGCGTCTCCACGCTGTGCGCCATGCCCTCCATGATCCGCGCCACGCCGCCGAAGCTTTGGCCGATGATCACGCGGCCGGCGTCCATGTTGGAGACCGAGCCGGCGTAGGAGCGGTACTGCGCTATTTTGCCGTTCAGCGCGGACAAAAGCCCCGACGTGCGCTTACAGCGCGTTGTAATGGCCGCAGGAAGGTCGATAAGCGTCGCCTTGCCTTTATGTATACCTTTCTCTATCGTGTCAGAGAACGCCTTCAGCGTGTCGTCACGACGGTCGCGGTGGCAGAAATTCCGCTCGGCGCAGTCAAAGCAATACTCGCCGGGTATCTCGTCCGCCAGCACCGCTTTCGCCTGCTCCACGGGCATCACGCCCTTTACCATATTGCCGAACACCTGCTCCATCTCGCTGAATACGCCGGCGATACTGCCGATCTTTTTGGCGGTGTCGCGCCGGTTGCGGTTGATCATGTAACGCACCGCGGACTTGTCGTGCGCGCCCGTAAGATATCCCGAAAGCGCCGCCACGGCCCTTTGCGGCACCGCCATGAACCCGGCGCAGCCTATCACCGTGCAAACAGCCGTGAACAGCGAATAGTCGCCGTAGGCCTTGAAATACAGCCCGAACGCCAGGTCGGCGATCACGACCGCGCCCGCGGCGAACCAGCGGCTGGCGCCAGTGAAGATATTGGCAAGCAGCGCCATCAGTGTGAACGCGCCTATATACAGCGGCTGCCCCGTCGCTATCCCCGCGCCAAGGCCCATTGCCGCCGCCGCGGCAAACGACGCGCCGCCGCCCGCAGAGCTCATCGTTATAAGGATCAAAAACGGCGCGGCTATACGCACCAGCTCCAGCGGCCCCAGGTTTATTACCGCCATGCCGCAGGACAGCGCGGTAAGGACGATCCCTGCGCACGCCGTTTCCGCGGCGTTCAGCTTGTACTTTAGGCCGCGCAATATCACGCTTTTTAACAGGGAGGCCGCCGCGTACATAAAGATCAGGCCGAATACGACCGTCAGCACGGTATTCAAAACCCCGGCCTTATTGATCAGCGAGACCGCGATAAAGCCCGCCTGGCTGACGGCGGCGTATACCAGCATCTGCAGGATCATGATAGGCTTTTTCAGCCGTATATGCGTCAGCTGCGCCGCCAACAGGACGCCCGCCGTCACAGCGGCCGAAAGCAGCGACGACAGCGACGGCGAGGCCGCGACGCCCGCCGCGATGTACAGCGGGCAAAGGACCAGCAGGCTCTGCCCCGAGAACACCAGCGCAAAGAAAAAGCCGAACGCGAACGGATATATCCCCTCGGAAAGCGGCGCCTTGAAAAGCAGGAACATAAGCACGAAGTACGCCGCGTACTTGATCGCCGACTTATATGTAATATTGTATTTTTTCTTGAAACTCAGCGAAGCCGCCGCTTTTTCCATATAGAAAAACCGCCTTAATAACTCTTTCCATAATCCCCGCACCGGTTTAAAATCTTACGGATTATCCCGTATCGATAAAAACGTCCGGGCGGGCGCAATGGTAACAGAATTATAAGGCGGTCCTATATAAATATATCTTATTGTTTTGTCGAAAAAGTATTTTTTCCGATAAGATCAAGCCGCGCTACGGTTTATGCAACGCCGTTGTCTTTCACAACGGGCGCTTTCCTGACCCGGGCGAAAAAACATGCCGTGACAGCCGCAACAGATGTGACAAGCAATAATACCGCGATCACAACGATGATCCCGAACTTTGTAGGGTCGCCGAACATAACGATACCTTGGAGTTTATCTACGACTGATCCGATCGTTGCGGGCGGACTCAGCGCAAAAAGGCCAAGGGCCGCAACTGGTAGCATTGCGATGGCTACGGGCATATAATCGTTGTCAAAGAAGAATAAGACTCCTTCGCCAATTATAGCAAGCGCCAAAAACACGACTACCCACGGCATTATAAGGCCGTCTGTCGACGTCGCATAAACCAAATAAACGATAAGCGTCGCAATGCTTAAAGCAAAAACGGCAAGCCCGATAAAAGCGCCAACGGTTTTATTCCGGCATAAATTCACAAAATACATTTCTTATTCCCCCTTCGCCTTATATTGATTATATTTCGATATGCCGAACACAACCAAGGCAGCTGCCGCCATTATTATCGTGACACTCATTACTGCATATGTCATGATCTGCCAAACCGGCGTCACTAACACAACAGTGCTGACCTTATTTACCGCAGCAGAACGTGAAAGCGCGTAGATAGAATTCTTGACAGCGCCCCTCAAACAGCTCAAAAGATAGCCGTCGTCAGTTGCTTTTATGGCTTTGACGATTTCGCCGCCGCCCTTTGCTTCACCGTCAAGACAATAGACGTCTGTCCCGGCTGTAATGGATGCGGTATAATGAGATTTGTATCCGCTTAATGCGCCGGAGGAAGCGTCAGTCATGACCTGTCCGATAAATCCCCATTCCTCGCGAAGCACAGTAACAGACAGCTCCGGACAGCTGGATGAATAGCTGACGCCCTGGCGGTTGAACGCCTGCATGATCGCCTTAACCTTTCCTTTTCTGACAGCTCCCTCAAAACCTCTTAGCGATCCTTCGCGGAAGGCTTGCTCGTTATAGAAAGTGCTGACGCCCTGACGATAGGTTTCCTGGTCGTTTGCGGTAAAGTGCTTTATCTGTCCCAGTATACCCAATTTTTCCATCGCCGGCAATTCTATCGCACTGACTAAATAGCTAAGGTTTGCGTCCTCGCTGTAATATTCGGCCTGCCGCCCGCCGAAAGGCGTACGGTGGAGGTTGCCGCCCCCGGTCGCTATAAGAGTTTGATTCAAATATAGCGCCTCGTTTGCCATCAGAGTACCGCGATTCTCCATCAGCTCCTTGTTGAACGTGCATGTAAGCAGCGATGTGTACAAGCATGCCCAGAGCTGGTTCTTTGTATATACGCCGTCAGGCAAAACGTACTCTGCGGGAAAACATGTTTCGCCAACGCCCTGACAGCCGTCGCCGACTGCCTTTTCAGGAAGATGGATTGGATCGCCCACAGGCTTGTTCCCGAAATTATTACCCGTCATTTTGCCGAGTTCCTCAAGAGAAAATTGATCAATGAATTTTTCCCACTGCGCGTCCGCGTCTTTCTCTACGCCGTCTACGGTATATTTACCGGAGTACGGAACGTCTTTCATGTCTACAAAGGGTATGTGATTATTGACACCTTTCCAGCTATTACTCTTTCCCTGCGCGTATTCACTTGTTGAAGGCGCGTTGGCAGGTTTCGTGTAATAATCGCCCTGTAAAAGCGTTTCCATCTCCTCGCCAAGCAACTTGGCCTGCACGGGAGCTGTGGGGAACGTTGCTTCCCAATCCGACCTGGTCAGATAGGTGACTGAATTTCCCGCCCAATAATTTAAGTCCATCTTTGCGAACTGGTTGGTGACCTCTTTGCCGTTCGCTCCGTACTTATAAGTAGTCGTATCTAAGGCCATAGTCCATTTATGGGTTTTGTTTGCGCCTACGGTTACGGGCGTGCCCTCATGGTCAATAAGGCCGGCGGTAAAGTTCTGCGCGGCCAAAACATTGTTGACCGCGTCGTGAGCATCGCTGCCCACTGCAAAATAATAATCGCCTGCCGTCAGCACATAACCTTTTGTCCCGATGTAATCGTAGCTTGCAAACAGATACTCGTCAACCTTTATCTCAAGCGTTTCGCTTCCGCCAACAGGTAGTACACCTGTCTTGCCGAACCCGACCAACGTAATGGCCGACTTTTCGATTTTGTGCTCCTCTGACTTTTCATACTCGCCGTACGGCGTATTTACATAAAGCTGTGCGGAACATTTTCCGGGTTTTGCGCCGGTGTTTTCCACCTTTACTTTTACAGTATATATATTATCGGCGGATTTTGGTGAAACACTCTCAATAGTTTGACTAAACGTCGTATATGAGAGACCGAACCCGAAAGGATAGCACATCTCTTTCGCATAATCCCATGTCGAGCCGAAGAACGAGCCTGCGCCTGATTTGGCATTCCCTGCGTTATTCATGATTGCATCGGCGTATCTCGTCTCGTAGTATTTATAGCCGATGTAGATGCTTTCGGCTTGTACGGTAACGTAATCCGTATCCCCTGTGGGATCCTTTATAATACCGCTGTTTCTGATGCTGCTTGCATTAGCCCATTTGGGCGTATTCCCGCAAGCATTTACGATGGCCGGCGATGACAAAGAATTCGCGGCAAAAGTGCTGACCAGTCTTCCGGAAGGGTTTGTTGCGCCGGTCAGGACATTGACGACGCCTGTAAAGCCTTTCAATCCGGGCGTGCCGATAAACAGGCAGGCATCCACATTGTAATTGTCAAGCCATCCGAGTTCCATCTGGTAATTTGTGTTAATCAGAACGATTATTTTACCAAATCCCTCGTCCTTGACCATTTGGAGCATATCTTTTTCTCTCTGCACCAGCGATAAAGAACTTACATAATCGCCTTGGCCTGTACCGCCCGGTTTGACGTCACGTTCTTTGACGAACATGTCGTTCCCTTCCGCGCCCTCGCGATAAAGCATGACAACAGCTACCTGCTTATAATTCAACCACGAAGCACGAATGGCGGGGGTATAGAAGTTTAGCGGCTGCTCCCTTCTTACTGCCGTACCCTTTTCTGTTCCCAGCGACATTTCTCCTGCCAGATAGGCATCAAAAAGAACTTGATTGATTTCAAAACCTGCTGTTTTCAACGCCTGATCAAGACTAACGCGAAGTTCGGGATTATATACATGTGATTTTGCGCCCGCAGCCATTGTTTTGTATAGAGGAGAAACAGTAGACATGCCGAACAACGTAACCTTACGCTCTGTCGGCAGAAGCGGCAATGCGTTATTACTGTTTTTTAGAAGGACAGCGCCTTCCTCCGCCTCTTTGACTGTTTGCGCATACGCAGCGTCCTCAAGCTTTAATAAGTTTTCAACATTCAGCTCGCCAAATGTGGATTTGTAGTATTCAGGCCCCTCTTCGCCCACATTCTTGCTTGTTTGAATGCTGAAAAAAGAATTAATGGTTGCCGCATTGTCAACCAACACTAGCGTCGCCAGCACTGCAAATACCATTATAGCGCTGAGCAAACCGGCCAGCCCACGCCAAAGTCCTACCTTCTTAAGCATTTTCTCTCCTTTATATTTCCATATTTTAATGGCCGATATTACCGGACGCCCGATTTTTCGGGCGTCCGGGAGCAAAATAATTCGTTACTTTAGCTGTTACTCCAAGTCTTCGGCCTTAGTTTCGTTTGAAATTTTCGGCGTCCAAGTGAGCGTCGCGGTTGTTGCTAAAAACAAGCAGTCGATCATCGGCGCCATAGCGTCTATTCCCGCTTCTAAACCATGGGTGTTGGTAACCATCACAATAATCTTGTTTTCGCCTGCTCTTAAACTTACGTTAATATTGATCAAATGATTATCGAACGGCCTCATTGGGTATGTTAGGCAAGGCGTCGCTCCCGTCATGGCAATGGGTGCGTAGTCCAGCATCCCCGGAAGTGTTTCGTTATCGAGAATTGCTGCTTCAATTTCTTCAGGGTCTTCATTGATCGCGAAAGTAAAAGACCAATATGCCTGGCTACCTACCATCCTGTTAGTCGGAGCAATATATATATCTCTGTATTGTGCAGACAGTCTCGCAGTAAGCACGACATTGTCAACGGCAACATCGGAATTAATTACAAACTCAAAAAATTCCCACGGAACATACATATGACCGATAGAGTATCCGTTGCTGGCGTTCTGCTTTCTCTTTGTGCCGTCTATGACGATCATCTTCTCCTCATCCGCATCGGATGAATAAATCCTGCCGCGCTTTCCAGTAAAATCAACATGCTCCCCTTCAAATTTATATTGTATCAGTGCGGGCGGAGCGATCTCAATGCTGAACGTCGCCGTATCAGAAGTATAATTGGCCGCGCTTGCCACCATAATAAATGTAAAACTCCCGCTCACCGTCGGTGTCCCGGTAATCGTCCCATTCGCGCCAATACTAAGCCCGGCGGGCAAAGTATATCCTGTTTCCAAAGCATAAGTTATTGTAGGATTCCCGACCGCCGTTGCGGTATAGATCGTAGGCGAAGAATAAGGAGCACCTTGTGTTCCGCCAAGCAATGCAGTTCCGGTATAGTTGATATCGCCTAAATTAGCGATTGCGATACTGAATTGCGCTTCTCCGTTCGAATGCCCGGCAGCGGAGGCAACAACCCAAAAACTGAAGTTGCCGATCGCCGACGGAGTGCCGCTTATCGCGCCGTTATTAAATACAAGACCTAAAGGCATGGAGCTTCCGGCTTTCAGCGCATATGTTATTACAGGGCTGCCCGTGCCTGCAGCTGTAGCGACCGTGCCTGTGTACGGCGTACCGATCCTGCCTGAGGTCAGCGTCCCGCCCGAATAAACAATCGGGTCCTCGGCGGCAACCGAAATCGTAAATGCTGCTGCGACGCTGTCGTAGCCTGATGAAGATGCCGTTACTGTAAAACTTACCGGGCTTGAAGACACCGCTGTAGGTGTACCGCCGATAACACCATTATCAAATGTAAGCCCCGCTGGCAGGCTGCCGCTGGTTATGGCATAGGTTATTTGCGGCTGCGCGCCTGCAACTGTTGCCATTGCTGTCGCAACGCTGCCGTTATATACCGTGCCGATCTTTCCGGAGGTAAGCGTTCTGCCGCTATAGTGGATTATAGGCTGAACGATTATAGAAAATTGGGCTTCCGCACTGAGGTATCCCGCTGCGCTGGCAACTACTGCAAACGAAAACGGGCCACCCGCCAGCGTGGGCGTGCCTGACAACTGGCCTGCCGAGTTGATATTAAGCCAAGCAAGCTCTGCGGGTAAGTTACCCTTGAAAGCATATGTTATTGCGCCGGATGTCCCTGACGCCTGTATTGTTGCAGAGTATGGGACATCAACCTTACCATTCGCCAAGGCTGCGCCCGGCATTGCAAGGGACGGGCTGGAAATCGACAGCGAGAAAACGGCCTCTGCGTCAGAATATTCCGCCGCGCTTGCCACTACCGTAAAGGTATGGTTAGAAACTGCTGCCGACGGCGTCCCGCTGATCGCGCCCGCTGCGCTTAGTGTAAGCCCGGACGGCAGAATATCAGCGCCCTTTAAAGCATATTTTACTGCTGCCGAGCCCGTCGCTGTCGCCACACTTGCACTGTATGCAGTTCCAACCTTGCCTCCCGTAAGGGTCGTCGTCCCTACTAGATTATTATATAAAATGGTCCCTTTCTCTATGCTGACAGTAAATTCCGCATCAGCGTCCTTATAACCCTCAGCGCTTGCGGTTATTGTGAATATATTATCCAAAACTGCAGCCGTCGGAGTCCCGCTGATCGTCCCTGCCGCGCTTAACGTAAGACCCGCCGGAAGAACGCTGCCATCTTTAACTGCATATGAAATGCCTTCCGGTCCGTCTTTCAGCGTCACGGACTGGCTGTACGCCTCGCCTACCTTGCCGGAAGCAAGTGTAGATCCCGTATACTTCAGCTTTTTAGTACATGCCGTTAATACCGAGCTTGCCATTACAAGCGTAAGCAATATCCCGATAATCCTTTTAAAATTTTTGCTCATCTTATTCTCCTGTTGAATATATAGTTTCTATATAATTCAACCGCGCGCCGCGCAGTTGTTTCTTTCTATATTACCATGTTTTTATATAAATGTGTTTAGCTTTAAACAATAAGGTGTGGCCAATTTGGTGTTGTTACAAAAAATCCAATATACTGAACGGCAGGTCGCGATATTTATGCAAGTGCTTATTAAATGATTTATGCTCTACCGGAACTTGATGTTCTAATTTTGCTTCGCCGTATTTGTTGTAT
>JAVBLK010000033.1:0-7975 GCA_031553565.1 Eubacteriales bacterium
TTTGAATGTGGCGTGTCTTTTTGGCTAAAAACCGCCGGACCCGCTTGCCAATATCTCGATATTGTCTGCGCGTGTCCGTCAATTTTTATCTCAAAAATCCACAGCCAAATTCAAAGGTATTTGTTCATTGTTTCCTTAACATTATGACAATAAAGCAAACGAAGCATTTTGACGCGCTGCTTAAAAAGATAAGCTTTCCCGGCGCGCTGATAAGCCTTGGCGACGGCGCGGCCGCCGTCCTCAACACTGCGGCAAGGCAGACGGTCAATAACGATCCCGCGCTTTTTGCGCGCGCGCTGAATAAGAGCGGGCAGACGCTTGCAAAAGTATTCAAGTCCGCCGACGTCTGCACCGACCTTTTCGACGGCGGCGGCGGCGTTATCATAAAATGCAACGGCATCAAGATCAACGCCTCCTTCGCGTTGGTCTTTTTTATGCACTACGACGCCGGCAGCGCGGGCGAGCTGTCGCGCGCCGCGGGCACCGAGGACATTTTCCCGCGCGCGTTCATAAAGGACAAGCAGCTTAATTTTAAGTACTTCACCCAAAACGTAAAAAACGATTTTACCGACCTCGGCGGCAGCGGCTATGAAAACTATGACATGCGGTTTGCCGGCGACTATATAGTCAACGAGCTGAACATCATTAATACCGGCCGCCCGGCGTTTTCGCGCTGCGAGTTTATCAACACCCCGTCCGCGTCGAACTGTATCGTCGCGCACCGCATACCGCTGCTGAATGATAAGGACGAGCCGCAGGGGCTGCTGTGCGTATATCCGCCCGCATTAGCCGACCGCGGCGGCGAAAGGCGGCGCAAGGAGCAGGATATCATCGAGCAAAAGGCGCTGGAGGCCGCTCTCTTAAAGGATATCCTGTACGTATTGCAGGAGAACGGCGATACCGAGTATGCGCTGAAATACGTGGTGTTTGCGCTGGGCGAGCGTTTGAAGAGCCTGCGCTGCGGCATCTTTACCTACGAGGAAAAATCCGAAACTTTTTTCTTTACCTGCGGCTATGACAGTAAGGGCGGCAATAATTTCCCGCGCGCGCTGCCCTTTCCCGGCACCGCCGGCGCGCTGATCGACGGCCTAAATAAGACCGGCTGTTACGTGAGCCGGCCGGGCGACCTTTTGAGCGCGCATCTAAGGCCGGGCGAAACCGCGTCGATCATCCCGCTTATGCCGATGCAGCTTTTTTACGGCGTGCTGCTGTTTTCCGCCGCGTCTGTATTGCCGGCGTCGGGGCTGGACTTTTTAAAGCAGGTTGCCGCGCAGGTATCGAATTATATCACGCGGCGCAAGATGATGGACGGGCTGAAGTCCGAAAAGAGCGCGTTAGAGCGCATCGTCGGCAATACCGCGGCGATGATAATGGTCGCCGACCCGCGCACGCATAAGATACTGTATGCCAACAGCGCGCTTGAGAACGCCTTCCCCGGCAGTGTCGGCAAGATCTGCCATGATATCTTAAGCGGCCGCGGCGCCGAATGCGATGCCTCTTTTATCCCGCTGGAAACCGCCGGCCACAGCGAGACCTTTATCGAGCGTTTGAATAAATGGTTCGACGTCTCTGTCAGCCGCATCGAATGGCTGGAGAGCCGCGACGCGATACTGCTGCAGCTGGTCGATATTACGGATAACAAGCTGTCGCGCCAGCGCGCCGAATATCTTGCGTATAAGGACGAGACTACCGCGCTGCCAAACCGCTACTCGGCGGAAAAGGATATAACCGCGCTGCTGAAATCGGGCGGCGCGCGCGCCGGCCACCTGCTGCTGATCGACATGGACAACTTCAAGAACATCAACGACGCGTACGGCCACAACGTCGGCGACAAGTTGCTTTTCAGCATCGCGCAAGGCTTACAGTCCTGCTGCGCCGAGAATCAGGTCGCCTACCGGCTGGGCGGCGACGAATTCCTTATATTCACCTCAGGCGGCGCGGACGGGCTGGACGCGCTGCTTATCAAGCTGACCGCCCTTTCCAAAAAAGCGCACAAGATCGACGGCGCGGTCTTTTACTGCACGATGAGCATCGGCGTGGTGCGCTGCCCCGAGGACGGCGACAATTTTACCGACCTGTTAAGGAAAGCCGATATTTCATTGTACAAGGCCAAAACCGCCGGCAAGGACTCGATCTCGTTCTTTATGGGGCGCGAGGCCGAGCTGGTGCTGCAGGACCAGCTGGAATTAGAGCGGCTGCTGCGCAATACGATCGAGGCCGATTACCACCGGTTCTCGCTGCATTACCAGCCGCTTGTAGACCTTAAAACGAACGCGGTCATCGGCGCGGAGGCGCTGATACGGCTGTCGGGGGACACCGGCGACACCATATACCCGCAAAAGTTTATCCCGCTGTGCGAATACAACGGGCTGATCCAGCCGCTGGGGAAATGGATCCTTGCGACGGGCTTTGCCTTCTGCCGCGATATAAACGACTCGGGCTTTCCGGATTTCAAGCTGAATATAAACATGTCGCTTAAGCAGATACAGCAATTCGATATCGACCGGATCGTGTCGGAGCTTTTGTCAAAATCGCGCGTGAACCCCTCGAATATCATCCTGGAGATAACCGAGACCGCCGCATATACCGACCTTGAAGGCATCAGCAAGGCGCTGTCGTCACTCAAGAAAACGGGCATCAGGCTGGCGATCGACGACTTCGGCACAGGCTTCACCTCGATGAAAGCGTTAAGGGACCTGCCCTTTGATATCGTAAAAATCGATATAAGCTATATTTCGGATATATTGAACCCGGACGAGAATTCGGCGACGTTTGTAAATCTGATCACCGAGCTGGGCCATAAGAGCGGCCGGCTGGTCTGCGCCGAGGGCGTCGAGAACGGTGCGCAGGCGGAATATTTGAAAGCGCGGGGCGTAGATTACGCCCAGGGCTATCTGTTTTCAAAGCCCGTCCCCCCCGCCATATTTACAAGCTTGCTAAAGAAATAAATCGGCAATATACCCATAAACAAAAACGGGACGGAAAAATAATCCGTCCCGTTTGTTTTCCTTAAAAGCGCTATCAGAAAAGTCAGGGGTTCCCCGTCAAAAGGGCTCCTGATCCCGCGCCGTTTTCTATAAGCGGAATAATCCGCCCTTCCCGCGTGAAAGGGCGTTTCCCGCGGCGCAGCGTATTTATGCCAGCTGCTTTGCCAGATACAGCGCAGTCGCGTTCAAAAGCGTCGCGTCCGACGCGGAAAAACCTTCGGGCGCGTTTGTGACGGCAACTATCATCCCGAACCGTTCGGAGGACACCGTGATAGGCATGAATATCTGCGCGGCGAACTTATTGTCGTCGCCCTTTTTAAGGGGTATGATATTACCGTCCTTTGCCGAAAAAGACTGCTTGCGGCCGGCAGCGACCAGCTTGTCCAGCTCCGGGCTGAACATTGCGCCCAGATATTCGTTTTTTTGGTCGGACGACGCCGAGACAAACATATCGTTGTCGGTGATCAGCACCGATATCCCCGCCGCCTCGTGCAGCGCCTCGGCGCACGCGTCGGAAAACTCGTTCATTTCATTCAGCGGCGAATATTTCTTTAAGATAAGCTCGTTCTCGCGGTTCGTGAATATCTCCAGCGCGTCGCCCTCTTTTATGCGCAGCGTCCGCCTGATCTCCTTGGGTATCACCACGCGGCCCAGTTCGTCGATCCTTCTTACAATCCCAGTGGCTTTCATTTACTTAATCCTCCATTCTTTATCATTACCGCAATTCCCTTTTATATGAATCGCAGGAATTATATGCCTTTTACCCGCCGCCCGCAAAAACACAGCCTGCTGTTTCAGCCAAGCCTTCCTGCTTTCTATTAGAAACAAGCTTTGGGAAGAGCAAATGCGCACCCGCCGAAAAAACGCGCCGTACCGCAGCAAACAAAAACGCGCCGCCTTTCCGTGAATATAAAGGCATGACCTTACTGCGTTTACACAAATCCTCAGTACGTGTTTTTTATGGAAATATGATACTAAAATGCGGGAAAAAATACGTGAACAGAATGCGCAATTTGCTGCGTTTTTCCCATATTTCAATCATATTCCCCTATGATTAACAGGATTTACATAATCTTGTCCAAATTTACTTACAATATAGCGTACAGTGATAACTCTTTGTAAATTGCACATTGTATATACTGCAAAAATATAGTAAAACTACCAGCGCCGGAGGGTCAAAAATGTTCAGTACCCGTTATTTAAAAAGAAACAATATCTGCGGCATAAACCTTGCCAGGATACGCAACGGAAAGCGCCCGTATATCTCCCAGGCGAAGATGGCAGAACGGCTGCAGCTGGCCGGCTTTGACGCCGACCGCCATGTGATCCGCCGTATCGAGAACGGCAAACGGTTCGTGACCGATATCGAGCTTAAGATCATGGCCGACGTTCTGGGCATTTCGATCGAAGCCCTGCTGACCGTTCCGAAAGAAGACTGAAACCGGCGTTTAAAGGCGATCCCCGCCATGCCCTTTTAAAGGTTTTTTCCCCGCTTATATATTTATTATACCACATCAGGCAGATTTTGTAAATATCTATTTTTTCGCGACGGCCTGGGCGTTGTTCCTCAGCTCGATATACGCGGACATTTCATAATTGAAATATGTCATATTGAACGTGCAGTTGCCGTACTTTGCCAGCGTTTTTTTGACGCTGGGCAGCCCCAGTCCGCGGTGGCCCTGCTTGCTGGTGACCCCGGCGGCGCTGATCTTTGATATGTCGACTTGCTCTGCCGTGCTGTTGGTGACGATGATCAGCTTGGATTCGTCGCTCTTTGATTCCAGCGTGAAAAAGACGCTCTTTTTCTCGGAAACGGCGGCCGCCTCGACGGCGTTATCCAATAAACACGCGATGCACCTGCAGATATCCATATCGTCGATGTACAGGTTTTCCGCGCTGCACTTAAGCGCGACCGTCATCTTGACGCCGGAGCTTTCGGCATACTCCGCCTTGCCCGCCAAAAGCGATATGAACGCGGGGTTTTCCTTCATCCTGCGCCCCAGGTCGACCGAGTCCCCGGCGGCCTTTGTGATACTGATGACCGAGCTGTGGTATTTTTTCAGGCGGTCAAGATCGCCCAGCTCCAGATAGCCGTTGTACGACTGAAGGATATTATAAAAATCGTGCTTGACCGCGCCGAACTCGTTCAGCGCGCCCGACAGCGTGTTGATATGCACTTCCTTGTTTTCGGACTCCGCCTTGACCGCGCCTAACAGGTCCAGCACGATATTGAGCGCGATAAAGAAAATCAGAAAAAGTATGACGATCACCGACCCGGCGATATTATCGTTGATCACTATGGGTAAAAACGTGGTCAGCGCGTACAAAAACACCAGCTTGGCGACATACACCGCGCGCTCCTTCCTGATATCGATAAAGATCTTGTCGGCCAGTCTGACCCTCAGCCTTGCCTTTTTAATGATATACTTCGTCAAAAAATAGACGGCGCAGACGATGATAAGGTATACGGCCTGACGCATGGCGTTTTGCAGATAGTTGTACGGATCTGTCTCGATCGGCCACAGCGCGGTGACCAGCCGCGTTATGTTCGAGATGAATATGAAGTATGCAAAAAAATAGGCCATAAACTTTATCGAACGTACAGGCGACAGCTTTAATACCCTGACGCCCACGAAATAGTAAATACATCCCTGTATCGGGTTGGGGCATACTACCATCGCGTAGACTATCGGTGAAAAAGATGCCATCCCGCCTATCAGGTACACGGCATAGATGAACAACTGGTAAGAGACCGCGCCGATCCAGAAGGCGAAGACGAATTTCTGCTTTGCGGACGCCTTGACGTCCGACAGCTTCAGGATAAGGTTCGCTATCAGGTACATGATGAACGTATTGGTTATAAAGGTTTGCGCTGCCAGGATCAGCTGCATCCACAGCGAATATGCAAATTCAGGAAACATTGACGCGCCTCCAATATTGTACGGGCTTTTTTCTAAACGGGCTTTTTTCTGCACGGACATTTTTCTTTGAGGAAGAATGCCCAAGCCCCGTCAAAAGAAAATAGTCCGGCCAAAAAAGAAAATAGGGATATAATTGCTTTAAAGCTGCCCCTCTGGCGCCCATTTCCCGCCCTTAAGAATTCACGTAATAGGGGGCGCAAATCCTTTGCCTTCAGGCGGAACACGGCAGCGGTTGTCATTGCGAGGAGCCGCCGCCGGTTACATCGCCGGGAGTATAGGTCATCAGGCGGCGACGCGGCAATCCAGAAAAAGGCATGACACTGGATTGCTTCGTCGCAAATCTTTCGCCTTTTTCTTTGTGCGGGCGTGCGTGAGGGTCCATCTTTCGAGCCCGGCGAGGGAAAAAGAAAATAAGGATATAAATCTTTTGCCTTTTTCTGCGGGCGCAAATCCTTTGCCTTCAGGCGAAACACGGCAGCGGTTGTCATTGCGAGGAGCCGCCGCCGGTTACATTGCCGGAAGTATAAGTCATCAGGCGGCGACGCGGCAATCCAGGGAAAAGGCAGGGCGGGTGCTGGATTGCTTCGTCGCCTTAAGGCTCCTCGCAATGACGGGCAGGGCGGGAAGCCGGATTGCTTCGCCCTTAAATCTTTCGCCCTTTTCTTTAAGCGGGCAGGCGCGGCGCGTTTGCCGTATCAGCGAAAAAAGCGGCGTTCCCCTGACGGAGAACCCGCTTTTCCTCTGTACCAAGGCAGCCGGGCGGCAAAGCAAAGACTATTGCGCCCGCACGCTTATCCTGCCTGCTTTTTTTGCGCTCCGCATTTTCTCCCCGCCCCTGTTCCGGCCGGCCGATGCGGGAACGCGCATCCCCTGCCGGGCCCGAAAGCCGCCGCCGCGGCAAAGATACGCAGTGCGCACAGCATATACATATTATATTATACTGCGGCGGGAAAATTGTCAAGTCAAGCCGCATATGCCGCCCCGCGCCGCGCCGGTAAACCGCATGCGCCCCCACAAAAAAAAAGCAAAAGAAAACGGGCCTCCCCGGTTTCCCGGAAAAGCCCGCTAAGGTCAGATTCAGTTCTTAAACTCAGAAACGAAACAATGAATTACTCCGTCCCCTTTTTGTTTGTTCTAGTTCTTAGAATGCGGTTGTTGCGAACTCAACTTCTATTGATATATCATCGTTTATTTCAGCAACAGCGGCCTTTATACTAAGTCTGAAATTATATGTGACAGCCGCATCTGTTATTGAGCCTTTTGCTGTGGCGGTAGCCGTCCCAAATTCTGTGTTTGAACTGTTGGCAACATCAAGACCCGTCGCGCCGCTTATGGTAATCTGCCAGTAAATTGTTTCATATCTGGACGTATTCCCCATAACAAATTCATATAAAACTACATCAGTTTCCTCTTCAAGCTCAATGTTATTTAATGTCTCGGTCGCTGTCCCAGTTCTAACTTCAAACGTTTTACTATGCGTGCTTGTGGCATTTTTACCATAATTTACGGTAAGTGACGCCTCGACATTTGCTGTATACGTAATAGTATGGCTTCCCGTTTTGGTAAAATTCAGTGTCGCCGCCCAGACGCCTACACCGATCGCCGTTACCAACAAGAAAGCCGCGATGATCATTGTCATCCTTGACAGATTTTTCTTTGTTCTCTTTTCCATTTTTGGAAACTCCTTTTTTCTTTTATGTTTTCTTTTCAAGGGCTTCCCCCCCGCAGAAAATCATATTTCGCGTATATGTTAACATATATTCACATATTTGTAAAGAGTTTTGCTAAATATTTTACAAACAAAATTAAATGTTAATAAACTGTTAAGCTTTGTTCCAATTGCTGGAAACCCCGCCGTCTGTATTTCGCCCCCCCTGCCTCCAAGTTCCCGCCCGTCATTGCGAGGATCATAAGGCAAAAGCAATCCAGTTCCCCGCCCCGCCGTCATTGCGAGGAGCATGCGACGAAGCAATCCAGTTCCCCGTCCCGCCCGTCATTGCGAGGAGCATAAGGCAAAAGCAATCCAGTGGGGGGGGGGGGGGGGGGGCGGGGGGGGGGGGGGGGGGG
>JAVBLK010000037.1:0-70633 GCA_031553565.1 Eubacteriales bacterium
GCTGCCGCCGTATTGAGATGAAGACGGGCTTGACGGCGCGGGACCCGTTCCGCCGCCGCCCGAATAAGTGATATTAAGCGTGTTGACAACCCACTTGGCAAACAGGCCTTTATTCCCTGAACTGCCTTGCGGTATTTCCGTTACGGCGGTGCCGGTAAATTGCGCATTATCATACCAGCCGGCAAAGGTATACCCTGCCCTTGACCCGGGCGCGGATAAGGTAATAGTAGCTGTTTCTATCGTATATGTTGCCGGGTTGCTGTTCGTCGCGCCACTTAAGTTATTGTAGATAATATTATAGCTTATGGGAACAACTTTTGATTGGTAAGTTGACCAGTTCGCCGCGCTTTTGTATGCTGCCGCGCTGACGCTTCCGGGCACATAAATTGAGCTGAGGCTTGTACAGCCTGAAAATACATTGCTTCCAAGTGTTGTTATACCCGACATGGCCGACCTTTCGATATAAATTGTTTTTAGATTAGCGCAATCGGAAAAAGCAAAATCCCCTATGCTCGTTATGTTGCCAGGAATTGATATACTAGTTAATGCGCTGCAGCCCGCGAACACGCCGGTATCAATATATGTCATATTATTAGACAGCGTGACGCTTGTTAAGCCGCTGCAGCCATAGAAAGCAGCTTCCTCAATAATAGTGACACTGTCCGGAATAATTATATTGGATAAACTTGCACACTCATAAAACGCTGCAAATTCGATACTTGTTAACTGGCTATTCGCCTCAAATACGATATTTCTCAAACCGCTACAATAAGCGAAAGCTCCCACTTCGACAATCTTCACGCTGTTCGGTATGTTGACAGTTGACAGCCAGTCCCGGTAAACGAAAGCTTCAGAACCGATTTTAGTTACAGTCCGGCTGACACCGTTCAGCATTACCGTTTTGGGAATTGTGAATGTCTCCGCACTATTGTAGCATTGCACTAAGGTTACATTCGATCCCTCTAAAACATAATGTACGCCATTTATGGTATTCCAAACTACAGGCCGATCCGATATATTCCAATCTGAATGCCAACCGGTATGCGGTCCGGAAATATCTGCCGCTATTGTAAGGCTAATACAAAGCTCAAACGCACCTTGGCCTATATTGGCCACACCGCTCGGTATCGCTATATTTCTTAAATTGTAACAAGCGCCAAAGGCCTGCCTTTCAATGACTTGCATGCTTTGGGGTATAACTATGCTCTTAAGATTGGAGCAATTTGCAAATGCCCAAGCTCCGATATTTGTCACGCCGTCCGGTATCACAATTCTTGTTAACCCCGCGCAGCCCGCAAACGCGCCAACTCCGATTTTTTTTATGCCGTCCGGGATAATGCTATTTTTACAGCCCAGTTCCAGAATATCACTTGAAATTTTAATTAAACAATTCCCTGCGCTTCTGTAAGTACTGTTACCGTTTTCTACTGCGATGCTTTCCAGCTCACTGCAACCGTCAAAAGCTAAAAGACCGATATTTGATACCTTAGACGGGATCGTGATGCTTGTCAAAGGACAATATCGAAATGCATAATCTCCGATGCTTTCTAATTGACTGCCGCTACCGAATGTAACGCTTGTCAATTTTTCGCAGCTGCGAAATGCGCCGCCGCCAATGTCTAGTATACCTGCGGGAATTAGAACTTGGGTTAGTAAAGTTTGGTTCGCAAATGCACTGTTTCCGATGGCAACAACGGCTTGTCCGTTGATTGTAGAAGGAATGTCAAGCGAACCGCTAATCTTATATATTATACCATTTATGCTTACCCCGCTTAAAGCAGGTGTTGTGCTATACAAAAACTGAGGTCTTAAATCCTCCCAATTTGTAGCCACAATATTATTGTCTACGATTCTATGGAACTCGCCGTTTGCTATTCTTTTTGTCATTTCTAAAGCCATATTGTGCTCGCTTAGACTTCCATAAGTAGCACCATGAATTCTTCCAAGAGCATTATTCCGATAGTCCATATCAGTACTAATGCCACTTATTCCATATTCATGTGCATCCGCAAACATTTTTGCGAAATCAAGCTGAATCGTGGTATACCAAGGGATTTGAGGACTTCCAACGTTTATTAAGTAGTCCTTGCTTATCCTCTTTTCCATAAGTGCATTCCAATATCCGTGCCTAAACGCATTTGGATTATGATCGTCATTATTATAATTAAAATACAGTTCATCACCCTTTGATTTTGCGTCCTCGCTTGCGTTATAAGCCTGTATTGCTTGTGCTGGGTATGTTGCAAACAGTGAAATTTCTTGCGTCGTCAATGTAAACCCAAAAATAGTCCAGGGCCCTGAGCCTGAATCCGAATTCATCGTACTGAATAAGTCCTGTTTATGATACATCAAACTCGTTATCTCGCTATCAAGATAGATTGCTGTTTCATCTGGCGTTGCCTCTGGGTTTTCGCTACGATATGCCCTTTCTAATGTAGATAAGTATGTAAAGTCGTCCCACGACAAATTAGTGCCATTGTTTGGATTCAACGTATTGTTAAACTCAAATTCTGCTTGCGCTAGTTGTCCTCCAAGTGCAAAAGCGCTAGTTGAATGCGATCTTGTCAAAAACATAGCGCCGATAGTAACCGCCAAAAACGCAAACAGCGCTACTGCCATCATGTTAATCCTTTGATCTCTTTCTTCGCGCTTCATTTTGTTACCTCTTTGAATTATTTTGAGTTTACCTTATTAGCAATCTATCATCTATCTTTGGTCTGTATTATCCTATGTTGATACCTATTTTCTTGAATTGAAATTCTTTTATATCGAGATCGTTCGTTGGTATATGAAATGGCTTACCATCGGTGGAAGGCATAGCAACCGTTAATATTTCCGTTTTTTTATCGTACTTTACTTCGTATCGAAATAGTCCGCTTTCAGCTCCAGTACATGAACCTTCTTTCACTCGCTCTATTTCAAAATATATATTTTCGGCGATTTCTACAATACCGAATTTAAGATAACGATGTTCTGCTTCGTCTTTTCGAATAATCCATGCCCCCTCCGCTCCCTCATTTATCGTGTTACCGTGGATGTCAAGTCGACGATAAGCTCCATGCGGAATGCCTTGTGTCGAGTTGCAACCCACCAATCCAAAAACAACTAAGAGCATCATAGCGGCTATTGTAAAACCCAAAATCCTCTTTTTCATAAAATTATCTGAACAAATGTGGCCAGACGCATTTGTGGTCTCCTTATAGAATTTTTAATAAAAAACCTGCCCTTATATGCCCGTTAAAATTTGGTTCGGCTCCGGCCTTGCGGTAGCTCGATAACCCAATTAAAACAGAACAACAGCCGATAATGTAATCGTCAAATTCTCTTAAAAACTTTCTTTCTCATATACCACGCCCCCATATTAACAATATATGAAGTTACTCTAAAATCTTATAATTTGATTATACATCAAAATGTGCATGCCGTCAACATGCCTTTTAGAACAAATGGTCATCGTATTTGTGAAACCCGCATAGAGTTCTTATAAAATGATATGGTACATCGGTTATCCCTCTTAAAAACACATGAAAATATCCACATGAGCCCTTTCTCCGGAAACCCTTTCAATAAAAATAGTACCTCTTGCTTTTATTGCAATATATGCAAGAGGTACTGTTAAATTATTTTTACAAATACACCCGCCCCCTTGCCCTGTATGTCCGGTCAGTCTTTCCATAGATCGGCTTTCAGGTTTTCTATATCGCCCGCGCCTAAGATAAGGATCAGCGCGCCGGATTTTGCCGCGGCTTTTACCGCTGCGGCCGTATCGGCAAAGCTTTCGTACGCCTGCGCATTCCGGCCTGTTTTTCTTAAGCATGCGCAGACGGCGGCGCTGGTCACGCCTTCTATCGGCCTTTCGCGCGCGGCGTAAATCTCGGGCATTATTACGGCATCCGGCTTTTTAAGAACAGTTATAAACTCGTTGAACAGCCTTTGAGTGCGGCTGTACGTATGCGGCTGGAAAACGCATATGACGGGGCGGCGCTTTAATGCCTTTGCCGCCTTAAGCGTCGCCGCGATCTCCTGCGGGTGGTGGGCGTAGTCGTGATAGACCTCTGCGCCGGATATCCCGCCCCAATATTCGAACCGGCGTTTCATGCCCGAAAAGCCCTCTAATCCTGCCTTTATTGCGTCCGCCCCCGCGCCGTGCCTTATGCTTGCCGCCGCCGCCGCAAGGGCGTTGTAAATGTTGTGCTTGCCGAAAACCTTTAAGGTGACGCGGCACAGCCTTTTGCCCTTTTCGTAAATATCGAAGGAAAACCTGCCGTTTACGCGCTTTATATGCCGGGCGCGGATTTCCCCCGACTTTATGCCGAACGTTACGATCTCGCACGGCGGGGCGCACATCAGCATTTCCGAGTTCCTGTCGTCGGCGTTTATTACCGCCGCGCCGCCCGGCTTTACCTTGAACAAAAAGCGGCGGAAGGCTCTCTGCACATCGGAAAGATCCTTATAGCAATCGGGATGATCCATCGCCGCGTTGAGTATCACGGCGGTATCGGGCGATATATGTAAAAAGCTGCGGCAATATTCGCAGGCTTCGGTGACAAACAGCCGGCCGCCGCCCAAAATATACTGGCTGCCCGTGTCCTGCATAAGCCCGCCTATGTGCGCGGAAGGGTCAAAGCCTGCGGCCGTCAGGATCGCGGCGGCCATCCCGCTGCACGTCGTCTTGCCGTGCGTGCCGCTGACCGCAATACACTTATCAAATCGCGCGGCTGCCAAGCCCAATACTTCGGCGCGGTCCTTGATCGGGATCACCGCGGCCTTTGCGGCAAGGACCTCCGGGTTGTCGTCGGGTATTGCCGCGTTTTTTACGACCAGGCTGCTGCCCTTCACGTTTTTTGCGGAGTGGCCGATAAAGACCTGTATCCCCGCCGCAATCAATTCATCGGTAAAATTGTTCCGGCATAAGTCGCTGCCGGTAACAGTATATCCGTTGGATCTATACAGCATTGCCAGCGCCGACATACTGACGCCGCCGATACCGATAAAGTGCACCCTGCCCGGTTCCGACTGTTTTTCCATATCAACTATATATATTCGCAGTCCGCCGGGTTTGGCACTGAAAGCAAGCGGGCCTTAACGGGCAAGGCATAGGTTCACGGCGTTATCACCGTTAACGTTCAAGTCTATCCTTTTCGGTATTTTTATATATTTTTCTGTAAAAGAATTGCAAAATCGCCGGAAATATAGTAATATCTTATTCAAGGGAAAAAGATGAATTTATTTTACCGGTATTTTTTCCTTGTTACTTTTGGCACCACTACTTATTAAGGAAGGAAGACAGACCATGAAAATCACCGAAGTCCGCATCAGGAAAGTCAAGAAAGACGACAGCAAGCTGAAAGCCGTTGCATCGATCACCATCGACGACTGCTTTGTCATCCACGACATCAAGGTCATTGACGGCAACGAGGGCAATTTTATTGCAATGCCCAGCCGCAAGACTCCTGACGGCGAATACAAAGATATCGTGCATCCCCTGAACACCGAGACGCGCGAGAGTATCCGCAATATTATTCTTGCTGAATACGAGAAAGTCAAAGACCTGGAATAATCGCTAAAGCGCCTGAAATAAACCGGTATATGCCCCGGGGCAGTGCCCCGGACCCGAATATTCAAAAACAACTTTTTTGAATATTTTTTCCGCGGCAAGGCATAAGGGGTAACACCGGTTTGCCCGCTCCTCCCCGCATCCGTACAGTCAAGCTGCTCGTCACCCCGCGTAATAAACTCCGCCCAAGGCTTGACGGCATTGAAGCCTGTTTGAGCGTCGGGTATCGGCAATCAAATTGCCGCATCCGGCGTTTTTGGAAGTGCCGGGGACTATGCGATTCTTTCCGGCGCGCGTTCAAATAACCTGTGCCGCCCGCTGTAATACGGTTGAATCCGCGGGAAGCTTTTTGTTGACCTTAAAAGCGCAGGCACTTGCAATGCTGTAGTACTTCGGCCCGAACAGAAACGGCACCTTGCGGCCAGAGCCGGGATGTTGCCGGAAAAAGGCCGTTATGTTTACATCTCCCCTGCCTCATTGTCAAGCCGCGGGACCCGATACAATACACAAAAGACGGCTGATGTTTTAAAGGATGCCCGTAAGGGCCGTTCCGTCGAGGTTGTGTTATGTTTAACAAGGTTGAAAAATATTCTCACGAAATAAACGAATCGCTCCGGAATCACGGGGCGCTCTTGGTCAGCGGCAGTGAAAAGCCCAATATAATGGCTGTCAGCTGGGGCGCGTTGGGCTATTTTTGGGCAAAGCCCGTCTTTGTCGTCGCTGTCAGGAAAACACATTTATCCTATAAGCTCATCGATGAGTCAAAGGTTTTCACAATAAATATCGCGCGCCGCGATCTGCACGACGCGATAATGAAAATTGCTATGTCATCGGGCTATGACGTCAATAAATTCAGCGAGTTCAACCTGCACCCCGTAAAAGCAAAGAATATCGATACCTATATCGTAGGCGACTGCAATGTCCACATAGAATGCAGGCTGCTGCTTAAATCCGAGATTACCGACGGCAGCCTTGCCCCTGAGGTTGCGAATGACTTTTATGACGGCCATGACTATCATACGCTTTTCTTTGCCGAAGTCCTGGACGTATACGAATCGTAGAATATCCTGAGTTTCCCGCTGTTTTATTCTACGGACATTTTTCTTTGAGCGGGCGTGCGCAAGACCCGTCAAAAGAAAGTTGTCCGGCCAAAAAAGAAAGTTAGGATGACTAGAAAAGGAAAATGGCGTTCCGGGTTTAATACCTCGCGGCTTGCCGCGTTCCTTGATCAGCCGCATGCTTCCTGTAATACTCCGCTGCTTTAAGCGGAGATATTTATTTAAAGTTTACTTGCAATATTTATGCTGTTTATACGCTTGGCGGGTGTTTCCTTCAAGCGTATTTTTGTTTCAGTGCGATTTTTTCAAGCTGCTATTAAGCTCCATTGTATGCGCTCAGGGCAAGGTGCGGAAAATTTGCGCCTTGACAGGCGCGGGGCATCCCATTTACCGCAAGCAATTATTACTGCAGCGGCAGCAAACGCACCGGTCCCTCCCGCAATTATCCTCTGTAATACAGATACCGCCGCGGCGGTTTTGGCAATGGCTCTCAAGCCCGTTGCACTTTTGAAACGGCGTGCGGAACTTATTCTCTGCCCCCCTGCAATCGTTGCTGCCACCGCAGTTGTTGCAGAAATTATTGCAGCCGCGGCCAAAATTAAAGAAACACATATTATCTTACCTCTCGTTTTTTTCCATACTTGTCCTGTGTAAAACAGACCGGTATGTAACCGCCCGAAAAAAAAGCAGGGGCATATGCATCATAGTATGGATAAAAGAAAGATGTTGTGACAACGGCGGCAGATTCCGGTCACTGTATTCTTTCGCTGTGCACACTGTTTGTCATACAAAAAAATGTGTGGTATACTTTTACAATAGCATTTACGGAGAAAACTTTTATGTCAGAAACTACAGACGATTTTGACGCGGACGTAACCGGCACAGTCATTTTGCCCGGAGGCGCGGAAAACGCGGGCAATAAAAACGGCAAGGAAAAGAAAAAGGGCGCAATTTCGCGCTTTCGCGCTTTCCTTTTTAACCGCGGCGCGGAAAAAACCTTCCAAAAGGAGAACGCGGCGGCCTTGCCCGTAAACGGCGAAAAAGCCGCCAAGGAAACGCGTAAGCTGAACGAATACCTGGACGCGATCGAAACCCAGCTGGACAAAATGGACGAGCAGAACAAAATACTGCTTTTCCACCTTTCGACCGTCAAGGAAAACAACGAGGCGCTCTTGAATCAGGTGACGGTATTGAGTAAGAACAACGACCTGCTGTTTCAGCAGTTCCAGGCCTCGAAAAAACGTGAAAAGCTGGCCAAGACCGTAGCGGTCATTTCCTCTGTATTAGGCATAGGCTTTATAATATTCAGGGCGATCATGTGGCTGTTGGGCAAGGGCTTTTAAAGGCTTTCATCTTTTCTTTTGGCAAGACTGCGTTAAGCCGCCAGTCAAAAAAAAGACGCGGCTTTGCCGCATCTTACTGAAAATAATAATCAATTTGCATTTTTTAACGAATCACGATTGCCAGCGAATGCCGTTACACTCCCCTGACAATAACTTTTTGTACGTATTTTTTCGCGGTGTCCGCGGCCTCGTCAAAGAATTTTTTATCGTGCGCCAGGTACTTCATCCCGATTATTTTATCATTGGAACGGTGGTGCTGATATTGCTGCAGCGCGTATTGCCTGGCCCCCGAAATCGTTTTTGCGATTTCCTCTATGTCTGAAACGCCAAGCTGCGGGATGCACGTCGTCCTGAATTCGTAATCGATACCGCTCCCCATTATTATCCTGATACTCTCTTTAAGCGCCGCCGCATCCGCGTCCACGCACGCCGCTGTCCGGTATTTATTAAACGGCGCTTTTATGTCCATTGCGATAAAATCAAGCAATTCTTTTCCAAGAAGCTCTTTTATCACGCCGGGATACGCGCCGTTTGTGTCCAGTTTGATAAGGTAACCCATTTCCTTGACCTCGGACATCATTTCGGCAAGCCCTTTTTGCATGCAGACCTCGCCGCCCGAAAAGACGACCGCGTCCAGCTGCTCCCGCCGCCGGTATAAAAAATCCAGTATTTCGTTGTTATCTAAGGATTCCTGCTGCGAAAGCAAGCCCCGGTTATGGCAGTACCAGCAGTCATAATTGCAGCCTGTGGAAAACAATACCGCGGCGATCTTGCCCGGATAATCTACAAATGAATTCTTGGACATTCCTCCGATTTGCACTGCGCTTCGCTCCTGTAAAGATTAAGGAAGCGATGAATAAATGAGATCAATTTAGAGCAAGTATTTTTTAGCCCTGAAAATGACTTGTTTGCGACGCAAATAGTAGAACTACTTGCTAAGTAAAGAAGGCATTTTCAGGCAAAAAAGACGCGGCTATAAATTATATCGAATTATTCAGCGCTTCCTTAATGCCCCCGGGGGGGGGTTCCCCTAGGGGCAATAATTAATAACTCTTTTCTTCCCTGACGGATAATAAGGGCATAGATGCAAGGCAGCGGCGCGAAACAGGGTTCTTGCAGCCCGGAGCTGTATCGAAATACGCGGAGGGGGTGCAAGGTTCCTGTTTCGCGACGATCCCGCCGCATATATGCCCTTATTTGATGTTGACGTAAGTCTTTGGCTTTGACGCGATAACCTTGCTGCCCTCGGCGCCGCTGGTCTTGAACTTGACGCGCTCCTTGTACTCTTCCTTCTTGCCCAGATTATAGTTCTGTACTGGCCTTAAATATCCGGTCACGCGGCTCCATACCTCTGCGGTTTTGCCGCAGGACGGGCAATCGAAATGCTCGCCGGCGACATAACCGTGGTCGGGGCAGATCGAGAATGTCGGAGTGATCGAAATATAGGGCATCTTGCTCATTTCAAAGGTCTTCTTGATGATCGCCTTGCAGGTCCCGATATCGTCGACCCTTTCGCCTAAGTAAAGGTGCTGGACCGTCCCGCCGGTGTAAAGTGATTGCAGCTCGTCCTGTAATTCAATGACCTCGAAAATATCGTCGGTAAAATTAACGGGCACCTGCGTCGAGTTGGTGTAATACGGCTCATCCTTGCCGCTGGCGATAATGGACGGGAAACGCTTTCTGTCAAGGCGCGCCAAACGGTAGCTGGTGCCTTCGGCGGGAGTGGCCTCCAGGTTGTACATATGGCCGGTCTCTGTCTGGAATTCCACCATAACGCCGCGTAAGTAGTTCATTACTTTGAGGGCGAATTCAAGCCCTTCCTTTGTCGTGATATCCTTGCCGATAAAGTTTAAGAGCGCCTCGTTCATGCCGACGATGCCGATCGTGTTGAAGTGATTGGCCCAGTACTGGCCGGTACGCGTTTTCACGTCGCGCAAAAAGTGGCACGCGTAAGGGTAAAGACCCTTGCCGGACTGCTCCTCGACGATCTTGCGCTTGATTTCTAATGAGGTCTTGGCCGTTACAGCCAGTTTCTTCAGCCTTGTGAAAAATTCTTCTTCGGTCTTTGCCAAAAACCCTATGCGCGGCAGGTTGATAGTGACGACGCCGATACTGCCCGTAAGCGGGTTAGAGCCGAACAGTCCGCCGCCGCGTTTTCTAAGCTCGGTAACGTCCAGCCGCAGCCGGCAGCACATCGAAACCGCGTCCTCAGGGTTAAGATCGCTGTTGACATAATTGGCGAAATACGGGATGCCGTACTTTGCCGTCATGCCCATGACCGAGTCGACCACAGGGCTGTCCCACTCGAAATCCTTTGTCACGTTGATCGTGGGGATCGGGAACGTGAATACGCGCCCTTTTGCGTCGCCCTCGATCATGACCTCGCAAAAGGCCATATTGAACATATCCATCTCGGCCTGGAACTGGCCGTAGGTATACTCGGTGTATTCGCCGCCGACTATTACAGGCTCGTCCTTTAAGGTCTTGGGCACCTTGATATCCAGCGTTACGTTGGAGAACGGGCACTGGAAGCCCACCCTGGTCGGCACGTTGATGTTAAAGACGAATTCCTGCAAACACTGCTTGACCTGCTTGAAGGTCATGTTATCCAACCGGATGAACGGCGCAAGGAACGTGTCAAAGCTGCTCCATGCCTGCGCGCCGGCCGTCTCGCCCTGCGTGGTGAACGTTGCGTTGACGACTTGTCCCAAAAAGCTGCGCATATGCTTGGCAGGCTTACTCTCTACCTTGCCCGACACGCCGCCGAAGCCGTCGCGAAGCAGCTGGCGAAGATCCCAGCCCGCGCAATACGGGCCGAAAAACCCAAGGTCATGCAGGTGGATATCGCCGCCCTCGTGCGCATCGCGGACGTCCGACGGATAGATCTCGTGCAGCCAGTATTTCTTGGTGAAAGCCTCGCGCACATAGTTGTTGAGGCCGTTGACCGACTTCTGCATATTGGCGTTTTCCTGGATGCTCCAGTCCTTGTCGGCAAGGTATTCGCCGAACATATCGATGGTCGCGCCGATCAGCGCGTTGATGTCGCGCGCGCCCTTCCTCTTTTCACGGTAAAGTATATAGGCCTTCGCGGTCCTTGCGTGCCCGTTGTTGATCAGCACGGTCTCGACGATGTCCTGTATGTCCTCGACCTGAGGACGGCGGTCAACAAACCTTTTTTGCAGCTCCGCCACAACCTCGTCCGAAAGCTTCTCGGCCAAATGCTTGTCCGAGCCGCCGACAGCAACCGCCGCCTTGTAAATTGCCTCTGTGATCTTCTCCTGTCTGAACAGTTCGACTCTGCCGTCGCGTTTCAGGATTTCCATAACCATAATCAGTACCTTACCTTTTGTAGTATTACTATTTTTTTCCCGAAGGCCGTTAATCAAGAGCCGTAAGGGAGCATACACATAATACCACACCACTATATATAGTGTCAAGCGTTTTATTTAGAACTATATATAGATATTCGCGGGCGGGTCTAACTCGCTGTTTTCATATAAAATCGTTATTTTTATATGAAAACTGCTCCTACAACCCCCCGCGTGCCCCCTGGGGGACCGAAAAAAAATCGTAGATTTTTTTTGTCCCATTAAAGGCTTTCAATGGGGGCTAGCTCGCAATTTTGACTTATCTCTGAATGATATAAATCAAAACCGCTCCTACGCCCCCCTTGAGACGACGGCTAATGCCGCCGCTCTTTTTTTGGGGTGCTTATTTTTTCGGCTTACCTTGCCTAAAACTTATTCAGCTTCTTTTTGATGTCGTTGACCGCCTTGTCTATTTTGTCTTTATCGGAAGCGGCGGAGGTCTTCTTTTTGGCTGATATCGAGGTGTTCTTAGCTGACGTATTGTTTTTTGAGGTCGATGGCGACGATCTTGACGCGGATGCGCCTGTTGTCTTTTTCCCGGTTGTTTGCTTTGCGCCCGGCTCGTACTGCGGGGCGATCCTAAAGGAATCCGCGGGCGCGGAGGATCTTACGTCCGTCCCCGCCGCGTTCAGCGCGTTTACCGCAGCGTTCCTTTTTACGCCGGCCTTCCCCGTTCTGCCAGCCTTAATGCAAAAGAGCAGTATGAAAATAATCACCACTATGCCGCCGCCTATCGTTATCCACGAGAGCGGCTCGATAGTTTCGGTTTGCTCGATTTTTACCGTGCCGTACATCAGCTGTTTGTTGTTTACGGAAAGTAAGATCGTACCCACTTTGTCCGTCCTTATTATATTATCGGCCTTAACGCCGTAATTATCAGTCAGCCGCGCCAAGGTTTCCGTATGAGGATGTTTATAATTGTTTCCTTCTTGATTGGAACTGACGACTGCAAGAACGCCGTCGTTTTTATTTGCAGCTGTAACATCCTTCTTCGCCAGCGGCATAACCACGTCTAAATAGCCCTCGCTGGTGGAAGTGCTGCTGCCGTGATGGCCCAGCTTTATAACGTCCGCCTTTTTCCCAAAGCTGTCGCGCGTATATTCGGCGGCAAACCGCGCCTCGCCCTCGGCCTCGCTGTCGCCCGTAAACATAAACCGCTTGCCCTGATAGTCAAGCGAAATGATCGGCGAGTAGTCGTTGACATTGTTCCAGCCGCCCTTTGTCGGCGCGTAAAAAGTGACAAGGTAGTCGCTGTTTGCTCCGTCGTATTTTCCGTCGCCGTTCACGTCGCCTAAAATATCCATTTTAGAGTTCTTGTACATCGTGGTGCCGTCGTCTAATTTAGTGATATTGTTCCCGCCGGAGGCCTTGAACGGCTCTGCGTTTTTTGTCGCATCCGTGACATAGACCTCGGCTTCGCCCGCGTACATAGCGGCGATCGCGTTCTTATATGATACTGTGTCCTTGTTCCATTTCTGATTGGCCGCTACGTTATCCCAAAGTCCCTGTAATCCGGTCTTTGACAGCGCGGGATCGATATAGCCTTTGTTTGTCGCTACCTGGTCGGGACGGTATATCCTGCCGCCTGATTTTACCGGAAACCTTTTTATAATGTCGTCAAAGCCGCCGCAGTGGTCGTCGTCGCTGTGCGTAAGTATCGCGTAATCAAAATTCTTGATATCGGGCAGGCTGCTTTCCATATATGTAAAGAACTTTTCCTTCTGGTTATCCTTGCCGCCGTCGATAAGCATATTTTTTCCGTCCGGCAGCTCGATAACGCAGGCGTCGCCCTGCCCCACGTCCACATAATGCACCTTCAGGCTGCCGGCGCTAAGGTCGCCCGCCGTCGCCGCGCTGCCGTCCTGCTTCTTTAAATTCGCCACGTCCGCGGTGCCGTACTTTGCAATATTCAGCATCCTGTCGATATCCGTACGGAAAAAATAGACCGACGCGCCGTACGCGACCAGCACCAGTACAAAAATGACCAGCTTTATGCGGAACGCTTTCTGTTTTGCGGTACTCCCGCCCGTTTTAGTTTTCGCCATTACCTTCCCTCAATTTTTGCCCGGTGTTATTCCGTTTCTTTCTGCTTAGCCCTTACCTTGCGCACCGCGCCCGCCCCGAGGGCCTCGTCCCAGTCCTTTATAAGCTGCACCGTCACGCGCTTATCGAAAAGCTTCAGTATCTCGGGCATGGCTTCCTTTGCGGCGCGGTAACCCTCGGCGATCATTTCGCGATAGCCGTCCTTACTGGTTGATTTATATTTCCTGGTATCGGGAAATAGAACGATATCGGAATTGATAATGCCGGTTTTTCCGTTGCCGGTAATGCTCATCCGCATTGCCGCCTTGAATACGTCCATCGTTTTTAAGGAGTCCGTACCGATCCCGCGGCCGCTGTTGACCTCGACCGACACGACAAAATCCGCGCCCATTTCCCGCACTACGTCGGCGGGCAGCACGTTCTTTATACCGCCGTCGATCAGATGCTTGTCATCCCAAATCACCGGCTTGAAAATGCCGGGCACGCAGCAGCTGGCCGAGACCGCGCGCGCCACGCTGCCGCGGTCCAAATGCACCTCCTGACCCGTCACCAGGTCGCACGCAACTGCGACAAAGGGGATTTTAAGGTCGGAAAACATAGCGTCGCCGATAAAGTCGCGCATTATACCCTCGATATTCGACGGGTTGGAGGTCGAAAAAATAAAGGTGCTGTCACGAACGTCCTCGACCTTTAGGCCCTCGCCCGCGGCCTCGATCTCCGGAAGCGGCAGGCCGTAGGAATAGAGCGCGCCGACAATACTGCCGGCGCTGGTGCCCGCGATCATATCGAAATTAAGCCCTGCCTCGGAAAACGCTTTCAGCGCGCCGATATGCGCAAACCCGCGCGCGCCGCCGCCCGACAGGGCAAGCCCGATCCGCGGCTTCCTTGTCGGCAGGTTGGCCTGCACATACGCCGCGCGTTTCTTTACCTTCTCGGCAAGCCGGAGTTCCTTGTCTTTACGAAAGAAAAATGCCATAGGAGTCATTATAGCATTTCCATAAAGAGTATGCAAAAGTCTGAGCGGCATATATACGCGGCAGGAACTGATTTCCGGTAAATCCCCCCCAAAAAAAAGTATAGTAAATCAACTTTAAAACCAGTTTCAGGTTCGAGCAGATATTTGAGGATAAAACGGATAAAAGCGGAGCCTTTATTAGAAATAAAGGCGAGCAGTTTATACCGTTTTATACCAAATAGATACCGAAGATGAGCTGGTTTAAAAGTTAGTTTACTATAATATACAAAAGTAAGTTCCCCGGAGGAAGCCAAAAGCAAAAAGGCAACCGGGAAAACTGCGCGCGGGGTCAAAATGCCCACGGCGAACATAAGATGATATTGATGCGGTTTTTTCCGTATTAATTTTGGGGGGAAAGAAATCTTGGAACTAAATTGTTATTCGCCATGTGAAAATAAGCGGTCCGCTGCGGCGGTCCTTGACCCGGTATTATTTTTCTTGTGGGTTTTCCTTGCGCTGACCTTAGGCGTGATCCTGGGCGCGTATATCTCGGCATTCGTAATCGCAAATATCGGCATATTTATCGTATTGTCCGTCATTCTGGTCGCGCTGCTGATCGTAAAATATGTTACGCTGGCAAAAAAAAACTGAGCGGCACTGCCTTAAAAACTTGTCGAACAAAAAATGCGGCTTCTTGAAAAGCCGCGGCCGCGTTCCCTAAAAGGGAACCGGTACATAGCGTTTTTCACACTGCTTTATTTTTCCGCAGTATCAAGCTCGAAAAAGAATTCTACGCCCTCTTTGATGGCAGCTTCCTTTAAAATAAGGTTGGTGACGTTTTTAACGCCGTAAACTGCTCCGTGGCGGGTCAGAAGCGCCCGGACGATAGAAAGCCCGACGCCGAACCGCCCTTCCTCCCGGCTGCGGGCTTTATCGGCACGGTAGAACGCCGACCATATATTCTCGATGTCGGCGTCAGCGATATGGCCGCCGCTGTTGATGACCGACAGACGGTATTTATCGCCCCCGGCCTCGCCCCTGACATATACGATTTTGTTTGAGTCAGCGTGAGAAATGGCGTTGTTCAAATAATTATTAAGGCACTGTTCGATGCGGTCGGGATCGGCGTTGACAAAGCCTTGCCCCGCCGAAATAATCAGGTTGATGCCGTTCTTCTTTAAAATGTCGTCATATTTATGGATCACACGGTAGGCAAGCTCGCCCATGTCGAACGCGCTGATATTCAGCTTGTACTCCGTCGATTCGTATTTGCTTAAGGACAGCAGGTCGCCGACCAGCCGCGACATCCTGTCGACCTCCTCGCTGATCACAAGCGTATAGTCGCGGCGGCGCTCGCGGTCGTCGACGCCGATCTGCAATGCCTCGGCATAGCCGCCTATTATGGACAGCGGCGTCTTTAATTCATGGCTGACGTCCGAAACGAATTTTTTGCGCATCTTGTCCATCTCGCGCTCGTGCAAAAGCTCGGTTTGCAGCTGTTCGTTGCGCTCCTTAAGATCGGATAAAGCGGTTTTCAATTTCACGCTCATTTCCTGCACGCTGCCGGCAAGCTGCCCGATCTCGTCCTTTCTGTCAATATCCAGCTTGTAATCAAAGTTCAGCGCCGCTATCTCCTTTGCGGCTACGTTCAGCTTTTGCAGCGGCCGCGCAAAGCCCCTCGCATAGAAATAAACGCCGAATACAAAAAACACCAGAGTCATAATAAGCATCACGCGCATAAACGAAAAGGTGCCGTCATAGGGCGCGTCAAGCTCCCTGGCGTACTTAATTTTGAACTCCTCCACTATCCTATCGATCTCAACGTCCGGGTTTTTCGCTTTTTGTATGTTTATCTCCTCTTCCAGTTTTTCTAAAAAATTCTGAGAGGTCAAAGCGTCATCCCTGCCCTTATTGTACATAGGCAGGATAAACTGCATAGAAATGTATATGATAGAGGTAAAAACAAGAAAAGTTATTGTCAGGGTAACAAAAAGCTTGGCCGCAAGGTTCAGCCGCCGCTGTTTTTCCGCATGGCTGTCGCCGCACGGATTCTCCGCGCCGCCGTCATTAGGCTGCGGCGCGGATCCTGCGGCAGCGTCTGCCGCTTTCTTTTTTTCTTCTATTTCGTCACCGGCCATATTATTATCCGCGCGCTAATTATCGAGTTTGTACCCATATCCGCGTATCGTCTTTAAATATTTCACGCCGAAATCATTCAGCTTGCTGCGCAGCCTGCCCATATGCGTATCCACCGTGCGGTCGCCGCCGTAATAGTCATAGCCCCATACAAGGGACAACAGCTGTTCGCGCGAATAAACCTTGCCCTTGTTCCTGATCAAAAGGACCATGACCTCGTACTCGATAGGCGTCAGGTTAAGCGGCTTACCGTCCAGGGTGATCTCGTGCGTGTCCTGGTCGATCACAAGGCCGTTGTACCTTAAGACATTTGCCGGCTCGCTTGCCGCCGCGGGCTTTTCAATACGCGCCTGCACCCTTGCAAGCAGGACGTTCAGCGAAAAAGGTTTCGGTATGTAGTCGTTCGCGCCCTTTTCAAAGCTCTCCAGCTCGTCGGCCTCCTCGCTCTTTGCCGTCAGCATTATGATCGGCACGCGGCTGGTCTTCCTTATTTCCTTACACACGCGCCAGCCGTCCACATACGGCATCATAACGTCAAGTATTATAAGGCTGACGTCCTCCGGCGCGGCGTTAAAAATCTCCAACGCCTCTCTGCCGTCGGCGGCCAACGCAACCTCATAGCCCTCGCTCTTAAAAAAATCCGACAGAAGCTGCCTTAATTTGCTTTCGTCATCCGCAATAAGTAACTTCATATACTTTGCCTCCCCGATAAAAGGATAGTCTGCTCTTTATGGCAATTCTATTATATCAGTTTGCCGTATGTTTGTCCGCTATTTCACGATTGGGTCACGATGGCTCCGCCTCGCGCCAGTCGCAAATTTTTCAGGTATGAAAAATTTGGTGCGGACTACTGATTGCTTCGCACCGCACCAGTCGCAAATTTTTTAGGTATGAAAAATTTGGTGCGGACTACTGTAAGAGTCCTTTTCAGGGAAACCCTGAAAAGTCGGGTCTGTTTTTGTTTTAATCTGCCTGCACTCGTTTGTTTTAATCTGCCTGCTCCCGTAAAGAAAAATGCCCGACTGGAAAAATATCCGAAAAAATATCCGTAGAATAAATCTATCGAAAATACTTGACAAAAACTTCAAAAAAACGCATAGTTATATTCACTGTTTCAAAAACTATTTTTGTATGGCTTTTATCATATAAAATCCTGTTTTTGAAGCGAAAATATAATCGCCCTTTTACTTATGAAGTCATAAGGGCGGCCTTTGAAACTTGTTTTCTTTTCCCCCGCTATTTGGGGTTTCTTTTTGCAAAATATCTTCTCATCAAAGATAAAAGCAAAATGGGATTTTTGGAGGTTACATGAATTGGCAAAGAACGACGAAAAAGTCATCGAGATAAAGAACGTCAGTAAGGCCTATGACGGTACCACCGTTGTTGACGACATCAATCTCTCCATCAAAAAAGGTGAATTTGTAACGCTTTTAGGGCCTTCCGGCTGCGGTAAGACCACGACTTTGCGTATGATCGCGGGCTTCGAGACGCCTAATTCCGGCACGATCTTTTTAAACGGCAGGGACGTTACGGGTATTCCCCCGCACCTGCGCCCTGTCAATACCGTTTTCCAGCGGTACGCGCTTTTCCCGCACCTCAATGTTTTCAACAACGTCGCCTTCGGCTTGAAGCTGAAAAAGATCCCGGACGGGGTCAAGAAAGACCGCAAGGGCAACGACGTCCAGCTCTTTCGTAAAATGACGAAGGATGAGATCAAGCCGGCGGTCGAGGCCGCATTAAAGATGGTAGGCCTGGAAGAGTACGGCCACCGCGATACAAACTCTCTCTCCGGCGGGCAGATGCAGCGCGTCGCCATCGCGAGGGCGCTGGTCAATAAGCCCGAGGTCCTGCTGCTTGACGAGCCGCTTGGCGCGCTTGACCTTAAGATGCGCAAAGATATGCAGTTAGAGCTTATGCATATGCATAAGGACCTTAAAATAACCTTTATTTACGTCACGCACGACCAGGAGGAGGCGCTGACCATGTCGGACACCATCGTGGTAATGCGCGACGGCGTCATCCAGCAGGTCGGCCCGCCTAAAAAGATCTATGACGAGCCGGCGAACGCGTTCGTCGCGGACTTTATCGGCGAAAGCAATATTCTTTCGGGCATATTCCTAGAGGACAAAAAGGTACAGTTTGCCTTACATACCTTTGACTGCGTCGACAAGGGATTTGTTAAGAACCAGACCGTCGATATCGTGATCCGCCCCGAGGATATTTATGTCTATGAGAAGGATCACGACAAGGGGCAGATAAAGGGGCGCGTCCTCTCCTCCACCTTCAAGGGCGAGCATTACGAAATGAATATCCTGTGCAACGATTATGAGTTTTTAGTGCAGGATACGTCGGGCTGGGACGAGGGCGACGAGGTCAGCCTGTTCATAAAACCGTTCGATATCCATATCATGAAAAAGCAGCGCGTCATAAACGAAATCGAGGCCGTTGTCTGGGACGAGGGCGAGATCAAGATGTCCGACGCGGTCTTCAAGTGCGATACGCAAGGGTTTGAAACCGATGACCCCGTCACCGCCAGGATCCAGTTCGGCAATGTTCGGCTTACCGACGACGAGGACGACGGAACGGTCGGCGGCAACGTCATCAACGTACTGTATAAGGGCACGTATTACCTGGTGCAGGTGCGCACCGACGAGGACGAGGATTTCTTTGTAGATACCCCCGACGAATGGGACCTAAACGACCGGGTAGGCATAATCATCGAGCCGCAGGATATAGCCTTGGAAAAGCGCGTTTTGGAGCCGGAGGGCGGGAAAGAATGAAAAAGAGATTTTCATTGTCGCGTAAGCATCTTGCCCTGCCCTACGCCGTCTTTTTGGTTGTCTTTGTAATAATCCCGCTGTTTATAGTCGCCGCATATGCGTTTACGGCGGCAGACGGAGGTTTTACCTTCGGCAACTTTTCCGAAGCATGGAAAATGAATGCGTTCCGCGTGCTTTTGGATTCGTTCCTGTTCGCTTTCCTTACCACCCTCATATGTTTTTTACTGGCGTATCCTATCGCGCTTATTCTCAGCAACCCGCGGTTCAACCGTTCGTACGTGACGGTTCTTTTGTTTATAGTGCCTATGTGGACGAATTTTATGCTGCGCACATATGCGATGATGACCATTTTCGAGGTTATGGGGATCGGCAAGGGCTATGTCACCGCGCTTATCGGAACGGTATACGACTTTTTGCCGTTTATGATATTGCCGCTGTATAACACGCTTACAAATATAGACCGCAGTTTTTACGAGGCGTCAGCCGACCTTGGCGCAACGTCTGCCAAAACTTTTTTCAAAGTCACGTTCCCGCTTTCCACCCCCGGCATAGTCAGCGGCTCCATAATGGTATTTATGCCGACGATCTCCTCATTTGTTATAGCCGACCTTCTCGGGCGGAACCTGATGCTTTTCGGCAACCTGATCAATATGACTTACAAAGACGAGATTACGCGCGGAGTAGGCTCGGCAATGTCGCTTATCATGCTGATACTTGTAGGATTATCGGTATTCGCAGCCAATAAGCTGGCAAAAAAGCAGGGCGGCATAGCCGAAATAAAAGGCGGTGCGTGGTAATGAAACAGAAAAGATGGCAAAAGCCTCTGGCCTTAAGCTTTATCGTCATAATGCTGCTGATTGTATATCTGCCCATAATCGTGCTGATAGTTTTTTCTTTTACCGAGATGAAGGGCGGCAAATTGACGGGCTTTTCCTTGGAGGCTTATCAAAATATAGCCGGCGCTACCGGTTTGTTAGACGCCGCGCTGAACACCCTTATCCTTGCGGGGTCGTCGGCTCTTATCGCGACGCTTTTGGGTACGTTCGCCGCGATAGGCATTTATAATATGAAGAGCAAGGCGGCGCGCACGCTGATGAGCGGCGCCAACCAGATCCCCGTTGTCAACGCCGATATCGTTACCGCCGTTTCAATTTTTTTGCTGTTTATATTTTTGAACAACATAGGCATACGGCTTGAGAACGAGTGGATACACCTTATTGTCGGGCATACCGTCATAACCACCCCGTTTGTGATCCTCACCGTGACGCCGCGGCTGCGGCAGCTTAACCCGAACGTGTACGAGGCCGCGCTTGACCTGGGCGCAACGCCGTTTCAGGCGACGCTGAAAGTCCTGCTGCCGCAGATCTTCACCGCAATGCTGGCTGCGTTCGCGCTGGCGTTCACGCTTTCCATCGACGACTTTGTCATTACGCAGTACAACAGCGTGGACGTTTCGACGATTTCGACTTATATCTATAAAATGCTTACCGGCCGAACCGGTACGTCCGCAAGCGTAAAAGAAGCCGCGCGCGCTTTCTCGGCCATTTTATTCGTGGTGATCATGGGCGTTCTGCTGCTGATAAATATCCGGTCGGCGAAAGCGAATAAGAATAAAAACCGTATGCCGAAATAACCGGCGTATTTACATATAGGAAACAATGAATAAAATGAGGTTAATTTAGAGCAAGTATTTTTCAGTATGAAAACGGCTTGTTTTTGCAGTAAATAGTAAAACTATTGGCAAGAAAAGAAGACGTTTTCAGGCGAAAAAGACGCCGCTGTAAAGTATACCGAATTATTCAGTGTTTCCAAAATATTATTTGAAAGGAGCTAAAAAAATGAAGAGGATCTTTACTTTGCTGATGATTGCCGCGCTTGTATCAGGTTCGGCGCTGACATTTTACGCATGCACCCCCCGCGAGGAGGTTTTGCGCATTGCCACCTGGGAAGCGTATACCGACGAGCAATATGTCAAGACAGAATTCCCGAAGTTTTTTATGAATGCCGCAGGCAAAAAAATAAAGGTTAAAATCAATACCTTTGAGAGCAACGAGGAGCTTTACGATAAGCTGACCAAGAAGAAGGTCGATTATGACGTTATCTGCCCCTCCGATTATATGGTGCAGCGGCTGATCAAGGAAGAGAGGCTGATCGCCCTTGATAAAACCATAGTTAAGGACTATGACACCCGTCTCGAGGCGGACGTCCTTGACCTTACCGCGTCATATGACTCCGGACACAAGTGGACGCTGCCTTACGCGTGGGGCACGTTCGGCATAATGTACAATACGAAAAAGGTAGAAGCCGCTGATATGGTCAGCTGGAACGCGCTCTGGAATAAAAAGCCCGACGGGAGCGCCGCAAACTATGACAAAAAAATATGGATCAAGGACAGCGAGCGCGACGTGTTCGCACTTGCCAACATATACAATAACCGCGACGCGCTGAAAACGGCGTCAATCAATTACACCGACTACGCCACCACGGAATATCAAGACCTTATAAAGAGTATGTATTCAAAATGCGATACCGCTACGCTGGACGCGGCCAAAGCCGCGCTTATTGAACAAAAGAAAGTCATATATAAGTACGAAGCCGAAGAGGGCAAAGAATCCCTTGCGGAAGGAAAGGACGAGGCTTCCTTAGGCTTTTTCTGGTCATGCGACGCAGGTTACGCTATGCAGAAGAATCCTGACCTGCGCTATTCTATTCCCGTCGAAGGCGCAAACGTCTATGTGGACTGCTTTGTGATCCCGCAGACCGCCGGAAATCCTGTCGCCGCGCAGCATTTTATGAACTTCCTGCTCGACAAGGACGCGGCTTACGCCAATACAATGGCCAGCGGCGCAAGCGGAACGGTAGCGGCCGCGAACATAATAATCAAAGCGGAGCTGGAGGCAATGACCGACGGCTTTATGGCCGGCGTATCGAGTGAATTCCGCAGAAACTATATCGATACGGTGGTTTTCCCCAACAGCAATCAAAAGAATCTTCAGCGCTGCTCGTCAATGCAGCACTACGAGGGAACAGGCAACGCGGACGTTACGATCATGTTCGCATCGGTCAAAACGGCATAATTCAGTGAATCAACTTTAAAACCAGCCCATCGGTATCTATTTTTAAAGTTGATTTACTATAGTTTGTAGTTTCAAGTTAGTCAGCAATACGCGCCCGGAAAATTTTCCGGGCGCGTTTTCTGTTTAATGCTTTGTTATAGAAAATCGGTTTGTAGCCGCTGACAAAGCTATTTCTCCCCGTTCAGCATATCCAGCATCATTTTGGGGATATCCTTATTCTTTGGGAATTCCTCTGTCAGCGCGTTGTAATCTATCGGATATTGGTAGGTGTCGGCGACTGTTTCGAACGTGTAGGCGGGGTTTTTAAAGCGTTCGATGCACCAGTCCTTATAGCCGCCCGCACTGCCCCTGTCGCCGTCCACAAGGCTGTAGCCCGTCCGGTTTGCAAACACCTCAGCAAACCTGCGGTCGCGGGACAGCTGCGGCTCGGCTTGATGGAACTGCCAATATATCTCCTGCCCCTTGCAATGATAGCTTATCGTCATCAGCGGCCAGGCCCTTTCGGTTATATACATCAGGGCCTTTGTCTCCGGCTCGCTGGCCGGCGACGTGCCTACATAGTTTTCGGGCGCGGGCAAAAAGACGTTCTGCTGCCCCGTCCCCCACCGCGCCGGGAAATTGCAGTTGAGGTCGACCGCGTTTATATTCGCCTTCCAGAGTGTAAAGTCTTGACCGTTCTTGCCGTTGACTTGCATCAGGAAATCCTTTGTCCTCTGCTCTTTTACAGAAGCCAGGCCGAGCTGGCACAGGCTTACGCCGTCGGGATTGGACATGGGAATAAAATAAATGCCGCCGTCCAAATCCTTATATTTTTCCAGTGTGTAATAGATCAGCTCGACAACCAGCTGCGCGGTAATATGCTCCCGCGCATGTATCGCGCCCTGTATCAGCGCCTGCTTTCCGGTATAATTCCCTATGTGGATTATCGGGATTTTCCGGCCGGCGACAGACTGCCCTATATCGGCAGCCTCCGCGCCCAGTTTTTTCAGATTCGCAACGTCAGCGGTCAGATCGTCGTATGTATACATAAATAAATCTCTCCATAAAGTGGCTTCGCCACACTTGCAATTTTGTGGCTGCCCGGGTTTATTGCTGCGATTTTTCTTAGGGCAGAACAAAAGTGGCTTCGTCACGTTTGCCGGGCCGCGGCATAAAATATTTTCTGCTGCGGTTTTTCTTAGGTAAACACTGAATAATTCGGAATAATTTACAGCGGCGTCTTTTTTGCCTGAAAACGTCTTCTTTTTTTGCCAATAGTTCTACTATTTGCTGCAAAAACAAGCCGTTTTCATACTGAAAAATACTTGCTCTAAATTAACCTCATTTATTCAGCGTTTACTTAGGATATAAAAAAAAGTGTACGGTAATCCGCACACTTAATATATGAAAAAAGACCTATAAAGGTGTCTTCTTTTATGGATTTATAGGAATACGGCTAGAAACCTGAGATAAGCGACACTATCGTTATCAGTGATGCAAGTACAATGGTCGCGATAAAGAATATCCTGTCGCGCGCTTTCGGCTTGAATACAGGCGTTCCGTCGGGCTCAACAGCCGGATTTGCGGCCTGTGCTGCCGGCGGGGCGGCAGTATACACCGGCGCGGGCTGATACGGGTTGTATACCTGCGGCGCGGCGTTATAGTACGGGTTGGCTTGAAAATACGGGGCCTGACCCGGCTGGGACTGTCCGTATGCGCCCCCGAAAGGGTTATATGGGTTGACGGGCTGCTGACCTGTATAATAAGGATTCGGGCTTTGAGCCGGCTGCTGCGGCAAGCTTTGCTGGTTTTCCGGCGTTATCGAGCCAAGCGCGCTATTTTGCTGCTGAGCCGCGGGACGGAAACCGCCCTGCAAAGGCTGCTGCGGCATCCCGTAACCGTAATACGGCGCGTAAGGCGTTGCCGGATAATAATAGGCGGCGGGCTTAACCGCTTTTGGCGGGCAATCCCCTGCCTTCCTGGCGCGGCTGACGAATAGGAACATAAACCCAATAAACGCGCCCGCTGCGAGTGCTAAAAGAAAGAAGAGCAGAACAGGGTTTTCAGTCGCCAGTGCCGCGTACTGCGGCGCGCCGAACAAATCGTTCGCGTCCGAAAACTGCATCCACACGTTTATTAAATTATTGGTAAAGTGCATGAAAATCGCGGGCCATATCGATTTCGATTTCAGCACAAGGATCGCCATCATGACGCCCATAAACGCGGTAAAGAACGTCTGTCCTATATACATATGGAACAACCCGAAAAAAAGTCCGGACAGCATCGCGGCATTAAGGTCGGTCGCGCCGCCCGCCTTGGTGGCGCGCAGTACAAGCCCGCGGTGCGTTATTTCCTCGCATATCCCCGGCAGCACAGCCGAAAAGAGAATCGATACAAACAGCATCCACACGGGAAAGGCTTCCGTCGCGCCGCCGCCGCCCGCGCCGCCCCAGCCCAAAAGCGTCAGGATCGTCGTGAAAATTATGTTTATAAGGATATTGCAGAAATATCCGAAAAACCCCAGTGCAAAGCCGAGGAAAATATAGGGCTTCGGCTTTTTGAATTGTAGGTACTCAAACGTGCCTTTTATGCCCTTCTTGAAAAAATGCGCGATTAAAATGAACGGGCATGCAGCGAGTATTATTATCTGCGCGATAAACGTAAAGATATAATCGATCCCGATCCCGGCATCTTCCGCCCAGTTGAATGCGCCCAGGTAGATCACCAGACGCAGTACCACCAGCGCAAGTATGATTATAAAGTAGGTAATAAAGCTGGCGTTAAAAACATATTTTTTGCTTCTTGCACCCGGCAATCCGCCCGCCGGCATCACGCCGTTTTCATTCAATTCTGACACGCGTTACCTTCCTTTTTTTGTTTGTCAAATGATCCTCCTCGCAGCAAGACTGCGAGGTATCTATAAGAAAAATGTCCGTAGATTAATGCACATCCGGGATCAGCGCCATCAGCCACATAACCGCCGCCAACGCGAATCCCGCAAGTAAAAACGCCAATGCGTTGTGTTCATCAGTCAGCTTCCGCTTTATAATGTTCCCGTCAATGTCCCTGATCTCTGTACCGCCCTCAGGCTTCTTTATAAATCTCAGTATAAAATACATTATACCGCAAACGGCGGCCAATGTCACCAATGCTGCGCCCACAATTTCCCAGGCCGTCATTTTTTCGACCAGGCCGGAAAAGCCCGAAACCTCCAAAATTATTGCCAGAGCGTTATTTATAAAATGGATAAGCATCGGCGCCAAAATACTGCCCGTCTCCCATGCGATAAGCGCCATAATGATACCCAGCAGGAATTGATGTACCGTCTGCGACGGGTTCATATGCATAAGGGTAAATGCCGCCGCGCTGATCAGCACCGCCTTCCATTTCCCCAGCGGGCTCAGCCCCCTTAAGACCATGCCGCGGAAAATAAGCTCCTCGACGACCGCGGGGATAAGCCCCATTGTTATTATGCCCAAAACCGCCTTGCCCGCAGTATCGAAGGCGGGAAGCTCCAGGCCTTTATATCCGAAAACATCGGTAAACAGCAGGTCGAACGCATGCGAGGTGAACATCAGCCCAAACAGCGCGATCACCCCCGCCGCCGCCGTAAGCGCCCAGTTCTTAAGCGGCATTTTTACAATACGCGGCGCGGATATCGGATTGACCCCCGCCTTACGCGTGTAAAGGATATAAAAGCCGAGCATCAGTATCTGTAATATCAGCCCGGATATTATCATAAAGGCAAAGCTTTCTCTCTGCAATTCGGTAATACTTGGCCATTTGGCCTCGGCGACCCCGATGTTCCATACGATCGCCAGAATGAATTGCGGTGCGATCAAAGCCATCACGCCGCCGAAATATCCCGCGCCGGCGTCACGCATCGAGAATTTATCCCTTAACGGCCTTATGCCCTTTGTAGCGCTGTTTTGCATACCGCCTCCGATGTGTCCGCCGCCGCCGGAGCGGCGCCCGGCTTGTACTGCCCCGCCACGGAAAGGAACACGTCATTGCCGCAAATGATGTTCCGGCTCGTCAGCGCGCCCGATACCGCGGACAGGGCAAGCTGCGGATAATTGTTCTCCTCCGAAAGATGGGCCAGAATAAACTGCCGTGTAATGCCGCCCAGCGCCAGCTTTGTCACTGCCGCGCCGCAGGCAGCGTTGGACAGGTGCCCGAAATCGCTGAGGATCCGCCTTTTCAGTACTGCGGGATATTTTTTGGACGCTTTCAGCATATCCACGTCGTGGTTGGCCTCGATCAGCACCGTATCGCTGTCGGCAATGCTTTTAAGCAGGCTGTCGGATACTGTTCCGGCGTCTGTCAGCATGCTGATCTTTTCCGTCCCGGAAACGAAGCTGTATCCGGTGCAATGCACGTCGTGGCTGACAAAGAACGGCGATACCGTGATATCCTTGAAAAAGAAATCGTTATATTCATATTCGCATATTTTGCGCGCTGAGATCCTGCTTAGCTTTCTGATAATGTTTTCCGCCGCGCCCCCGTGCATATAGACGGGCGTGCCGTACTTACACGCAAAAGCCTGGACGCCGCCGATATGGTCGGTATGCTCGTGCGTGACGAACACAGCGTCCACCTTGCCCGGCTCGACGCCCAGCCGCCTTAACGCGCCCTCGACATAAAAAAGCGGGACGCCTATATCGACCAGCACGGTCGCTTGTCCGCTTCTTATTAAAATACAGTTGCCGCGGCTGCCGCTGGCGATCGGCGTGATGCTTAACATATTAAGTCATTATACAATGAAAGCCGCGCCCAAGGCAAATTAATCGTTCCCGAAAAACATAATCCGGCGGACAGAATGAAGTTGCGCGGATCTGTGTTATAATACATATATGAAAACCGTAGACGCCGCGATAATAAAAGAAAAAGTAAAAGCGATGATCGCCGACTGTGTTTGCAGCCCGGAGGAGAACGTTTGCCGGCTCTTAGCCCTGGCGGAGAAAAACGAGAGTAACCCGAACGCGAGGTACGCGCTGGAAATAATCAACCGGAATAACGCGCTGGCAAAAAAGGAACGCTGTCCCGCCTGCCAGGATACCGGCCTTGCGGTATTTTTTGTGGAAATCGGCAGCGAAATACAGGTCACCGGAGAGTCAGTCGAGGACGCCTTGAATTCTGCCGTCAGGGAGGCGTACTCCGGGAATTATTGCCGCATGTCCGTTTTAAGCCCTTTAAACCGCATTAATTCGGGCGACAATACTCCGGCAGTCATTCACTATACTGTAACGGAAGGCGCGCGGCTTAAGGTCTCATACCTCTCAAAGGGCGCCGGCGCCGAGAATATGAGCGCGCTGAAAATGCTGACCCCTGCGGACGGCAAAGAGGGCGCAACAGCCTTTATCCTGGATACGGTCAGGCGCGCGGGCGCGAACCCGTGCCCGCCGGTAATCTTAGGAATAGGCATAGGCGGCACAATGGAGAAAGCCGCCTTATTAAGCAAGCGCGCGCTGACCAGGAAAACGGGCGAACCGTCAAAAGATCCTGAAATCGCAGATTACGAAAAAGAACTGCTGGACAAGGTCAACGGCCTGAAAATAGGCGCGCAGGGCTTCGGCGGCGACACGACTTGTTTGGCGGTGCATATCGAGACCTTCCCCACGCATATCGGGATGCTGCCGGTCTCGGTAAATATCCAATGCCACAGCGCGCGGCACGGCGAGGTCGTTTTCTGAGCAGCCGGCATTATGTCTGTTATTTTCATGAAAATCTAATATGTTGAATAAAGAAATAAAACTGAATCTGCCCCTTTTAAAAAAGGATATCGAGGCGCTTATTGCCGGCGACAGAGTATTGCTTTCAGGCGTTATCTATACCGCAAGGGATAAAGCGCATAAGCTGATATCCACGCTTATCAATGACGGGAAGCCTCTTCCTTTCCGTTTGAATGACGCGGCTGTTTATTATTGCGGCGCGGCTGCGGCAAGGCCCGGCGAGGCCATAGGCAGCTGCGGCCCTACGTCCTCGGCGCGGATGGACCCGTTTACCCCGCTGTTTATCGAAAACGGACTGCGCGTCATGATCGGTAAAGGAAACCGCGCGCCGCAAGTCATAGAAAAAATGAAGGAGTACGGCGCGGTATATTTTGCTGCGATAGGCGGCGCAGCGGCTTACTATAAGCAGTTTGTAAAGAGCGCGGAAATAATCGCGTACCCGGAACTCTTGTCCGAGGCCGTATATAAGCTTACCGTAAAGGACTTCCCTGTAATAACCGCGATAGACAGCCGCGGCGGCTCGATATTCGCGTAAAAGCTATTATGGAAACGCGATCAGTCAAACAGTCCCGTTGACATATACCTTTCGCCGCTGTCGGGGAATATCACAACGATTCGCTTGATGCGGTTGTGCGGCCTTGACGCGATCTTGGTCGCGGCAAACAGCGCCGCGCCGCCGGATACGCCGATCAGTATGCCCTCGGTTTTAGCCAGCACGCGCGCGGCAGCCATTGCCTCGTGCGTGGTTACGGTCACGATCTCGTCGATAACCTTAAGGTTCAGTATTTTCGGGACAAAGCCCGCGCCGATCCCCTGTATGCCGTGCGCCCCCGGCTCGCCGCCCGAAAGCACCGGCGATTCGGCGGGCTCGACGCCGATTATTTTTATCTTCGGGTTTTTTGCCTTTAACGCTTCGCCCACGCCCGTTATTGTGCCGCCCGTGCCGACGCCGATAACCACGATATCGAGTTCGCCGCCGGTCGCCGCCCAGATTTCTCTTGCCGTCGTCTTTTTATGAGCGTTTGAATTTGCCTTATTATTGAACTGATTGGGCATAAACGCGCCGGGGTTTTGCAATAAGAGCTCGTGCGCTCTTTCGATCGCGCCCTGCATACCGCGCTTTCCGTCGGTCAGCACTATCTCGGCGCCCAGCGCAGAAAGCAGCTGTTGCCGCTCGACACTCATAGTGTCCGGCATTGTCAGTATCAGCCGGTAGCCCTTTACCGCCGCAACCGCCGCAAGCCCGATCCCGGTGTTGCCGCTGGTCGGCTCGATAATGATGCCGCCGTCTTTCAGCTTCTTGGACTTTTCAGCGGTCTCTATCATTGATAACGCCACCCTGTCCTTAACGCTGTACGGGTTAAAGCTCTCCAGCTTGGCCACGATCTCGGCTCTTACTGCCGTCTCGTTGCAGTATTTGTTCAGCCTGACAAGAGGCGTGTTTCCTATAAGCTGCGTTATATTGTCGGCAATTTTGATCATAATACCAATAATTATAGCGTAAAACGCATTGTTTTGCAACCAAGCGGCCCCGCGCTAAAAAAGCGGCACTTCCTTATCGGGAATTACACTAAATCGCAATATGCCGCGCCCGGTTTTTCGCAAGGCTCGGTATAAATCATATTGTAAACAAAGAACTTCCCAACCTTATTTTCTTTTCCCCTCGCCGGTTTCTTTAGACGGACTCATGACGGGCTCCTCAAAGAAAAAGGCGATAGTCTCTAATATCCGTTCGGATTGTTTTTTTGCCAGTTCCAATGATCCGCGCACATCTTGCCTATCCCGTATTCCGCCTTCCAGCCCAGTTCCTTTTTAGCTTTTTCCGCCGAAGCATAGCACGCTGCGATATCGCCCGGCCGCCTTGCTGAAACAACGTACGGGATTTTGATACCGTTTGCGGTTTCAAACGCTTTTACAATTTCAAGTACGCTCACGCCGTTGCCCGTGCCCAGGTTGTAAATCTTAAGGCCGCTCCTGCCGATCTTATCAAGCGCGGCTATATGCCCTTTGGCAAGGTCTACAACGTGGATATAATCCCTTATCCCCGTGCCGTCCCGCGTGGGATAATCGTCGCCGAACACTGTCAGCTGCTTTAACCGGCCCGCCGCGACCTGCGCGATATATGGCATCAGGTTATTGGGTATACCCTTCGGATCCTCGCCGATAAGCCCGCTCTCGTGTGCGCCGATCGGATTGAAGTACCGCAGGATAGTTATATCAAAGCTCTTGTCGGCATTGTGCAGGTCGGTAAGAATATTCTCTATCATCAGCTTGGTCGAGCCGTACGGGTTCGACGTCGACAGCGGGCAATCCTCGGTAAGCGGCAAGGTTTCGGCCTTGCCGTAAACGGTGGCGGACGACGAGAAAACAAATTTCCTTATGCCGCGCGCTTGCATCTCGGCAAGTATGTTCAACGTGCAGGTAAGATTGTTCTCGTAATAGCGGAGCGGCTGCATCACACTTTCACCGACGGCTTTAAGCCCGGCAAAATGTATGCAGGCGTCGATTTTATACTTATCGAACAGCGCCGAAACTACCGCCTTATCGCACAGGTCGCCGTAAAAAAACTCCAGCGGCTTGCCCGTTATTTTCATAACGCGCGTTAAGCTCTCTTCCTTGCTGTTTAAAAGGTTGTCTGCGGCAATTACGTTATAGCCCGCATTCAACAGCTCCACACACGTATGCGACCCGATATACCCCGCGCCGCCCGTTACAAGTACGTTCATAATAGTTATCTCCTATTTAGATTCTCACTGTCATCACCGGATCGATGGTTCTGCCGGTGTTTTTCGTTATTATATATAAGCGTATGCCGCCGGAACAAAATATGTCCGGGCAACCGTTCGGTCCGGATACGTCAAAACAGAAAGCGTTCCTTTTTGTACGCAGCCCTTTTCTGCGCCTCGACCTCCGGCCTTATATCCTTTTCGAGCGCGATGAATATTATGCCTGCGATCATTATGCAATACGGCAGCGTGGCGGTGTTGTCGATAAACCCGTACAAATCGTGCGAAAGCAGCGACACCAGGAAAAAAATATGATACGGCTTGAAATCGGCGTAAAAGGTAAGGTATCTTTTCCCGAACAGCCAAATGGCCGCAAGCGTTAAAAATATGCCGCCGCTGGCAATGTATTGAAATATTGTGCTGTGCACGGTAAAAAATATCGCGAAAGGCTCCTCCCCTGCGGTGTCAAAGAGCCAGCCTACGCCGAAAACGGGATATTCCAAGAAAGCATTTATCGCTTTTATATATATCGGGAAACGGTCGGAATCGTCAAAACCATTCTTGAACAATGTGACGACCTCGCCGATATCCTCCCAGAACGCAAGCAGCAGCACTGCAAAACCGACCAGACAGGTCAACAGCGTGACGCCTGCGCGCAGCCTTCTGCCTTTTTGCGTTTGTAAAAACATACTGACGATCGAAACCGGCAATAGCAGAACCATGAACAGTACGCCGCCGCGGGATTTTGTAAACAATACGCCCAATATAAAATAAACGGCGGCAACGATGTAAAGAACGTTAAATCTGGATTTTGACGCCATATAAAAGGCGACCGGCACGCACATTGACAGAGCCGCCGCCGCGGTATTGCTCATACCCCAGCCGATTTCAGTCGTTCCCTTTGTCTTCAGCCCCAGGGCAAAGCCGCCCGCGCGTATATATGCGATCAATATCTGCGTTGCGATTACCAGCCCCGCCATAAAAAGGCATTTTGCGATATAACGGAATTCCAGTTTGTCTATTCCGTTATATAAAACCAGCACGATGAACAGATATAAAAACACAAAGCACGCGATCATCATAAAGTTTACGCTTTTGAAATAATACGGGCTGAAAAGGCCGCTTACAAGCAGCGCCGCACAAAAGACGACCGAGGGCAGAAGAAACCTGCTCTTTTTAAATTTTATTTTGTTTTTGATGAAGAAATAAAAGAAACCGCTTATCGGCAGCAGGCCTATTATCCCGAAATACCAGTAAAGCGACTTGTCGTTAAACTGGAAATTCGCCGGCAGCATAAACGCGATCATGATAAGAATCGGCACCAGCGCCTTCATCGTCTTTTGCGTATAAAGAACGTATGCCATAATAAAGAAGATTATTATCAGCTCCGGCACCAGATTGTTTGTGACCCAGGATAAAAAAACGAGCGCGCCGATAAGCAGGATATAAAAATCAGTCTCTATAAATCTACTTAATACAGAATTTGCGCTTTTAAAAAACGCCGTGATCCGCTGCCGCCAGTTGTGTTTTGTGCTTTCCGTACCCAAGGTTATACCGCCAAACTTTAAAAATATGATGGTTTTTTACTATTTTGCAACTATATAGTATACAAGGCTCAATATGAACAATATCCCCAAATATACCGCAAACCATTTGTAATTGCTCTTTTTGATAAGTATAAGCATCAGCTTTATCGCAAAGAAGCCCGACACCGCCGCGGCCAGCATCCCTGCCGCAACCGCAGTGACCGAAACCGAATCAAAGACCCCGGCGCCGCCCTTTATAAGGCTGTATGCCGCCGACCCCAATATTATCGGTATGCTCATAAAGAAAGAAAAACGCGCCGCCCTTTCCCTGTCCGCGCCCGACAAGACGCCCGCCGAAATCGTCGAGCCGCTGCGCGATAGTCCGGGGATCACCGCGACGGCCTGCGCAAGCCCCATAATTGCGGCAGACTTTATCCCGACCGGCTTGCCGGGGGCTTTTCTGCGCTTAGACACGAGCTCGGTGGTCAAAAGGAGCGCGCCGGTCAAAAGGAACATAAACGGCAAAACCAGCCCCCCTTCAAAAAACTTTTCGATCGTGCCGCTTAAAAAAAAGCCGGCGGCGGCCGCAGGAACGGACGCGATAACAAGCAGCGCAAGCTTCTTGAACGGCGGTTTTAAAAGAGCCAAAAGCTCCTTCCAAAAAACTATCACTATTGCGGCAACTGTCGCTACGTGCAGCATCACGTCAAAAAAAACTGACGGAGCAATGCCTAAGATATCCTTTAAAAGCACAAGGTGCCCGCTGCTTGAAACAGGGAAAAACTCCGTAAGCCCCTGGATCAGGCCTAAAAAAATCGCCTCGATAATATCCATCAAACCACGACCGCCCTGTATTCACTCGGAACGATATTGAATAATTCATTTGCCGCGGCAGCGTCGTCCTCACGGTTCACGGCCGCCTGCAGCCGGCGAAGCCCGTCAATAAGCGCGTTGCCGTTCACGCTGCAAAGCTTTGTGATAAATATGCCCTCATGCGAGGTCTTGTCGCACATCTCGTTGTCGAACCGCAGCTCCTCGAACAGCTTCTCACCCTTCCTGAGACCCACTATTTCTATCTTTATATCCTTATGCGGCTCATAACCCGACAGCCTGATAAGATCTTCGGCAAGACTGTAAATCTTTACAGGCTCGCCCATATCAAGCACAAACACCTCGCCGCCGGCGGCAAAGGCCCCCGCCTGCAGCACCAGACTTACCGCCTCGGGGATCGTCATAAAATAACGCATTATTTCCTTATGCGTGACCGTAACGGGGCCGCCTGCCGCAATCTGTTTCAAAAAGATAGGTATCGCGCTGCCGTTGCTGCCCACGACGTTGCCGAAACGCACCGCCGCCATCTTGACGCGGCTGGTGCGCCCCCGCGCCTGTACGATCATCTCGGCCACGCGCTTGGTTGCGCCCATAATATTGGCCGGGTTTACGGCCTTATCGGTTGAAATGAATATAAACTTCTCCACGCCGCTTTCGTCGCACTGGTTAATAAGGTTCAGCGTCCCGAAAATATTTGTCTTAATCGCCTCGTTACAGTTGATCTCCATCATCGGGACATGCTTATAGGCCGCCGCGTGAAAAACAACTTCCGGTTTATATCTGGCAAATACTTCCGAAAGCTTCCGCTTGTCCCTGACATTGCCGATAATAAGAGTATAACGCTCCCGCGGGAAAACCGCAGACAGCTCGTTGTCCAGCTCGAAAACGCCGTTCTCGTACGCGTCAAAAATAATAAGGTGCCTGCATCCGAATCTGAGCACCTGACGGCACAGCTCCGACCCGATCGACCCCGCTGCGCCGGTGATAAGGATAGCCTTGTCCTTTACGCAGGAATCAACAAGCTCCTGCCGTATCCGTATCTCGTCGCGCCCGAGCAGCGCCTCGATCTTTATATCCTCCAGGCGAACGGTCTCACCGTTTATCGCGCTGCTGTCGGTCACGATCGGGGCGATCTTGACCTCGACCTTACAATCCAAACACGCCTGATAAAGCGCTTTAAGGTCGGACTTGACTATCTTGGAAATAGCGATAATTATGGCGTCTGCGCGGTATTCACGGACTGCGCTTGCCAGCTTATCCCGTCCGCCGATAACGTCGATGCCGGAGAGCGTCATCCCCTGCTTGTCGGGATTGTCGTCTATTATTGCGACCGGTGCATAGCCCAGGGCGGGATTATTGATAAACCTTGTGATAAGGTATGCGCCCGTATAGCCCGCGCCGATAATTATCGCGCGCTTCTGTTGGCTCTCGCCGTCCGGCCTTATTTGCTTGCGCAGATGGATAAAGTATTTGTAAAACCAATAAGAAAAGCGTAAGATCGCCGAAAAAGAGAAGCTTAAAAAGCTAAACATCAAAGTAAACTGCGGACTCAACAGCAGCGCTTCGCCGAGCACCGGAATAAGCGCAAGGATCGTAAGGACGGCCATCGCCACAAAAAACGCGCTGATTACGCGCATCAGCTCCATTCTGCCCGCGTATTTCCAAATGCCCGAAAAACAGCCGAACGCCAGCAGCATCGTCATAACTGCGCCGACGCATATGACCAGCCGCACTATCATTACGGGCGAAAACTGAACGTCAAGGCTTCCGGCATTGATAATAAGCTCCGCCAGAAAAAATGTCGCCGCTGTTAATATGAGGTCGAGAAAGAAGGTTATTACTTTCGACCTGTTTCTTTTGTGCGTTTTTTTCTCCATTCCCTTAAACTAAAGCGGCGTCAGCCATGCTTTTACATGCCTGTTGCAATAAAGACGCGGCTTATTTTATAAAGTCGCTTCTTGTGTCCGTGACAAAAACCGAAAGCAGCTTCAGCCTTGCCGTATCGGCGACCTCTTTCATATGCTTTACCGCTTTCATACTCGTGTTCTTTTGTCCGATCACCGCCACTACCCCGTCGCAGAGCTCACATGCGATGGCGCAATCGTAGTTGCTTGCCTCGACCGTGTCGATAAGTATATAGTCAAATTCCTTCTCTGCGTCGGAAAGCAGCTTTTCCCATTCGGCGCGAGTCTGGTTTTCCTGGTTTATGACCTTGACGCGGTGGCCGTATTTCCGCATCGACGCCGCGTGCATCTCGAGCACGTGCGCGGTTTCCGCGGTCTTCTTCGGGCAGATAAAGCCTACCGTCCTACAGCCCTCTTCTTTTTCTATAAGATAGCCGTAACGCACCGCATTCTCGTCGTAGGGCGCGGCCGAGTACCCGCCGCCTTTCGCGCCGGAGTCGACATATACGGGCTGAAGCCCCGCCGCGCTGATAAGCTGCACGGAATTAGGCTTGTTGTTGAAAAAATACACACAGACGGCGATCGCCACGCCGATCACCGCGCCGGCCAATGCGCCCGCGACAATCGCTATTATCCTGTCGGACTGCCGCACATAACCTTTTACGCTGATTTTATCGGGGTCGGATTTGAATATCCCGCTGCTTGTGGCCGAGATCCTGAAGACCTCGTCGGCGCCTACCTGTACAATCATATCGGACATCAGATCTGTAACATAATTCTGTATTTCGTCCGCAAACGTATTCAATATCGCCTTTGCGTCCTCGAACTCCCGGTCGATGACATAGATACTGATAAACGGATCGACCGAGATCTTCACAGCATCCTTAAAAGCCCTTTCCTTTTTAGGCTCGGCCGTTCCGCTAAAAATATTGTCCTTGATCTTATTAAAGACCTTCGCCTCGCATTCCGACGAGATATAGTTCTTTATGTTGTTGATATTGTTTTCATTGTAAATAATCAGCTCGCCGCTGACATTTACCTGGTTTAAGTAAATATTCATTTGGTAAACGTCCTTGGAAAGCGGCATCGCCGCAAGAACGTACACGGCGGCGATCAGCGCGCCGAATATAACCAGAAAGCCTATCATCAGCCACTTTTTCAGCACTGCTTTTATTATTACCATGAAAGATATTTCCTGACCGGGTGCGGAGGCTTCGTCCATTATTTTTAGCTCCTTAGACTGTTAATTTGCCGGTATCATTCGAAAGCAGCCGGCAGCTTTGCCGCCTGCTTTAAAAGCCGGCTTTAAAGGCCTTTGCCGGATCGCCCGTTCCCCCCTGCAAGGAAGTTCGCAGGGCGATAAGCGGCGCAGCGGTATGCGGACATTTCCGGTGTATACCGGAAGCCGCTTAAAATATTATAACATAAGAACGGGATTATTGTATGCTGTTTATATAAGTTTTAAAGACAGCAAGAGTATTTTTAACCTTTTCGGCGTCCCCGCACTCGACCATGACCCTGACCTTGGGCTCGGTGCCCGACATCCTTGCCACTATCCTGCCGATTCCGCTGAACTCCGCCTGATATTTTTTGCATAGGGCTTTAAAGCCCTCGTCCTCCATAATGGACGGCTTGGCATATTCGGCGATAGCGCCCTGAGGGCACAGGTCAAGGCGCACCGGCGGCTTTAGCCTGCCGCCGCAGAGCATCGATTTTATAAAAAACAAGCCGGCGGCTATCCCGTCGCCCGTCGCGCCGCATTCCCTGATAATATAATGGCCGCTTTGCTCGCCGCCCAGGGAATAACCGCTCTTAAACATTTCGTCCGCAATATATTTATCGCCCACAGGAGTGCGCAAAAGCTTTATGCCGTCGGCATTTAAGGCCTTCTCCAGCGCAAGGTTATTTAAGATCGTGCCCACTACGGCGCCGCCGCGAAGCTCCATAGATTTAGAAAGATTGTATATGACGCTGTCGCCGTCAAGCACCTCGCCGTTCACCGCGATGGACAAGCGGTCGGCGTCGCCGTCGAAGGAAAGCCCCGTCTGCCCGTCCGTAAGGCAGGAGATCACTGTTTCCGGATAGAGCGCGCCGCACTTTTCGTTTATGCGGCCGCCCGCGGAAATATCGCAGTGGATCGCCGTGACCGAGCAGCCCAGCGCCTTGAAAATGCCGGGCGCCACCAACCCTGCCGCTCCGTTTGCGCAGTCTAAGGCCACTTTGACGCCTTTAAAATCGCAGTCCTTGAACATTCCGCAGATATGCGCGGCATATTCGCCGGCTGCAAGCTTGTTTTCGGACAACCCGCCGCCGCCGCAGCTTTTTAACGGGTTATCGATATAATGTTCGATCCGCGCCTCCTCCGTTTCGGTAAGCTTTATCCCGCTGCCGGCGAAGATCTTTATGCCGTTAAATTCCGGCGGGTTGTGCGACGCGCTGATCATCACGCCGCATTTAGCGGCGTACTTTATCGTAAGATAGGATATCGCCGGCGTAGGCAGTATCCCCGCCGACATGACGCTGCAGCCCATGTCCGACAGCCCCCTTGAGTATTCCCTTAAAAGCGCGGGACAACTCAGCCTTGTGTCGCAGCCTATTATGTAGAGCCCCTTGCCCATTGCCGCCGCCGTAGCGGCGCCCGCGCGGTAGCTCAATTCGTCGGTAAGGAATTTACCGTACTCGCCCCTGATTCCGTCTGTTCCAAAATATTTCATTGCATAAACATTATATGCAGTTTTAAAAAAAGTCGCAACAAAAAACGCTGAAAAAACGCCGGTCCGAAAGGTAAATTTCCGGCTTGCATAGTAAATCAGCTTTATACTAAGTTAGTTTTAAATTACCAAAAACGCTACTTTGTATTAAAAACCTGCAAAACCCGCTTTAGCGCACACGGCCGGAATACCGCCGCGCCTTAAGCGGACCTGTCGAAAAATGTCATAATAAATAAGCTTTTTGCGTATTAATGATAATAGGGCTTTCGCGCCCGGAGCAATTATATAAAGGGGAGACGGTATGCCATGAAATCCTACATCGCCAAAAGGGCGCTGGAGACGGCGCAGTACATCATAGAAAATAAAATTACTGTACGGGAGGCGGCGAAGACCTTTTGCATAAGCAAATCGACGGTACATAAGGATATTACCGAACGGCTGGAGGAGATAGACAAAATCTTGTGCGGCCGGGTAAAAGAAGTACTCAAAATAAACCTTGACGAGCGGCATATCCGCGGCGGCAACGCGACAAAGGCCAAATACGGCGGCGCATAAGGGAATCGGCCGCTCTTCATCACTATCCAAGAGAAAAAACCGGGATCCGGCGGGTCCCGGTTTTTTTACAATTTAGGCTTCTCGTCCGTCCTTTCCGCTGCGCTCTTTATGCTTTCCTCAGATACTTTCTGAGCAGCGCCATAACCTCGTCTATGTCCAGGGGCTTGCCGATGTGGCCGTTCATCCCGGCGTCCATACACCGGGCGATATCCTCCTTGAACACATTGGCCGTCATCGCGATTATCGGCACTTCCTTTGACCCCTGGATATCCGAGGCGCGGATCATTCTTGCCGCCGTCAGCCCGTCCATCTCGGGCATCTGCAGATCCATAAATATAAGGTCGTACTTTCCGCTGTTGTCGGAAAACAGCCGGACAGCCTGCACGCCGTTCTCGGCGGAATCGATCCTGATCCGCGTGGGCTCCAAAACGGTCAAAACTATCTCGCGGTTGATTTCCACGTCCTCGCAAAGCATGATCCTGTACGCCGAGAAATCATCGGCGTCCGCGTCTGTTTCCGCCGCCTTTTCCCCGACAGACAGACTATCGCCGATCGCTTTCCTGATAGCGTTCGGAAACAGCGGCTTCTGCAGGAATTTATTGACGCCGGCGCGCTTGGCGTCGCCCTCTATCTCGCTTAACTCGACTGACGATATCATAATGATTTTCGGGTCGCCCGCCGCAAGAGACCTGATCCTGTGCGACAGCTCGATACCGTCCATTCCCGGCATATTCCAATCGATAAAATATATATCGTAGCCGCCCTTTTCCACGATCAGTTTCAGCGCCTCCGCGCCGCCGGCCGCAACGTCGCATTTAAAGCCGATCCGGCCCGCCACGTCTGTGAAAAATTCCCTGATATCTGGCATATCGTCGACCGCCAAGGCCCTCAGCGACGCGAAATCGGGCTTTGACGCCCCCGCCGCCGCTTCTGCCGCGCCGCGCCTGATCGTTATAGTAAACGAGAATGTCGAGCCCTTGCCTGTTTCGCTGATCACCGAAATCTGTCCGCCCATCATTTCGACGATACTCTTCGATATGACCAGCCCCAGCCCCGTGCCGCCGTACTTTCTGGACGTACCGCTCTCGGCCTGCTCGAACGAGGTAAACAGCCGCGGCATCTGTTCCGGCGAGATCCCGATCCCGGTGTCCTGCACCTCGATCAAAAGCCGCAGCCCGCCGTCCGCGTTTTCACCCAAATATTTAGACCTGACGGTGATAGTACCCTTTTCGGGAGTGAATTTGACCGCGTTGCTTAAAAGGTTGGTCAGCACCTGCGCCAGCCGCTGGTCATCGCCGTACAGCGTCTCCGGTATCGCCGGATCGATATAGAAAGAGAAAGTCTGTTTCTTCTCCTCCACCCTGAAATTCACGACGTTGGCGACCCTCTCCAGCACCTTCTCAAAATTGAATTCGGCGTCGGACAGCGTAAACTTATTCGCCTCGATCTTTGACATGTCCAGAATGTCGTTGATGACGCCCAAAAGGTGGGTGGACGCGTCCTCTATTTTATTGAAGGAATAGTCCTTTTTCTCCAAATTGTCCGCCGCTTTCCCGATAGAGGTCATACCGATGATAGCGTTCAAAGGCGTGCGGATCTCGTGGCTCATATTGGACAAAAAATCGGTCTTTGCCTTGCTGGCCTGCTCGGCCTTCCTTCGCGCGATCTGTATCTCCGTCACGTCGTTGGTGGCGATGATATAGCCTTTTTGTGCCCCGCGGTTGTCGGTAAGGTAGCTTGCCGTGCCCTTAAAGTATTGGCCGCTGTCCTCCTTAAAGACCACCACCGCCTCGCCGCCCTCTTTAAGCGCGCGTATCGGGCAGTCCTTGGAGCCTATCTGATATATGCTGTTTTTACTGTAAGGCTTGCCCACCACCTCGTCAATGCTTTTTTTATTGATGTACTTTAGGCCCAGGTCGTTCATATAGATTATGTTCAGGTCAAGATCGGTGATGCACAGCGGGCTCTTCACGCTGTCGACGACGCTGTCCGCCAGCTCATCGATCGAGTCCGCCAGGATCCCGAACTCGTCTTTTGCCCTTGACCGCAGCCGGAATTGCCGCTCGCCCGCCTTAAAGCGCGATATCCCCGCGACAAGCTGGTTTATATTGCTGCTCAAGGAAGATGCGACCCAAACCGCCACCAGTACGACTATGGCCACCAGTACGAAGGTCAGCGGCCCGATGATAAGGATCGTTTCCTTCAGGCTGGCGCCGGCGGCTTCCTCAAGCCGCGCCTTTGTTATCGCCGCCGGCCTTGTGAAGTCGTCAAGCCCCGCGCCTATCGCCACAAACCCGAACCCGCGCAAGGAACCGCCGTTCGCCGCGCCCGGCGCGTACTGCCCGGTATAATAAGGTATGGCCGCCGCTGTAGTAAGCTTGTACAGCCCGCTCCATTTTATATAGAACGAGCCGGAGCCGCCCGCTTGTGTCAGCTCCATCCAGCCGGTGCACTGCGGCGCGTTGTTGAGATATCTGCCGTCCAGCCCGACAATCCCGGCCTTTGTCAGCGCGGCTGCGGGAGTCTTGCTGCGGTCCTGCGCGTTGAATTCGGGTACGGAGTTTTGTTCGGAATACGCGCCCCAGGAAAGCTGCGCCGGCGACGCAAGCGGATCGTTCGCTTTGACGCCCTGTGCCCAGGCTTGCCACGCTTCATAGATAGGTGTCTCCAGCCACGGCGTCTGCGGATAGCCCGTTTCGGCGTCGTATCCCACGATCGAGTTATGGCGCGGGTGACAGATGCTGCGGCATTTGTAGTCCCAGATGAACGCATAATTGCCTTCATACGCGCTGGAAAGATCAGTATAACGGCTGTTCATCGGCGTGATGTGGTCTACCATCTCCATGATATGGTCGTGGTTGAGCGCGAAAGTCACATATCCCGTCTTGACGCCGTTATCAAAAACCGGCGTCGCCCAGCGCACTATCCCCTCGAACCTTTTCCCGTTGGGGTTTTCCTTGCCTGCGTAAGCCTGCGCCCTGTAGTCAAAGTCGATCGGATAGCCGCGGTCGGCTGCGGCCTTATTGACGTTCGCCTCTGTATACATACCGATGTAATTTGAGCCTACATACGCGCCGATGACGTCAGAGACATATATCTCGCCTTCATCAAGTAAGGCAAGCACGGGAAAATAACTTTCCGCTTTTACGTATGTATTGATATAGTTGCCCGTTTCCGGGTCAGTCACGGAGACGTTGCGCTTAAACGTGCTCAGCGGCGAGTTCTTTTTGGTGGTCGCCGTTCCTTTTGGGCCGCTTAAGGGCGTCACATATTTATATATTTCCTGCCCGCTGATATCAAGATAGGTAATCTCGTCATATAACGGCACGTCGACATACTCGTACTCCTCGGGCGCGCGGTAGTTAAAGCCGTCGTTATCGTTGTTCTGCCCGTTCGCTGACTTTTCCGGATTGTACAGCGGCGCGCCCGCTCCCGCGCCGGCCTCTTGCCACAGGTTATTCTCCTTATCCTCCGTCCACTCGCCGGCGTCCGGGTCGACATGCCTGATTATCCTGCCCGTCTTTGCCTCTGAAAACGCCTTGTACGCCGCATCCGAGGGCGCAATCCCCCGCGCCAAAAGCCGGATATCCGCGTCGCGCCCGTACAGGAAGGCGGCTACCTCCTTCGCCGTGCCGGTCGACATCCGCTCGATGTTTTCGACCGCGCTCTTATTCAGCGCCTCGGACGAGTCCCTTACCGCGATCTCGCGCAGCCGGCTGCCCAGTGAAACTATCGCGGTCATCGCTATCACCGCGACAAGGACCAACGGGATGACCTTGAATACTATGAAGATCAAGATCAGCTTCGGCCGGAGCTTCAGAGAAATTTTTTCGGAAAACAGGCTGCCTTTTCGCATAAATCTACCCTTTAAAAGTGTATGTTTTTGTATTTTTTGTTATTAAATTGTAATTAATATGTGAATATTTACAGTATATCATATTTTGCTTCCGGGGACAAGGAAATAAGCCGGGTCAGGCTCTCTTTTTTAGGCCGCTTGACGGTTGGTTAAAAATTTGCGTATGTGGACGCATTGCGAATAATGAAAAATATTTTGTTTGGAAAACAATAATTAGATAATTTACACTTTTTCATAGGGAATAAACGCTTTAGGCTTGCCTTTTGGTGCTTCGTTATGATATAATCTTCCAAACGGGAGGATAACTATGAAACGCTTAATTGAGCAAGAGCTTTTGAAGTGGAAAAATAAGCCCGATAGAAAACCGCTTATTGTTTACGGAGCAAGACAAGTCGGTAAAAGTTATACTCTCCTAGAGTTTGGTAAGGCGCATTATGCAAATGTTGCCTATTTCTTTTTTGAAAACAACAAAACCTTGCAGGCCGTCTTCGACAAAGGCGTAGGTCAAGTCCAAACGTTGTTTATGGAGCTATCACAGCTTATAGGACAAGCAATTGCCCCCGAGAGCACTCTTATTATCTTTGATGAGATTCAAGCTTGCCCGGCCGCAATTACGGCCTTAAAACGCATTCAGGAAACAACAAACGAATATCACGTGGCTTGCGCCGGAAGCCTCCTCGGCTTGGCGCTCTATCGGGATGCAAATTATTCATTCCCCGTCGGCAAAGTAGATATTCTGAATATGTATCCTATGAACTTTAAGGAATTTCTTATGGCTTCCAATCGGGAAAATCTTGCCGATATGATTGCCGAATGCTACGAGGCTGACAAAGAATTAACTCCGTCGATGCACGAACTGGCTCTCGAGCAATACCGCACATATCTTGCTGTCGGCGGTATGCCAGAATGTGTGTCGGAATATTTGAACCGAAACGACTTTAACTTCGTAAAGGCAAAGCAGCTCGCTATTTGTGAAATATACACCAACGATATGGTCAAGTATTGCACGCGGACTGAGGCGATGCGCAATATTGCCGCCTACAACAGCATCCCGGCGCAGCTCGCAAAGGAGAATAAGAAATTCCAATACAACCTAATTCAAAGCGGAGCGCGTGCAAAGGATTTTGAAAGCGCCCTGTTTTGGCTTGAGAAAGCTGGCCTGGTAATTAAGGTATCAAAGACCAACGAAGGCAAAATGCCGCTTGCCGGTTATGTTGACCTGCTTTCCTTCAAAATTTATTTCAGCGATGTCGGTTTATTCTCAGCAAAAAGCAATATATCCGCCGCCGCCATCTTGACCGGAAACTACGGCGGCGAGATAAAAGGCGCAATCACAGAAAACTATGTGGCCGAGGAACTCACGGCTAACGGATTACAGCCTTATTATTGGGAAAGCCAAGGCACTGCCGAATTGGATTTTACAATCCAATTGCGGGATAATATCGTCCCCATAGAAGCAAAGGCAAGCGTAAACACCAAGGCCAAGAGTTTGGACACCTTCCGCAAAAAATATAATATCGAAAAATCCATCCGCATTTCCGCAAAAAATTTCGGTTTTGAAAACGGCATCAAGAGTATTCCCCTGTACGCCGTATGGTGTATAAGATAATAAATACCAATGAACATTTATTATATATTTTAAGTAAGCAAAAGTAAAGTATATGATCTTTTAGTTTACAATGCGGCGCAAAACGAGCTTTGATAGAAAAAGAAATGGAAAAAGTACTTTCAAAAAATGACATAAAAAAAGCCTTACAACATTGATGCTGTAAGGCTTTTGGCTCCTCAAGCTGGGTTTGAACCAGCGACCCTCCGGTTAACAGCCGGATGCTCTACCGCTGAGCTATTGAGGAATATCGGATGCCTTTTTTATCAGGGCTGCAAACCGCGACAATGCCGAAAAAAAGGTTACCGCGTTATTATATGCAAAAAAGTATTATATGTCAATCGATTTGAGTTGTTAGGAGTTGTCAAATTTGTGGAGATATCTTTTGGCGTCTTTTTGGCTTTGAACAGTCAACGACATATAAAGGAATCGCTGAATAATTCGATATAATTTATAGCCGCGTCTTTTTTGCCTGAAAATGCCTTCTTAACTTAGCAAATAGTTCTACTATTTGCGTCATAAACAAGTCATTTCCAGGCTAAAAAATACTTGCTCTAAATTGATCTCATTTATTCATCGCTTCCTTATGCCTAAAATTTTAACGCATAGCTCTGCTATGAGTTAAAATTTTTGACAGTTCTGCCCTCAAAAATCCATCCAAAATCTTATTCTCCACAAAATTGTCCACTCCTGAGTTATTTTCGCGCCGCGGGAGAAAAAAGAAACGCTCCGGTTTCCAGCCGCTTGTTTTCCCGCGCCTGTATTTATCCATCGCTTCGTTAAATAAACGCTATATAAATGAGGTTAATTTAGAGTAAGTATTTTTAAGACAGAAAACGGCTTGTTTTTGCAGCAAATAGTAGAACTATTTGCAAAAGAAGAAGATGTTTTCAGACAAAAAAGACGCCGCTGTAAATTATCCCAAATTGTTCAGTGTTTACTTAACGTTGGTTTGCTATAAAATCCAGAATATAGTCGGCGCTCCGTATGTTGGTGGCCAGCGGTACGTTGTGCACGTCGCACAGCCTTAACAGCGCGGACACGTCCGGCTCGTGCGGCTGCGCGGTCAGCGGGTCGCGCAAAAAGATCACAAGGTCTATCCCGCCGTCTGCTATGCGCGCGCCTATCTGCTGGTCGCCGCCCAGCGGGCCGGAGAGGAACCTGTGTATCTTCAGCCCCGTCGCCTCGGAAATAAGCTTTCCGGTGGTGCCGGTCGCAAACAGCTCTTTGTCCTTGAACGCGTCTAAATTATCAAGCACCAGCTTTATGATATCCGATTTCTTTTTGTCGTGGGCAATCAGCGCGATTCTCTTTACTTTATTCATCTTCTTCGATTATTTCCCTGTGCTTGGTGATCTTGATCAGAATTTTCGTCATATCCTGTACGCCCTGGGCGATCTCGCCGCGCGAATAGCCGCATTCCTCTAGCCTTGAGTCGCTCAGCTTATTCAGGCTCTCGTAAAACTCCAGCCCCACGTTGTAGATATCGATGGTCGGATAGATCTCCAGCTGCTCGAACAAAAGGTTTTCGCCCTCGTTGAACCTGCCCTTTTTTATAAAGCTGTCCAAAATCGACGCAAGGTTCTCGGTCCCCATAGATTGCTGCACGATGATCTCGTTCTTTTTCGCCTGCTTGCCGCCGGTGAGGATCTTTGCCGCGATAGCCGCGGCGCCCTCGATCATCTGTTGTATGATATCGGCCATGATTACTTTTACCTCTTTAACCGCGCTTTAAAAAAATTTAAGGAGCGCAAGACAGATTCTAACGCAAAACGCCGGGATTGTCAACCCGGCCGCGCTCTTACTGTAATTGGTTTATGTTCATATCACGCTTACGGAGCATCGTAAGAATCTTGCGTGCCCTCCACTGTCAGGATATATAGCCGATATACGCCTGCCGGAAAGCCGCTATCGAAAAGCGGCATTCGCGTTTTTTCCCCGATTCAAAAACAGCCTTTAATACGTATATATCGTCTTCGGGCGTATAGGTAAAGCCCGGCGGCGAGGAATACACGGCTATATATAGAACGCCGTCTGCCCCATCGATATACCGCGTTATAAAAACAGGGATGTCCGCCCTGACGGCGGCTTTCCCGCACGTGATCGAAACGCTCTTAACTTTTCCGTATTCCGGTTTATAGGCGCAGTAGATTTCGGAAACGTGATGACTCGGCCCGACTATATTTACGGCTGCGGAAAACGAGCCTGCGCCCTTGCCGTATGCCACGCAATAGCCGCCCTCCGTCAGCCGGTACACGCGCCAAGCGGAGGCTGCGCACGACGGAAAAAACGCGCACTGCGCCAATATCAGCGCGGCGGCAAAAACCGCCGCAAGCCTTTGTTTTGCGCTTTTATCCATTGATCCTATTCTAACATAAAAATATGATATGCGGCAAAGAAATGAGTTGTTTAATACGCAGACCAGTATCAGAACCTAAAGAAAATTGGCAATATGTGTTATAATGTGAATATGAAGTTCAAGAGTATAGCTTCACGGCTTATCGTTTCGGTGCTGCCAATAATCGCGGCATTTACGCTTATTTTTATTTTGCTGACTTATTTTGTGTCCAAACGGCAGATGGACGGCGCTGTAAACGATAAAATGCAGGAGAGCCTCAGCCTTGCGGACGCAGAGATCTCGGGCGTGCTTTCAGAGAGCGCGCGCGTTTCGCGGGACCTTGCCATATTCGCAAGCGCAAGCGGCGAACAGCGCGCGGAAACCGGCGATGACTTTGAAAACCGCAAGGCTTCCTCCGCAAGGTTTTTGGAAAGTATGATCTCCAGCTGCAAGAACGTTATGGGCGGCGGTATATGGTTTCAAAAGAATACTATGCCCGTTTCTTTCGGCGGCGTTAAAACCGAATTCTACAGCCACTATGTCTACGGGGACGGCGCCGGCTGGCATTACGTGGACGACTATTCGGACGGCGGCACAAATAATTTCCACAGCGACGAATGGTTTGTCGAGCCGCAGAACCGCGGCGCGCACTGGACTAACGTGTATTACGACCCTGTCGCGTGTATCGATATGATCACCGTCACATACGCTTTCTACTGCGACGAAGGGAATTTTTTGGGCGTGACCACGGCCGACATGTCCCTTGACGCGATACGTTCGATCACCTCCTCGCTGAAAATAGGCGCAACCGGCTCCGCTTTCCTCTTAGGCGCGGACGGGGAATACATATCCTTTTTCGAGCCGGGAAAGAGTCTGGACGACAAAATGCAGGACGACGGGGATGAAAACCTGTCTAAGGCCGGAAAATACCTTTCTGAGCATAAGGAAGGACAGCTGACGCTTAAACGCGGCAAGGTCAATAAACGCGTATATTTTAAGACCGTGGCCGGGACAGATTGGATTTTAGCCGTTGCAATAAACGAGAGCGAGATATCCAGTACGGCGTTAAATTCGATTCTTATCCTTATTATCGTCCCCGTCGCAGGACTTGCCCTCTCCGCAGTAAGCATCCTGTTCATGGCGCGGCGGCTCAAGCGCGTTACCGCCAAGGTCAATAACTTTGCCGAAACGGCAGCGGGCGGCGATTTCAGCCGGCGCATACAGGTCACCGAGACCGACGAGTTCGGCACGATGGAACAGCGGCTGAATATGATGATAGCCAACATGCAGGCGATGAGCGACCATTCTGCAAAGATGCTGGAGCTGGCGCAGGCGGCAAGCCATTCCAAATCTGACTTCCTCTCGCGTATGAGCCACGAGATACGCACGCCTATGAACGCGGTCATCGGGATGACGCAGATCGCGCAGAAGTCCTCCGACCCGGCCAAGATCGCCGAGTGCCTGAATAAGATCGACAGCGCCTCGCGCCATCTTTTGTCGCTTATAAACGATATCCTGGATATGTCCAAGATCGAGGCAAACAAGCTAGAGCTTACCTTCGCGGAGTTCAGCTTAGAGAAAACACTTTCCAATATCTATAACTTTATCGCGGTAAGGATCGAGGAGAAGCATCAGAAATTTACGCTCACGGCCGATAAAGCCGTCCCCCCCTGCCTTATCGGCGACGAGCTGCGCTTTTCGCAGGTCATCACAAACCTTTTGTCCAACGCCGTCAAATTTACGCCCGCCGGCGGCGAGATCGGCCTCGAGATTAAGCAGGTGTCCAAAGACGATAAATATGTAAACCTCTCGGTCGCCGTTTCCGACAACGGCATCGGAATGAACGCAGCGCAGCTTGAAAGGCTGTTCAGGCCGTTTGAACAGGCGGACTCCGGCACCTCCCGAAAGTACGGCGGCACCGGCCTGGGGCTTGCGATATGCAAGAGTATTGTCGAGCTTGCCGGCGGCGAAATAAGCGCGGAAAGCCGTTCGGGTAAGGGCAGCCGCTTTACCTTTACCATGAGGTTTTTGATAGGCGCGGAAAAGGAATCCCGGTCGGGCGCGTACGACCTGTCGAAATTGAAGGTAATGGCCGTGGACGACAATGCGGATACGGTGGAGTACTTGAAAAACCTGATGAGCGGCTCGGACATCCGGTGCGAGGGCGCCCGAAGCGGCCTGGACGCGCTGGAAAAAATCAGGCAGGCAATTGCCGCAAACAGCCCCTTCGATATCGTGTTTTTGGATTACGTTATGCCCGGAATGGACGGACTGGAGGCCGCAAGAGCCATAAGGGCGCTGTCCTCCTCGACCCTGATCATAATGATATCGGCGCACGACCTTACAAGCGTCAAACGCGATTTTGTAAATTTAGGCGTGGAAAAATTTCTGTTGAAGCCTTTCAGCCCCTCTGATATTTTCAACATTATCAGCAGCACCGCCGGCGGCATGGAAAAATGCCGGGTAGACACTGCGGCGAAAACCGAAAACTCTGACTTTTCAAAGTACCGCCTGCTGCTGTGCGAGGACGTCGAGATCAACCGCGAGATCGTCGCCGCCTTGCTGGAGGGCACCGGCGTCAACATCGACTATGCCGAAAACGGCAGTATCGGCGTGGAGAAATTCAAATCCGGCAGGAAATACGACCTTATTTTGATGGATCTGCAGATGCCGGAAATGGACGGCCTGACCGCGACAGAGCTGATCCGGCAAATCGACAAGGATATCCCTATACTCGCCATGACCGCGAACGCTTTTAAGGACGACATCGACCAATGTATAAACGCCGGTATGAACGGCCATATAGCAAAGCCTCTGGACTATGAGGTGCTGATTGAAAACCTCAGAAAGTATCTGAAATAAACCGATTATTTATCCGTCCACAATTAAGGTTTGCTGCGGCGGCTGCAATAAGTTGTCCGACGGAGTCAATTGCGGAGGAGGAGGAGGAGGCGGCGGAGGCGGCGGAGGCGGCGGAAGATATCCTTCTACGGTAAGGCCGTCCTGCGGCGCGTACCTGTCTTTCCTTATCTGCTCCTCTTTTATCAGCGTGCCGTCAAGGTAATACCTTAAATAACCCTTGGATTCCAGGCCGTTTTTCGGATAGCGTATGACTGCCGTCTCCCCCCTGTATCTGACCTTATCAATATATTTCCCCTCTTTATCGATAATCCTCTCGTCCTTTAAAAACGGTATCTCGCGCAAGGTTTCGCTGCGCCGTTCGATCCGGTATTCGTTTTTGCCGCCGTAAAACCGCACATACAGCCGCCCGTTTTCGCACCGGGTCCACACAAACACGGGAAAAAGCGTGTCGTTTCTGAATTTCATATCCTGATACGCGCTTACCGCCGCGTCAAAGGACGGCTGGACATACGCAACGGGCAGGCTGTGCTGGACGGCCGCGGTTATGGTCATCCCCGCGATAAGCGCGGCGTTATACAGCGTGGTGCTTGTCTGGCACACGCCCCCGCCTATCCCGTCCTCGAACTGGCCGTTCAGTATTATTTTGCCGGTCATAAAGCCGCGTGCCTCTGTCCTCGGCCCCACTATCTTGTTAAAGGATCCCTCCCCGCCCGGATCTATCCTCTTGCCGTTCCAAAACGACGCCGCAAGCTGTATGTTATGCTTCCTCTCCTCGCTGCTGCGGGAAAAGTCGGTGGAAAAGCTGCTCTTTAAACAGGTCCCCTTCGCCCTGTGTTCCGCCGTGATGTCGGTATATACGGGCAGCGCGGAAAGCTTCAGCCTGATATCCGGCGCGGCGATAAACGCGTCAAGAAGCTTTGAATACAGCGCGTCACGGTCGATCCGGTACCCGGCGGCCTCGCGCGTTATTGAAAAGCTGACGGTTACGGGGTTGAAATATATTTCGGACGGGATCGGCGCTTTTTCGGCCTTCGCCGCAAACGCATCCAGTTTTCTATCAAAACACGGCAGGATATAATTTATGACATGACAGGGGTCGTGCCCCTGCCTTTTGGCGCGCGCGGCAACAGCGGCCTTTTCGCGGTAGCCGGTCCCCCTGCGTTTCAGATCGCGCCGGGTCAGATGGTCCGCGTTGTGATACGTAAAATCGGCGTCCGAAAGCCGCAGCCTTGCGCCGCGGAAATTGAGCTCGATATTGAATTCGGAAACGCGGGAGGCGCATACGGTATTTCTGACGGGGGCGGCAAAAAACGCCGCCGCCGAAACAAAGATCATAATAAAAACGAAAACCCGCCGCTTATTAGCAGTATACATATATGTTATTATCTGCGCGGCGGTAAAAAATATTAGGTAAACGCTGATTAAATCGGATAAAATTTTGCGGAAAACGATCCGAGGCTGCCTGAAGTTGAGCGATCGGAATGCGGGGGCGGCAGGGTCAGCTGATCTTGATCCGCGATATCCCCGCCTGTATGATTGTTACCACTGCGAACGAGCTTTCCACTATCACGATGATAAGCAGGGTATGAACCAGCGGCAGCGCGGTGATCTGAAAGATATCACCCATAAAGAAGCTCAGGCCCAAACAGGCCAGGCCCGAAACAGCCCAAACCGTCATGCGGTACGCGTCCGGCGGCATGCACAGCCTTAAAAGCATAGACAGCCCCGTAAAGGTTATGACCATTACCGAGCTCGACTTGAACACCGGCGAGGCCACTATCGTCGCCAGCTTTGCGCCCGCGCCGAAAATATCGGTAGTTCGCGCAAACACCAAAAGAACGGCAAAACTCAATACCAGCGTCAATCCGCTGGGGATCGCGCTCTTTAACATATTGAACATAAACTTGCCCTGTATCCTGTTTTTGTTTGTCTGGAACGCAAGGCAGAAGGACGGCAGGCCTATTATGCAAAACTCCAGGATAAGCAGGTTCTTGGGCTCGAACGGATAGGTTATCTGCAATGCGACCGCAAGTATCGTCATCAGCATGGAAAACAGCGTTTTCATAAGGTACAGAGACGACGACTTCTGGATATTATTGACGACCCGCCTGCCCTCTAATACGACCTGCGGCATATTTGCAAAGTTACTGTCCTGCAATACCATATGCGAGACGTTTATCGCGGCCTCGCTGCCCGATGCGATCGCAATAGAGCAGTCCGCCTCCTTAAGCGCCAGCAAATCGTTTACGCCGTCGCCCGTCATCCCGACGGTATTCCCCTTTGCCTTTATCGACTTTATCAAAAGACGCTTCTGTTCGGGCGTGACCCTGCCGAAAACGGTATACTGGTTGGCTAATTCCACGACCTCGGGGTCGGTCATGCCGTCCAAGGAGACGTACTTTTCGGCGTGCGGCACACCTACGCGCCTTGCGACCTCGGATACTGTTACGGGGTTGTCGCCCGAGATTATCTTGATCGCCACGTCATTGTCGCGGAACCATTTCAAGGTATCGAAAGCGTCCTCGCGGATATGGTCCTCTATTACGATAAGCGCCAGCGCCTTCGGGTTGGACGGCGGCCTTTCGTTCTTTATCGGGTTAGGGCTGAAGGCTACCAGAAGGATCCTTAAACCGTCCTTTGCCTTATCGTTTATCAGCGTTTCCAGCCTTACGCCTATTTCGCCGAGAATGAATTCCGGCGCGCCCATAAAGACGGTGCCGACGTCCTCGAACGTCACGCAGCTGAATTTCCTCTGCGACGAAAACGGCATGACCTTTTCGGGCTTGAGCGCCTTGGAATAGCCGAATTTATTGACTAACGCCACCGCCGTCTGGTTGTTGTCGCCTGTTGCGGTAAGGCACGAGCCGATTATATTCCCCAGCGAATAGCCCGTGTCGTTGTTGTTCTTGAACTCTATTACCTCGTTGACCAGCATTGTGCCGTCGGTAAGCGTCCCGGTCTTGTCCAGACACAGCACGTTGACGCGCGCCAGCATCTCGATACAGTAAAGGTCCTGCACCAGCACGTTGCTCTTTCCCAGGCGGATAACGCTGAGCGCCAGCGAAATACTGGTAAGCAGGAACATCCCCGACGGGATCATACCGATGATCGCGCCCGCGGTCATCGGGAAAATGTCTTTTAGCGTCGCATCCGGGTTTACCGCTTTCAGCGAGTGGAAATTCGTAAAGAGCAACGCGATGGCAAGCGGCACTATCAGCCCGCCGATGATCTTGATTATGGTCTTAAGCGAATTGAGCAGCTCGCTTTTGGCCTTCTTATATTTCTTGGCAAATGCGGTCAGGCTCTCGACATAGTTGGCGCCGGCGACCCTGTCGGCGCGGGCATAGCAACTGCCGCTGGAGACAAAGCTGCCCGCAAAAAGCTGGCTGCCCTGTTTCTTCAGTACCGAATTGGACTCGCCCGTAAGGAGGGATTCATTCACCTCCGCCTCGCCGGATACGACGATACTGTCGGTGCAGACCTGCTTGCCGTTCTCTAAAAACAATATATCGTCAAGGACGACTTCGTTTACTGGAATACTTAATTTTGTGCCGTTCCTTACCACGACCGCGACCGGCGCGCTTATCAGCGACAGCTTTTCGATAGATAATTTGGCGCGGATCTCCTGGATAATACTGATAGTCATGTTGAGGAACATGATAGCCAGGAAAAAGAAATTGGCAAGATCGGTGCCCGCGATTATCAATGCGACAGCCACGACCACGCAAAGCAAATTGAAGAAGGTGAAGATATTCTGGAAAAAGATGCTCCGATAGGTTTTCGCGTTGCTTTTGGGCGCAAAATTATTAAGGTTTTCCGCCTTGCGGGCGGCGGCCTGCTCCCGCGTCAGCCCTTCCTTATAGTCGGGGCTGAACCGCTCGGCCTTCGCCAGGCTTTCGGCAAAGGCAAGCTCGCGCTTGTTCCGCTTTTTGGCAAAGGTAAGCCTGGGGTCCTTTTCCCCGGCCTCCTCGTCCATAACGAGATCGACCAGCCCCTGCAGCTCCGGATCGTGCGCCAGCTGCTGCTCGGCCTTCTTTTGCGCCTCGGTCTTGGCAAGCCTTTTCGGCGCGGCGCCGAAATTGCTTTCTTTTTCGTATGCCGCGGCGATATTACGGTTTATAACGGTAGGCGTAACGACCGATATCTCTTCCTGGCCGCCGGTATCGCCCTCCGGGAAGAACTCCCCGGCGGAAAGCGGCTTTTTATTCTTTTCCTTATCTGTTTCTTTCATATAAATACGGCCGGACAAGCTCCGGCCAGCGCTCTATTCCAGATGGATACCCACCATATTGTCCACCGGCACGACAAAGCATATGCCGCTGCCCGGCGTACTCAGCCCGGCGGCAATATTTATTGCCTCCATAATAGCGACGCAATTATCCTTGGGCGCGACTATCAATACGATATCCTTTTCGGGGTCGATGCTTATGCCGAAAATATTCTGATGGCCGGTACTGGTGCCGCGGCCGTGAAGGACGGTGCCGCCCTTTGCGCCCGCGCCGCGCGCGCTGTCCATGACCTTTTCGGAAAAGCCCCTGTTGACCACCGAGATTATCAGCTTACAACTGCTGTCATTGCCGCTGTTATCCATCTTTGTTCTAAAACCTCATTATTACTTTTTTATCCGCCTTATCGATCCCAGCCCGGCGCGTCCCGGAAAAACACTCCCGCCGGATACCTGCCGTTTATTACGCGACGATTTATTGCAGGTCGCCCACAAACATCGACTTAAGGCCGATAAAGCCGTCGATCCTTATTGTGAACGCCACGCCCGCGCCGTGTTCTTTTAACAGCCCGTCATACAGGCTCTCAAGCAGCTCCCTCTCCTGGATCTCCGAAACAAAGCCGGTGATTATCTCCTTTTTATTGTCGGAGAAACCCAAAAGCTCACCTATGGCAGGGCCTGCGGAGCCCTCGCCCGACATTACCAGGAGGCCGTGCGCGCCGTGCGCCTGCATGATCCCGACAGCGCGCTCCTCGTCTTTAGGCAAAATGATCGCCATAAAATACTTGTATTTAAGCAGCATATTATTCCTTGTATTATGATATTACGTGCTTTTCCCGCCGCCGCAGTCTTACAACAAACCGCTGAAGTCCTTGTCTTCCTCGGCCGCCGCCGCAAGCTGCAGCTCCGCAGCAAGCCTTTCCTTCTCAAGCCTGGCCGCCTTCGACTTATACATTATACCCATAAACTGTATAATAATCAAGGGCATCATTGCAACCAGCGCGACAAGCCCGAACGCAAAATCCATGACAGAGTCGCCCACGGCCGCGCAAATGCCTATCACCAGCGGCAGCGAAAAGGTCGCCGTCATCGGCCCGCTGGCGACGCCGCCGCTGTCAAATGCGATCGCGGTAAAGATATCCGGGCTGAAAAACATAAATACAAGCGCGATCATATAACCCGGCACGATGAACCACCACAGGCTTACCGCAAACAAAACCTTTACTATCCCCAAGGTCACCGCAAGGCCTATGCCGACCGCCAAAGCCAGCTTTAATACCCTGCCCCTTATCTGGCCGCTGGTAACATCCTCGACCTGCTTTCCTAAGACCGATATTGCCGGCTCGGTGTAGACCGTCGCCACGCCTATTACCGCGCCTATGGGTATCAGGATATACCTGATATCCCCGGCTTCCGCGACCTTTCTGCCGATCTCCATTGCCGCCTTCGAAAAACCGAATTCCACGCCGCCCAAAAATAATACCAGCCCGACATATGTTATCAATACCCCGACCAGTATTTTCAAAAGCTTTTTCCCGGGCAGCTTGATAAAGAAAAACTGGAATATAAGGAACACGCCGGTGATCGGCGCAAGCCCTATCGCCACATTTCCCAATGTGCCGGTGATTACGTGCCCGAGGCTTTCCGCCGCATACATGCTGTCGGGGTCAAATTTAGTCTCTATCTTAAAGAACATCCCCAGGATCAGCATTGCCATGATCGGCCCCGCCGAGGCCAGCCCCACCATGCCGAAGCTGTCATCGCTCTTATTCCCGCTCTTTGTCGCCGCCGCGCCGATCCCCAGTGCAAGTATGAACGGCACGGTGATCGGCCCTGTCGTAACGCCGCCGCTGTCAAAGGATATCGCCAGAAAATCGCTGTGCCCCGTCACCGTGGAAACCACGGCCAGGGTAAATATGATTATATACGAGATAAGTAAAAGCGTCCTAAGCTTTATCTTTGTGACCGCGCGGAAAAGCGCCAGCGCCGTATATATCGCGACGCCCAAAGCAATTATTATCACCAGCGAAAAACGCGAGATCAGGCCGTTGCTGACGCTGTTGACCTGGTCGCCTAAGACCTGCACGTCCGGCTCGGCAATTGTGCATATCAAGCCGAATACGAAACCGAAAAGCAGTACGAGAAAAACCGATTTGAAGCGGCTGATACTGTTGCCGCAGGCCTCGCCCATAGTAATGATGCTGTTATCCACGCCCGACAGAAAAAAAACCTCGCCCAGGACTACCATGACAGTACCGATAATAAAATTTATTACCGCTTCTTTCTCCAGATGCGCCACTGTAAAATGCAGGATCAGTACCACCGCGACAAGCGGAATGATCGCAATACCGACTTCCCTTAATTTTTCCAGCAGTTTTTTCAAGTTTAGCGCCGCTCCGTTAAATTTTTTCCGGTATTGTTTGATTATATCATAATTGTTAAAACTATGAAAATTTTTTTGCGCATTATCTGCCTTGCTTTGTCACAATACCGTCACCGCCAAGTTGCGGCAGCAACCGGTCAAACAAACTTTATACGGTATTGTCTTTTTGATATATCTGCGCTATAATATATACATTATGAAAAACGCAGAAAATAACGATACTGTCGCAGCGATCGCAACCGGGCTTACAACTGCCGCGGTTTCGATAATACGCGTCAGCGGAAGCCTTTCGCACGGCATTGCCGGCGCGCTGTTTTCCGCCGCGGACAAAACCCCGGTAAAGGATTTCGAGCCGTACAGGCTGTATCCCGGCCTATTAAAAGGCGACGCCGTGTCCGACAGATGTATGTGCGTCATTTTTAAGGCACCTAAAAGCTTCACGGGCGAGGACGGTCTGGAGTTCCATTGCCACGGCGGAGTAAGGCTTACCGAGTGCATTTTGCGCGAGGTTTTGAGCCGCGGCGCACGGCTTGCCGGGCCCGGCGAATTTACGCGCCGCGCCTTTATGAACGGCAAGCTGGATATGTCGTCGGCCGAGGGGATGATCGACCTTATCAATGCGCAGAGCGAGGCGGAGATCCGCGCGGGCTTCTCGCTGATGACGGGAAAGCTGAAGGATTCTCTTACCGGCATACAGGACAGGCTGACTGCGGTGTTGGCCGAGATCGACGCGGCGGCAGATTATCCGGACGAGTACGACGGCGAGAATATCGCAGGGAGGACGGACGCGGCTCTGCGCGACGCGCTGAAGGAGTTGAACGCTTTAGAGCGCACGTACCAAAACGGCGCATTAATAAAAAACGGCATCAACTGCGCGATAGTAGGGCTGCCCAATACCGGCAAGTCGTCGCTTATGAACGCCCTGCTTAATTACGAGCGCGCGATCGTTACTCCGCAGGCGGGCACCACGCGCGACACCGTCACCGAAAGCTTTACTGAAAACGGCGTGCGCATCAACCTCATCGATACAGCCGGCATCCGCCGCGCCAAGAACAACGCCGAAAACCTGGGGATCGAGCGCAGCAAGACGGCCGCGGCCGCAGCGGATGTTGTATTGTATGTTCAGGACTATGACAGCGACACTATACCGGCCGAGTTCGCTGAGATCCTGGACGGGAAAAGGCTTATTTTCGCGGTCAATAAAATCGATTCGCCGGGCTTTGACAAAAAGAAATACGCCGCGCTGAACAAGTCTGCCGCGGTCAAGCATAAAATCTATATCAGCGCAAAGCAGGGCTACTATATCGGCGAGCTTAAAAAAATGATTATAGAGTTCTGCCTCGGCAAGGATTATGCCGCGGGCGGCCTTACCCTGAACAATATCAGGCACTTAGACGCTGTAAAGCAGGCCGCAAGGCATCTTTCCGAGGCCGTTTCCGCAGGGAAAACTACGCCGCTGGAAATGCGCTATGTCGATATCAAGGCCGCATGGGACGCCCTCGGCCTTATAACCGGCGTCACCGCAGGCGAGGACATACTGGACGCCCTGTTCTCCGCCTTCTGCGTAGGCAAATGAAGGCTTTCGCACGCGCGGCTGCCTGACGCCCGCCAGATTCGCTTTTGACAGAGTTTTTATACAAAAACAGCTCCGCAGGAAATCCCCGCGGAGCTGTTTTTGTCTTTCGTATGGCGCATCAATTCAGATAGCTTAAGTCAGAATAGCAGAAATTACACAGGCCGTGGTTGCCGGCGCAGCACGCCGGGCAGACGTTCGCGCCGCAGTTCTTGCAAGAGCGCATCTCCTTGCCTTCCATCGAGTCGCCGCAGGTCGTGCATTTAATCGGCATAATCTTACCCTCCGTTTCCCGTTCGGGACATTCCGTCCCCGTAAGGAATGTTATACCGGTAGTGTCTTCAACCCGCCGCGTTTTTATTCCGCAGTCTTTTCATCGTCTTCCGCGCCCGATTCTGCCGGGTCTTTTTTTTCGGGCAGCAGATCGATCGCCTTTTCGGCAGCCTCCGGCAGTTTTACGCCGAAAGCGCCTGCAAGCAGTCCTATTATTTTTTTGCCCAGCAGCCTTATCCCCAGCTTTTCGTACATCGCGTAAAAGAATTGCGAGGCCGAGACAACCCAGACCATAAAAGTCAACGACTCAACGCTGAAGATGGCAAAACAATTAAAGACCGCACTGAACAGCACGGCGGCCCCCGCGCCCGAGACCACGCTTACCAAAAACGCCACCGCGCCGAAAATCTTGCCCGCGTCCTCCGTTTTCTTCCTTATCGCCGACTTAATAGGCGTTTTGATAAGCCCGATCACCGCGCATACCGCCAAAGCTACCAACATCCCCTGCCATTCGTATTTCAATATATCCATATCGGTCAAAAATATCACCCCCGCAAAATTATCCGCCCTTTCCGCCGCAAATGACAGCACTGCCAAGAGGGCGGCGTTACTAAAATATTTTTCGGCCTAAGCCTTGGCTTAAACGCGCAAGATATAGCAGCCTGCGCCATTTCTTTCCGATAAGCCGGATACCGTCCGCAGCCCTCATCTTACGCTAATCCAAAAGGCGTCCGCATAGGAACGCCCTGAAAGCGACACATCCGCAGAGCATACGGCTATGTACGCGCAAATGATTATATATCAAGTTATTCCGGATTACAATATGTTGTGCCAAAAGAAAAACCCGCCTGAAAACAGACGGGTTAAACAAAGAATTCTAAAATCAACGGTAATAAGATCGAACCGCTTACCCCTGACGGGCGAAACTTCCCCGCCCCTGCCCTGACGGGTGAATAACGGCGCAGTTGCGAGGCAACGGTGCGTAAGGGGAATTTTGGCCGCCGCAGCTGTATCGGAATACGCGGAGTGCGCCTGAAATTGCGCTTTCGCGCCGATCCCGACGCAAATATCCATCCCTGACGGGCAAAACTTCCACGCCCCTGCCCTGACGGGCGAATAACGGCGCAGTTGCAAGGCAGCGGTGCGTAAGTGTATCCCGCCGGCCGCCGTCGCGTACTGAAACGTACGCACAAGGTCGTCGGGATGCGCTTCCGCGCCGATCCCGACGCAAATCCGCCGTTATTCGGCGACGAACGGGAGAAGGGCCATAATCCTTGCCCTCTTTATTGCTGTTACGACCTCGCGCTGATGCTTTGCGCAGGTGCCGCTGGCGCGGCGCGGCACGATTTTGCCTTTATCGGTGATCTGCCTCTTCAGCTTGGCAAGATCCTTATAATCGATCACTTCGATCTTATCCGCGCAGAATACGCAGACTTTCTTTTTCATAGGGCGCTTAATGCGTTTGACGTTTTTATCGTCGCCGCCCTGCGACGGCTTTTTAAATTCAGCCATATTTATGTTTAACTCCTAAAATCTTTTAATTTGTTTATCCGTTACCGCCCGTGCGGATCCTTTAGAAGGGCAGGTCCTCGTCTTCTAAAGGCTTCAGCTCGGATACCTTCGCCTTGACAGCGGGCGCGGGCGCACTGCCCTCAAAGCTGTCGCCGCCGCCCTGGTTCGGGCTGGACAAAAACTCGACTTCGTCGGCGATTATATCGAACGCGTACTTTTTCACGCCGTCCTGCTCGTATGTCCTGGTTTCGATCCTGCCGGTGATCCCCGCCAAATTGCCCTTACGTAAATACTTGTGGCAGTTCTCGCCCATAGCGCTCCAGACAGTAATATTGAAAAAATCGACTTCGCGCTCGCCGGTCTGCTTGCTTACGAACCTGCGGTTGACCGCCAGCCCGAATTTACAGACAGATGCGCCGGAGCCGGTAGTGGTAAGCTCCGGATCGCGGGTAAGTCTGCCGATCAAAATTGCTTTATTCATAATTCACCAAGGATAAAAGGCCGCTTCATGCCTTTTGCCCGCCCTTAATTTCCGCCCTTTGGCACGAGATAGCGCCAAGGGACTGCCTTGCCGCGTCCTGATACGCGAAAAAGCCTAGTTCTTGTTGATTATCATGTAGCGCATTACCTCGTCCGAAATCTTCATCTGGCGCTCGATCTCAAGCGGCAGGTCAGATTTTGCGGTGAAGTTCATCAGGACATAAAACCCTTCGGTTTTCTTTTCAATAGGGTACGCCAATCTCTTGACCCCCCACTTGTCCGCCTTTTCAACCTCGCCGCCCGACGCAGTTACAAGCGTTTTGTACTTCTCGATCTGCGCGTCGATCGCCTCATCGTTAAGCTTCGAGTCCAAGATGTACAACACTTCATACTTATTCATGGCTGCTCCTCCTTTTGGCCTATGACCCCCGGTCTCCCCGGGAGTAAGGAAATTTTTCACCGAACCCATTAAAAAACAAGTTCGGCTTTACCGCATAAAACGGCAAACGCCGTTAAAGCCTGTACATTATAGCAAAACTATTTTTTTTTGGCAATTAAAATGGAACGCCCTAAAAATATTGCGGCGCCGCCTTTAAGAGAATGCGGACCGGATGCTTCGTATGCTTATAATTTTATTTAGGTACGGACAGAATATATACGGAGGGATACATATATGGTTAATTTTGACCCCGTTTCAAAAACCACGGCAAGAAACGCGTGGCAGCTTTTTGCGCACACGGGCGAAATAGGCTATTACCTTTTATACAAGGAATTGTCCGGCAGCCCCGAAAACCGCGGGGAGATACTTGAATAAAATCTGTTCCGGGAACAATCAGCATGACTGCCCGGCAGATTTTTTCCCCGAATTTGGGCGACTCCTGCTTGCATGTTCTTTTTGCGGGAGGAACAATGCCGCCTGTCGGAAGTTCCGGAAAACTATTTCCTTACCTTTACGAATAGCTGCAGGTTGACCGGGCAACCGGTAAGTTTTTCGATGTCCGGGCGCGCCCTTTTGCCGATTTCTTTCAGCATCGCGCCGCCCTTTCCGATTATGATCGTCTTGTGGTTGTCCTTATCGCACACTATATCCGCGCCTATATCATACAGCGCCCGCCCCTTCCGCTTCTTATACTCCGTCACCTCGACGCTGACGCCGTGCGGCACCTCCTCACGCAAAAGATACAGCATCTTTTCGCGCAGGATCTCGGCCGCCATAAATTTTTCGGGGCTCGTGGTATATTCGTCATCACCGTAAACGGCCTCGCCCTCGGGCAGCAGCCCGATTATGATTTCCTTCAGTTTGTCTACGTTCGTGCCCGCCTTCGCCGAAACTGGGATGATCTCGGTTATACCCTTTTTGCCGTTATAATGCGCTATTATCGGATAGACCTGTTCATATGCGCACAGATCGACCTTGTTTATCACCAAAATTATGGGCAGCCCGCGCCGCGCGTACACAGAAATATTATTCTCATCGCGTTCGTCCAGCTTATGCGTGCCGTCGATGACATAAACGATCACATCGGCGCCGCCCGCGGCACTCCTGACCGCCTTGCCAAGGCCTATGTCATCTTCTTTCCGCGGCTTGAATATCCCCGGGGTGTCGGTCATAACAAGCTGCGCGCTGCCGTCCTCCTTTGTGAAGATTCCTGTCACCGCATCCTTGGTGGTCTGCGGGCGCGGCGAAACGATAGACACCTTTTCCCCCGTCATAGCGTTGATGAGCGAGGACTTGCCGCAATTCGGGCGTCCCAATAATACTGCTGTTCCTGTTTTCATAAGTATACTAATTCCGTTAAAATGAAAATTCCGTTAAAAGACTTGATATAATATTGAAATATCCGGCCGCCGTCATTTTTTGAAGCCGAAGCTGCTGGGTAAAAGCTTGCTCAGTTCAAACGCCTCGGCGCCGGATTCGTTGGCGACTATTACGGCAGCGTGCCGCGAAAACTCCGACAGCACCTGCCGGCAGATCCCGCAAGGGAACGGCATTTCGGGGCCGTTATGATATACGGCGATGGCGGCAAACGAGGTCTCGCCCTCGCTGACCGCCTTTGCCGCGGCAGTCCTCTCCGCGCACAGGGTCGCGCCGAACGAGGCGTTCTCGATGTTGCAGCCGGTAAAGATCTTTCCCGAATCGGTAAGCAGCGCCGCGCCCACCGCGTAATCCGAATACGGCGCGTAAGCGTTATCGGCCGCAGCCTTGGCCATTTCTATAAGTTCCTCGTACTCATCCGGGTCCAGCACTTTATTATTCCCCCCGTTGTAATCCCATATACTTCATAACAGCTTCTTCCGCCGTCCGCATCAGGGTCTTGCCGCTCTCATCCTCATGATCGAAACCGAAAAGGTGTAAAAGCCCGTGCGTAAACAGATAACAGATCTCCCGCCGCTCCGAATGCCCGTACTCCTTGCTCTGTGAAACCGCGACGGCCTTACAGATCACGATATCGCCCAGGTTCACCGCGCCCGTTTCGTCTGTCTCGAACGGAAACTCAGCCGGTTTAATGCAAGGCAGCGGCAGCCCGGAGGGCTTTATAAGGTCGAGGCCGGGGAAACTCAGCACGTCGGTCGTCTTATCCGCCCCGCGGTGCGCGGCGTTTATTTCACGCATTTTTTTCGCGGACACGAAAGTGACCGAAACCGTAAAATGGCAATCCTGCCCCAAAACCTTAACGCACGCGGCCGCCGCCGCCGTTATATCCGGCAAATAACCGCTCTTATCATCTAAAAGAACTTTTAACATATGTATCAAACCTGACGCGCTGCCCAAAGTATTTCATTTTCGCGCCACAGAACAGACGGCAGACGCTTGCTTTAGGGTATAATACCGGTTTATTTGGGGTATTCGATCCTTGTGTGGTACAGTCCGGTCGATAATTCGGCGATAGTCTGGCGGATTATTGCAAAATCCTTGGTGGTAATATCGCAGTTATCGAACTGGCCGTCGGCGATCCTGTCATAGATAATACCGTCGACCAATTTCCCTACCTTTTGGATGTCGGGCGCCTGCATTGCGCGGATAGCGGCCTCGCTGCTGTCGCATATCATGATAATAGCCGCGATCTTTGACGTGGGCTTGTCGCCCTTATAGCGGTAGAAATCCATATCCACCTCGCCGTCGGTCATACGCCTGGCCTTTTCATAAAAGAATTTCATCACGGTAGTCCCGTGATGCTCCATCGTGATCGCGGCAAGATCTTTCGGCAGCCTTGCGGCAACCGCCATCTTGTAACCGTCGCTGGTGTGTTTATGGATTATCTCGGCGGAAAGTTCGGGCGTTATCTCGTCGTGCGGATTGCCGCCGGTCTGGTTCTCGGTAAAGAATTCGACGTTCTCCAATTTCCCGATATCATGGTAAAGCGCGGCGGCGCGCGCCATATAGATGTTCTCGCCCAAGGCGGACGCGCAGCTCTCGGCAAGGTTCCCCACCGTCTGAGAATGGTTGAACGTCGCGGGCGCCTCGGTCATCAGCCGCTTTAAAAGCGGCTGGCGCATATCGCTGAGCTCGGCCAGCCGGCTGTTGGTCGTGATCATGAATATAAGCTCTAAAAGAGGGATAAAAAACAGTACCAGCAGCACCTGCGCGACGATCCCGCCCGCAATATATGCGGCTTGCTGCCAAATAGGCGTGGGCGACGTCCCGTAAAGAAGAGTGAATAAGATCGCAGCGGGCGCGATCAGGATGCTGAACAGCAACAGATATCCGATAAAATCTGCACGGCCTGTGTTGCGGTTTATCCTGCCAAGCGCCACCAGCGAGTAGGCGACCGAGCATACCGCCATGATCGTTTCCTGTATGATCATGCTCTGATCGCCGGCCGCGTCGGTAATAAGCAGAACGTACGCAAGGGTTTGAAAAATACATATGAAATTGACGGTAAAGCCCAGCCGCGGCTCGATAAGGTTGGCAATGATTATCCCCGCAAAGCACATAGGCATCGCATACATGGAAAAATGGCTTGCGATAAGGCAAAACAGGAAGTTCAAAACGATCGCCGTACCCGAAACGCCCAGGTACCGTTTGCCCTTGATGCCGTCCCGGTATGAGAAGCCCATATACAGCAGCAGCACCAGGAACGAGACGACGAACACGCCTGCCATAATAACGTACAGCAGGATCTCGTCGGCGCCGCCGGTGATTTTGCGGCCGTCGATCAGCTCGGCCTTTAAAGTGGTCAAACCGATAAGCACCGCGATAAACAAAAGAGAAATAGCGCCGGCCGCGATTTTATCCTTAGCCGTCAGCCTGATCTTTTTCGATATTTTAGTTTCAGTCATATTTTTTCTTTAGGTTTTATGCTTATGCAATTTTCGTTTACAGCAGCATTTCAGTTTCTATATTATACATCGTAACGATATATTTGTCTATCTGTCTAACATCTGTTTTCACCCCGGCGATATAGGCGCCCTTTGGCACCTTGGCCTCCGCCTCCTGACGCAGCCGGCTTATCAGCGCGTCCTTTACCGCCTCATAATCGTAATGAACGGTTTTTGCCTCCAGCTCGTAGAACCGCTCCGCAGTATTGTACAGCGGCAAAAAGGACTTGAAAATAACGCCGGTCACGGTTTCGCTGTCATACAAAGCATACGGGCATTCCGTATTCTTTATTTTCAGGCTCATCCCGCAGATTTTAAAGCCGCGGTTTTCGATAAAACTCCCTGTCCTTACATATTCTTCCCTTTCCGTAAAGAAAACATTTTCCGCGCTGAAAAAAACCTTGCCCCTCACCTCGCCTTTTGCGGCAACCTCTGTCCTGTTGCCTTCCTTGTCAAGATTGTAACCCGCGATAAGCACCGCGCCCTTCCTGACAATGTCGCCCGGCTTTACCAGCGCCGTACCGTCAAGGGCCAGCACCCTCGTTACAACAGCGTCATACGAGGCGGTTATATCATGCGGCGCGGCAGTTGTCCCGCCGTCCTTTTCTGTCGTCTCGTTTATCCTGATTATAAGGCAGGTGCCGCGCATCTCGGCAGTCACGTCAGCGGCGTCCGCGAGCCCGATATTGAGCGCAAGCGCGACTTCGCCCCTGTCAACGTCCTTTTTCCGCATACCGCCGCGGTAGCCCATTTCCGTCAGTATCGCGGTGACCTCTGAAGCCTTGATCCTCTCCAGCCCCTCGACCCGTATGTCCCAGACGCGGCCGGAATACGCCGCCGCGCCCGAAACGCATAAAATGAAGCCTGCGATAAGCCCGATCCTTAACGACAGCTTTTTTAAGCCCGCGGGCAGACCCTTCTCGTCCGTAACAGAAAACTTATAGCTTTGCTTTTGCAAAAAGGCGCATACCCGTTTCTTCCTGCGGTAAGATACCGAAAAGGTCAGCACCTGATAAGACGGCCTCTTCAATCCGTAAAGCACGAAACCCCCGTTTAAGAGCGCGGTCAAAAGCCTGTCAAGGTTCAGCCCCTCGACCTTTATCCGGACACTGCCGGCCAAAAGTAATATCAGCCGATTAAACACTTTTTCGCCCCTTTAAACGCGCTTTTCCGCGTTTTTACCCGCGCCGGCATCCCCGGCAGTTTTCCCGTCCTTTTTTTCGGATGACTTTGCGGGAAAACTTTCCTCCGCCGTCAGCGACACTATCCTGCCCGTCATAACGATCTCGTCAGCGGACAGCTGCTTTACGGCAAGGTCATGCCCCGCGACCTCCAGCCGCCCGTTCTTTATCCGCAGCGCGATCTTGTCCGTGCCGTAGGAGATAACGCCTTTATGCCCCTGTACATACAAGGCAGCGCCGCCTATATTGACGTACCGGTAGGCGCTGAAGGCGGTGTCAAAAGGCAGCTCGGTCAGCGCGGCGATCTCTTTTAAAAACGAATTCATAATTATTTATGTTTATGCCGCGGCGGTTTTGAAAAGACCTTTTATGCGCGGCGCAACGGATTTGAAGCCCCCGAACTTTTTAAACTTTAGCCTTTACACCCGCGCTTAATAGTGTTATACTCTGTACATTATGATAACAGGATATGAATGGTTGTATCAGGGTTTTATGCTGGTAGGCGTTGCCGCATGCGTGTTTTGGGTGCTGCCCGGCGTAACAAGACGCTATGATATGAGTAAAAAGTCCGACTATTTTTATACGATCCTCACGCTCATCGCGATCGCGGCGGGCATGGGTGGCGCGATCCTCTTTCAATTTATATACGACCTTTTTGAATACGGCTTTAGGCTGCCCTCCGGCTACGCGCCGGGCATGACCTTTTTGGGCGGGCTTATAACCGGCGCGGCAGCGTTTATTATTGGGGCGAGATTTGTCGCAAAGCCCGATATAAGAAACGATTTTTGGATAATACTGCGCGCGTTCGCCCCCTGCGTATGTATCGCGCACGCTTTCGGCAGGATCGGCTGTTTGTTCGGCGGCTGCTGCTACGGCGTCGAGATGCACGGCTTTCCCGGCATTTGGTTCCCGATCGGCTCGAACGCGTCCAATCATCTGGCGCACGGGCTTGCGGAAGTATGCGTCCTCCCGACCCAGTTATTCGAAGCCGTATTCCTGTTTATCCTGTTCTTCATATGCTACAACAAGAAATTTACCGATAAATCGATGATAATATATCTGTTCAGCTACGGCGTTTTCCGTTTTGTTATCGAGTTTTTCCGCGGCGATCCGCGCGGCGAAATTTTCTGGCAGACGGCCCTTTCCCCGTCGCAGGTCATTTCCTTGGGAATGATAGCGCTGGGCGCGGTCTTGCTTGTGCTTGTCTACAAAAAAGGGTTTTTCAAAAAATACACGCCGCCCGATAAGAAGGAAGCGGTAACAGTCAGCTGATACTAATCCGCGTTTTAAAACGGCCGGAACAGCTTTTACGCTGTTCCGGCCGTTTTGCGTTTAGACGCGGTTTTATGTATTACTTTTTCAGCGTTCCCATGAATTCACAGCCCGCCAGCTCGCCTAAGCAATCTGCGGCGGCAAATTTATACTCCGGCTCGTTATATATTATGTTTGCAGCCGCGATCCCGCAGTCGATTTCCTGAAGATTCGAAAGGAACGGTAACGCCGGCTTTTTCCTGTAAAGATCCAGCTTATCAACGCCGCATTTAAACCTTGCGGGCTGCTTGTTCATCGCGGACGGCGCAAGCCTTGCCGCATTGAGCGCGGGCAAGAACGCCCCGGTATCGCCGTATGCTATTTCCGGCACGGGCTTGCGGCCGGCCTCCGCGCTGTCCTTTCTAAACGGCTCGCCAGGCCTTCCCAGCGCGATACTGATAACGTATTCCGTTTCCGCCGCTTTCTCCTTCGGCCTCGCGCCGCCCAGCCAACAGGTGCCGTACCCCTTCGCGGTAAGTTTAAGCACGGCGTTTTGCCCGAAAAATCCTGCGTTCATCAAATAGCCGGGCTTCTTTTCGCTCTTTATTATCAGGTAGTACGGGGCGCGGACCAGAAACATACCCCCCGCGGCTTTCATATATTCCTCCCGTGTCAAAAGCTCCGCGCTTACATCAATATCTAAAAGCTTTGCCGCGCCTGCAATAATTTCCTTTACTTCCGCCTCCTCGGCGGCGGTAAAGGGGGTATCGATATATTTCCTTATTGACTTACGCCGGATGATTTCCTGTTTTAATTCCGCCATTTCGGCTTCCCTCCCTTCTTTTAAGAAAAATGCCGCAGTTATACGCGGCTGTTCCGGGATTTCCCAAAACAGCCGCTTTTTTCTTTATACTAATACCATTTATAATTTACCAAAGTAAACGCTGAAAATTTAAGAATAATTTACAGTTGCGTCTTTTTCGGATGAAAACGTCTTCTTTCCTTCACAAATAGTTCTACTATTTGCTGCAAAAACAAGCCGTTTTCTGCATTAAAAATACTTGCTCTAGTATTAGATATTAAATTTCGGCAGGCTCGCCGTGCTCTTTTCAAGCATCTCTTCGGTGTAAGCGGCGTCCGTTATGTTCCCGTGATTGTATTCGTTGTACGCCGCAAGGTCAAAATATCCGTGGCCGGTAAGGTTGAAAAGTATCGTCTTCGCCTCGCCCGTCTCGCGGCATTTTATCGCCTCGTTTACCGCGGCGCAGATCGCGTGTGAGGATTCGGGCGCGGGCAGCAGCACCTCGTTCTTTGCAAACATGACCGCGCTCTTGAATACTTCCGTCTGATTTACGGCCACAGCGTCCACAATTTTCTCGTGTACAAGCTGGCTGACCAGCGACGACGCGCCGTGATACCTGAGCCCGCCCGCGTGTATCGAGCTGGGCATAAACCCGCTCCCCAGTGTGTACTGCAGCATCGCAGGGGTCAGGCCCGCCTGGTCGCCATAATCATAGGCGTACTTCCCGCGCGTCAAGGAGGGGCAAGCGCTGGGCTCTACGGCGATGTACTTTGTTTTGTCGCCCTCGCGCAGCGTTTTTCCGATAAAAGGGAAGGCTATTCCGCCGAAGTTGCTCCCGCCGCCTACGCAGGCGATAACGACGTCAGGGTACTCCCCTATTTTCTCGAATTGCTTTAACGCCTCCTGCCCGATGACCGTTTGGTGCAGTACGACGTGGTTTAGGACGCTGCCCAGTGCGTAGTGCGTTTTCTTTTCCTTAAGCGCGACTTCCACGGCCTCGCTGATAGCGGTACCAAGGCTGCCGCCGCAATCCGGGTCGTCCTTTAAAATCTTGCGCCCGAACTCGGTGGTCATCGACGGCGACGGAATGACCTCTGCGCCGAACGTCTCCATGATCATCTTGCGGTACGGCTTTTGCTGCGTACTGACCTTGATCATATAGACGACGCACTCGATGCCGAACATCGCGCAGGCTGCTGACAGCGCGGTGCCCCACTGCCCCGCCCCCGTCTCGGTCGTAATTTTCTTGATACCGGCTTTCTTGTTGTAATAAGCCTGCGGTATGGCCGAGTTCAATTTGTGGCTGCCCGACGGGTTGTTGCCCTCGTACTTGTAATATAACTTTGCGGGCGTTTTAAGCGCCTTCTCCAAACGGTATGCGCGCATCAGCGGGCTGGGGCGATAAGTCTTGTAAGCGTCGCGAATAAATTTGGGTATCTCGATATACCGCTCCGTACTCATCTCCTGCTCGATAACGTCAGGCGGGAACAGGGCGGCAAGATCAGATGCCGAAAGTATTTTCCCGTCCCTGCCCCTGGGCGGCGCGGGCGGATTCTTAAGATCCGCCGCGATATTGTACCAGAATTTAGGCACCTCATTTTCACTTAAATATATTTTGTTAGGTATCTTTTTCATAATTTTCTCTCCGTTCTTGTATGATTTTACGCGTAAATGCTTTTCTCTTTATTTAAAGGCGCCCGCTCCGCGATATTTTTTTGACGGGCGTCATACCCTTTTTACCGCAAACCCGCTTAAAAGCCTTGGTATTTATCTATGCCGTCTGCGCTATATTTCCTGCCGCCCGCACTGCTCATCATGAAAAAAAACGCGGTTAAAATTACGATGCCCCGCTGCAGGTAAATCAAAATCTGCCTTCGGTAAAGTATAGCAAAATACGGCATAAAGCACAATACTTTTCAGCGGCGTTAATAAATTAGGTGAAACTGTCGGGCAGATAGCGGGCCAAAAAGGGACGGCCGCCGCCCGGAAAAAAATTAAATCTGCGCGTTGCCGCGCCAACCTTTCATAAAATTGATTTGAAAAAAGGATGCAAAAGGATACTCCGCCCCGTCGGGACGGCCGCAAGCAAAATTCGGTTTTATTCTGCCGGAATCCATTTTCTTTGCGCTTTTTACCTTTTGCCTATACAGGATAATGTGATATTATACTAATCCTCATTTTAATTTGGTAACGATGAATAAATGAGGTGAATTTAGAGCAAGTATTTTTCAGTATGAAAACGGCTTGTTTTTGCAGGAAATAGTAGAACTATTTGCAAAAAAAGAAGATGTTTTCAGGCGAAAAAGACGCCGCTGGAAATTAGACCAAATTATTCAGCGTTTCCTTTACTAATATTTCGCCATCTTTTCGGTACAAAGCCGCCTAAAATGCCCGCGCGTAGGCTTTGCTACGCGTCCGCTTTAAGTCTGCTTTGCCCCCCAAAAATCTATGCAAAATATTTAGTAAATTTAAATGGTATTAGTATAACAATTATATTCCAATCACTGCTGTGATGTCAATGCTTTTACAAAAATTTTGCTGTCAGCTGCGCATTTTACACTGTCAGACCGGCAAAATCTTCTTTTTAAACTCGGCGTTCAGGATTTGCGCCGAAGCCGAATATATCGCCGACAACCCGCAAAGTATGCCTACCGCGCCGGAAATTTTTGTAATGATTTCCGCCCCGGTAAAATCGCCCAGCGCAAGGCCGAAAAACAATATCGCCAGGCTGAAAAATACGATCCTGGTGATCACATTGTGCTTTAAGGTCCCAATCGCCATAACGGCGGTAAATATGCCCCATACAAGCAGGTAAAAGCCCATCGATACCCCGTCAGCCGCAGCGGCCGCAAACGGGTTCCACCAAATAACTACAAGCGACCACCAAAAGCAGCCGTATGCCGTAAACGCCGTACCGCCGAAGGTATTCCCTGCCCTGTATTCCAGAATCCCGGCGATCATCTGCGCCAACCCGCCCAAGGCAAAACCCATCGCAAGTATGGTTACTGAAAGTCCGGTTATTCCGGAGTTGCGGATGTTCAAAAGAACCGTGGTCATCCCAAAGCCCAAAAGCCCCAATGGCGCCGGATTGGCCTTTGCTTTTACCGGCACGGCCGCGCCCGCATTAGCTTGTTCCGGCATCCCGGCATTTCTCTCATTTTCTTCCTTGACTACCATACAAGATTCCTTTAACAAAACTTTTCTATTATAGAAGCCGCATAATAAAAACGGCAAAGCACTTTTTGCCGCCGCGTGAAAAATATTATATCATATCCCGTTTAGGACGCCAAATAATTTTGACACGGTTACCGTTTTAGTCTATAATTAGGCCGTTAGAAAAAAGTGCGGGATGGCAAAATTCTTTATAGATATATAAACCTCCGCCCCGGCGCTTACAGAAACAATGTGACTCAACTTATACTTGGCAGGACATAAAAGTCATTGATCGAACCGTTTTGTTGCCTTTCTGCCAATAGACAAGTGATGATTTAATAACAGAATGGAGAGTTGGCCGAGCGGTTGATGGCGCCAGTCTTGAAAACCACCCGCAATTCTCTAACAATTAGCGCTTGAATTGAACACACAATTGAATATGGAAAGTTGGCCGAGTGGTTGAAGGCGCCAGTCTTGAAAACTGGATTAGTGAAAGCTAACTGGGGTTCGAATCCCTAACTTTCCGCCAAAATGCCC
>JAVBLK010000019.1:0-178070 GCA_031553565.1 Eubacteriales bacterium
TTTAACGCCTTGTCATTCTGAACGCAGTGAAGAATCTTGTAATTTAAGATCACCGTTGCCTTAAGATCCTTCGCTTTGCTCAGGATGACACCGCACTGCTGTTTTTCTCCCGTTTTCTTTTCTTTTTAGCGGTTGACCTAAGTAAACGCTGATTAAATGAGGCTATTTTGTTTCAGCGTTTACTGAACCGCAACAGACTAAAGTCGGTAGGTACGGAAAGCCGTCTAAAGGTATTAACGCCTTGTCATTCTGAACGTAGGTGAAGAATCTTGTAATTATGAACGCAGTAAAAAATCTTGTCATTCTGAACGCAGTGAAGAATCTTGTATTTAAGATCACCGTTGCCTTAAGATCCTTCGCGTTGCTCAGGATGACACCGCACTGCTGTTTTTCACCGTTGCTTTAAGATCCTTCGCTTTGCTCAGGATGACACCGCACTGCTGTTTTTCTCCCGTTTTCTTTTCTTTTTAGCGGTTGACCTAAGTAAACGCTGATTAAATGAGATAAATTTTCAGTGGTTCCTTAAATTACCCGCGGCAAAAAAAGCAGTCCGGCGTCATTCCTCAACGGTTATTACAGATACCGGGCAGTTGTCCTTTGCGTCAACAGCGGCGGACAGATTATCTTTTGTCACCGCGCCGTACGCCTCAGCAAGGCCGTCGCCGCCCATCTTAAAGACCTCCGGGCAAAGTGTCTCGCATAGGCCGCAGCCGATGCAACCGCTTTTGTCTACGTTTGCTTTCATAGTTTTATCGCTCCTTTTGTAAATATCCGTCCGCAAAGCATGCAGTTTTTCATGTTGATTTTTATATCCGCGTTTAAAACTACCGTTTTAAACGCTCCTTAGTATTGCATCAGTATTATATATTGTAAAGCATAATATATCAGTTGCAATTGCAACATTTATGCGGCAAAAAATATATTTTTCAGCGGATATTTCTTCGCATAGCAATCGATTGATATTTTTTGTCCGATATTGATATAATATACTAGGCTTATGAATTTTCTTACTATTGTGCTGATCGCACTGGGGCTTGCAATGGACGCCTTTGCGGTGTCGCTGTCAAGCGGCGTTATGATCAAGGAAAAGCGCGTCAAACACGCGCTTATTTTTGGAGCTTGCTTCGGGCTGTTCCAGTTCGCGATGCCCGTTTTGGGCTGGCTGCTGGGGACGACCTTTGCGGGCTATATTACCAGCTTCGATCACTGGATCGCCTTTTCGCTGCTGCTGTTCATAGGCGTTAAAATGCTGGTCGAGGCTTTAAGGAAAAAGAAGGACGGGGAGCCGCCGGACGGGACGAAATCAATTTTGCGCCCCGGCAATATGCTGCTGCTCGGCCTTGCGACCAGCATCGACGCGCTGGCGGTCGGGGTCAGCTTTGCAGTTATGGATCAGAACGTATGGATATCGTCCGCGGTAATCGGCGCGGTCGCGTTTATCCTTTCTGCGGCCGGCATATTTATCGGCGAGCGGCTGGGCAAGGCTTTCGGAAAGGCTGCCGGGATATTCGGCGGTCTGGTACTGATAGCGATAGGCGTAAAAATACTGCTTGAACACCTGCTGGCATGAAACGTTTAAGGAAACGATGAATAAATGAGGTAAATTTAGAGCAAGTATTTTTCAGCATGAAAACGGCTTGTTTTTGCAGCAAATAGTAGAACTATTGGCAAAAAAAGAAGATGTTTTCAGGTGGAAAAGACGCCGCTGTAAATTATATCAAATTATTCAGCGGTTCCTTAACTTCGTAAAACAAGCGGCATAATCAAAGCTTTAAACCGGTGCTAGCAATAAAATATGAAAAAGACCAGAGTTTCAAAAAAAGAGAAAGACGAGAAGATCCGGAAACTGCGGCGCGCGACCGAGGGCTCTAAGCTCATGCGCAGGCGCGTGCTTTTTTCGATATTTATGGTGCAGATTTTATTTTTCTTCGCCATAAGTTTTCTGTTGGGCAGTTACCTTGGGATATACTTCACCTCCTTTTATTTCCTGGGCGTCCTTGCGCTTAACATCATACTGGTGCTGTATATCCTGACCTCCAGCCGCCATCCCGCGTACAAGCTTTCCTGGACAATTTTTGTGACGTTATTTTCGCCTATATCGACGTTATTTTATATTTTCTTTTGCGTGATCTTCAAGCCGCGCAAGATGATAAAACAGATGGACCATGCGGTAAGAGGCGCATGGGAATACTTATGCTCGGATGTCAGGACAGGGGATACGCGGCTTGACGCGAATATCGATTATTTCAAAAGTACGTCGGGCTTTGTTCCGTATCTTAATTCAGACGTCGTATATTACGACTTTATCGATAAGCTGCACAAGGACATTTTAAAGGAATTAAAGAAGGCCGAAAAGTATATTTTTATGGAATTTTTTATTTTCCACGACGGCTTTATGTTGAACGATATCTTAGAGATACTCTATAAAAAAGCGGCGGCGGGCGTGGACGTCAGGCTGATTTACGACGGCATGGGCTCCTACGGTACGCTGTCAAGAAAAACCAGAAATGAAATGAAGGCGGGCGGCATCAAGATCAAGATTTTCAACAAGATGCGCATGGCGTTCAATATCTTCCAAAACTACCGCGACCACAGAAAAATCATTGTGGTGGACGGCCGCGTTGCCGTGACGGGCGGCTTCAATATCGGCGACGAGTATATCAACAAGCAAAAAAAATTCGGGACGTGGAAGGACACAGGGGTCATGGTCCGCGGCGAGGCCGTGTTCAGCTTTACCGTTATGTTTTTAAGGATGTGGCAGCTGATAAGTAAGGAGCCGGTCGATTTTTCCGCCTATCGCGACACAGTGCCGGTAAAAACAAACGGGATTGTCCTGCCGTACGGCGACAGCCCTGCCAATTCGCACAACCCCGGCCACGGCACTTACCTGAATATAATCAACGGCGCGCAAAAATATGTGTGGATACAGACCCCGTACCTTATTATCGACTACGAGCTGTTGACCGCACTGATCAACCGCGCGCTCTCAGGCGTGGACGTGCGAATAATCACGCCCGGCATCCCCGACAAGAAGGCCGCTTTCCTTGCGACCCGCTCGTACTTTAAACAGCTCATCTCGGCAGGAGTTAAAATATACGAATACTCGCCGGGCTTTATCCATTCAAAGGTTTGTTTATCCGACGATATCTGCGCCGTGGTCGGCTCGATAAATTTCGATTTCCGCAGTATGTATCAGCAGTTCGAGTCCGCCGTATACATGACGGGGGCAAGCGCGGTCTACGATATCCGGGCGGATTTTGACGGGCTGTTTGATAATGTGTGCCGGCAGCTGACCCTTGACGACTGCAAAACCAGCTTGTTTACAAACCTTATCACCAGCTTTCTGATTCTATTCTCGCCGCTGATGTAGCGCTTAGCGCTGCCGCACGGCTGCCGATCCTTTTGGAAGGTACTGACCGGAAAACAGCGCCGCCCCGATCTTTTCGGGGCGGCGGCAACAGGCTTTTTTATATATGCGTGGGATATTCCTACAACGGCTTTAAAAACATTTGTGTCCAATACAGCGTCCCGTTGCTTTTTTTTGCGGCTCCGACGCCGATTTCTGTGACAGTCTTACTCATAATATTAGCCTTGTGTCCGGCCGAGTTCATCCAGGAGTTCATTACTGCCTGCGCGGTCTTTTGCCCGTAAGCGATATTTTCAGCGGCAGAGGAGAATCTAAGGCCGTACTTTTCCATCATTTTAAAGGGGGAGCCGTATACGGGCGAGGTATGCGAAAAGTAATTATTATCTATCATATCCTGCGACTTGATACGCGCAACGCGCGCCGCCTGCCAGTTGTTTTTGAGTGCGGAAAGACCCGCGCTTGCGCGTGCCTGGTTGACCAGGCGCACGACCTCGTTTTCCAGTGTTTTCAGCGGCGAAGCTTCCGGGATATTGATTTTCTGGCCGACAGTGATCATCGCCGCGTTCTTGATCTGCGGATTTGCTTTCATCAACTCGTCCAGGCCGATCTCGTACCGCTCGGCGATCTTCCACATGCTGTCGCCGGGCTTTACCGTGTACGCAGTTGACTGTAAGGAGGAAAGCAGCAGGTCGGGGATTTCATCCGAAGTTTCTTTTACTTGAAAAATTTCATGCGGCATAACGGGGTCAGCCGTATACTCACAGGCCGGGCCTATTTCTTCACCGGCGGCGCAAGCGGCAGTGCCGATAAACGATCCGCCGCAAAAAAACGCAGCGCAGCAAAAAAAGCTTAAGATAAGCGCGTTTGGAATGATTTTACCTTTCATAGTTTTTACCTCATAGTTATTATCGGGTAAAAACACATAAAATATACGGTTTTACGTATGAGCCTTAGGCGCCTCAATCGATATACAGATCGTTCTTCCTCAATTCATCGGAAATCTTTTTTATGGCTTTTTTCTCAATGCGCGAAATGTAGCTGCGCGATATATCTATCATTTTTGCGACCTCTCGCTGCGTCAGCCCTTCATTTCCGTCAAAGCCGTAACGCAAGCCGATTATCTTATATTCGCGCTCGGATAAAACCTTCTTGATCAGGGCGTACATTTTGTCGGTCAATATCCCGTTCTCGACCTGTTTTAAGACGCTTTCCTCCTTGACGCTGATAATATCGATAAGTGTGATATCGTTGCCGTCGCGGTCGGTGCCGACGTTTTCCTGAAGCGACAGCGTGGCCTTATGCTTTTTATTGGCGCGGATATGCATAAGTATCTCGTTCTGGATGCAGCGCGCGGCATAAGTCGCCAGCTGGCTGCCCTTGTCGTACTCGAAGGTATTGATCGCTTTTATCAGTCCTATGCTGCCGACGCTGATCATATCGTCCACCTCGGCGGCGTTGTTGAATTTTTTGACGATATGCGCGACAAGCCGCAAATTCCGCTGTATCAAAATGTCGCGCGCCTCCATATCGCCGGCCTTTGCCTTCATCATATATACGCGCTCCTCCTCGTGTGAAAGGGGTTTGGGAAAGCTCCCCTTGTTGTTTATGTACGACGTGAACAAGAGGATCTTGTTCAAAAACGTGAAAAAGCTTTCAACTATCATAATGGAATATGTATATGTCGGAATATGTCGCATTTTGCCTGTCCCAAAAAATATGTTTTGACTTGCGGCCGGGCAGTGAAATGACATATATTGACAATTACGAAACTCGCCGGCTTGACAAAAGCGTTAATCGGTGCTAAACTTACGAAACGAGAGCCGGACAGGCGTACGCGTCCCTTATCGGGGCGAGGAAAGTCCGGGCATCGCAGGGCAGGGTGCCGGCTAATTACCGGCGGGGGCGACCTCAGGGAAAGTGCAACAGAAAAGTACCGCCCACATACCGGGCGGCTGTAAAAATTTATTTTTCTGCGGATGGATTTTTGAGGATAAAACGAGCTGAAAGCGGAACCTGTAGCCGGAGGTTACAGGCGAGCATTTCAGAACTTTTTAGACCAAAAAGACGCCGAAGAAATATGAATTTTTACAGTCTTCCGGTATCAGTAGGTAAGGGTGAAAAGGCAGGGTAAGAGCCTACCTTGACGCCGGCGACGGCGTCAGACATGTAAACCCCATCCGATGCAAGGTAACTAAGGACACTAAGGCTGCCCGCCGTCCTTAAGACTACACCGCTTGAACCCGTTGGCAACAGCGGGTCCAGATAGATGTGCGCTTGATACAGAACCCGGCTTACAGTCCGGCCTCTCGATTTATCAGAACGCCCCCGAAAAACGGGGGCGTTCTGCTTATATTGTATACGGGAAATCCCGCAACAAACGGTTGCTTGTAAAAAGGTGTTTATGCAGTTATACTTTATATAAGTGAAAGTCTATGTTGACCGGTATTGTTCTGAAGAAGGAGCGTAAAAATGGAACGGAATATTTTTAAGGATATCAGGGAAAAGAACGGGATGTCGCAGGAGGAAATGGCGGCGAGGCTGTTTGTGACGCGCCAGGCTGTGTCAAGATGGGAAAACGGCGATACGATGCCGAATATCGACACCCTGAAGAGGATATCGACAGAGTTCGGCGTGCCCGCAAACGAATTGCTGGGCTTGGAGAATGCGGCGTTTTGCCAAAGCTGCGGTATGGATCTTAAAGCGCCGGAGGATTTCGGGTCAAGTAAGGACGGCGGCATACACGCCGAATATTGTAAATACTGTATGCAGAAAGGCTCGTTTACTTCCGAAAGGACGATTGATGAAATGGTAGAGACGAATTTGAAGTTCCTTGATGAATATAATGCTGAAAAAGGCCTTGATTTTACGCCGGAACAGGCGAGGGTCGAGCTTAGAAAATACCTGGCCACGCTGAAGAGATGGAAAAACGGCTAAGGAACCGCTGAATAATTCGATATAATTTATTCATCGCTTCCCTAACCATTTTTTTTGTGCGCCAAAGCCGGGCAAAGAAATATTTCAGGGCGGGCAGGCTGCGTTTGCGTATATTTTAATACGCTTTTACAAACCATATTTATACAAAGCATAAATGAGGTTTGTGATTATGAAAAGACTATCGTTCAAAAGCAAAATACTTGTTTTCGCCGCGGCGGCTCTTACCGTATTCGGCGCGGGCGCCGGGGCAATCAATTCCGCCATCGCCGCCGACAGCGTCAATATGGGCATATCCTCGCGCGGGGCGTACCTTATGGATTACAAGACCGGTACGCCTATATTTGAATATAAGGCGACCGACCGGCACCCGATAGCCAGTATGGTTAAGATCATGACGCTTAACCTGATATATGAGGCGGCGGACGCTGGCAAGTTCGGGTTTGACGACATGGTGACCGTCAGCCAGAACGCCGCAGGGATGGGCGGCAGCCAGGCGTTTTTGGATGCGCATAAGCAATACAAGATAGACGACCTTATCACTGCTATTACGATCGCCTCGGCAAACGACGCCTGCGTGGCTATGGCCGAGCACATAGACGGCAGTGTCGAAGGCTTTGTGGATTCCATGAATAAACGCGCCGCAGAATTAGGTATGGAGAACACAAAATTTACCAACTGCACGGGCCTGCCCACCGACGAAAAGCAGTTTTCATGCGCAAGGGACGCCGGGATAATGCTGCGCGCGCTTATTTCGCATCCGCATTACTTCAAATATTCGACCATCTGGATGAAGGATCTTAATCACGACGGCGGCAGGGTAACGGGGCTTACCAACACCAACAAGCTGATACGTTTTTACGAGGGCTGCGACGGCGGCAAAACCGGCTTCACCAACGAGGCTATGCACTGTCTGGCGGCAACCGCGGTAAGAAACGGCATGAGGCTTATATCGGTCGTTATCGGCGCGAACGATTCTAAAACCCGCTTCGCGGAAGTAAGCAAGCAGTTCAATTACGGCTTTGCGAATTACGCGAACAAGACGGTTGTGGAAAAGGACGCGCCCGTTGAAAGCCCGATAGCGGTCAGCGCGGGCAAAGCAAAATGTGTTACGGCAAGGACGGCGTCAGGCTTCACAGTGTTCGGCTCTAAGTCCGAAGCCGGCAAGGGCATAACCACAGAAACTGTGATCAATGAGCTGCGCGCTCCGGTCTATAAGGACAGCATTGTCGGCAAAATGAAGATCTTTAAGGACGGCAAGGAAATAGGCTCGGTCGATCTTATCGCGAACGAGGAGGTCTTAAAAAAGACATTCGGCGACGCGTGGGGCGATCTGCTGCATATGTGGTAAAACATTTCGTCCTTCTCTTTGGAAAGAATGTATAAGACCCGTCATAAAAACGGCAGCCGCATAAAAAAAAGCGGCTGCCGTTTTTTTACGGAGTTATTTTAAGCACTTTCTAATGCCTGCCGGCTTGATTATTTCCCGCCGTTTAGCTATAATATTTAAGTAAACGCTGAAAATTTAAGCAAAATTTATAGCGTCGTCTTTTCCGTCTGAAAATGTCTTCTTTTTTTTGCAAATAGTTCTTCTATTTACTATAAAAACAAGCCGTTTTCATACTGAAAAATACTTGCTTTAAATCAACCTCATTTATTCAACGTTTACTTGAGAAAGTATGTTTGTCAGTTTTGCGTTTATCAAACAGCTTTTCAATAATCAGCATTTTTTTATACGAGGTAAAATATGTACTTAAGAAAGGGCTATGAAATCAAGAACGGGCATCTGTACGCCGGCGGCTGCGATACGGTCGGGTTGGCAAAAGAACACGGCACGCCGCTGTACGTTATGGACGAGGACTATATACGCGGCGTTTGCCGTCAGTACAATTCCGCATTAAAGGATTACGGGCACGGGATGATATGCTATGCGTCCAAGGCCTTTTCATGCAAGGAGATCTACCGTGTTGCCGGCAGCGAGGGCCTGGGCGCGGACGTTGTCAGCGGCGGCGAGATATTGACGGCTGCCGCGGCGGGTTTTCCGATGGACAAGGTTTATTTCCACGGCAATAATAAGCAGGACGCGGAGATCGTTTTGGCAATAAGGCACGGCGTGCATGCCATCGTTTGCGACAGCCTCTCAGAGATCGAATTCCTGCAAAAGATATGCGAACGCGAAAAAGCGCGTGTAAACGTGCTGGTGCGGCTGAATCCCGGCATCGAGGCGCATACGCATAATTTTGTTAAGACCGCGACGGCCGACAGCAAGTTCGGCTGTTCGATAAGCGACGGCACAGCGATGTCTGCGGTCAAAATGATACTGGACGCGCAAAATCTTATCTTTAAAGGCTTTCATTCGCACATAGGCAGCCAGATATTTGAAATCGAGCCTTATGACCTGTTGATAAAAGCGTTCACCGCGCTTGCTTTAAAGGTAAAGGAAAAGCTTAACGCGGACACGGACGAGTTTAATCTCGGCGGCGGGTTCGGCGTAAAATATACTGATGCGGATAAGCCGCTCAGCTATTCCGACAGCATTAAAACACTGTGCCAAAAGGTTGCGGACGCCGTAACCGCAGCGGGACTGAAAAAACCGTTTATCGTATTCGAGCCGGGGCGCAGTATCGTCGCCGAGGCCGGGCTGACACTGTATACCGTCGGCGCGGTTAAGGATATCAAGGGCATAAAGAAGTATGTTACCGTGGACGGCGGTATGTTTGAAAACCCGCGCTTTGCCCTGTACAGGGCGCAATACAGCGCGCTGCTTTGCAATAAGGCCGCAGAGCCTGCAGCCGACAAGGTGACCGTGGCAGGGAAATGCTGCGAAAGCGGCGATATAATAGTGGCGGATACAATGCTGCAAAAGGCGGAGCGCGGCGATATACTTTCTGTGCTGGCAACCGGCGCGTACAATTTTTCGATGGCGGGGAATTACAACAGGAATCCCGTCCCGAAGGTCGTGATGGTAAAGGACGGCAGGTCACGGCTGATAGTAAGAGGCCAGACGTATGAGGATATGTCGTCACGCGATATCTGATACTGATCCGCGTTTAAGATTACTAAAACGCTGCTTGGTATGATATTTTCTGCGGCATTTTGCTTTGTGCCCGGATGCGGAAGAACCATCGCTCCGGCCGTTGTCCGGTCAAAAAAGATACATTTTTGCTCCGACTATTTGTTAAATAATTGTTAAGTGTGATATAATAGCAAGTGTGGTATAATAAATCGATACTTGAATTCATAAGTAAACGATGAATAAATGAGGTTAATTTAGAGCAAGTATTTTTCAGACGGAAAAGACGCCGCTGTAAATTATATCGAATTATTCAGCGTTTACATAAGGGAAGCTGAAATTGGAAAATTACAACAATCACAATATCGAAGATCTGATCCTGGGTACCGGGACGGTAAAGCCGGCAGGCAGGCCGCTTAAAATGGTCGCGCTGCGCGGCCTCGTAATGTTCCCGTACATCACGGCAAGCTTTGACATAGGCCGCGACAAATCTATTATCGCAATCAACAAGGCGATGGAGCTGGGCGAGCCCGTGTTTTTGGTTTCCCAGAAAAACGCGGCGATTTTGAACCCGGAGCCCTCCGATTTGAACTCGGTAGGTACCATTGCTAAGATCAAGCAGGTCTTAAAGCTGCCAGGCGACAATACCCGCGTCATGGTGCAGGGGTTAGAGCGCGCGCGCATTTCCGAATACGTCACAAGCGAACCGTACTTTGAGGTGACGGTCAGGGAAAGCCGTATCGCCGCCGGCGACGATATTAAGGTCGAGGCGTTGAAGCGCAAGCTTAAGGAGCTTTTCTCCGAATACGTCAAAATGGACGGCAAGATAAGCCCCGACGCGGCAAACATTATCTCGGCCGAGGAAGATCCGGAGCGGTTCATGTACCTTATCGCGCACCAGACATTTTTAAAGGATGTCGAGAAGCAGCGGTTTTTTGAAATGTCGTCGATGGAAAAAGCAATGGATATGGTGCTGTCCGCGCTTATACGTGAAACCGAGATCCAGAAGGTCGAGCGGCGCATTTCGGGCAGGGTCAGAAAGCAGATCGACAAGAACCAGAAAGAATACTATTTGCGCGAGCAGATCAAGGCTATACACGACGAGCTGGGCGACAACGAGGATGAGGTCGAGGAATACAGAAAACGCGCCGCAGAATCCGGTATGCCTAAGGAAATATTGGAAAAAATCCAAAAAGAGCTTGTGCGGATGTCCAAGATGAGCCCGACCTCGCCCGAAACCTCTGTTTCGCGCACCTATGTCGAGACGCTGATCGAGCTGCCCTGGAAGGAAGAGACAAAGGATAACAGTGACCTGATCCGCGCCGCCGCAATTTTGGACGAGGATCACTACGGCCTGGAAAAGGTCAAGGAGCGCATACTGGAATATCTGGCGGTAACGCATCTGAATAAAACGCTTAAAGGCCCGATACTGTGCTTTGTCGGCCCGCCCGGCGTAGGCAAGACCTCGATCGCTAAATCGGTCGCGCGGTGCCTTGACAGAAAATTCGTGTCGCTGTCGCTTGGCGGCGTGCGCGACGAGGCTGAAATACGCGGCCACCGCCGTACCTATATCGGCGCGATCCCCGGCCGTATCATTAACCATATCAAGATAGCGGGCGTCAGGAACCCTGTGTTCCTGCTTGACGAGATCGACAAGATGAGCAGCGATTTTCGCGGCGACCCGGCGTCAGCGATGCTGGAGGTTTTGGATCCGGAGCAGAATTTCCAGTTCCGCGACCATTATTTAGAGGCGCCGTTCGACTTGAGCAAGGTCATGTTCATCACGACCGCCAACAGCGTCGAGACTATCCCCGCGCCTCTCCTGGACCGTATGGAGCTGATCGAATTATCGGGCTATACCATGCAGGAAAAGAAAGAGATCGCCGGCCGTTATCTGGTCAAAAAGCAGCAGAAGGCGCACTCGGTCGAGGGCGCGTTCACACTTTCGGATGAGACGATAGAGGCCGTCATTATGCTTTACACGCGTGAGGCCGGGGTAAGGCAGTTGGAGCGCGAGATCGCCAATCTTTGCAGAAAGTGCGCAAGGCGTTTGGTCGAAAGCGGCAGGAAAAACGATAAATTCGAGATAAACCCGGGCAACCTGAAAGAGTATTTGGGCATACCTAAATACCGCGACGTCGAAATGAACGATAAGGACGAGGTCGGCGCGGCCACAGGGCTTGCGTGGACTGCCGTCGGCGGCGTTACGATGACGATCGAGGTAGGCCTTATAGAGGGCGGCAAGGGCGAGATACAGCTGACGGGAAAACTGGGCGACGTGATGAAGGAATCGGCGCGCACGGCCTTGTCATATTTAAGGAGCCGCGCCAAGTTTTACGGGATCGACCCGAAGGTTTTTGAAAAGACCGATATCCATATCCATGTGCCGGAGGGCGCGACCCCGAAAGACGGGCCCAGCGCGGGGATCACGATCGCCACGGCTCTTTTGTCCGCGTTCACCGGAAAGCCCGTCAAGCACGGGATTGCGATGACGGGCGAGATCACCCTGCGCGGCAAGGTGCTGCCGATCGGCGGCTTAAAGGAAAAAACGCTGGCCTGCCACAGGTCGGGCATCCGCAACATGATAATACCCAAGGACAACGAGCCGAACCTTGCCGATATCCCGGAGAATATAAAGAAAGACCTTGATATATTCCTGGCGGACGACGTATCGTCGGTATTTGAGAGAGCGCTGGTATAAATGTTTCAAATCAAAAATTCCGAATTCATAAGATCTGCCGCGTCGCAAAAGGACTATATAGACGTGACCCTGCCCGTGATCGCCGTCGCGGGCAAGAGCAACGTGGGCAAATCCTCTTTTATCAACATGATAACGGGCAGCGGCAAGCTGGCCAGGGTCAGCAAGGAGGCGGGGCGCACCCGGCTTATAAACCTGTTTTCGATAAACAACGGGGAGTTTATCCTGGCAGACCTTCCCGGCTGGGGCTATTCGGCGGCGGGCAAGGACACGACGGCGGCTTTTTCGGGCAATATAGAGGAGTTTTTCAAAAAAGCTCCTACCCTTAAGCACGTGATCATGCTGGTCGATATCCGTCACGAGCCGCAGGACAGCGACAAAAAAATGCTGGCGTTCATGCACTACTATCAGATACCGTTCACCGTCGCCGCGGTAAAATCCGACAAGCTGTCGGGCGCAAAATTAGGCCCGCAGATCGACGCTGTCGCAAGAGGCCTGATGATAGGCCGCGATAACATAATCCCCGTCTCAAACCTGACAAAAGCGGGTAAGGACCTGATTTTAAAACGTATCGGCGAGGTTTTGCAAGAATAGCTCATTGTCAGCAGTTGTTCAGAATAGCCCAGTAGTCGGACATGGACTGCGAGGCCGTCACTATCAGCAGCTGCCCCGAATGCTTGTTATGATTACATAGATCCCTTTCGATAAGGATATTTTTCAGATTGTTCGCCGTACCCAGACATCCGTCAAAGAACGGTATTTCACGCTTTAAAACGTCAAACGCGATTTCTTCCAGCATTTTCTTTATAAGAATATAGTGCGTGCACCCCAGCACCACCGCGCCGGTCCCGCCGCCCAGACACGGCGCAAAATCCCTTGTTATCTTTTCCCGTATCACGCTTAGGTCTTTTATATTGCTTTCGACGGCATCCGCCCAATCCGGCTGCGGCACGGTTATGATTTTTGCGCCGGAAATACCCGACATCAGTTTTTTCAGCTTTTCCTGTGTGGCGGTCGCGGGCGTACACAGCAGCACAATGCTTTTTCCGTCCGCGGCCTTTGCGGCGGGCTTTAACGCCGGTTCCATGCCGGCTACGGGGAAGGAAAAAGCTTTTCTTGCCGCGTCAGCAGCCGCGCTGGTCGCGGTATTGCAAGCGATCAGCAGCGCCTTCAGCCCGTATGCGGCCATTTTCTTGACCGCGGCAAGCGTAAGGCTCTGTATTTCGGCCTCGCCGCGCCCGCCGTAGGGCGCGTTCTTTATGTCGGCGTAGTATAAAAAATTTTCGCCCGGCAAAAGCCTGCGGCATTCGCATAGAACGCTCAGCCCGCCCGCGCCGCTGTCAAACACCCCGATGAATTTATGCCGTTTCGATAAAGCGCAAAGTTCCATATAGATATATATGCACAGTACGCAAAAGGATTGCCCGCCCCAAGAGGTTTTTGCCATTCTCATAAGCATTCCGCTTGATAAACACTTGAAAATACAGTATAATGAATGGGTAAATTACACGTGCGGCGTTAAGTCTTTATGCGGCTTTTTGCCCCGTGCGGCGGCTTTCTGTTTTGCGGGCTTACGGGAGGCTTTTTCAGTGACAGCTTGCGCATTATTTAAAAGGGGACGTATCACATGGATTTTTTTGCGAAAGACATCAGGAACATCGCCCTTATCGGGCACAGCAACGAGGGCAAGACTACCGTTGCCGAGGCAATTCTGTTTAACTGTAAGGCCATCGACAGGATGGGCAGCACCACCGCGGGCAACACCGTCATGGACTTTGACAACGAGGAGATCGCGCGCAAGATTTCCGTAAGCCTTGCCATGGCCAGCGCGGTTTGGAAGGACGTCAAGCTGAACATTATCGACGTGCCCGGCTTCTTTGATTTCGAGGGGGAAATGGCAGAGGCGCTCTCGGCCTGCGACAGCGCGGTCATAATCATGGGCGCATCGGGCGTTTTGACCGTCGGCGCGGAAAAAGCCATTAATTACTGTTTGGGAAAAAAGATCCCGATGATGATCTTCATCAACCAGATGGACAAAGAAAACGCGGACTACGTTGCCACCGTCGAGGCGTTAAAAGCCAAGTACACCAACAAGATCGCGCCTATCCAGATACCTATCATGGATAAGGCCAATAAAATGCAGGGCTATATCAGCCTTATGTCCGGCAATTCATATAATTTCAGCACCACCGGCAGGGAAGTCATCCCTATGCCGAAAGAATACGAGGGCGACTATAACGCCTTAAAGGAGAAGCTTATCGACGTTGCGGCAAGTAACGACGAGGAGCTTATGAATAAGTTTTTCGAGGGCCAGCCTATTTCGCAGGACGAGATCGTGACCGGTGTCAGAAAAGGCATTGCCGCCGGCGACGCTATACCGGTCCTTGCGGGCAGCGCGCTGCAAAACAAGGGTATCATCAACCTTATCGTACAAATGACGCGCATTATGCCCGCGCCGGAGGTATCAAATGAAAAGCTGTTTTCGTGCCAGGTTTTCAAGACGATAGCCGATCCGTTCGTAGGCCGCCTCAGCCTGTTCAAGGTCAAGAGCGGCAGTATCAAGAGCGGCACCGTGTTGAATAATGTTTCCCAGGATAAAACCGAAAAAATCAGCGGCGTGTTTACCATGAAGGGCAAGAAGCAGGAGAACGCGGAAACGCTTTACGCGGGCGATATCGGCGCGTTTGCCAAGCTGACCAACTGCGCGACCGGCGATACCTTATGCGACCCCGCGTTTAAGACCGCGTATCCCGCGATCGAATTTCCTAAGCCCAATATTTCCCTCTGCATCACCAGCAAGAACCAGGGCGAGGAGGACAAGGTTTTCGCAGGGCTTTACCGCTTGCGCGAGGAGGACCCGTCCTTTAACATTATAAAGAATTCCGAGACCGCCGAAACACTGATCGCCGGAATGGGCGAGGTGCAGCTGGACGTTATCTGTAAAAAGCTGAAGAGTAAATTCAACGTCGAGGCCGTGCTGCAGAGCCCTAAGATCCCGTACCGCGAAACTATCAAAAAGACAGTTACTGCCGACGGCAAGCATAAAAAACAGAGCGGCGGCCATGGCCAGTACGGCCATTGCGTTGTCAAGTTCGAGCCGCTGTACGATAAGGATTTCGAGTTCGCCGAGGAAGTGGTCGGCGGCAGCGTGCCTAAGCAGTATATCCCCGCAGTCGAAAAGGGGCTTTTAGAGTGTATACCGCACGGAGTTTTGGCAAAATATCCGGTGGTCAACCTTAAATGCACATTGCTGGACGGCAGCTATCACGACGTAGACAGCAGTGAAATGGCGTTCAAGCTGGCGGCGTCGCTTGCCTACAACAAGGGAATGGCCGAGGCCAATCCGGTATTGCTGGAGCCTATCATGTCCGTTGAAATAAGCGTGCCTGACAACTATATGGGCGAGATCATGGGCGACCTTAACCGCAGGCGCGGCAGGATATTGGGCATGGACAGCGACGGCAAGGGCGGCCAGATCATTAAGGCCGAGGCGCCCATGGCCGAAATGTTCCGATATTCCACCGACTTACGCAGTATGACGCAGGGGCGCGGCGGTTTCAATATGGAACTTAACCGTTACGAGGAAGTCCCGCCGATGCTTAGTGGAGGGATCATAGCAAAGGCCAAGGCCGACAACGCGTAAAGATATCTTGAAACCGCGCCGTTTGTTTAAGAACAATGTAAAGGCGCATTAATGCTCCTTTATGCGGGCAAGAGAATAAGCGTATGATATTTGACTATGAATTATATACAAGCTGCAAAAGATATTTAAATATCAAAAAATAAAGATCGTTAAAAAATAGGAAATTATGATTTTAAGTATCTGTGTAAATCCCGCGATCGATTATATCGTCACCGCGGAAACCTTTCGGGCGGGCGCGCTTAACCGCGTTACCGAAAAACGTATCGTTTGCGGCGGCAAGGGCGTGAATTTCGCGCTTACGGCAAAGCTGTTGGGCGCGGACTGCACCGCAAGCGGCTTTATGGGCAAGAACGGCGCGGCTTTTTACAAAATGCTGTCGGGACTTTCGATAGGCCATCAATTTATACCGGTTGACGGCGACGTGCGCACCAATATCAAGATCATGCCGGACGGCGAGGCGGTGACCGAGCTTAACGAAACGGGCTTCGACGTGCCGGTAACGTCGCAAAACGAGCTTATAAAACTGATTTCCGAGCTAAACATCAAGCTTTTGGTTTGCAGCGGCAGCCTTGCGCCGGGGCTTAAGGACGACTTTTACTACCGGCTGGCAAACGCTGCGGGCAATAACGTAAAGTTCGCATGCGACTGTGAAAAGAGCGTACTGATCAACTCGCTTATGGCTAACCCTGTGCTTATCAAGCCCAACAAGAGCGAGCTTGAAACAATATTTGCGACCGAGCTGAAAACTTATGCCGATATAATCAATTCGGCGCGTCTTTTGGTCACTCGCGGCGCGCAGAACGTGCTGGTATCTCTTGGCAAAAACGGCGCGATAATACTTAACGGTACGTCCGCGTTTTATGCGCACTACACGCAGAACGCCGAGGTATTGAATCCGTGCGGCTGCGGCGACGCGATGTTCGCCGCCGCCTGCGATATGTACAACAAGGGCGGCAACCTTGTCGATATGATCACCAGCGGTATCGTTATGGGCACGCTGGCGGTCAGCAGCCGGTCGCTTGCCACAATGGACACGGGCAGGATAAACGAAATAAGAAAGAACGTCAAGGTCGAAGCAATAACATAATAAAAAGGAAGAAAGCATGCCGGAAGCAGCAGTAGTAATGGGCAGCAAGTCTGATTTAGAGGTTGTAAAGCCTTGTATCGACACGCTCAAAAAATTCGGGATCGAGGTAACCGCGCGCGTGATAAGCGCGCACAGGACGCCGGGCGCCGCGCACGATTTTGCCGTAAACGCCGTTAAAAACGGTATCGAGGTCATAATCGCGGCAGCCGGCAAGGCCGCGCACTTAGGCGGAGTGCTGGCCGCATATACCACCTTGCCGGTAATAGGCCTGCCTGTAAAATCATCCACCCTTGACGGGCTGGACAGCCTGCTTTCTATCGTGCAGATGCCCGCGGGGATACCGGTCGCCACCGTCGCGATAAACGGCGCGGAGAACGCGGGGATACTTGCCGCGCAGATCCTTGGCTTAAAGTACAAGGACATAGCCGCAAAGCTTACCGCGCATAAGGCCGAAATGGCGGCAAAGATCGGGGCGGACGATATCGCGTTACAGGAAAGCCTTTAAGTAAACGCTGAGAATTTAAGAATAATTCATTCAGTATTTACCTAAAAGAACAGAGTTTACACATCCCGTACCCAAGGAGAAAACTTTTTTGAAAACGGAGAGGCTGCTGATCGAGGGCGGCGCAAAAAAAGTCTGGTCAACTGAAAACAGCGATATTGTTGTCCTTGAATTCAAGGATGACGCGGCCGCATATTACGGCCTTAAAAAAGGCGCATTTATCGGCGGGGGAGCCGTAAACAACAAGGTGAGCAATCACCTTTTTAAATTTTTGGAAAAGAGCGGTATACCGACGCATTTTCAGGGCGAGCTTACAGATCTGAAAACGGCGGTAAAGAAAGTCAGGATCCTGCCGGCCGACGTGATAGTAAGGAACGTTTCGGCGGGCAGCCTTGTAAAACGCCTCGGCATACCAGAGGGTACGCGGCTGAAAAACACCGTTATCGAATTTTTCCACAAGGGCGGCGCCACCGGCGGCACGCTTATAAACGATTATCACATCATCGCGCTGGAGATCGCAAGCCGCGAGGAGCTGGATAAGATAACGAAATACAGCCTCCTGATAAACAAACTGCTGTCTGAATACTTGTTGCAGTTTCAGATAGAGCTTATAGACTTCAAGCTGGAATTCGGCAGGTTTGACGGCAGGATGATACTTTCCGACGAGCTGTCGTTTGATACCTGCAGGTTTTGGGACATTGTGTCCGGCGAGATGCTGGATCAGGACCGGTTCAGGATCGACCGCGGCGGCGCGGAGGAACGGAACAGAATGCTTTTGCAAAAGCTCATGGGCGGCTGACGCTTATTGCCGTTTTCTTTTGTGAAGCCCGAAGATACATCAGTAACGATATTATGAAAAACAATCAAACGAAAAGAATAGCATTTTTAGTAAGCGGCGGCGGCACCAATATGCAGGCGATCCTCGACGCGGTAAGGCGCAAAAAAATCAATGCGTCGCCGGTTTTATTGATTGCCAGCAATTACGAATGTTACGCAATAAAGCGCGCCGAAAAAGAGGGTATACCGCATTTTGTGCTCGCTTTAAGCGAATACGCCGACAGGGACGCGCGCGATGCTGCCATACTGAAGCTTTTAACGGAATACAAGGTCGATCTGTTGCTGCTGGCGGGTTATTTAGGGATAGTCAGCGGCGGTATCATTAAGACTTATGAAAACAGGATAATGAACATACACCCGTCGCTTTTGCCGTCCTTCGGCGGCGCAGGTTTTCATGGTTTGAAGGTGCACGAGGCGGCGCTGAAACGCGGGGTAAAGGTTACGGGCGCGACGGTGCATTTTGTGAACGGGGTGGTTGACGGCGGCTTGATAATACTGCAAAAGGCCGTCAGCGTGCTGGACGGCGACACGCCTCAGCTTTTGCAAAAGCGCGTCATGGAAGAGGCTGAATACGTGATATACCCGCGGGCAGTGCAGCTGTTCTGCGAGGACAGGCTGAATATTTTAAACGGCAGGGTCTATATAAAAGAATAAATTTTCATCCGGAAAAGACGCCGCTGTAAATTATTCTTAAATTTTCAGCGATTCATAAACAAAACATTTTCTTACGAAGGAGATAAATACACATGAGAGCATTGATCAGCGTATCGGACAAGACGGGCGTGGTCGAGTTTGCAAAGGGGCTCGTTGATTTAGGGTACGAGATAATCTCGACCGGCGGCACTGCCAGGACATTGACCGATAACGGCGTAAAAAATATCGGCATCAGCGATATCACCGGTTTTCCGGAATGCCTGGACGGGCGCGTCAAGACCCTGCATCCGGCGGTCCACGCGGGGCTTTTGGCGATGCGCGGCAACCCCGCGCACATGAAGCAGTTAAAATCGCTCAAAATCGAGACGATCGATGTTGTCGCGGTCAATCTTTATCCCTTTAAGGCTACCGTCGAAAAGGGCGCGCCGCTTGACGAGGTTGTGGAAAACATTGATATCGGCGGGCCTACGATGCTGAGGAGCGCGGCAAAAAACTATCAGGACGTTGCGGTCGTCGTCGATCCGAAGGATTATGCGCCGCTGATCGAAAAGCTGAAAAGCAAAACCTTGGATAAGGATTACAGATTCTACCTTATGTACAAGGTGTTCGCGCATACCGCAGTCTACGACAGCCTGATCTCGAATTATATGGCAAAGCAGCTTAAAATAGAGTTTCCTGACACGGTCACCTTCGCATATGAAAAGGCGTACGGTATGCGCTACGGCGAAAATCCGCATCAGGGCGCGGCTTTTTACAAGGAGCCATATTATTACGCAGGCTCGATCACGGCGGCGCAGCAGCTGCACGGGAAGGAGCTTTCATATAACAACATCAATGACGCAAACGGCGCGCTCGATATCCTGCGTGAGCATTCCGCGCCCTGCGCCGTCGCAGTAAAGCACTCTAACCCATGCGGAGTCGCGACGGGCAAGACGATATATGACGCATATCTTAACGCGTATGAATGCGACCCCGTCTCGATTTTCGGCGGTATCGTCGCGGTAAACGGCGAGGTCGATGAAAAGACCGCCGCCGAGATGTACAAGATATTTTTAGAGATAGTCATCGCGCCCTCGTTTACCGAAAAGGCGCTCGAGATCTTAAAACAAAAGCCGAATATCCGCCTTATGAAGCTGCCCGATATAAATTCGCCGCTCAGACCCGGCACATACGATATGAAAAAGGTAGTCGGCGGCCTGCTTATCCAGGGTATCGACAATCAGCTGTATAACGAGTCCGATTTAAAGGTCGTCACAAAGAAAAAGCCGACGGCCTTGGAGATGGAACAGCTTGTTTTCGGCATGAAGATAGTCAAGCATACCAAGAGCAATGCGATAGTAGTAGTAAAGGACAATAAGTCACTCGGCATAGGCGGCGGCCAGACAAACCGCATATGGGCGGCCAAAGAAGCGATCGAGCGCGCGGGAGCCCGCGTCAAGGGCGCGGTATTGGCCAGCGATGCGTATTTCCCGTTCAGCGACTGCGCCGAGGTCGCGGCCTCCGCAGGCATAACCGCGATCATACAGCCCGGCGGCAGCAACCGCGACCAGGACAGCATAGATATGTGCGATAAGCATGGGATAGCGATGGTGTTTACCAATATGCGCCACTTCAAACATTAAACGGCGCATATGCGGCGGGATCGGCGCAAAAATGAACCTTTTGTTCCTCCGCGTGCCTATCAGCACAGCTCTGTCACAAAAGAACCCTTTTCACGCCGCTGCCACCGCATCTGTGCCGTTTAATGATTCGCAGGACGGGAATATATTAAGAATTATTATGGAAAAAAAGAACATATTGATAATCGGCGGGGGCGGCAGGGAGCACGCTATCGCATGGAAGCTTAAACAGAGCCCGAAGGTGGGCAAGCTGTATTGTATACCCGGAAACGCGGGGATCGCGGAAATCACGGAAACGCATCCTGAGATCGCGGCGACAGATTTGGATAAGATACTTGAATTTGTGCGTGCGCATAAGGACATTTATATGACCGTGGTCGCGCCCGACGATCCGCTGGCTTTGGGGCTTGTGGATCTTTTGGAAAGCAACGGTTTCCGCGCGTTCGGGCCAAAAGCAAACGCCGCCATCATCGAGGGCAGCAAGGTTTTTTCCAAGAACCTGATGAAAAAATACAATATCCCGACAGCGGCGTACGAGGTGTTTTACAATGCGGCGGACGCCCTGGATTATGTAAACGATCCGCGCACGCGGTATCCGCAGGTGGTAAAAGCGGACGGGCTCGCGCTTGGTAAGGGCGTTATTATCTGCAACGATAAAAAGGAAGCCGCAGGCGCCATAAACGGCATAATGACCGATAAAAAATTCGGCGCGGCGGGAAAGAGTATCGTCGTAGAGGAATTCTTAACGGGCTATGAGGTTTCGATACTTGCTTTTACCGACGGAAAAACGATCCTGCCTATGGCGACCAGCCAGGACCATAAACGCGCGCTCGACGGCGACAAGGGCTTAAACACCGGCGGTATGGGAACTTTCTCGCCCTCGGTGAAGTTTGACGAAAGCCTTAACCCCGGCATCATGCGCGATATTTTTCTTCCCACGATGAACGCTATGAACGCGGAGGGGCGCACTTTCAAGGGCGTGATATATTTCGGATTGATGATTGACGGACGCAGCGTCAAAGTGCTGGAATATAACGCGCGGTTCGGCGATCCCGAAACACAGAGCATATTGCCCAGAATGAAAAACGACCTCTTCGATATATTCGAGAGCGTGATCGACGGAACTCTGGACACGCAAAAGCTTATATGGGATAAAAAACAGGCGGTATGCGTGATGCTGGCAAGCGGCGGCTATCCCGAAAGCTATCCAAAAGGCTTGCAGATTACGATCGGCGCGCTGGACAAGGATATAATCCTTTTCCACAGCGGCACAGCCGTAAAAGACGGGCGGCTGGTCACAAACGGCGGCAGGGTGATAGGTGTCACATGCCTGGCAGAAAGCCTTGATGCCGCGCGCGGCAGGGTCTATAATAACATAAGTAAAATCAGTTTTCAGGGAATGCACTACCGAAAAGACATTTAAAGGAAAGGATAGCTTACTATGCCGAAATATACAATCGAAAAAGACAGGATATACCGCGTGTTTACCGAGAAAAAAGCGGGCTTTGACGTGCATGCGCGTTCGTTTAAGAACGAGATAAACGAGCTGTTGAAGCTTAATGTTTCCGACGTACGCGAGTTTTTGCGTTATGATGCAGAGGGCATGACAAAGGCGGATTTCGACGCCGCGCTGTTTACAGTTTTTTCCGAGCCGCAGGTCGACAACTGTTATCAAAACAAGCTGCCAGACCTGACGGGATACGAGGTTTTTGCCGTTGAGTACCTGCCCGGCCAGTATGACCAGCGCGCCGACAGCTGTATGCAGTGCGTACAGCTGGTCACCGTAAAGGAGAGGCCGCTGATAAAATGCGCAAAGGTCTATGCGGTAAAGGGCGTTTCTGAAAAGCAGCTTCTATCGGTCAAACGCTACGTAATAAACCCGGTCGAATCGCGTGAGGCAGACATGGAAATGCCCGAAACGCTGAAGGTCAAAACCGCGCCGCCTGAAAAAACGCCTGTGATAAGCGGATTTATCAAAATGGACAGCGCACAGCTCGCCGTTTACTATAAGTCCATGGGCTTTGCAATGAGTCTCAGCGATCTGATTTTCGTGCAGGATTATTTCAAGGGCGAGGGACGCGACCCGTTTCTGACAGAGCTGAAGGTGCTGGATACCTACTGGTCGGATCATTGCCGGCATACCACGTTTACGACCGAGTTGTCCGGGGTGACGATCGGCGGCGGCAACCCGCATATAAAGGACGCCTACGCGCTGTACAATACTTTGCGCGGGGAGCTGTATGCCGGCCGCGACGATAAATACCCGTGCCTTATGGATATCGCAACTATCGCGATGAAGAAACTGAAAAAGGACGGGCGGCTGGCCGACCTGGACGAGTCCGAGGAGATCAACGCCTGCTCGATCAAGGTCAAGGCCAAGGTCAATGGAAAAGATGAAGACTGGCTGGTGATGTTCAAGAACGAGACACATAACCATCCGACGGAAATAGAGCCGTTCGGCGGCGCGGCGACGTGCCTCGGCGGCGCGATCCGCGACCCGCTGTCCGGACGTTCATACGTTTACCAGGCGATGCGCATAACCGGCGCGGCGGATCCTACGGTGCCGCTTGAAAGTACTATCAAGGGCAAGCTGCCGCAGCGAATCCTCACAAAAACAGCGGCGGCCGGCTTTTCCTCATACGGCAACCAGATAGGGCTTTGCACAGGCATAGTAAGGGAATTTTATCACCCCGGCTTTACGGCAAAGCGGCTGGAAACTGGCTTTGTGATCGGCGCGGCGCCGGCCGGGAACGTTGTGCGGACAGTTCCTGCGGCGGGCGATCAGATAATTCTTTTGGGCGGCGACACGGGGCGCGACGGCTGCGGCGGCGCGACGGGCTCGTCCAAGTCACATACGGCGGATTCGGTGGACGAATGCGGCGCGGAGGTGCAGAAGGGCAACCCGCTTACCGAGCGCAATATACAGCGGCTTTTCCGCAATCCCGAGGCCACAAAGCTGATAAAACGCTGCAACGACTTCGGCGCGGGCGGCGTGTGCGTGGCCGTCGGCGAGCTTGCGGACGGGCTGGATATAGATTTAAGCGCGGTGCCCAAAAAGTATGAGGGGCTTACCGCGACCGAGCTTGCCATCAGTGAATCGCAGGAACGTATGGCTGTCGTCGTGCGGCGTGAGGACGCGGATACCTTTATTACTTTGGCCGCGCGTGAGAACCTGAAAGCAACCGTTGTGGCGGCCGTGACCGGTAATAACCGCATGGTGATGAAATATAACGGTGAAACCGTCCTGGACATCAAGCGCAGTATGCTGAATTCGGCGGGCGTGCGCCAGTTCGCCGCCGCTGAAATAGCCGAAACCATGCCCGAAGGCTTTGATTCTCCCGACAGCGATATAGCCGCAGAATTAAAAAAAGGCGGGATAAAGGCCGCGCTCTTATCCTCCTTGAAAAAATTGAACGTTTGCAGCCAGAAAGGGCTGATCGAGATATTTGACAGCAGTATCGGCGGCGCGTCAGTACTCGCGCCGCTCGGCGGCCGCAATCAGCTTACCCCAAGCTCCGTTATGGCGGCGAAGCTGCCGGCCGGCGAGGGGACAGAGACGGCGACCGTATGCTCGTACGGCTATGACCCCGACCTGATGAGCGCGGACGCATTTACCGGCGCGGTCTATTCCGTGCTGACCTCGATCGAAAAGGTTGCGGTCAGCGGCGTCGCCCCGGAAAAGATATATCTGACTTTGCAGGAATATTTCAAACGGTTGGGCAATGATCCGAAACGCTGGGGACAGCCGGCTGCCGCCCTCCTGGGCGCGATGTATACGCAGCTCAAGACGGGAATAGGCGCGATCGGCGGCAAGGACAGCATGAGCGGCACCTTTGAAAAGCTGGATGTGCCGCCCACGCTGATATCGTTTGCAGTAGGCACGGCGGATGCCGGCAAGATCATTTCCAACGTGTTCGACAGGCCGGGGCGCAAGGTCTGGCTGCTGAAACTTAAGCGCGACAAGTATCAAATGCCCGATTTTGCATATGTTAACAAATTATTAAGCGACGTATATGCAGCGGTTTCAAAGGGAAAGATAACGGCGGCGGCGGTCGTCGAACAGGGCGGCGCGGCACCCGCGGTGATCAAGTCCTGCTTCGGCAACGGCTTAGGTTTTTCGTTCGGCACGGAAGTTCCGGCGGAGGAACTGTTCTTACGCATACCGGGCGATATAATTGTCGCGGCAGACGAAATTTCGTCTCTTGCGGCCTTTGCGCCCTTGTATTTAGGCGAGACTTCCGCGGCCGATAAGGACAGCGCAAAATATCTTTCGGCGTTTTGCGGCACGCTGGAGCCTGTGTTCCGGACGGCGGCAAGCGCAGACAAGGGCGAGGGCGTCCGCATAGTAACTTCGGACGCGCCGACAAGGGCGCCCGCGATTTTCAGAAAAACGCCTGCGCCGCGCGTATTGCTGCCCGTATTTCCGGGCACTAACGGCGAATACGATATGGCGGAAAAATTTAAGGCCGCCGGGGCGGAGCCGCACATATACGTAATAAAAAATCAAAGTGCGGCTGACATTGAAGAATCTGTCAAGGGCATAATACATGAAATCGTAAGCAGCCAGATTATTGTATTTTCAGGCGGCTTCTCGGGCGGGGACGAGCCGGACGGCAGCGGCAAGTTTATTGCGGCGACCTTCAGGAATCCCGGCATTGCGGACGCCGTCAACAAATTCTTAACTATCAGGAAGGGCCTTATCTTAGGCGTGTGCAACGGCTTTCAGGCGCTTGTCAAAATGGGGCTGCTCCCTTACGGGCATATCAAAGCCAGCCGCCCCGGCGATGCAACGCTGACTTTCAATACGATCAACCGGCACATCGCGCATGTTTGCGAGATAAGGGTTGCTTCCGTGATGTCGCCGTGGTTTGCGGCAGTAAGGCCGGGCGACAGGTTTTTGGTGCCGATATCGCACGGCGAGGGACGCTTCATATGCGGTACGGACGATCTTAGGCGTATGGAGGCTGCGGGGCAGATCGCGACGCAGTACATCGGCGCGGACGGCCTTGCATATTGCGGCGACCCCGCGAACCCGAACGGGTCGGTAATGGCGATCGAAGGTATAACCGACATGACAGGGCAGATTTTGGGCAAGATGGGGCATACCGAGCGCGCCGGCAGCGGTTTATTCAAGAACATACCCGGCAGCTACGATATGAAGCTGTTTGAAAGCGGCGTAAAATATTTCAAATAAATCGGTATTATACCCCAGGGCAAGCCCTGGACCCGAATATTCAGAAACAAAGTTTTTGAATATTCTTTCCGCAGCGAGCTTATGGATATTACACCGATTTGCTTAGATCTCCTCGCACCCTTGCAAGCAAGTTGTTCGTCGCCCTGCGTAATAATGAACCGCTTACAAGGCAGCCGGAGGATCGCACGGAGGGCAGGGAATGATCATAATTCCCATAATTATATCAATAGCCGCGGCAGCGGCGATAGGCGTTTCTGTCTGTTTTGCTTACCGTATATTAAAGCAGCAGCACAAACTGTACAATTCGATACAATTGGTTATCCTAAAGACTAACCGCGTACAGTACTGGGTTGCGGCGGGTATATTGGGCGCGCTGGCAGTCGCCTGTTTTACCATGCTCCTTGCAAAAGCGGACGCGGTCTATGATTTTTGCACGCAAGGCTATGGATTATCCGTGGGTGCGGTAAATCTTATTATGATAATGCTGACATTGATGCTGCTTGTGCTTTCGGGGCTTACAGTCGTATTTTCATTTGCAAAGAGCGCGATCGTCGACCGCGGGATACAGACGCCGAACCGTTTTGTCAGCTGGCATAAGCTGTATTATTATCATATCGACGAGGAACGCGCACGGCTTATTTTCAGCGTAAGTAAAAAAGGCCCGTATACGCTGCTGGGAACGATAGGCGCATTTTCCTTCGCCGCGGGCGATATCGAGAAAATCAAATTTATTCTGAACAAGAATAAGAATAAGTTTTTGAAGCATTACGACGTAAGATAAGGCTGCAGCTTTTTTAGGCAGCAATGTCTGTATTGCGCGACTGTCCCGTAATTAAGCGGCAGAAGCGGTTTTGGCGCTTTATATGACGCAAGCTTGCAAAACAATGGACTGCCCTTGACAAAAGCCGGTTTTTTTGGATATAATTTAAACAGGATCAAAAGTATGAACAACGGCGAAAACAAGAAAAAACATGACGGATACGGTGCGGCGGGCTACGACGACGATATCCCTTTCGCATGGAAACATATTATCCTTGTCGATAAAAGCAGCCATGCGGGCCGGGTTATGGCGAAGATCAAGCAGGATCTAAAGTCGTCTAATAAGAATCTGGAAAAAAAGCTTTGACGTATTTGTATAATGCGCGGATTTTTGGGCGGAATCCGCATAAGGAAAGGCGGGCTTTGCCCGGGCTCAAAATTTCAAAAGGCGGGTGGGACGTTTAGTATGAACGAAGAAAACGATAAAAAACGCAGACAGCCGGGTGTTTCCGACGTCTTGTTTGACGAATATCGCGGTAATTCTACCGGCGACCCTGCGTGCGTTGCCGAATTTCGGGACGTAACGTTTACGCATTCGGCCAAAAGAGGAAAGGAATATATCCTTAAGGATCTCAGCATAAAGCTTTTTCCGGGCAAGATCGCAGGCATTGCCTCCTTGCGCAGCACTGATTTCGAGCCGGTTGTTAACCTGATCCTGCGCACATTCGATTACCCCGAATACATTCAGGAAACCGGATCGATAATCGTCAACGGCGAGAATACCAGCCTTCTCAGCCGCAGTAAGGCGCGCCCGTTTCTAAAGGCGTTCAATATTGTGGCGCCGGTATACGGCGCGGGCGTAAAGCGTATGACCGTCCCGGATGAAATGACGGTAAACGAATATATCTCCCAGAAGATATTTCTGGATTATTACGATCTGGAAGAGCTGTCAAAAAACCTTAAAGTTATCGGCTTTTATGACATAGACGCGCTGTATGAATCAAAGTATAACATGCTCAACCTAAGCGACCGTCAGCGGCTGAAGCTGGCGCAGAACCTGGCTTTCAAGCAGGATATCGCCGTCATAGTATATCCGACTATGTCTCTTAGCGGCGAATCCAAGTATTTTTTACAGCGTCTGATGCGCGAGCGGCTGGACAGCGGCGTTGTAAAAACAATATTACTGCTTTCCGAGGATACCGAGTTTGTGGGCGATACAGCTGATTATATCGTTGTTTTTGACAATGGCAATACGCTTGCCGCCGGCACAAAGAATGAGATAACGGCGGACTCGGATAACGAGTTTATACAGAGCATGCTTGTAAAGATCTAAGTAAACGCTGAATAATTCGATAGAACTTTGACGCATCGTCTTTTTCGACCTAAAACATCTTCTTTTTTCGTCAACAGCTCTGCTATTGCCTTCAAAAACAAGCTGTTTTATGCCTGAAAAATACCCGGTCAAAATTTATCTCATTTAATCAGCGTTTACCTAAACGCCGCAGCAATCGTAACCTATGACAAAATATACTATAGATATAACGGGAATGGCGTGCGCGGCCTGCGCTGTAAGGGTGGAAAGAGCGATAAGATCGGTGCCCGGCGCAAGCGGTGTGAATGTCAACCTGATAATGAACACAGCCGTATATTCCTCGGAATCGAATATTTCCGGGGCCGTTGCCGCGGCAGTAAAAAAGGCCGGGTACGTCGCGCAGTTCAGGACTGAGGACGGCGCGGTCAATTCTGCCCCGGACGCGGCTGATCCCCGTCTTTCCGCCGGCCACTCGGTGGTCACAAAGAATCTGCTTATCACATTTATAATATCCGCCTGCCTTTCTCTGCCGATGTTTATCGGAATGATTGCGCATATGTCCGGTATCGGCGCGCTTATGTTCCTGATGAATCCGTATTTACAGCTTGCCCTTGCGACGGCGGTACAGTTCGGTATAGGTTACAGATATTACGCCGGCGCGGCCAAGGCGCTTATAAACAGGGCGCCCAACATGGACGTGCTGATCGCTTTCGGCACCTCGTGCGCGTACCTTTACAGTGTTTACGCGGTATTTTTCATGCCGGCAGCCGATCTTTATTTTGAAAGCGGCGCGGTCGTTATAACGCTTGTTTTACTTGGGAAATATTTCGAGGCGCTGGCTAAAGAGCGCACCAAGGGCGCAATAAAAGGGCTGATCGGGCTGACGCCCAAAACGGCGGCTGTCATCCGCGACGGCAGAGAAATAACAGTAGCCGCGCATACGCTGATGCCGGGCGATATAGTTATGGTAAAGCCCGGTGAAAGGATAGCCGCCGACGGCGTTGTGACCGGCGGCGCGTCCAGCGTTGACGAGGCTATGCTGACAGGCGAAAGCCTTCCCGTCGATATCAGAAAAGGCTCCAAGGTAAGGTGCGGCACCGTAAACCTTTTCGGTGCGTTTAGCTTTATGGCTGAGAAGGCGGGCAAGGACACGTATTTGCAGCAGGTTATCGACCTGGTCGTAAACGCGCAGGGATCCAAGGCTCCTATCCAAAAGCTTGCCGACAGGGTAAGCGGTTTTTTTGTGCCGGGCGTGCTTGCCGCAGCGGTTATCACTTTCATATTGAATTTTCTATTTTTAAACGTAAATTCGGGGGACGCGCGTTCTAGCGCAGTGACCGCGCTTATGCGCGCAGTCAGCGTACTGGTCATCGCGTGCCCGTGCGCGCTGGGCCTTGCCACCCCGGCCGCAGTTATGGTGGGCAGCGGCAAGGCAGCCGGAAAAGGCGTATTGTTCAAGGGCGGCGAGTATCTGGAGAAAGCCGCGCATATAAACATTATGCTGCTGGATAAAACCGGTACGATCACCTTAGGCAAGCCGGCCGTCACCGCTTTTTCCAACCTTTCGGACAAGCCAGACGAGGAAATAATGCGTGCAGCATATGCGTTGGAGCGCGGCAGCGAGCATCCGTTAAGCCTGGCAATAAGAAACTTTTGCAGCCGCGGAAAAGCTCTTGCGCCGCTTTCCGCAGTCAATTTTAACGCGCTGCCCGGCTATGGGGTTACGGCGGAAATAAACGGGGCAACGGCGCGTTTGGGCAATCTGCCGCTTATGGAGAAAAACGGCGTAGGGATATCGGCAGCCGCCCTTGATTTTACAGATAAGAATAAGGGCGGTACGGTTATTTATCTTGCGGAGGGAAAAGAAATATCCGCTTGTTTTGCTGTGGCTGACGAGGTCAAGCCGGACGCGGCTGACGCGATCGCCGGACTTAAAGCCGAAGGTATCGAGGTCTGTATGCTGACGGGCGATAATCGCGATGCCGCGCTGGACGTTGCAATAAGGGCGGGGATAGCCGCAGACAAGGTATTTTACGGGGTGCTGCCGGACGGCAAGGCCGCAAAGGTCGCCGAACTTACGGGAAAGGGCAGATGCGTCGCTATGGCGGGCGACGGGATAAACGACGCGCCGGCGCTTTCTGCGGCGGATGTTTCGATAGCTATGGGCGGCGGCGCGGACATAGCGGTTGACGCAAGCAATATAATAATAAGCGGCGGCAAATGTATGACGCTGCTGTATGCGGTGCGTATCGCGAAAAAGACCATAAGGAAAATCCGGCAAAACCTCTTTTGGGCGTTCATATACAATCTTATCGGTATACCGCTTGCGGCGGCGGGCTTTCTCAACCCTATGCTTGCCGGGCTTGCAATGGCGTTAAGCTCGGTTTCCGTGGTCGTAAACAGTCTGCTTTTAAAGGCTGATACGAAAAAAAAATAGGCGCAGCGTGCGCAAAAGCGATTAAAAAAAAGCTTTCTTCGCCCGCGGTTTTATGGTTTGTAAGCGAATAAAGATTGTACAAACGCGGTGCTTTTAAGGTATAATATCATAATGAAACTAAACAGCATCAGGGTCATTTCGGGCGAATACAGGGGCAGGCGGATACTTTATTCAGAGAGTGACGGTTTAAGGCCTACGCCCGACAGAGTGCGCGAGAACCTTTTTAACATACTTCAGGGCGACATACCCGGCGCGGCGGTCTTGGACTTGTTTTCAGGAACAGGCGCGTTCGGGCTGGAGGCGCTCAGCCGCGGCGCGGCTTACGCAGTATTCGCTGATAAGAGCGGCGAGTGTATAAAAAACATCAAATACAACCTTGACAGCTTTAAAATCGCGCCTGACAAATTCCAAATGCTCCATTCGGACTGCGCCTATGCCTTGAAGATGCTTAACGGACGCGGTTTCGACATCGTGTTTATGGATCCGCCTTTTGAGAGCGGACTGTATACCGAGAGTATAAGTACGGCGATTGACAGCGGAGTTGTTGACGGAGCCGGTTTGATAGTGACCGAATCTCCGGAGATCAAGCCGTTCGATCTGCCTGAAAACGCCGAGGTCACGGACGAAAGAACATACGGAACGATCATGCTGCGGTTCATCAGGCCAAAGCTCCCCACTGCTGGAGGGTGATAACGATATGAAAACGTGTATTTTCCCCGGAACCTTCAACCCGTTTACTAACGGGCATCTGGACATTGCCAGGCGCGCTGCCGCCCAATTCGACCATGTGATAATCGCGGTTACCGAGGATACGGACAAGCCCGATGTGCTGGCGGCGGCAAAGCGGATATATCTTATAGAAAAATGTGTGCGCAAGCTGAAAAACGTTACTGTAAAAAGCTTTAGCGGGCTGCTGGTCAACTTCTGCAAAAAGGAAGACGCCGGCGTTATCTTGCGCGGCATACGAAACTATAACGACTTTTTATATGAGAATAAGCTGTCGTATATCAATAAGAAGCTGCTCGACTCTGTCGAGACGCTGTATATGATCACCAGTCCGGAGCACAGCCATATCAGCAGCTCTACCGTGCGCGACCTGATAAAATTCAAGGCCGATATAACCTCGTTTGTGCCGGCGGAGATCAAGGAAGATTTACTGAAGCTGTACTAGGCAGTTTTCCGTTTTATAAGGGAACGATGTAGAACTACTGGCAAAAAAATAAGATGTTTTCAGGCAAAAAAGACGCCGCTGTAAATTATATCGAATTTTTCAGCGTTTCCTAAATGAGGCTAATTATGAGCAAGTATTTTTCAGAATGAAAACGACCTAAAAATTGAACATAACAGTTTTTTTAAAGCTTTACTGTCAGCATGTGTTGCGCGGTTAGACGCTCCCGCGTTAAACCTGCGAAAAAATAAAAGAATATTAATTTATACATAGTGAGATAAAAATGGATTTAAAGAATTATTTAAACGAGCTGGAGATCGAGCTTACCGACAAGAAGGGAAGCATTTTCGGCAAGAAGATCGATGTCGAACGCTGCCTTCAAATCGTGGCCAGAATGTACGACGCTATTCCGGCGGCCATCAGCGAGGCGAACTATATCCTTGACAAGAAAGAGGATATTGCCGCTAACGCCGAAAATCTTGCCAGGCAGACCGTAGAAGAGGCCGAAATACGCGCCGAGCAGATAATTTCCGAATCCGAGCTTTTGCGGCGCGCCCAAACGGAGGCGGCGCAGATATTGGAGACGGCGCAGATGCAGTCGGACACGCTCCTGCATAAGACAACAGAACATCTGGAGGCTATGTTTGCCGATATCGAGCAATACCTTGTCTCGAACCTGAATATGATACGCAACAACCGAGAGGAGCTCCGCGAAGCGCTATGTTTGAAAAAGTAAAGGAAATCTATTCACCGCGGCACGTATTGGAAATGCTGCCGCTGAAAGCTCCGCTCGCGGCAATAAAAGCCGCCCGCGACCACGAAATATCTGAAATAATCGCGCGGCGCGATAAAAGGCTTGTTGTGATCATCGGGCCGTGTTCGGCCGACAACGAGGACGCGGTATGCGACTATGTGGCAAGATTACGGCTTGTCGCCGACAAGGTCCGTGACAAGCTTATGATCATCCCGCGCATCTATACCAACAAGCCCAGGACAAAGGGCGAGGGGTACAAGGGGATACTTCACAACCCCGATCCCGAAAAAGAAACGGATATCCTGGAGGGTATTTTTTCTTTGCGCAAAATGCACATACGCGCGATCGCCGAAAGCGGCCTTTCCGCAGCCGACGAAATGCTGTACCCCGAAAATTACGCATATGTCGAGGATCTTTTGACATATGTCGCGATAGGCGCGCGCTCCTCGGAGAACCAGCAGCACCGCCTTGTATGCAGCGGCGTAGAAGTTCCCGTAGGCGTAAAAAACCCGATGAACGGCTCTTTGCGCGTCATGCTGAATTCTATCCACGCAGTGCAGATCCCCAACGAATTCAAGTATTTTACGCATCAGGTAAAGACCACAGGCAATCCTTACGCCCACGCGGTGCTGCGCGGCAGCGTCGATTTAAACGGCGTGAACGCGCCAAACTATCATTACGAGGATATAATAAAGCTTAACGCGCTGTACGACGCCGCAAAGCTGCAAAACCCTGCGATCATTATTGACACGAACCACAGCAATTCGGACAAGAAAGCCGAACAGCAGGTGCGCATCGTGCACGAGGTCATGACCAACTACCGCCATGATAGCGATTTTGCCAGATACTTCAGGGGCTTTTTGATCGAAAGCTATATCGAGGGCGGCCGGCAGGATATCGGCAAGCACACGTACGGCAAGTCGTACACGGACGAATGTATCGGCTGGAAAACGACCGAAAAAATGCTCTATGCAATAGCCGAAAAAGCTTAAAGTACTCTATAAAACGGCTATTTACATAGTACTTTGGCATATTGCCGGTGCCGCGGAATATTTAATAAGCAAAATAATATGATAAAACCCGAAAGAATCGCAATATTAGGGCCTAAAGACAGTTATTCTTACCTTGCCGCAAGCGGGTATTTTAAGGACGGCGCAATACTTGTCGAATATCCGACGATTACCGGCGCGATAATGGGCGTTTACGGCGGCTGCGACGCCGCTTTTGTGCCGTACGAGAATTCGTCTGAGGGAACGGTGAGCGATACCGTAGACGCGCTGATCGAGAACGATTTATATATTTCCCTTGAATACGACCTTAAAATCGACAACAGGCTTTTATTCCTTAAAGGCGCGGACATAAATAAGATCAAAAAGATATACACGCACCGCCAGCCCTACGGTCAGTGCCGCAGGAATATTGCCGCGCGGTTCCGGGCTGCAGAGATAATTTTTTGCGACAGCACGTCGGCGGCGGCGGCAATGGTTTCGGACGAAACGTCGGCGGCGATCGGCGGGATCCAGCTGTTAAGCGGCGGCGTCAGGCTTGCCGCATCTGATTTTTCGATGAACGACCAAAGGGATAACCGCACGCGTTTTATACTTGTTTCTAAAAATGAGTCAAATGACCCGCTTTGCGACAGATCGACAGTGGTTTTCGAGGGGGAAAACAAGCCGGGCGGGCTTGTAAGCCTTTTAAGCATTTTCGATAAACGCAGCATAAACCTTACCAAGATCGAATCCCGGCCGCGCAAGGATATTATCGGCCGCTATCTGTTTATCGTAGATTTTAACGGCGGCGCGCGCGATCCGCGCATTTCCGGCGCGCTGAAGGAACTATCGGAAAAAACTGTGTTTTATAAATTTTTGGGCAGCTACAGAATAGGATAATTTCCTGAAAGCAAGTTTTCCTGAACCGAAAAAAAAATCCACCGATGCCGGTTACAATTATAGGCAACCAAAGAATTTCGACAAGATTTTATATTTTTGCGCATTTTTATACTCTTTTCACCCTACTTATTATTGTTATAATAGGACAAAACATAAAAAACGGAAATGGCCTTGCCGTTAGCGTATTTTTATTGTTTTTCAGCGCACATTGACAAATTAATGTAATACTTTTATGATATAATTTTAATATCAATACTGATCCGCGTATTAATTTACCGTTTATACAGTATCTTATCAGATGTAAAAAATTCAAAAAACGCGATTAGTATAAGTATCAGCAGGATTTTACCGGTTGATTTTCTACTGCTTTGTCAGGCGTGGCTTACAATGCGGTATAAATACCGATTTATTATAAGGTCGTCTAAATTAATGTTTTATTAAATTTTATCTGCGGTCTTAACAAAGTATACAGAATGCAGGTATAATCATACTATGGTATGTTATGGGAAACAATAAGGCGGTGGAAAAACTGATGAAAAAAAACGAACTTAGAATCGGGCTGGCGCTGGGTGCCGGCGGCGCGCGCGGAATGTGCCATATCGGGATCATGCGCGCTTTCGAGGAAACCGGGATAAGGTTTTATTGTATAGCGGGCTCGTCAATGGGCGCTATGGGCGGCGGACTCTTTGCCGCAGGCCTGTCGACGTCAGAAATGTCCAGAATATCAAGGATCGCAACACAAGGCTTTGTTATGGATTTTAACGCAGGCTTCAACCAGCGCCCCGGCCTGTTCAGAGCGCGCCGCGTCAACAAGCTGCTGACTGATATATTGGGCGATAAAAGGATAGAGGATTGCGAAATAAAATTCTCGGCAACGGCAGTCGACGTTGAGTCGGGCGAGCTTGTTATCCTTGATAAAGGTATATTGCGCGACGCGATCCGCGCCAGCATCGCCATTCCCGCGGTATTTACTCCGTGGGAAATCGACGGCCGCATCTATATGGACGGAGGGGTCTTATGCCGCCTGCCGATAGGCACAGTGCGGGAAATGGGCGCCGACATCGTTATAGCCGCTGACGCATTGGGCTCGGTACGGCGGTCGAAGGCGCCAAAGAACATTTTCGGAATGGTGCAGCGTTATTATGATATAACTGACTGGGAGCTGAACAAAGATAAAGTAATAGACGCCGATATTCTTATTACTCCCGACCTTGGCGACAAGAGCCAGTTCGTTTTCAAAGACAATGATAAAGCCGTCGATATAGGTTATTACACGACCGTTATGGCAATGCCGCAAATTTTGGACGTCATAAAAGCGGCGGGCGGCAAGGTCACCGAAGAGGAATATTTAAAAGCCTGCAGCAGCGCCGCGGCGGCGATACCGCAGCTTGAAGAGCTCTGCGATAAAGCGCCTAAAACAAACAAAGTACCTGCCGTCAATAATATGAAAACCGCATCTGCGGGCAAAGAAAAAGTAAAGCAGAAGGAAGATACAGAAGCGGTTAAGGATAATCCTGCGTTCGAGACGGCTTCCGGGAAAGCGTAAGGCGCGCACAAAAGAGCGCGGCCGCTTGATTCCGCTCTTTATATATCCCGGGAAAAATATTACCCGCGCCTCCTAGAAACACTTGCCAAAGCTAAGCTTCTCTTTGCCCGGCGTAATAAATCGCGGTTTTTCACATAACATATAGGTGTGAGCGGCGGTGATAAGGATAAGTTTGGCGCAAGGCGCAATAAAGCTCTTTTGCAGCGGGAGTACGGCATGCGTCCGGAAAAGCATACGGGGAAAATGTCCGTTTCAGGACGCAAAAAGGCTGTTATTACGACGGTTTCGATAGTTTCTGCGGTTGCTTTTGTGACATTATTGTCGGTATTTTTGCTTAAAGCCGTCTTTCCTGTGAGATACCGCGAGGCAGTCCTTAAATATTCGGCTGAAGCCGGCTTAGAGCCGCGGTTTGTTTTTGCGGTCATTAAAACTGAAAGCAGCTTTGACCCTGACGCCATATCGAATGCCGGTGCAATAGGGCTTATGCAGCTGATGCCGGCGACCGCGGCTTTCATCGCCCAAAAAAACGGGCTCGAGTTCAACGTATACGAATTGTATAATCCGGAAAGAAACATTATGATCGGGTGCACGTACCTTAAATATCTGATTGCCCGCTTCGGGGACAAGCAGACAGCGATGTGCGCGTACAACGCCGGCGAGGGCAACGTTGCCGCCTGGCTGAATGACGCAAGGTACTCCGGCGACGGAAAAACGCTGTTTGCCGTTCCTTTTGCAGAAACCGGAAATTATATAAAAAGAGTCAATTTTGCTGAAAAAATATACAAATATGTGGTATAATGTATATGTAAGTGCAATTTACTGCTACTTACTATGAATTTTTTTTATCATTATCTTTATTACGCGGGGCGACGAGCAACTTGCTTGCAAGGGTTGCGAGGAGGAGCGAGCAAATCGGTGTAATACCCTGCAGCTCTGCTGCGGAAAGAATATTCAAAATCTTTTTTTGAATATTTGGGTCCAGGGCTTTGCCCTGGGGTATAATACCGATTTATTCCGGCGCTTATTTCTACTCAAAAAAACACGGCATATAATATTATAAACATTCTTTGCTTACGGCACAGTTTTTTTTCACCGCAGCAAAGAAATAGCAAAATTTTCTAAAGGAGGAAAATTTATGTTACTACAGATTCAAGGGAATGATATCTTTATTGAAGACGTCAGACCCGCTAATTACAAGAAAACAGTTTTTTTTATACACGGCTGGCCGCTGTCACATAAGATTTTTGAATACCAATACGAGGCATTGGCCGCAAACGGCGTAAGGTGCGTGGCAATGGATCTGCCGGGCTACGGCGCGTCGTCAAAGCTGTGGTACGGCGAAACCTATGACGAGATGTGCGAGCTTACCGCAAAAGTCATCCGTGCGCTCAGCCTTAACAACGCGACTCTATTAGGTTATTCTATGGGCGGCGCGATCGCCGCGAAATACGCGGCGCAATACAACGAGGGGAACCGTATTACCAAGCTGATTTTGCTTGCTGCCGCGTGCCCGTGCTTTACGCAAAAACAGGCGCAGCCTTACGGCATGACCGAGGCGCAGGTGGATATACTTATTTCCAACGTCCTGACGGATAAGCCGCGCGCTTTCTCTGACTTTTCCAAGATGGTGTTCGAGCCGCACGTTTCGCAGGATATGCGCAGCTGGTTCGGCCATATCGCAAACCAGTGCGCCGTACATAACGCGGTGTTCGGCCTGCAATCCTTGCGCGATGAGGATTTAAGAAACATCCTGCGGAAGATCAATATGCCTACTGCTATTTTCCACGGCGTAAAGGACAAGATCTGCCCGGTCGAATTTGCACATCAATCCCGCGAAGGCATCACTGCCGCAACCTTCGTCCCGTTTGAAAACTCCGGCCACGGCATTTTCTACGAGGAAAAGGATAAGCTCAACAACGAGATACTGAAGTTCATATAATTAAGCAGCAACAGGCTTTTACAAAAAACAGGAGCGATTTTGCTCCTGTTTTTTATATGTTCATTTTTTCTGTTTTCATATAATTCTGAATGTCGTTCCGGCCGTATGATAATCATTTCCTTTCTTTTATCGGCACAAAGTTTTTTCGCGCGGCGACCGAGGTATAGCCGGGGCGGATAATTTTGCCGTTGTTCGATATCTCCTCGATGCGGTGCGCGCCCCAGCCGCTGACGCGGGCGATCGCGAAGATAGGGGTAAACAACTCTAACGGAAGCCCCAGCATACTGTACACAAAGCCGCTGTAAAAGTCTATGTTGGCGCTGACTCCCTTGTATATCCTGCGCTTTTCGCCTATGACCTGCGGGGCGAGGCGCTCGACCTTTTCGTAGATCTCGTATTCCTTTTCCAGGCTTTTCGATACGGCCAATTCCTTTACATAGGATTTCAGGATATCGGCTCTCGGGTCGGACAGCGAATAGACCGCGTGTCCCATACCGTAGATCAGGCCGGCCTTGTCGAAGGCTTCCTTATCCAAAAGCTTATTGAGATAGTCCGTGATCGACGCGTCGTCAAAGGAAGTAAGCGTGTTTTTCATATCCTCGAACATCTTGACGACCTTGATATTCGCGCCGCCGTGGCGGGGGCCCTTAAGCGATCCTAACGCCGCGGCGATGACCGAATAGGTGTCCGTGCCGGAGCTGGATACAACGTGGTCGGTAAAGGTCGAGTTGTTGCCGCCGCCGTGCTCGGCGTGGAGGATAAGGCATATATCCAGAATTTCAGCCTCGAGCCTGGTATACTTGCTGTCGTCGCGCAGAAGGTGCAGTATGATCTCGGCCGTTGACAAATTCTCCTTCGGCTGATGTATCACAAGGCTGTCGTAATCATGGTAATGCTTGTATGTACGGTAACCGTAAACGGACAGCAGGGGAAAGCGCGCGATCAGCTGCATGATCTGCCGCAGGATATTCGGGATGCTGATATCGTCGGGCGCGTCGTCGTATGAGTACAGCGAAAGTACGCTGCGTGAAAGTCCGTTCATCATATCGTTGGACGGCGCCTTCATGATAAGGTCGCGCACGAAAAAGACCGGCAGCTTGCGCATTTCGGCAAGAATTGAATTGAACTCTCTGAGCTGGCTTTTTTTTGGCAGTCTGCCGAACAGCAGCAGATAGGTGACCTCCTCGAAACCGAAACGCATTTCAGCTGCGATTCCGTTTACAAGGTCGCGGATCTCGATGCCGCGGAAATAAAGCTCGCCGTCGATATTGACCTTTTCGCCGTTTACCATTTTGTACGAATTGATCTCGGATATTTCGGTAAGCCCGCAAACAACGCCGTTGCCGTTTATATCGCGCAAGCCCCGCTTTACGTCGTACTGCGCATAAAGCGAGTTGTCGATCTGGGTGCTTTCTTTTGCCAGCGCGGCAAGCCTTTCGATTGTTTCAATGATTTTCGTATCGTAATTATATGCCATAAATCCTCCAGCTGAAAAATCTGATCAGATAGCTGCCTAAAAGGCAGTATGACCTTTTAAGAAAAATGTTGTTAAGGAATCGCTGAATAGTTCGATGTAATTTATAGCCGCGTCTTTTTCGGCCTAAAACATCTTCTTATTTCGTCAAAAGCCCTGCTATTGCCTTCAAAAACAAGCCGTTTTATGCCTGAAAAATGCCCTGTCAAAATTTTTCTCTTTTAATCAGCGTTTACTTCAAAATATGTCGGATATTTATTATACCATATTTTCGGGATGATTTTTATAGATTTATATAAAACAGATAAATTTTTATAGTGTTACCTGCATTTGCGCCTATTCGCCGGCTTTACCGCCATCGCCGCCCTGAGTATTGCTTTCGTGCAAATCACCGACATTATTCAGGTCCCCGGCATAGCTTTCCAGCGTCATCTGTCTGCAATCCTCACAATTCCTGCCGCAAGGCTTGATTTCATTCTGTTGCGCCGCAGGAGCCGCGCTGTTTTTCTTTGCTTTCGGCGGCATGATAAGCATGTTTACCGTGACCGCTACGGCAATACCGATAGCCATCTGTACAGCCGTCATCGCGCCTTTAAGGTATGGATTAGGTGCGGACGCGCCGAACATTATCCCTAAAAAAACTATTATAGTAATAGCCGAAACTGTGGCGCGGTCGATCATCTTACACAGGTAGATTGCCAGCATAGTGCCCGCCGCGACAAAGACATAGAATACAAAATTGCCGTTTATGATATGTCCGCCGGTTCCCGTAGTACCCGTAATGCTGAAAAGGAACAAAAGCAAGAACCCTGTCGCCATCCCCAGGACGTTGCCGAAAAGCCGTTCGAGGACGAATTTCCAAGTGCCCTTTACCGAGTCCTGCACCGACAGCATGGCGAACACGCACACCGAGTTTGTGTCCAGGTCCGGCAGGAAACGCTTGAACAGATAGTCGGACAAAATCATCGCGATAAACAGCGAGATAGCGGTCTTTACGATCCGCATCCCCAAGGCGGGGAACAGTTTTTTAAGTTTTGATTTCGTTTCAGGTTTCATGTTTCATTAATATGATCAAAGGCCGATGACAAATGCGGAACAGCCCATAATTATCCGGCGGCGGTCTCGGGCGGCGCCTTCTTTTTTATACGAAGGTCGAACCGGTTGTTTACCAGCTTTGCCGCGCTCAAAGCGTTGTAAATAAGGACGGCGAAAGCATAATCGAACAGGCTGTGCGCACAGGTAATAACGCCGACAACTATCAATATCTGGTATGCGTTCAAAGTTCCCGCCGCGCCCAGCAGCAATGCGAACAGGGCGGCAAGCATCTCGAATACGGCATGCAAAACCGTAATCATGCCGGCGACGGCATAAAAGGAAATGCCCTTATAGCCCTTTCCGTAGTGAAACAAAACTGAACCGACAACTGCGAATACGATATGCGAGGCCGCGCGCGCAAGGACGGTGGGCGGCGCGTTTGTTATTGCAAACGCGCCAAGAGCGCCGATACAGGTAAAAACCGCGACAAAAGGGTTGACAAAGACGCCTATCATAATTGCAAGATGGGAAAAAAGAGTGACGCTGGTTATACCTATATCGATACGCGGAAATATCAGCGGGAACAAGAGGCTCAAACCGGACAGTACCGCGGCAAGGATAATATTCTTCGTCGTAAACTCAAAGAGCTTCCTTTGCGGTCTGTTTATGCGGCTGTTATCGTTTTCCATTTTCAAGATCCTTGCAAGTTAAGATTTGCGCTAATTATACAATAAACCGGCGCGCTTTGTAAAGGACGCTGTACAAATAACTTATGTAACCGCTGATTAATTCGACAGAACTTTGACGCATCGTCTTTTTGGGCCTAAAACATCTTCTTTTTTCGTCAATAGCTCTGCTATTGCCTTCAAAAACAAGCCGTTTTATGCCTGTCACGGGGACGTAAAAGATGACCGCGATGAATTGACAAGTATTGACCGTCATAGTATACTCAAAACATACTGAGGCCTCAACAGAGGAATTTGATGGCGTTAAATGAAATTATTAAGAGATTAAATATTGAACTGAAAACATACCGGATAAAATGCTGGCGGAAATAGCAATTGAATTAAAGCAAGGAACAGGAACGAGTTTAAGGGATATAGCCAATAGAATGGAAGTAGGGCGAGAAAGGTTAAGAATTGCCGTGTCATCTTTTACGTCCCCGTGACAAATAAAGCAAAATGATAAAAAGATGGGTAAGATCAAGGTCTTGCCTGTCTTTTTCTTTGCCGCCATTGTGGATAACTCTCTTTTCAGGTTATAGACAAGGAAAATCAAGACCGCTTCGGCTGTTACGTTGGTTAACCCTCTTGTCAGGAACAAAAGGGGACAGGTGTAGTTGTTAAATAAGTTGACAATACCTCTTGCATTTAGTAGAATAAAGAAAGAGGTATTTTTTTATGGCGAGAGTAGCAAGAAAAAAAAGCTCAAGTGGATATTATCATGTGGTTTTGCGCGATAAACAAGCAAAATTTATTTTACGACGATGAAGACCGAGAGGTTTTTTGAATAGGCTAAAAGCAACGAAAGAAAAAACGCCATACAAATTAAATGGTTTTTATTTAATGACAAATCATGTACATTTATTATTAATGGAATTAGAGAAAAAGCAGTATCAAATTGACAGATGAAAAACTTACTAAAAAAAAACTTGATTAATTGAAGTTAGCAAATATATATGAAATATTGAAAATGACAAGGGAAAACAGAGAAAAGGTATTGAAACGAATAATGCAGATTGAAGGTGCAAACGTGTTACAAGTATCCAGGATAACAGGCGTCCCATATCATTTTATTAGAATTTTATAGAACATCACAAATACGCCTATCCCCATTTGTTCTGTTTTTGTGGAACATCCATTTATTGGCAAAGAATTGACATATTTTAATTGTCATAGTATAATTAACACAAATAGCAATTGATTTTTAAAGCCAAGAACCGGAGCGAGTTTAAGGGGAATAGCCAATAGAATGGGAATATGCTGAGAAAGGCTAAGAAAAGTTGTGTCTCTATTACCATTAACAAAAATTTTAAGGAGTAAATGATGAAAAAAACTTCTCAAAAAAGGTTTCTACTTATCGGCTTTTTTGTGACATTTGCCTTATGTTTTTCGTCACTGATCAATAATGTTAATGATCGAGCAAGCGCAGCAAATGAAACGACGAAACAAAAACAAGTTGAAGAAGTGGTCTTCAAAAACGAGAATATCGAAGAGAACTTTAATATGTCAACGGATGACTTGAATTCGATGGAGAATGCAATTATTAACATCAAAGAATTTTTAATGAATAATGATTCTGATGTTAAAAGCGAACTCTATAAACAAATTGAATATTATGATGCTTTGTTAAATACTGCACAGGATGAAATTGAATATAATAAAATATTGAACTTAAAAATAACAGCAGAAACCCATGTTTCGGTTTACGAAAATATTGAAAATACGGGTGTCATTTCCCAAGCTAGTACCAATGCAGAGTTAATTGCAAAACTTGCCGTCTCGTCTGTACTTGCTTATTTTAATTCACAAGGTTATACATTAGCAGCAGAATTATTAAGCCATATGGATAGCAATAATGATTTGGATTCAATCTATGAGCCGGTCAATACAAGCCGTATTTTTGAATCTCAAGTTTTCACAAATATCGTGAACACTTCTTCCCATTCTGGAACTGGTTCTTTTGATTCGGGCGCGACCACTGCCGAGATGGATTTATATTATGCTATTCATGCTTTTTCCTATACAAAATCGCACAGCAACAGAGTAATAGTTATAAATGACAGGTATGATTTTGAAAATTCAGACTATCCTTCAACTATTGGCACTATCGCGGTTGCAACAATGGTTACAGCACAGAGCTATGGCATTATCGTACCATATATGATCAATGTTAATAAAACTAATTCAGGAAGCGCATTAAACCAGATCTCAACAATTTCCGCTAATAACACCAGCCGTTGTATTGAAAGAGTTGCGACATTAGGTGTGTCTGAATATGCAGAATATAATATCAGTTTTTCTTTTTCGGGTAATGTTACAATGCAAACATTTGGGCATAAAGATGCTTATCTTCAATTATTTAATTCATCTGGAACGCAGTTAGCTTATAATGACGATGCTGGATATAATTTAAATGCTTTAATTTCATATAATTTTTCGGCAAACGTGTCTTATAAGATAAGAGTAAAATTCTGGAGTTCGAGCCAACAGGGTTCTATTAAATTAGTCGTTATGCCGACAGCCGCCATAGGCGCTTATGAAGATATCTCTGCTATAACAAAGAATTCGACAACATGGCTAACAGGCAAAAGGACTTTTGCTGTTACATCTGAAGCAAATAGAGTTAAGCCACTTATTTATAAACCAGAAACAGATAGATTACATGACTTTACGACAGATAGTAGCATAGATACATATTTATATCTTATTGATCCGCGCAGTATTTATATGTGTACTGCCTCAACAAAAGAAATATTTAAATTTCCTTGTGCGTATAATGATGATAGCGGTGGCAACTATCAGGCTTTAATAACAAAATATGTATGTAAAAATGTTCCGTATTTATTGATAACTTCTACTTACAATCTTACCACAACAGGGAAGTATACCGTCGTAATTAAGGACGGAATATTTAATGGCTGATAATTCATAATAATCTCTTAACGTTAAGTACCTTGCTTATGCCGCAAAACCTTATGTAATGGTTCGTTTGCACCACTTTCTTTCATGGAGGACGAAATTTGAAAAAAACTAAAATAGCCTTCATAACAACAGCGATTGTTTTATTGATAGGCGGATTAGTTGGTCTTATCGCCTACTTTAATTCTCCCCTGAAAATAATTAATAGCTATCCTGGAGAATTGCCGCATAACATGACAATCAAATATCACATTGATACAGTAAGTAAAGGTTTTTCGAAGGAGGGAAGTAGATACACGATTTTTAAACTAAAATCCGCTCCAGATTCAAAATTTATCGCTTCATTCTCAAATGAAAAAATGAGAAACGATAACATTGAAGAATACCAAAGGTTAAAAAAAGAATTTGAAGAAGAACTGATTGTAAGCTTAAATCAATTCGTTCCGTCAAAAGATTATTTTCCTAATTTTACTGAGAATTATTTTTGGAGCGGGAACGCTTTCTCGACATATGCTTTGATGTATTTCCCGGATTCATTGCATATTTATGCCTATCAATGGATATCATAAATTTATTTATGTACTCCGCATCAAATGTCACGGGGACCTGTCGCGGGGACGTAAAAGATGACCGCGATGAATTGACAAGTAATGACCGTCATAGTATACTCAAAACATACTGAGGCCTCAACAGAGGAATTTTAACAAACAGGGACGGGGGAGAATTAGTTATAAACAATTAACATGACAATCTCCTTTTGGTAGAATAGCCCAAAGGGGATTGTTAATTTATGCCAAGGAAGTTATCAAAATTGACTTTTACGATGAAAACTGATAGAATTTAGGCAAATGAAAGTAAGAATTGCAAAATGCGAAGATGCAGAAATAATTAGCAATGTTTTAGCTTCAAGTTGGAAATCAGCATATCGCGGCATCGTTAATTATAACTATCTTAATTCACTTAAAAATAATCATTGGACAGATTATTTAATCACAGGCATTACTAATGGCAGTATTTTTGTATTGGTTTTGGAAGAAGTTAAAAAAATTATTGGTGCCGCAATTATTAGTAAAGATGAAAAAACTAATTCCGCAAACCTTATATCCTTTTATTTATTACCAAACAAAATCGGACAAGGGTTTGGCCATGCATTTTATGTCGGCATAGAAACCGAATTAAAAAGCAAAGGTTTTTCAAAATGTATTCTTGATGTTTTAGAAAACAATATAAGAGCAATTAGTTTTTATAAGGCGCATGGTTTCAAAGATACAAGCGACATCCTGAAAACTTCTTTAGGCGGTTGCGAGTATACTTGTAAGATTTTTGAAAAACAATTCTAATCTTCAAATATTTTTTGGGATTCAACAAATTAGACAGTGGAAATTTGCTGTGATTAATTGACAGAACAATCTCTTTTAAAACAAATTAATACAAATTGGACAGTGGAAATTGCTGTGATTAATTGACATGACAATCTCCTTTTGGCAGAACAGCCAAAAGGAGATTGTTGATTTACACCAAGGAAGTCTCGAAAGAAAAGTGAAACAGGCATATATGATTTTGTGCTGCGCGGAACTTCGAGTATTTATTTAGCTAAAGGCTGATTACGATAGAATTTTGTGACCGAGTTTTTTTGTCATAAAAGGTCTTCTTTTCCGGTCAATACCCTTCAAAAACAAGACGGTTTCATACTTAAAAATACTTGCTCTAAATTTATCCAAAATCAGCGTTTATTTAGCGTTTTTAAAAGAAAACAATGCGGCGCGGCGGCAGGCAGTCAAAGAAACATTGCCGAAGCGGCGCATTTAATGTATAATGGCAATATGGATCGAGCCGCTTGCAAAGGAAAATTGCCTGAAATCGCCGCGCCGGCGGGAAACGCGGAATGCCTTACCGCCGCTCTAAAATACGGCGCGGACGCGGTCTATCTGGGGCTTGACCGTTTCAATGCGCGCATGAAGGCGGACAATTTTACGCTGGACAACCTGAAACACTGGACAGGATACGCGCATCAGCGCGGCGCAAAGGTGTATGTTGCCTTCAACACTCTAATAAAGCAAGTCGAGCTTTTTGACGCCGCCGAAAACGCGGTAAAGGCGCTTGCTTCCGGCGCGGACGCCGTTATATTACAGGACCTCGGCCTTTTTGCCGCGGTGAAAAAGCTGAAACCTGACGCCGTTATACACGCCAGTACGCAGATGGGAGTGCATAATGCCGAGGGCGCGCTCTATTTAAAGGATCTGGGGGCGAGCCGCGTGATACTTTCACGCGAGGTGCCGCTTTCAGATATAGCCGCGATAAAGAATAGATCGGGCCTGGAGGTAGAGGTGTTCGTACAGGGCGCGCTGTGCGTATCCTTTTCGGGCAACTGCTATTTTTCTTCGGCGGTATCAGGCTATTCGGGTAACCGCGGCATGTGTATGCAGCTTTGCCGCAAAAAATATACGGCTGTGATCGGGAGAGGCGGCGATGAAAACGGCGCCAAGGGCGGTAATGAAAGGGAAGCTGATACGGGCTATTTGCTTTCGCCGTCCGATTTGTGCCTTGCGCGGAACGTCAATGACCTGATAGCGGCGGGTGTGGACAGCTTTAAGATAGAGGGCAGGATGCGCCGCCCCGAATACGTCGCCGAAGCCGTAAGAGTCTATAAAAAAGCGATAAACGGCAGCGTTTCCGGTTCCGATATAGACTGTTTAAAGAGCGTTTACAACCGCGGAGACTACTCAACAGGCTATCTTTATCCGATAAACGGGAAAGATTTCATCCATACTAAGCTGCAGGGGCATAAGGGGCTGTTCTGCGGCGGCGTAACAAGCGTATCCGGCGGCGTCATCACAATTGAAACGCGGCGCGGCGTACACGCGGGCGACGCTTTTAAAATACTGCGCGACGGCTGCGAGGTCGGCAGCGCGGTCGCGGACAGAGAGCAGAAGGCAGGGAAGTGCGTTTTATCCGCAAAAGGTAAAATAAAGCCCGGCGACACCGCGCATATTACAACCGATATGCAGCAGATGAAAAGGTTGAAACATGGCGGATAAACTTTTTTGCATAAAGGCAGGCGCGCTGAAACAGCTGAATGCCGCCGTAATAGGCCTTTGCGATATTCTGGTATACAGCCCCGGAGAATATACCGCGGGCGGCGTAAACGGATTTCTTGACGGTGTAAAAAAACTGTCGGCCGGCGCGGGCAAAACGGTTCCGGTTTATCTGGATCTTCCGGCAGCCGCTATGTCGGACGACATACGGCTTTTGCGCCGGGTCATCGAAGGCGCGGGCGGCGGGCTCGCCGGTTTGTGCGCGAACAACGTTTACGGCCTTGCCTTGGCGAAGGAATACGGCCTTGACGTTTTCAAGGGGCTGGGGCTGAATACGCTTAACGACAATTACTGCGGCTTTGACAACGTGCTTTTATCGCCGGAATTATACGAGGGCGATTACCGTAATTTCAGCGGCTGGGACAAAAGAAACTACTTTCTGTACGTGTACGGACATTTGCCCCTTATGCTGCTGTCTCATTGCCCGTATCAGGTAAACGGCTTCGACTGTAAGACCTGCGGCGGTGTTCAGCTTAAGTACCGCGACGAGCTTAATAACGAAATGCGGATAAGGCGGATTAAGATGGCTAACTGCTATTTCGAGCTGCTCAACTCCGTGCCGCACAACCTTTTAAACTATAAGAACAAGATAAAGCCGCATTTCTTTATTGACATAACGGAAAACACCGCGGCGGATGCGCTGGACATATTAACGGCTTTTAGTACGCCCGGGAACAAGCCGCCGCAAGGCAAATACACGGCGGGCGCGTACTTTAAGGATATACAATAAGGAAAAACCGGAAGCCGGACGAAATGGAAAGAGAACTGATAACGCTTGAATATGACAAGATCCTGGATATCCTGTCGGGGTACGCCGTTTCCGAATGCGCGAAAGCCGCGATATCAAGGATAAGGCCGGAAAAGACATTTGACGCGGCAGCCGCAATGCTTGACCGTACAAGGCAGGCGCACCAGACTGTATACAAGCACGGCTTGTATCCCGTATCCGCGTTTGACGATGCGGCGGCGGTCTTTGAAAAGGCGGGGAGGTACGGCACGCTGTCCTGCGCCGAACTGTTAAGGGCGGCGCGCCTGCTGAGGGTCTCGCGGCTGTTCAAGACTTCTGTCGAGGCGTTAAAGGATGAAAGCCTGCCGTATCTGAACGGTCTGGCGGCCGCTGTGTCTACTTATAAGACCATTGAGACGCTTATCGAGGAAAATATCGCCGACGAAAATACTGTCAATGACCGCGCATCGGCGGCCTTACGCAGCGTCCGCATGAAGATAAAGAACTGCAACCGGGATATAAAGGACAAGCTGAATAATTTCATACGCTCCGCCGCGTATTCAAAATACCTTCAGGATAATATCATAACCGTGCGCGGCAGCCGCTTTTGTTTATCGGTCAAGGCGGAATGCAGGGGGCAGATACCCGGCCTGTTGCACGACCAGTCGTCCTCCGGCGCGACGCTGTTTATCGAGCCTATCGCGATAGTCGAGCTTAATAACCAGCTGAGGATCCTTGGCGCAAGCGAAACCGCGGAGATCGAACGGATACTGCGCGAGTATTCCGAGGAGGTCGGCCGGCACGCCGCCGAATTCATTATCAATCAGGATGTGCTGGTCGAGGCGGATATCCTTTTCGCCAAGGCGCAGTACGCGTTAAAGCTGAAAGCCGTCCTTCCGAAGCTGAATAACAAAGGCCGCTTTGATTTCCGCGCCGCACGGCATCCGCTGATCGCGCCGGATAAGATAGTGCCGATCGATATCGGCCTGGGCGGCGATTACTCCGTGCTGATCATTACGGGGCCGAATACCGGCGGCAAGACGGTGACGCTGAAAACGGCGGGGCTCTTAAACCTTATGGCGTCATCCGGTATGTACGTGCCGTGTGACGAGGGCGCGGCCGCGGCGGTGTTCGTGAACGTGTTCTGCGACATAGGCGACGCGCAGGACATAGCGCAAAACCTGTCTACGTTTTCAGGGCATATCACGAATATCGTGCGGATCACCGACAATTTAGAGGGCGGGCCGCTGGTTTTGCTTGACGAGCTGGGTGCGGGCACAGACCCGTACGAGGGCGCGGCTCTTGCCGTCGGCATCATAAAATTCCTGCTTAAGCACAATGCAAGGGCGATAATCACCACGCACTTTTCTGAATTGAAGGGGCTGGCGGCGTCCGATCCCAGGATAATGAATGCGTCTATGCAATTCGATACTGAAACGCTGCTGCCCACTTACCGGCTGCGCACGGGGATAGCCGGCACCAGCTGCGCGATGGAAGTAGCGCGGCACCTTAAATTAAACGAGGAGATAATCTCCGCCGCGCTTTCAGGCGCGGATAAGGTAAAGCTGTCTTACGACAAGGTATTAAAGGACGCTGAAAAATCGATAATCGATATCGATAAGGAGCGGGCAGCCGTTTCTGCCTTACGCGAAAGCCTGGAAAAGGAATACGCGGCGGCCGCGGCAGAGCGGCAAAAGCTTAACGAGACGCGGGAAAAGCTGTCGGCAAACTCCAGGAACGAGGTAAAACGTCTGACTAAGGACGCGTACGATAAAGCCGGGGAAATCATCGCCGAAATGAAGGAGCTGTTAAAACAGCCCGAGGACAGCGGCCTGTTCAAGATGGGCGCGCTGAAAAACAGCCTTCTGAGCCTCGATACGGCAAGCAGCATTGACAGTACCGCGGCGGAAACGCTTATTATAAAGGAGCCGGAAGCGGGCGACCTTACCGTTGGCGCGCATGTGATCGTGAAGCCGCTTTCCGCAAAGGCGGTCATCGTGTCGCTCAGCGAGAAAAAGGGCGAGGCAAAGGTCAAAATGGGCGGGATAACGATGATGGTGCCGCTTACCGACCTGGGAAAAGAGTAGGTATCCGGCCGCTTTTGAAGTTTTTCAGTAAAGAAACCGCGCGAACCATATTTTGCCGCTTGTAATTTTACATAAAATCGAGTATACTTATTCTGTCAAATTTTTACCATAGAGGAAGAAAAAAATGGATTCGAAGATTCTGATAGTCGATGACGACACCAACATCTGCCAACTGATCAGCCTCTACTTAAAAAAGGAAGGCTACAGTATCAAGACGGCAAACAACGGCGAGGCGGCGATCAACATTCTGAAGTCAGAGGACTTCGACCTTATGCTGCTTGACGTTATGATGCCGAAGCTGGACGGCTTCGAGGTCTTAAAGCAGGTGCGTGTTTTCTCCAATATCCCGGTAATAATGCTTACCGCGCGCAGCGAGACTATGGACAAGATCCAGGGGCTTGACGCGGGCGCGGACGATTATCTGACAAAACCGTTCGAGCCGCAGGAGCTTATCTTGAGGATAAGGGCAATTTTGCGGCGCACTTCCACCAACAAGACCAACGATATTACGTGCGGCAATCTTTTCATCAGCCTCACCACATACACGGTAAAGCTCAATAACAAGACTATTGAGATGACCCCCAAGGAAATAGAGCTTTTGTATCTTTTGACGTCTAATCCCGGCGTCGTATTTACGCGTGAGGATCTTTTCAAAACGCTGTGGAGCAATGCGAACGCGCGTGAGTCCCGCTCGATTGACGTGCATATAAAGCGTTTAAGGGAAAAGCTGGGCGACAATCCCGGCTGGAAGCTTACGACTGTGTGGGGCATCGGCTATAAGTTCGAAAAAGAAATCGGATAATAATGCGGAATCAGGCGTAAGGACCTTTCATGCTTTGTGAGGATATGCGGTACATGATCAACGGCAGCGGCCGCAAAAGCTTGGTTTTTATGCCCGGATACTAATGATTTGAGGATGTTTTGAAGCATTTTGCGGTAAGACTAATATTGTATTTCATAGCGGAAATTGTTGTTTTCGGCTTGTTTTTACTTTTGGTCCTGAAAAGAATTATGTCTACCCCTTGGATAACGGTTTTCGCGGCAGGGGTAGTTCTGCTGAACGTCAGTTTTTGGGTCATCGAATGCGTTCTGTTTTTCATCCCGCTCAAAAAGGTTACCAACGCGCAGAAAAAACTGAGGGCGGGCACCCCGAATGCGCGGCTGGAAATGACGTCCTATGATACGCGCCTGACAAAGCTGATAAAATCCTACAACGATTCGGCGGCGGAGCTGGAAAATCTGGAGGAGGTCAGAAAATCGTTTCTTTCCAACGCCTCGCATGAATTAAGGTCGCCGATAACCTCGATACAAGGTTTTTTACAGGCGATAATTGACGGCACGATCGAAAAGGAAGACTATATGCACTATATCAAGATAGTGCATGACGAGACGAAGCGGCTGGCGGACGTCATCAATTCTATGCTCAGCCTGTCGCGGTTAGAGTCCGGCAATTTCCCGATCTCCTCGATCATTTTTGACGTCAACGAGCTTATACGCGGGGTATGCGTCAAATTCCAGAGAAAGATCTATAACAAGAATATGACGCTTGAAAACGATTTCAAGATGGATCCTTGCTATGTTTACGCGGACAAGGAAAAGATCGAGCAGGTACTTATTAACCTGATCGAGAACGCGATAAATTATTCGCCCGAAAGCACGCAGCTTAACGTCAGCTCGGCGGCGCACATCAAGAAAGCGTACATTACCGTCGAGGATCACGGCTACGGGATCGACCCCGCCGATCAGCAGCATATTTTCGACAGGTTCTATACCGTCGACAAGGCAAGGACGCCGTCCAAAAACAAGGGCACGGGACTGGGACTTGCCATCGTCAAAAAGATCATACAGGACCATAACGAGATCATCTGGGTCGAGAGCGAAAAGAACAAGGGTACGCGCTTCACCTTTACGCTGATGCTGTTCGATCCCGCGCTGCACCTGGGCAAGGTAGAGGAAACCCAGCGCGCCGGCGGCGCACTTCGCACCTGACCGGCTTGTATATTCTATATTTCTTTTTAAAAATCTCTTTTACCATCGCCGGTTTCTTTTGAACTGCCAAACCTTAACGGCAATCAATCAGTAACAGGCGAACCAGAAAAAGGCGATAAAAATTTATGATATATCTTGACAATGCGGCGACTGAGAGGGCGTCGGAGTACGCTGCGGCCACCGCCTATAAATTCGCGCGCGAGGTCTATTACAATCCCGGCGGCAGGGGAAAGGCCTGCGCCTCCGTTATGCGCGACATAGATTATGCGCGGAAATCGATAGGCGGCGTGTTGTCTGCGGGCTGCGGCGAAATATTTTTTATGTCGTCCGCAACCGAGGCCAACAACCTTGTGCTGCGGTCGGGGATAAAGCGGCGCGGGCAAAAGCTGATAATCTCGGCGGGCGAGCACGCGTCAGTTTTCAATACCGCCAAAACCCTTTCCGATAAATATGAAATCGTCGTTATTCCGCTTTTAAACGACGGCAGGGTCAACGCTCAAATGCTGCTTGATGCCGTCGATGATAATGCCGCAATGGTTTCGCTGATCCATGCCGGCAACGAGACGGGCGCGATAAACGATATAAATATGATCGCGGCCGCGGTAAAGAAAAAGAACAAGGACTGTTTATTCCACAGCGACGGGGTGCAGGCATTTTGCAAGATACCGTATATGCTTACGGGCGACATAGATTTTTACACCGTCAGCGCGCACAAGATTGGCGGATTCAAAGGCACGGCCGCCCTTTATATAAAAACCGGGATAAATTTAAATCCTATCATTACGGGCGGGAAACAGGAAAAGGGCCTTCGCGCCGGCACTGAAAACGTGCCGGGCATCATGGCGTTCGGCGCGGCGGCGGAGGAGCGGTCGAAATCTATGATCCAAAGCTTTTCGTCTGCGTCCCTGTCAAACATGACTATCACGGAGGCCTTTACGGGCTTGCCGGACGTATTGGTAAACAGCGGCGAGCCTGGCGCAAGCTTTTCCCCATATATAATATCCGCCTCGTTCAAGGGGATAAAAGCCGAGGTGCTGGCCGCGCTGTGCGAGGAAAACGGAGTTCTTATCGGGCTCGGCTCGGCATGCTCGGCGTCCTATTCCGACAACCGCGTTCTATCCGCAATGGGCGTTCCGAAAGAATATATCGAGGGCAGCATACGTATAAGCCTTTGTCCCGATACGACCGGCGCGGACATAAGGAAGGCTGCGGAGGTCATAGGCGCGGCCGTTTCCGATTTAAGAGCCGGGAATGTTTAGGAATATATAATATTACTTTCAGCAGTTTTTTGGCATAAATACAGTAATAAAAGAGAAAAACAGATGGAAAAACTAATAATCCTGCGCTATGGCGAGCTCTATTTAAAGGGAAAGAACCGCGGCTGGTTTGAAAAAGTCCTGATAAACAACATAAAGAACGCCTTGCACGGCGTTAAGTATGCTTTCGAGAAAACGCAGGGGCGGTATCTTGTCAGCGGCTACGCCGCGGCGGACGAATCCGTACTTATCGAAAGGCTGAAAAAGATAGCGGGGCTGCACTCTCTGAGTATCGCCTATAAGATCCCTACCGACTGGGAAGAAATAGTGAAAACCTGCGTATCGCTTGCCCCGGCAAAGGGCACCTTCAAGGTCGATTGCAACCGCGCGGACAAGACGTTCAAATATAAAACGCCGTATATTGCGGCCGAAATCGGCTATCACGTGCTGCAGAGCAACCCGGGGCTTTCGGTTGACGTCCACACGCCCGAGTCGGTCATCAATCTGGATATCCGCGAGAACGGCAGCACTTATATCTATTCGGAAAAATTCCCGTGTATCGGCGGCCTGCCTGTAGGCGTTTCGGGCAACGGCATGGTCTTATTGTCCGGCGGTATCGACAGCCCTGTCGCGGCATATAAGATGCTGAAGCGCGGCCTGAACATAAGGGCGGTGCATTTTGAAAGCTATCCGTACACAAGTATTTCCGCGCAGGAAAAAGCCGTAGACCTTGCGAAAAGGCTGAAAGGCCATGCCGGCAACATCGACCTCTATATGGTGCCGTTCAAGGAAATACAGGACGAGATCCATAAAAATTGCGCGGAAGCATATATGATAACTATTATGCGCCGCTTTATGATGCGTATTGCCGAGGTATTGGCAAAAAAGCATAACTGCGGCTGCCTTATCACGGGCGAAAGCCTCGGCCAGGTTGCCAGCCAAACGGTGCCGGGGATAACGGTATCTAACGCGGTGTTAGAATCCCTGCCGGTTTTAAGGCCGCTTATCGGCTGCGACAAAGAGGAGATAATGCGCGAGGCGCGCTTTATAGGCACCTATGACATATCGATAAGGCCCTATGACGACTGCTGCACGGTATTTCTGCCCGAAAACCCCGTGATCGCGCCTGACACAGAAACCGCCGCGGGCTGCGAGGCGAAGCTGGACATTGACGGCCTTGTAAGCCGCGCTGTAGCAAACGTAAAACTGATCAAGATATAGAGTGGCTCCCCGCAATGACGGCGGAGCAATCATTGACGGCTTTAGCCGTTCCTGAAACCTGCCGGATTTAGCCGGTAGCGGTTGAGATGTGCCTTACGCCTTTTTTCCTGTCAGCAGGCGGAACCGCTTTTTGAACCTTTCAATAAAGCTTTCTTTTTTCTTTACGGAAGCATTTTTCAGCTCGTCGTATTTTTGGGTATGCCGTGTTTCCTTTTCAGCCGCGTTAATACTTTCCTGTAAAATATCTTTTGGCAGCAGCTGCGGCGCGCCGGAGTTTTCGGCATCGGGCATTGTCGCGGGCGGGGCGGGGGCAAACCTTGCCGCATACAGCTTGCCGTCGATTTCCGTCACTGACTGGGGCCTTACAAACGGCGGCGGGGGCGTATCATATATCGATTCATATATCCCGCGGCTTATGACAGCGGGCAGGCCGCCGCCCGTAAGCCCGGGCTTTAGCGCGTATTCGGGGGTGCCTTCCGAATTGCCCATCCACACCGTCAGCGTGTGCGCCGAGGTGTAGGAGATGCAGTATGCGTCGTTATTGGTCCTTCCGCCGTCCGCGCCGGCGGTCCCTGTCTTGGCGGCAACGTCCATTTTCAGAGAGGATAGCTTCTTTGCCGTGCCGGTTCTGGCCGTACCGCGCAGTATGTCGGTCATGATATATGCGGTATCGCTTCCTACAGCCTGAACAGCATCAGCCTCGTTGCGCCTGTAAATCAGTGCGCCCGACGGGTTGTATACGGCGCGGACAAACGCAGGCTTTAAAAAGCTGCCGCCGCGCGGGAACGCCGAATACGCGCCGGCAAGCGACAGCGGCGTTACTCCGTAAGTAAAGCCGCCTAAGGCCAGCGCGAGGGAATCGTCGCCGGCCGCGAATTCGATGCCGAATTTTTCCGCCGCCGCCCTTGCGTATTGTATGCCCTCGTATTCCAGCACCTTTACGGCGGCGGTATTAGACGACGTCTCTACGGCATGCCGTATAGTCGTCTGTCCGAGATATTTGCCGTTATAGTTCTCGGGGCGGTAGCCGTTAAAATCATAAGGCTCGTCCATGATCGCGCTGCCCTCGGACACTGTATTATTGTCCAGGGCCGGGGCGTAAACAAGGACCGGCTTTATTGCCGAGGCCGGCTGCCGCTTTATAGCCCTTAAGTCGTACCTCGATTTGCCGTAGAATGCGCAGACGCCGCCGGTCTTATTGTCGATAAGTATCCCTAAAGAATCACACAGCTTCCCGTTCTCGTTTGCAGGTACCGGCGCGCCCGCGATCGCATTTTCCAGTATCTTTTGCCGCCCGGTATCCATGTAGGTATGTATCCTGTAATTTTTGTCGGAGAATTCCTTGATATTTACGCCGGCCAAGTCCGCCGCCTCAAAAAGCGCAGCGGAAAGATAATTGTTCTCAGAAAACAGCGTCAGTTTTCCGGGCTTGAGCCCGATCGTTTCGGCCAGCGCGGCGTTATATTCGTCCTCCGTGATATATCCGCCCGCTTGCATGACCTTAAGCACAAGATCCCGGCGCGAGACCGCCTTTTCCAACGATACGGCAGGCGAGTAAGTGTTGGGCGAGGGGATTATCCCCGCCAGCATTGCCGATTCAGAAAGAGTAAGCTCCTTCGCGCTTTTCCCGAAATAGTTTTGCGACGCTGCCTCGATGCCGTAATTCCTGCCCCCGAAAAAGATCTTGTTTAAATATATTTCCAATATACTTTCTTTCGAGTATTTTCTCTCCAGCTGTTTCGCCAGCTTGACTTCCTCAAGCTTCCGTCGCACCGTTTTCTCATTGCTAAGATGGGTGTTCTTTACGACCTGCTGGGAAATAGTGGAGCCGCCCTCTTTTGCGCTGCCGCTCTTGATATCCTTCCACGCCGCGCCAGCGAGCCGCTTGTAATCCACGCCTTTGTGGTCATAAAACCTCTTATCCTCGGACGCAATAAAGCATTTTACGGTATGGGACGGTATGTCGGCGTAAGAAATAACGGGCTGTTTATATTCGCCGATAAGCTTGTTTCCGCCGTCGTACATAAGGGTTGACGAATCGGCGTCAACCATCAGCTTTGCCGGGTCAAGGTTCCCGAATTTTTCAACGTGCAGAACGGGGAAAAGCACAATAATGGCAGCTGCAAAAATCAGCAGCAGAAATGCCGACGCAGCGACCGCCAGTCTTTTCCACAGCCTGTTTCTCTTGTTTCCGGATTTATTTCCCACAAGGGATAGTATCTGTATTACGAAATGAATATATACGAACGGCTATTGAGGTTAAGCCCAAAATATCTTTACGGCCGCCATTGGAATTCACTTAGATCTACAGCCAAATCCTTGACTGTCACGCCCTCGTTTTTTAAAAGCTGCGCTTGGATCTCCGCGCCGCCGAAGGCAAATTCGGGCGCAAGGCCGCCGAAGCGGTTTACGACGCGGTGGCAGGGGATGACATTTGGCTGCGGGTTGAAATGCAGCGCGTAACCTACCGCGCGCGAGGCCCGTTCGTTGCCGCAAATATGCGCGATCTGTCCGTATGTCGCGACCTTGCCTTTCGGGATCCGCTTAACAACGTCATATACGACCAGATAAAAGCTGCCGGGCTTGTTCACATGCGTATTATACCATATTTTTTATGTTCTATACTTTTGAAGAAGCTGTTAAACAGCGTTTCCCTAATATTTTTCAGATTACTGCAGGAAAAAAATACCTTGACTAACCGTTATATACGATATAGACTATACATAGGTAAACGATGAATAAACGAGGATGATTTATTCAGCGTTTACCTGGTTATCAAAATAAAAGGAGAGCGTAAACTATGGATGTAAAAAGTAAAATTACAAACGTGACCGTTTATTTAAGCGGCGCCGAAATCACAAGGACGTGCGGCGCGAAATTAAAAAAAGGGAAAACAGAGGTGCGCTTTCCGCTGCTCCCGTCGCAGCTTGATACCGGCAGCGTAAGATTGGAATGCGCGGGCGCGGCAACCCTGCTTTCGGTAAAGTGCGAACGCGAAATCGTGACTCTTGACGAGGATAAAACGGCCGCCGCCGAGTGCATCAGCGCGTTGCAGGAAAAGATAGCGGATGAGAAAACCGCGCTTGCCGCGCTTACCGCCGAGGAGGATTTCCTCTTGTCCAACCGGGATATCAAGGGCGACCAGACGCTGAAACTTGCCGAGCTGAAGGAGTTTTATGCATATTACCGTCAGGAGTCGTCAAGGCTGAAAACTGCCGTTTCGGAAAAGGGACGCGCCGTCGAAAAGCTGGAATTGCAGCTTGCCGCGCTGAAAGCCAAGTACGCAGAGATCGGTAAAAAGACGCGCGAATATAAGGCCGTTATCGCAGAGATCGCGGCAAACGCCGATACCGAGGTAAGCTTTAAGCTCAATTATTATACCGCGGGCTGCGGCTGGAGCGCCTACTATGATATAAGGGCGGCCGAGGGCGGCGGCGTGCAGTTTGACCTGAAAGCCGAAATAACCCAGCGGACCAGCGACGGATGGGAAAATGTCGGCCTTATCCTGAGCCGCGCAAACCCCGCCGTTTCCGGCGCGGCGCCGGTGTTTTATCCCTGGCACCTGAGCTATTCCGACGGCGAACCAAAGCCGCGCGCAATGCTTAACCGTAAGGCGATGATGATGTACGCCGCAGCGAAAACCGAGTCGGATGCGGAAGCGCTGGATGAGGCTGCCGCGTTTCAGCGTGAATCGGCAGAAACGGCCGCAAATTATGTCGCCGAGGATAACAAACGCCTCAACACCGAATACGTTTTAAGCATCCCTTACAGCGTGGCGGCGTTCGGCACGCAGACCGCCGAGATAAAGTCCGACAAAGTATCCGCCGAATATAGGTCATATTGTCTCAGCCGCGAAAATAAAAACGTTTTCCTGATGGCTTATGTGAAGGATTGGGAGAAGCTGAACCTGATGGACGCGCCCGCCAACGTTTTCTACGACGGGCGCTTTATCGGAAAGACTTACATCAATACGTCGGGAACGGAAGAGGCGATCGCAATCTCCCTCGGCGCGGACAGCGGTATCACCGTAAAGCGCGAGGAGGTAAAAAACACGTTGTCGAAAGTAATAGGAAACCGGCTTACCAGGGAATATAAGTTTACGGTGAAAAACTGCCGTCAAAAGCCCGCTTCCCTTACGCTTACCGAGCCCCTGCCCATATCCGACAACAAAGCGATCACGATAACCGCGGAAACCCTCTCGGGCGCAAAAACCGAGGAAGGCACCGGAAAGCTTTTATGGGAGCTGGAGCTTAAGCCGAACGAAACAAAGGAAATAGTGCTGCGTTATACCGTTGCATATCCCAAAAACTGGCGCGTATACCTGTAACGCTTATCTGCCGCCGCAAAGGGCATTTCGCTTTCGGCAAAGTGTCGCCGGCATGTTATATGAAGCGCAATAAACCGGTATTATACCCCAGGGCAAGCCCTGGACCCGAATATTCAAAAACAAAGTTTTTGAATATCCTTTCCGCAGCAGAGCTGCGGGGTATTTAACCGATTTACTTAGATCTCCTCGCATCCGATGTAGGGCAAGTTGCTCGTCGCCCCGCGTAATAAACAGCGGCAGTGACAGCGGCGGCAATCGGCCCTCAAAATAGAGGAACGGCAGAATACGTATGAAAAAACCTGATACAACAAAAGTTATCGCGGTGACCGGCGGGATTGGCAGCGGCAAGTCGCTGCTGGCGCGGTATGCAGAAAAGCACGGAGCCTGTATAATAGACACGGATATTTTATCACGGGAGCTTCAGGCAGACGGCACGGTTGCCGCGCAGCGGATAAGGGCGGCTTTCGGCGATAAAGTGTACGCCGGGGGACAGCTTGACCGTAAGCTTTTGGGCGAAATCGTCTTTTCGGACAAGGAAAAGCTTAATACTCTCAACAGCATAATGCACCCGTTGATCATAGACGAGCTGAAAACCCGGATAGGCGCGGCAAAGCGGCGCGGGGAAAAGACGGTAATCGCGCTGATACCGCTGCTGTTTGAATCCGGGCATAACGCCGCGGGCTTTTGCGATGAAATATGGATCGTCGACGCGCCGGAAAGTGATTGTATCCGGCGCATTATGCAGCGGGATAATTGCACCGTGGAGTACGCAAAACTGCGCATAGCGGCGCAGATGTCATTTTTAGAAAGGGCCGCCGCGGCTAAAAAAACAAAAACTCCGGCAAAGGTTGTAAAAAACGATGCCGGAGTCGATAAGCTGTACCTGCAAATAGACGCGCTGCTTCAGCAATAAAATTTAATATCCTTCTCTTCAAACCAGATTTTTATTTCGGTTTGATACGATGCGGCGGAGTCGCTGGCATGTATCAGGTTTTCTAAAAAGCGTTTTTCCTGGCGCGCTTTATCCATAGAGTCCTTTCCTAATTTTCCGCGCACTGTATGCTTTTCTGCCTTTGACGGGTCGGTCGCGCCGATAAATTTCCTTACGTCCGCGACGATATCCGCGCTTTCGGAGGACAGTATCATGGGGATAACATATTTGCCGTCAAAGGCGGCGACGGCTTCGTTTTTAAAGGATTCGCCGTACTTGACAACGTTTTCGCTGTAATGCCGGCAGATCTTTTCGGCAGTCGCGGTCTGCAGCCCCAGCATTTCTATTTTGAACCCGCCCTCGGTCAGCATACGCGTTATTTCCGGAACCAGATTATTTCTGATTGCGTCAGGCTTCAGCATTACGTAAGTATAGTATTTCATAATCAATTACCTTCTATAATATTTTGTGGTTTGCTGTCAAAAAAATATCCGCCTTTACGTTCCCGTTAAGGGACATACACAGAAACGTAAAAGCGGATATGATATAATACTATTATTTTAACGCTATACGCGCGTCTACCGCGAAAAGGTTGCCCTGCTTATCCGCCATGATCGGGTTCAGGTCCAATTCGGATATTTCGGCGAAATCAGAGATCAGGCAATCTATCTTATAGAAAATCTCACGCAGCTTTGTTTTATCGATAGCCGCGTTGTCGCGTACCTTGTCAAGGAGCTTGTTGATGCGTTTCCCGCTGAGGAGTTTCTCGCTGCCGTTTGTATCAAGCGGAAGCGCAATGAATTTCACTTCGTTGATAGCCTCGATAAAAATTCCGCCCAGGCCGAACATCAGCATATGGACGTCCTCGTGGGATGTGACGCCGGCGACAAATTCACGTGCGCCCTTTACCTGACGCATAAGGACGATCCCTTCCAGATTCTTTTTCTCGCCTAATTTCTCGATCCTTTCTATCATCGCGCGATATTCAGAATGGAGCTGTTCCTTATTCATAATATTCAGGGCGACGCCGCCGACATCGGTTTTATGGCTTAAGCTGAAGCTGCTTATTTTCAGCACGGCGGGGTAGCCGGTAGTCGCAATATACTTGTCCAGATCGGCCTCGGTCTTGATCAGCGCGTATTCAGGGACGGGAAGGCCGTAGCACTTGAATATTTCCAGGCTTTCAAACGTTGTCAGCGTGTTATTGCATTTGGCGTCCTTGATAAAACGCGCCTTGGCGTCCTTGATAATTGCCTTTGCGGCGCTGTTTTTGACGGAAATGACGGGCGGCTTGATCTTCAGGTTGTTCAAATATGTCGCCCTCTCATACAAACGCTTGAGCCCCCATACGGCTTCCTCGAAATAGCTGAAATATGCGACGTCGTTTTTTGCGACCTCTTTCTTGACTCTCTCGCCGAAGTCTTCCTTGGTCATGAAAACGCCGATTATCGGCTTATCAGGATATTTTACCTTCAGCTCGTTAAGCTTCTTTAAAATCTCGGTATCGTTCTTTTCGCCCAACAGGTAGATATACAGCGCCATCACCATGTCGATATTTTCGTCTTTTAAAACGGTTTCCAGCGCGGGCCCGTACTGCGTGGCGATATCTGCGGACGCAACCGTATCGACAGGGTTATTGCAGGATGCCTGTCTGGGCAGGCTGGCTTTTAAGGCTGCAACGGATGAATCGCTGAGTTTTCCAAGTTCCAGCCCTTCCTCGATCAGCATGTCCGTTGACAAGACGCCCAGTCCGCCCGTGTTAGAAACTATACCGACTCTTTTTCCTTTCGGGAGCGGGCACTTTTCAAACACAAGCGCGGTATTGAATATCGTGCGCAAGCCTTCCTCGCGGATCGCGCCGCAGGAATCGAACAGCGCCTGGCAAACAACGTCGGAGCTGGCAAGCGAGCCCGTATGTGACGCGGCAGCCTTTGCGCCCGCGTCGCTCTTGCCGGATTTGATAACGATCAGGGGCTTCTTTGCGGTCAGGCCTTTTGCAGCCTTTAAGAACCTTGAGGGGTTCTTCATGCTTTCAAGATACAAAAGCGCCTGTTCGACTTCGTCCGAATCCTTCCAGTATTCCAGGAAATCATTCGCGGAGATATCCGCCTGGTTGCCCAGGGAGACAAGATGCCTTATGCCGACGTTAAGGGTGGGGATAACGTTCAGGATGCCGCTGCACAGCGCGCCCGACTGCGATGCGAAGCCAATGACGCCCGGAACCGGCGGCACGGGCGCAAACGCCGCGTTCAGCCTGATTTTAGGGTTGGTGTTCAGCTCGCCCAGACAATTCGGCCCTACAAAGGTTATGCCGTATTTTTTGGCGATATCGTAAACCTGTTTTTCAAGGGCCGCGCCCTCTGCGCCTAACTCTTTGAAGCCCGCGGAAATAATGACTGCGCCTTTAATTTTTTTCTTGCCGCATTCCTCCATCATCGCGGGGACGATGGCGGCGTTGACGACAATGACCGCAAGGTCTATCGCGCCTTCGACTGCCTCGACGCTTTTATAGCATTTTACGCCGTGGACTTCGGTTTCCTTTAAATTGATTGGATAAATCTTGCCGGTAAAGCCGTCACGCACAAGATTTTTCATAATCTCGCTGCCGATATTTCCTTCCTTATTGGAAGCTCCGATCACCGCAACCGAAGACGGGTTAAGAATTATGTTCAGGTCGTTTTGCATATATTCCTCCTAAGAATAATCCGCTATTTTTTTTAAGCTTAATGTTAGCACAAATAACATATAGAGTCAATGCTTTTCGGGCTGTTGAGCATTACCGCGGCGGAAACCTCAAACCGGTTCTAAAGCTGACCCGCGCAGCATTCTCCCGCAAAGGCTTCCTAAAACTTTACCGATATGTTATAATCATAAAAAACTTTGGCCGGCTTCCGGATTATTGCCGTAGACCCGCAATGAAATGCCGGTTATCGCAAATTATTGCATGTCCTTGTATCCGGCTTTTTATTTGACAAGGCCGGAGGTTTCATATATAATATAGCGGTTAAAGCTTAAAACAGAGAAAGCTATTAAAGAAAAGAGGTTAAATAATCATGGCAGTCCCGAAGAGAAAGATATCAAAACAACGCGGCAACAAACGCTTTGCCAACTGGAAGATTGGCGCACCGACTATTTCCGAATGCCCGCAGTGCCACGAGATGAAGCAGAGCCATTGCGCGTGCAAGAAATGCGGCTATTACGACGGCGCGCCGGTGATGGACATCAAGGAAAAGAAAGCGAAGGAATAACGCGCAAATTCATGCAACCCCATAAACCGCACTTTAGTTTTAAGTGCGGTTTGTTTTACGGACATTTTTCTTTCAGCGGCTGCATAATGCCGTAAAAAGGAATCGTCCGGCAAGGTGAACGGGGACACCGGAAAAGACAAGCGCATGCCGCGGTCAAACGCACGGATTATTTGCATTTATATAATATTGCGATTATTTGCATACTGAAAACTTTTTGCCTTTTCAGGCGTGTTTTTATTTGCGGGGGACGTGTACAGCTAGGGTTGATTTTGTGAAACAAATGCAATCTTTTACTTGAAAGGAATATAATCGATGAAAATTGTTGTGGATATATTCGGCGGCGATCATGCGCCGGAGGAAATATTAAAGGGATGTGCGGACGCGCTGAAAAAAGACGGCGGCGTCGTGCTTTCACTGTTCGGCAAGGCGGATATTATCAACAGGCGGCTTTTGGAGCTGGACGCAGATATGAAGCGCGTCGAGGTTTTTGACGCGCCCGACGTGATAACCAACGACGATATGCCCACCGAGGCGATCAGAAGCAAGTCAGATTCGTCGCTGGTACGCGCATTAGAATACCTTAAGAGCACGCCTGACGCAAAGGCGCTGATCACCGCGGGCAGTACGGGCGCGGTTCTTACGGGCGGCCTTTTGAAACTGGGCAGGATCAAGGGGATTTCGCGCCCGGCGCTTGCGCCGCTGCTGCCTAACGTCAAGGGCGGCTTCACAATGATAACCGACTGCGGGGCGAACGTGGACTGCAAGCCGCTGTACCTGTGCCATTTCGCACTGATGGGCGCGGCGTATATGAAGAACGTGACCGGCATCGAGAACCCGAGGGTCGCGCTGCTCTCGAACGGTACCGAGGACAAAAAGGGCAACGAGCTGACTAAGGCGGTTTTTCCGCTTTTGAAAGATCTGCCGATAAACTTTGTCGGAAATATGGAGGCGCGCGAGGCGCTTTCCGGGGATTACGATGTGATCGTTGCCGACGGCTTTGCCGGAAATATCGCGATGAAGGGTATGGAAGGCACGGCAGATTACCTGTTCAAGCTGGTGAAACGGGCGATGACGGCTAATCTTATGACCAAGCTGGGCGCGCTGCTGCTGAAAAAGGAAATGTACGCTTTAAAAAAATCGCTCGATTACACCCAGTTCGGCGGCGCGCCGTTTTTGGGGCTGGAGAAAATTCTGATAAAAAACCACGGCTCGACCAAGGCGCACACCGTGGCGGCTTCGATCCTGCAGGCCAAGAAAATGGCTGAAAAGGATATCGTGGGCGCGATCAAAAAAGAACTGGCGGGCATAAACCTTGATATAACAACCGAGTGATTTCTCACTTATAAAGGCGGCAATTTGCCCGGCCGTAGAACAATTAATAACTATATAAAAGGACATTTTGTATCTTGTCAGATTTCAACGCAAACATCATCCAATCGAAAATAGACTATGTTTTCGAAAACCAATCGCTTTTAAAGCTTGCCTTTACACACTCGTCGTACGCCAACGAGAATAAGGTTGCCAGCAACGAGAAACTGGAATTTTTGGGCGACAGTATATTAAACTTTTGTATTGCCGAATATTTATTCCGGAAAGGCGGCGGCGACGAGGGGATATTGAGCGTGATGCGCTCCAAAATAGTGTCCGAGCCGCCGCTGGCCAGATGCGTCGAGACCTTAGGCATCACGCAGTTTCTTATCTGCGGCGTGGGCGAGCAGCGCAACAACCCGCATAAGTCGGATGCTGTCATGGCCGACCTGTTCGAGGCGGTCGTCGGCGCGATATATCTTGACAGCGGCGACATAAGAGCTTGCGAGGCGTTTATTCTCCGGCATTTAAAGGACGCCGTGACGGATGCCATCGACGGGAAAAAGCCGCAGAAATTTACTTTTAAGATAATCGAGAAGGCGCATACCGACGAGCACGATTATCACGGCGGGAACGCCGTTAAAAAGCCGGAAAGGCCCGGGAAAACGGCCGCGCAGCCCAAAGCTTTGATCAAGCATGAAAAACCGCCTGTACCCGAAAAGCGGCTGCAAAAGCAGGAAAAGCTGGAGAAAAAGCAGAAGCTTAAAGAGGAGAAGCAGCAAAAACTAGAGCAGCAAAAGCAGAAAAAACCTAAGCCCGTAAGGACCGGGAAACAGGGGCGCAATAATGCGCCGCATGCTGCCGCAGGCGATCGCGGCGGCGTAAAAACGGCTGACGCGCCGCGGGATATACAGGAAGGCGGCGTTGTGGATTATAAGAGCGCGCTGCAAAACTATCTGCAGCGCGAAAAGCTGCAAAAACCCGAATACATGGTGACCGGGCAGGCCGGCAGCGCGCACGACCCTATTTTCAACGTCGCGGTGTACATCGGCGGAAAGGAATACGGCAGCGGTGCGGCGGGCAGGAAAAAGGACGCGGAGCAGGCGGCGGCGAAAAACGCTTTTGAAGCTATAAACGCGCTAAAATAATAATGCCGTGCGGCAGCATTTGCGGGGTAAAGTATGAACTTTAAAAAGCTGGAAATGGCGGGGTTTAAATCGTTCGCCGACAAAATCGAGATAAGCTTTGAAAGCGGCGTGACCGGAATCGTCGGCCCGAACGGCTGCGGAAAGAGCAACGTCGCCGACGCGATCAGGTGGGTCATGGGCGAACAGAGCGCGAAGCTTTTGCGCGGCTCGCATATGCAGGACGTCATCTTTGCCGGCACCGAAAAGCGCAAATCCCTCTCTTATTGCGAGGTATCGCTTCATTTTGACAACACCTTAAAGATTTTCCCCGTCGATTTCAAGGAAGTCGTTATTTCCCGTAAATTATACAGAAGCGGCGAAAGCGAGTACGCGATCAACCGCAGCGTCTGCCGCTTAAAGGACGTTGCCGACCTCTTGCACGATACCGGCATGGGGCGCGAGGGGTATTCTATCATCGGGCAGGGGCGCATCGACGAGATCTTAAGCGCCAAGCCCGACGACCGCCGGGCGATATTCGAGGAAGCGGCGGGCATCACGAAATTCAAGGTCAGAAAGTTAGAGGCGGAGAGGAAGCTTTTACGTACGCACGATAACCTGACCAGGCTCAACGATATCATATCCGAGCTGGAAAGACAGCTGGGGCCGCTTGCAAAGCAGGCCGAGAACGCCAAAATCTATCTGGAACTAAAGGAACAGTTAAAGCATTTCGAGGTCAATACATATCTTTACCAGTACGACAGCGCGGCGGCGGCCAAATCGCTTATTGACGAGCGTTTAAAGGCCATAAACGAGGAGCTGGACGTAAAACAGCTTTCCTATGAAAAGGCCGTAAACGACTACACCAAGAGTATGTCGGATATGAACTCGATCGACAAGACGATTGCATCTTTACGCGACGAGGTGCTGGAGCTGACCGTAGGATTAGAGAAAATGGCGGGCGAGTACAAGCTTTTACAGGAAAAGCTGAACTTTATGCGCCAGCAAAGCGAGCGGCTGGCCGCCGAGAACGCCGAGCTTAACAATGTATACGCTGGCGCGGAAAAAGCTCTTGCGGCAAAGCTCGGCGAAAAAACCGCGTCCGAGGAAGATATTAAGCGGCTGAAAGCCCTTATAGGCGAGAGCGGCGACAAATACCTCGCTATCGTCGATAAGCTGACGGAGGGCGAGGGCGAGGTCGAAAGCAACCAGAAAGAGATCATGGACGCGATGGACAAGCTGTCCGATATCAAGTCCAATATGTCGCGCCTTCTGGCCGAAAAGGACGCGCACCTTGACCGCCGCGACGACATACTAAAGCGCGCCGAAACGCTGAAGATAAAGATCACCGACGACGAGATCAAGGTCATCCTCTTAAAAACCGAGGCCGACAAGCTTTTAAAGGAAAAAGAAAAGCTGACTAATAAGGCCAAAATTTTGACCGGGAAATACAACGAGGCCTTGTCGCTGAGCAATGAAAACAACCGCAAGATAGACGCGCTGTCCGCGCAGCAAAGCTCCGTCGCGACAAGGGCGCGTATGCTGAAAGAGCTTAACGACGAGTACGACGGCTATAACAATACCGTAAAGAACCTGCTCAACGCGGCGAAAACGGACAAGAAACTTGCCGGCATGATGGAGGGCGTGGTCGCGCAGCTGATAAAGACGGGCGAAAAGTACGAGACCGCGATCGAGATGGCGCTGTCAAACGCGCTGCAGAACATCGTGACGCGCAACGAGGACGACACCAAATATATCATTGCGTACTTAAAGGAAAAGCGGATGGGGCGCGCTACGTTTTTACCGATCGCAAGTGTCCGCCCGCGCATATTCGATAATTCTATGCGGCGGTTTTTAAGCCGACCCGGCTGTTTCGGTCTCGCCTGCGACCTTATCAAGTACGATAAAAAATACGACAACATATTCAGGGGCTTGCTGGGCACCACCGTGATCTGCGACAACCTTGACACCGCCGCGGCAATGGCCAGGGAATCGGGCTACGGCTTCAAGATCGTGACGCTGGAGGGCGACATCGTAAATCCTCAGGGCTCGTATACCGGCGGCAGCCGTAAGGCGGATATATCCAACCTTTTGAGCCGGGAAAGGGAGCTTTTAAAGGCCGAGGACGACTTAAGAAAGCTTAATGCGGAGCTTTCGGCCGCGGTTAAGGACAAGGACAGCTTAAATCTTGCGATCGAATCCGCGCTTTCAGATATAAAGAAATGCGATGCGGCGGCACATGCGCTGGACGTGTCCATGTCCGCGGAAAACGAAAAGCTGAACAAGGCGGCTTCGATAATCGCCGAATGCAAGGCCGATGCGGACAGCCTTATCCAGGAGGAAAAACGCGCGGCTGCGCGCATACAGGAAATCGACGCCGAGATAAAGAGCGTAGACACGCTGGAGAACCTTATCAAGGGCAAGAAACAGGTTTCAGGCAAGGAAATGGAAAAGCGGCAGGCGGGCTTTGAGGCTTTAAGAAAAGAGCGCGACGAAACGCACGAGAAAATGACCGAGCTGAAGGTTTCGCTGGCCTCGTCGGAGAGCAATCTTTCCGCAGTGAACGCCGACATCACCCGTATACAAAACGATATTTTAGAGATCTGCGGCAATATCGAGGAAAACAATGTTCAGATAGAAAAAAACAACGCGACTATCCGGTCCGCCGAAGCCGCCGAAAACAACGCCCGCTCGGACGGCGACGAAAAGGAAAACGCGGCAAGGCTCGAGGTCATAAAGGCCAGGCTTTCCGATATGGACGGCTTTAAGACCGCGCTGCAGGCGGCGCTTACCGAGGCGGACGTATTGCGCGTGCGGCTGATGGACGAGATCCAAAAGCTGACTGACAGAAAGTACAAGGAAGAGAGCCTGCTCAGTAAGGTAGACGTCGATATCGAGGTCTTGCAGGACAGGATCTGGGAGGAATACCAGCTGACGTACGAGAGCAGCCAGGAATACCGCGCGGAAGGCTATGTGGTTTCCAAGGGGCTCACCGAAACGAATAAACTAAAGAAACAGATCGCGGCGCTGGGCTATGTCAACGTCAACGCGATCGAGGACTGCCGCGAGGTCAATTCCCGCTACACCGATATGGCGGCGCAGCGCGACGACCTGACGCGCGCCGAGCTGGACTTAAACAAGATAATCGAAGAGCTTACAAAAGAAATGGCCGAAAAGTTCGCGAAGAATTTCGAGCAGATAAAAATAAACTTCACCAAGGCGTTCCGCGAGCTGTTCGGGGGCGGCAACGCGCAGCTGGTGCTGCAGGAAAACGAAAACCTTTTGGAGGCAGGTATCGAGATAATCGCCGAGCCGCCGGGAAAGAAGCTGCAGAGCATTTCGCTGCTTTCGGGCGGCGAGCGCGCATTGACCGCTATCGCGATACTGTTTGCGATCCTTCGCCTAAAGCCCATGCCTTTCTGCGTCCTTGACGAGATCGAGGCCGCGCTTGACGACGCCAATGCGGAGCGGTTCGCAAAGTATCTGCACCGCTTTTCCGAGGAAACGCAGTTCATCGTCATCACGCACCGTAAGCCCACAATGGAGCTTGCCGACAGCCTGTACGGCGTGACGATGGAGGAAAAAGGCGTCAGCAAGATGGTTTCGGTCAAGCTGTCCGACGCCATCAAGAATACAGCAGCAGTATAAGGAATTTGATATTGTGGGATTTTTTTCCAAGATAAAGGCCGGCCTTAAAAAGACGCGTGAGGCCATTGCATATAAGATCGACAAGCTGTTTACGGGCGGCGCGTTAAACGACGATTTTTACGACGAGCTGGAGGCGGCGCTTATTTCCTCCGACATCGGCGCGGAAACCACAGAGCGTATTTTGGACGACCTGCGCGCCGCGGTCGATAAGCAGCATATACGCGACCGTGAGGGCGTAAAGACTGCGTTAAGGAAGATCATCAGCGATATACTTTTAGAGAACGAGCCGGAGGAGCTTTCATATCCCGCGGTCATAATGGTGGTGGGCGTAAACGGCGTGGGCAAGACCACCAGTATCGGTAAATTGGCGGCGTACTATAAGTCGAAGGGCAAGTCCGTTATGATCGCCGCCGCCGATACCTTCCGTGCCGCGGCATCCGATCAGCTGTCGGTATGGGCGGACAGGGCGGGGGTCAAGGTCGTAAAGCAAGGCGAGGGCGGCGACCCCGCCGCGGTCGTGTTCGACGCGGTCAAGTCGGCGCAGGCAAGGGCCACCGACGTCCTTATCGTTGACACGGCGGGGCGTTTGCACAATAAGGCGCATCTTATGGAAGAGCTTAAAAAAATGTCCAGGGTCATAAAGCGCGAGTTTGAAGCCGCGGATTACCGCAACTATATCGTGCTGGACGCGACCACGGGACAAAACGCGATAGCGCAAGTTGAAACCTTTGACGAGGCCGTTGACTTAGACGGCATTATCATAACCAAGCTGGACGGAACGGCGAAGGGCGGGGTGCTGATCGCGCTTGCGAACGAGTTCTCCGTCCCGATCTATTTTGTGGGCGTTGGCGAGGGCATCGACGACCTGATGCCTTTCGATACCGGCGAATTTACGGAAGGGATCATTTAGGCTTGAGCCGCCGTTCTGCTGCGGAAAGAATATTCAAAAACTTTGTTTTTGGATATTCGGCACAGGGCTCTGGCCCGGGGTATAATAGCGGTTTATATTTCCTCGATCTCGATTTTTATCAGGTTTTCACCGGCGGTTTTTATGACTGCGCGGTATGCGTCGGATACAATTCCGTCTATAAATTCGTTGTTTATCTTTTTCCCGTAGACGGGAATGGTTATCGTCCGGTTCAGCGCGTCAATTTGCGCATCGTTTACATACGAGTAGAATTTTTGCAAAAGGTCGAAGCTGCATTCCCTGGTGTCGCCGATACGGTAACGGTTGTAGTAGTGAGGCGAAGTATATACAGTCATTGTCTCTCCGTCATAATAGGGATTAACTGTCCGGCTAAGCGAAGTCGCTGCATTAAACGGTGATATTATTGTTCCGCGGCCTGGAGTTACGGGAAACCATATAGGTGAAAGCCCGTCACCGGGCGGCGCAATACTTTCGTCAATTGTCAGTTCGGTTCCGTTAAAGGTATATTTGTAATGATATGAGCCGCCGCCGGTTCCTAAGCCTGCATAATTTACCGAAAAGATCGAGCCGAATTTTTTATAAAAGAACGTCAGGGAAATGTCGTCGGAATTATCGAACAGATAACAGCCTGTTTCAATAAGGTATGCTTTAAATTCGCTTGGGCTCAAGTTTAAATACGCAACTCGATCGTCAGACTGATCGCTGATAAAAGGTAAGTCGAAATGCAACTGCGTGCCGCAAATAACGGAAGAAAAACTTATCCCCGTGTTGATATCGGCGTAGTACGGCGGCTCCTCGTATTCGAACAGGTAACAGCCCGACAATGAAAATAAAAGCAGAAAGGCACAAACTGCCGCAGCAATCTTTTTCATACAAGATCCACCTTAACAAAAAATCAACACTTCAAAACAATAGTTAACAATTTATTTACAATTATAATATATACTAAAGTAAGTAATGTGTCAAGGAAAAAAGCAAATAATTTTACTCATTCAGGCCTTTTTTCGTGAAGACATAAGGCTTAGCGTTTAAAAGCTTTGCCTCGGACTTTTCGTGTGTAATAAAGATAAAGGTTTTTCCGGCGGTTTTTTCGCTTATAAACGCGATGATATCGTTTTTCAGTTCGGCCTCGAAACCTTTTAGCGGCTCGTCCATTATGATTATATCGGATTCGGCGAGCAGCGCGCGGACAATCGCAACGCGCCGTTTTTGGCCGCCGCTGCAGTTCCGCACCGGTTTATATAAGCTGTCCGATAAGCCTGCGCGTTTCAGCGCGTCAACGGCGACCTGCTTGTCAAAGCCGTCCGGGCATACCAGCAAAACGTTTTTAAGCGCGCTGATATTTTCGCAAAGGCGGTCTTCCTGAAAAACCGCCGAAAAGCGCGGGGGAGTATTTTTAAAGCCCTCGAAAACGACTTCGCCGCCGTCAGGTCTTATAAGCCCCATTATGATATTGATAAGGGTGGTTTTGCCCGCGCCGGACGCGCCGGTAACGCAGTAAGCGGCAGTATCGAATTCAGCGCAAAAATTATCCAGCACCGGATTTCCGTCAAATTTTTTAGTAATATTTTTAAGCTTTATCATATAAAAGATCCTTCGTTTCACTCAGGATGACCGGGAGACACTGCATTTAGGATGACTAGGATGCACAGCGTTTAAGTTGACAAGGATATTGACAAGGATAAATGTTTCGGTTAAGGATTTTCTTTTGCCGCCGTATAAAAACAGCAGTCCGGACTTAATCCGCCGTACGATGTCCGCCCGGACACGGTTTAGCTCTCTATCTTTTTTTGCAAAAGTTTTAATAAATATAAAAACAGCTTTTCAAAGGCTATCGACACGGCGATTATCACAAAGGTCCATGCAAACATCTCGCTCATGTGCAGCCATTGGCCGGCGTAATACATTTGGCCGCCGATAGAGTTTTTAATGAGGCCGATGACCTCGGCGGCCACGCCCGATTTCCAGCAGATGCCCAAACCCACCTTACAGCCCGAAACAAAGAACGGCATAACGTTTGAAATATGGATATACAGCACGCGTTTTTTGCGCGTTACGCCGAACACGTCCGCCATTTCCAAAAGCTTTTTATCGGTATGCGCAAACCCCGTAAGCATATTGGCGTATATGACCGGCAGCACCATCATGAAAGCAATGACGCCCGACAGCATATTGGTCTTTGAGCCCAGCAATATCAGCAGCATCAGCGTAAAGGACGCGACCGGCGCGGCGTTCAGAAAGCTTATAAGCGGTGAAAAGAGCGATTTGACGATATACGATTTATAAGAAGCGACACTTAAACAGATCCCCAAAACCGCCGCCGCTAAAAAGCCTAAAACTATGCGGTAAAAGGAATTCCAGATTATCCGCCAGAATTCCACGGTGATAAATGACGTGCAAAGGGTGGAAAAAACCGATACGGGCGACGGTAAAAAAATTCCGTTATCGATAAGCGCAGCGGCAACTTGCCAAACGGCAAGCCAGAATATGACAGCGGCGGCTATCGCAATTATTTTCTTTTCCTTATCCGGAAGCCTTTTTTTATCCCTTATGCTTTTCATCAGTATGTCAATTATACAGGAATTCCGGGATTAAGTCTATTTATTACTCCGGCAGGCAGTTTCCTTAATCTTCTGAAAAATTACCTTATTCAGCGCGAATAATAGAATTTATCGCCGGGCAGCTTGCCGCCCACGGCGCCTCTGTCCATGCCATGCAGAATGCCAAGAAATGCCGAAACCTTATCCTTCATATCCGCGCCTTCGATAAAGGTCACGCCGCATTTGGGCAGCGCGGCCTCTGCGGGGCCTAAGGCGCCTATTATCCCCAGATCCACAGTCAGCTGCGCGGCGGCATCAAGGTTCGCGCCGTCCGCCATATAATCAGCAGAAAACTTGTACTCGTTCAGAAACATATCGAATGTTTCCTTATTGTTGACAAGGTAAGCGCGCCTTACAACCAGCACGCCCGTTATGATTTCCTTATCCGCGTTGCCCGGTATTTTCTTCCATTCGTCCGCTAAATTTATCTGGGCCTTAATGTTGTCAGGATTGTTGCCCATACACGCCGAGGTGGCGGCGGGCTGCGGCAGCACGGCTATTTCCATAGTGCCGTTTTTAAGCCCGGCCACGATTTCCGACCCTTCGGTTTTATACTGTATGTCCACGTTCTTAACGTTGTTTTTTTCCAGCAGATATTTAAAGACGTATTCCGGCGTCGCGCCCAAGCCGGGCGAATAAACCGTCTTGCCCGATAAATCGGACAGGCTTGTCACCGTTACGCCCCGAGTCACAAGGTAAAGCACGTTCAGGGTATTGATTGCGGCGACCTGTATATCCATATCCGGGTTATTGAAAAGTATTGCCGCGTTATTGCAGGGCAGGGCCGCCGCGTCAAAGGTCTTGTTGGCCAGACCCGCGGTTATGGCAGCGGGCGTGGACTCCTTGGCAAAGCCCTTGGAGTTGTTATCCTTAGCGTTTATATAATCGTTCGCCGTTGTTCCGGCTTTCGCGTCGGCATCGAGCTTTGCAAGACCTATCATGGTGGGGCCGTTCATCGCGGCGACCTTTATGACGTTGCCCCTGGACGGATCGGGATCCTTGATTTTCCCGCATCCGGCAAACAGCGCGAGGGTCATTAAAAGCGTCAACGCAGCCGCAATCAATTTCATTGAAAACCTCATGAGGAATATCTCCTTTTACTAATCTGCGTCTAATAATCGCTTATTTTAACCGCCGCTAGTACTAGTATTATACTAATAACACCATACATATCATCCGTCAAGCAAAAGGCGGCAGGTTTTTTAAAAGGCGGCCCGGAAAACAATAGGTTTTCCGGGCCGCCCGCATGCAATACGTGATACCGGCGTATTAAGGCTGATCAGCCTTTCTTGCGGCTTACGCTTTTATTCACCGCGCCAAGGTACAGGGTGTCGATAACGCTCTTTACGTCCGTAAAGGAGGCGAAGCTGTAACCTAACGCCATACTGTACCAGGTTTCCGGCTCGAGGTATCCTACCGGGCGCAGCGTATGCTTTTTCATCAGCTCGGCGGCGTAACCGCTGGTCGCCCGGAATATCAGCCGCGTGATGCCGTGGTTTTCGGCGGCAAAAAGGAAGGGCGTGGGGGATGCGCATTTCAAGGACGTCGGGCGGTGTTCCTTCCTGACGGCGGCGGTGACGACCATGCCTCCGCCCAGCGATAAGGCGTAATCGACGACCTCCTTCTTGGAAACGAAGACAAAGCCCTTGCGCATTTTCTTGGTCTCGACAGCCTGCGTGAATTCCTTGCTGTCCGCGGTACTGTCCGCCTCCGCGCATACTGCCGCATTCAGCTTTTCCGCCGCGGCCGCATCGGTACCGTATTTGCCGTTCGACGACTTTTTGTACATTTCCGCGACCGTGGTTTCGTATGCGCAGCGCAGCATGTCTTTTATTTCCAGCGCGTCCGTAAACGTGTCGTCTATTACCGCGCTGTAAAAACCGGGAATACTTGCCGCGGTTATGCCCGGATGCAGCAGCCGCGCGGCGTCCATAAATTTCGTGTCCGCGCGCAGGGTCAGCCGCTGTACGCCTTCGCGGTACTCGCTGACGGCGGCAATATGTTTTCCGGCGAAGAAAAGGAGCCTGCTCTTTTTATATTCGGCTGTCAGCGCGGGCACCGGCCCCGCCATCGAGGCGGCGTATACCGCGATCTGCTTAGGCGTCATTTTTTGCGGAGTGCGCAGCGAGATCAGGCGGTTGATTATCGGATCGTCGGCGATATCGTCGGCGTTTTTTATGACAAGCTCCTCGACCGCGTCCTTAGGTTCCTTAGCCGCGCCGCCTTCCTTTGGTACGAAAAGCGGTGCGGGCGGCGGGGCGGATACGGGCGCGTCCGGCGTGCCGTAAGCGATCGTGACCGCCGAGGGCGCGGTTATCGTGACGACCTTGCGGCTGTCTGTATCTTGCGGCTTTAAGACCGCCGGATCGGCGGATGCGCCGCTTACGTGCGCCCCGGCGTCACTTTGCGCCGCAGCCGTTTCACACTTTCCGGCATCGGCTTTTTCTTTTCCGGAGGGCTTATGGCGCGCGTTTTCCGCGGCGTAAGAGCCTGCATTGTCACTGCCCGCCGCAGCGGAGCCCGTTGCATCCGCATCCTTTGCGGCGTCCTCCGTTTCAGAAGTTTTGCCTTTGGGCTTATGGGGTTTATACGGCGGGGGCACTTCCGGCCTGTTTGCGATCGCCGCCTGTGCGTCTTGGAGCAGCATGACGGGCGGGGCTTCCTGCTTACTTTCCGATTCCAGGTCGATGCCGCGGTCGGTTACGGCGTCCAGGGTCTGGCGGTTGATAAGTATGCGCGAGACGAAATAGGCTATCAATAAGGCGGCAAGCGCAAGCGGCAGCCACAGCCATATTCCGCCCGCGGGCCCGCCTGGTTTTTCCTCCAATATACCGAAAAAGCTTAAAGAATCCGTACTAAACTCGATATAATCCGCGTTGAACGTGCCGCGCAGTATTTCCACCGTGCCGTCGGCGCGCAGGTGCGCGATCGAGTAATACTTATTCCCGGCGCAGTCGTCCGTGTTGATTCGGATCGAGGTTTCCGATGTAGGCTGCACTTTTATGCCGTCCTTGTAAAAACTGATATCATATAGCGAGAACATATTCAGGTTGGAATTTATCTGTTTGTTGGACTCTAAGTATTTCCTGTATTGCGCCTCCGCGGCCTTATACGCTTCTGAATTCTTGTCCACCTTTACGGCAACGGCGGTGACGCCCGGCTCGAACGAGCCTTCGAATTCGGCTTTCTTGTCCTCGGTTTCCAGTTTCACCGCGTGGACGTACAGCTTGCCCACAATGTAAGTGATCGTATAATTCTCCGCCTCCGCGCCGGTAAGCTCCAGGTCGTACACGCCGGGCTTGCTCGCGTCGGACGAGCCCTGCACCTTGACCTTGACCGAGGCGGGCTTGGTAAGCGTTTCCGCGGTGTCCGCACCCGCGAAGCCCGCGTACCTTATTGTGAATTGCGGAACCTCGCCCTCGTCCACGACCACGCTGTCGCAATAAACGGTAAGCTGCGCCTTGGCGACGTTAACGGTAAAGGTGTCTGCGCCCGTAAGCTTATAGTCGGTGCCGCTGACGACGACCTTGACCGTATAAGCACCCGGATATTTTATCGCCGTCCCCGCGCCGCTTATCTCAAGGACATAGGGTACCGGCCCGGACGCGCCTGTAAATTCGGGTATACACAGCTGCTCCGCGCCGTTATAGGTAAACTCCTTAACGGTCGTCTCCGAAACGCTGATCTCTATGGGCGCCTTGCTTACGGTTATCATAAATGGGAGCGACTGTATATAGTAATTCGGGTTTCTTGTTTCGTCCAGCTCGATAAAGGCCAGGCGACTGCCGGGGCTTAAATCGGGGACAGCGTCGACGGCGGGGTTATCGGGGAAGCCGCTCAATGTAGACATCACCGCGCCCGTATAATCAACGGGTTCGCCGTCAACGGCCTTAAAGTTCAGCAGGAATTTAGCGTTCATGACCATTTCATAAAAGTCTTCCGCGCTGTCGCCGTATTCCAAGGAAAGAGGTAGTGTGGTTAAGATGCCGGGCAGCCTGTCAATAAAAAAAGTAAATCCGGTAGGATCGAAAGCATACTCCCCGGAAGGCACCTCTGTTCCGGCGTCTGTACATATCCTGAAGCTGACGATGTCAAGCGCGGCCTGCGTCTCCTCGTTTGCGTTTTTGGAGACTGTGCGGACGGCGATAGATTCAATATGATGCCTTTCCTCCAGCCCGTCAACGCGCAATCTTCCCTCTGAAACAAGCCTTTCGATATCCGAACGCCCTAAAACGAACTGTTTAGTGCCGTTGTAAGGCATACGCGCCTCGCCGGTGATTTTTACCGTGTTATATATGTTTACGGGAAACGATACAGGAACGTCTAACGTAAAGTTCGCGCCGCCCGCCGGGACTGTCAATTTGGCCGAAAACCGGGCGGTATCCGTTTTACGGATAAAATCGTAAACTGTCGGGCCGCCGTCCTGCCGGGCGCGAAGCATATCGGTATCGTGGGTCAACGATGCAATGCGCGGCGGAGCTGCGTTCAGGTACGCGAACTTCGCAGTAAGGATTCCGAACCCTTGGTTTAGCTTATACTGCGCGGGGAAGTCCACGCCGTTCAGTACGGGGGTGATGCCGCAGGTAAAATTTTCGCCGCCCGTCCATTGGGGCTTGTCGCCGTAAGCGGGTATGCCGGGCTGCAGACATATCACGTCAAAGCCGGACGGATCAGGTTCTTCGGCAATCAGGTTCGCGCTGCACAGAATAATGCCCGCTGTTGCATTGGGGCAGTTTAATGAGAAAATGGTCTCCTTTGCCGAAAAAGTTGAACGATTGTCCGCGGTAACGGCGATGCCGCCCGCGGCGGCCGACTGCGCGGCAGACGTATCAACGGCGACCGCGCAGCGGTAAAGCGATATCGTACCGTAGCTGATGTATGCAACGCCGCCGCAGACAATATCGCCGGAATATGCAAAAGAACTGCTTATTAATGAATCGTTTATCTCGACCGTGGTATCGTTGAATACCGAATGAAAAAGCGCGCCGGCACCAAAACCGTACTCAAGCAGCGGCTTAAGGCCGGATATCGTGAACATGCAGTTTTCTATCGTGACTTTTCCGCCGGCCGCCGCCCCGTATACGCTCCTTGCAAGAAAGCCTCCGTTTGCCTGAACGCATTCAAATCTTATGTCCTTGAATACCGCGTCCCCGATGCTGTCGAAAATCGGGCCGTATTCCAGACGTATGCCGCTTAAAGCCCAAAAGCCGTTGCGGGAATATAATTTGCCGCGGAAACGGCCTGTCTGTGTCGAGAGCAGCCGGCCGCCGCTGAAATCAATGCCTTGCGAAGCCGGGTCAGAGCTTGTATCCGGAACGACCGCTAAATTAACGCCGCTGAAATCATAGCCCTGCGCCGTGAAAAAGCGAATCATCTGGAAACGTTCCGGGGAATCTATGACAAGCGGGTTTTGAAGAGTGCCGCGCGCCCTCACGGCATCGGGCAGCGTGCCGAACAGATCGCCTACGATATACTCAGTGCCGTATTTGACATCTACGGCGATATCATAACCGGGGGCGGAGGCGCTTATTTCTGTGTTTCTATAAAAATTAAAAAAATCATACAATAAAAAGAAACCCTGGGCATAGTCGCGCAAATCGGAATTAGGCAACATCGCGCGGACATATATTTGCGGGGGAAAGCTTCCCGGACTCTCGTATGTGGCTATACTAAAGATGCCGCTAAAGCCGGGAAGCCCGCTGCCGTAGTCATATTCTCCGCCGATGCTTGGCCGCGTCATCGTGTAAGCATTTTCAATTTGGCAGCCGCCGAGGTCTGTGGCGATATAAGGGGAAGTTATCTGATCAAAGAGTTTTACATAAAGGAAATTGCGTACCTGCACCTTTCTGCATGTGCCGGCTGCAATGCCTGTAAGTACAAGTAACCCAGTCGATACATATCCGGATCCGAAGTCCTGTGAATACACGCAGTCGGTGATTTCGACAGCCGAATCATAAAAGCCCGGGTCCGCGCCGCCTACGATGCCGCCTGCTGCAAACGATGTAAGCACCGCGCCGAACGAGGAGCAATTTGCAACGCGGCATACGCCCAGGTCGTTGATGGTCAGATAACCTGCGATGCCGCCCGAATAGCGGCTGGCCTCCGAGTTGCCGTAATTAGCGCATCTTTCTATGACAGCCTGCCCTTTGCCCAGGATCCCGCCGGCAGCTTCGACGCTGAATCCGGGGATTGCGGCCAATCTTGCGTGGTTTGCGGAATTCAAAATCTTTAAGTTGCCCTCGGAGCAGCCTACCAGCCCGCCGATGCTGTTCGTATTGTTCCCGCACGAATATACAGGAGTCATATTGGAACAAAAATTTATTACCGTTTCCCATGCGCCCCTCATAACGTAACCGGCGATGCCGCCCGCATAGATCCTGCCGCGTATCGAGCCGTAAAACCTCCCCAAGGTCACGCCGGTGATGAGCGCGTTCTTGACATAGCCGAACAGGCCTGCGCAGTCCGCTTTCACGTTGAGGCCGTTTATCTCATAATATCTGTTCTCATTAGCAGGCAGCCATTTTACGCTAAACGAGCCCTCGAACGGGTGCTCGGCGGTGCCGATGGGCACGAAGTTCTTTTGAGTTTCAATCTGGTCGGGCTTGGCGAAGGTAATGTCGGCGGCAAGCTCGTAATAGCACATCGTATTGTTTCCGGAGTTAACGTCCATAGACATAAAGATAAGCTGCTCCGGAGTGGTTATTACAAACGGATTGTCCTTGTGGCTGCCGTAGTCATAAGCATTTTTACTTTTACCGTCCCTCACGCCGTAAACAGCCACCGCCGCCGACCAGTACATATCGTTCTCGGCGGGGCGGTAATCGGTATCCCATGTGTCCGCGCTGACGGGAGCGCCGCCGAACATGCCTGCGGGCAGCGCCGTAAAAACAAACAGGAAAACAAAAAAAAGGCAACAGAAAAAAAAGGCACTTTTAAAGAAATTACTGTGTCTCTTTGCGTACATCATAAGTAAACCCCCTAATAATAAAAATAATAATTCCTGAAGCGACAAATAAATGCAAAATGCGGCAATTAACATCATAATACATTTTTTTTTGCTAAAAAGCAAGAGGTTGACAAAAATGTTTGGATAAAATATAATAAAAATATATTATGTAAACGCTGAACAAACCAATCATAGGTAAACGCTGAATAAATGAGGTTAATTTAGAGCAAGTATTTTTCAGTATGAAAACGGCTTGTTTTTGCAGGAAATAGTAGAACTATTTGCAAGAAAAGAAGATGTTTTCAGACAAAAAAGACGCCGCTGTAAATTATTCCGAATTGTTCAGTGTTTACATAGGTCTTAGAGTAAGAGGGCGTCAGCATAAAAAGTAAAGGGGATCGAAAATGGCTTTTATTATCACAGCGTCTTTTTTCGGCGCGGCGCTGGCGCTTTTGTCAGCGGTATCATATTATTTTACTGTCATACACAACAAAGCCTATAATTATGAGCTGCCCAAAAAATCGGTCAGGGGATACGCCCTTTTTCTGGCGCTTATGACGCTGTATGCCGCCTCGTGCTTTGTCGTAGGCGGCTTTATGGTATACAACTGGGATTCCGGGCCTGAAAGGACGGCGCTTGCGTCGCTGATAGCGTTTGCCGGCGCGATGCTGCTTTTGGCAGTCTGGCATTACGGCAGGTCTGCGCGCGCGCTTACTGCACGCAGGCACGAGGACATGCTGGAAATAGTGCGCACCCTGGAGGCGAAGGACGTTTACACCAAGGGCCACTCGATACACGTATATAAACTGACGGGGCTGATATACGAGATGCTGCCGCGCAGGATCAGGAACAGGATCCGCAAGATCAAGCTGATGGACGCGGCGCTTTTTCACGATATCGGCAAGATCAGGATACCGCTGGATATAATCAATAAGGCCGGCAGGCTGGACGACAGAGAATACCTTATAATGACGCAGCACCCGCGCCATGGCTCGGACATGCTGGAAGGCACGCAATACGGGCCCATCTGCCCGTATATACTTTATCACCACGAGCGCCCCGACGGGAAAGGCTATTACAAGCTGAAGGGTGAAAGGATACCACTAGAGGCGCGTATCATTGCGGTCGCGGACACGTTTTCGGCGTTATATTCAGAAAGGAGCTACCGCAAGAAAATGTCTTACGAGGAGGCGGTCAATGTCATGGACGGCGTAAAGGGCACTCAGCTGGACTCGACGCTGGTCAAGCTTTTTTTAAAAGCCCCGAAGGAGCAGGTCGACGCGCTGAGCTAGAAAAAACCGCCGGGAGCGGCCAAACCGGTGTTGACAGGCTGCGCTTGCCGCCAGCAGTTTCGGATGCGCCTGAACCTCCTATGCGTTTGCATACTAGCTATTTTGTATGTTATAATCTTCCGGTATGGAAAAAAACTATCAACCGCTTCAATTTGAAAGCAGGATCTATCAGGATTGGATAAAAAACGGCTATTTTAAGGCGAATGTCAACCGCGCCAAAAAGCCGTTCACCGTTATGATGCCGCCGCCCAACATCACCGGGCAGCTGCATATGGGCCATGCCCTGAACAACACCGTACAGGACAGTATAATAAGATACAAGCGGATGTCGGGTTACGAGGCGTTGTGGATGCCCGGCACCGACCATGCGTCTATTGCGACCGAGGTCAAGATCGTTGACAAAATGAAAGCCGACGGAGTGACCAAGGCGGATATAGGCCGCGACGGTTTTTTGAAGCGCGCATGGGAATGGAAGGAGCAGTACGGCGGTACTATCGTAGGGCAGTTGAAGAGGCTGGGCTGCAGCTGTGACTGGGACAGGCTGGCTTTCACCATGGACGAGAACTGCTCGGCCGCTGTCACAGAGGTTTTTATAAGGCTCTATAACGAAGGCCTCATTTACCGCGGCGACAGGATCATAAACTGGTGCCCCGGCTGCCGCACGGCCATCAGCGACGCCGAGGTCGAGCACGAGGAAAAGGACGGAAATCTGTGGCATATTAAGTACGCCGTTTCGGGAGGAAAGCCCGGCGATTATATAACGGTCGCCACTACGCGCCCGGAAACGATGCTTGGTGACACGGCGGTTGCGGTCAACCCGGATGACAAGCGTTACAAAGGCCTCGTGGGGAAGTCGGTCATACTGCCGATCATGGATCGCGAGATACCGGTTGTGGCGGACAGTTACGTTGACAAAAGCTTCGGTACGGGCGCGGTAAAGATCACTCCTGCGCACGACCCGAACGATTTTGAGGTGGGGTTAAGGCATGGTTTGCCCGTGATCCGCGTGATGAACGACGACGGAACGATGAATGAAAACGCGGGGAAATATAAAGGGGCGGACAGGTTTGCCGCAAGGAAGGCGATAGTTGCCGAGCTTACGAAGCAAGGCCTTCTTGTCAAAACAGAAAAGCATAAGCATAACGTCGGCGCGTGCTACCGCTGCGATTCGGTCGTCGAGCCTATCGTAAGCAAGCAGTGGTTCGTTAAAATGCAGCCGCTTGCAGTACCGGCTGTAAAGGCGGTAGAGGACAAGGACATAAAATTCACGCCGAAGCGGTTCGAGAAAGTCTACCTTAACTGGATGAACAATATCCGCGACTGGTGCATTTCGCGCCAGCTGTGGTGGGGGCACCGCATTCCCGCGTACTACTGCGGAAAATGCGGCGGGGTCGCCGTAGCAAAGGATATGCCCGCAAAGTGCAAGTGCGGCGGTACGGAATTCCGGCAGGACGAGGACGTTCTTGACACATGGTTTTCCTCGGCGCTGTGGCCTTTTTCTACACTGGGCTATCCCGGGATGACGGACGACTTGAAATACTTTTATCCTACTGACGTTTTGGTTACGGCATATGACATCATATTTTTCTGGGTCGCAAGGATGATCTTTTCCGGGATCCATAACATGGAGGAGATCCCGTTTAAGGACGTCGTCTTTACCGGCCTGGTACGCGATGCTGAGGGCCGTAAGATGAGTAAATCCCTGGGCAACGGCGTTGACCCGTTGGAGCTTATCGATAAATACGGCGCGGATTCCCTGCGTTTCTCGCTGCTGAACGGCATTTCGGCCGGCGGCGATATGCGTTTTACCGAGAGCAAGGTCGAGGCGTCCCGTAATTTTATCAATAAGATATGGAACGCGGGCAGGTTTTTCCTGTCGGCGTCCGAAGGCGTCCAGATCAAGGGAATAGAAAAATGCCGGCTTTCTGCGGCGGACAAATGGATACTTACCGCGCTGAACAATACGGTAACCCGCGTCATCAAATATATGGACCGCTATGATATCGGCATCGCGGCAGGGATAATGTACGACTTCTTTTGGGGCGATATCTGCGACTGGTATATCGAGGCGATAAAACCCGCGCTTTACGGGGGGGATGCGGCCGCAAAGCAGGACGCGCTGTCGGTCTTTTATTACGTTTATACAAATGCGCTTAAAATGCTGCATCCGGTCATTCCGTTTGTAACAGAGGAGATTTATTCCGCGCTGCCGGGAACAGGCGGCAGCATTATGATAAGCGCGTTCCCCGCGCCTGATAAAAAGCTGTCGTTTGCCGCCGGCTACAAGAAGTTCGGGCTTATCAAGGAGCTGGTTAAGAGCGTCAGGAATTTAAGGGCGGAGCTTAATGTGCCGCAGAACAAGAAGACGCGCCTTTTCATATTGCCGGTCATTGAAGAAAAGCTGCTGAAAGAAAACGCGGATGTTATCAATTCGTTATGTACGGGCAGCGGCGCGGAATTCATTACGGACGAGGCGCAAGCGGGCGGCAAGTGCAGCCAATGCGTATCCGAGGCGGGCAAGGTCTTTATCCTGACTGACGAGCTTGTCGACAGGGAAAAGGAAGCCGCCGTCATCAGAAAGGAGATCGAGAACGTTACGGGCGAGATCGCGCGCGCCTCGGCCAAGCTGAACAATCCCGGCTTTACCGCAAAGGCGCCAAAGAGCCTTATCGACGCGGAAAGGGCCAAAATAGAGAAGTACGAGGCTATACTGATAAAGCTTAAGGAAACAATGAACAAATACTCGGGCTGATTCCGGGCGCGGATAATAACAGGATTTTTGCGGTGAGAAAAGCAATGCCGGGGTATTTCGGACTTGATCTCGTATCCGGATAAAAAGCTGCCGTTTGTAAAACTTTTGTAAAAGAATTGATTTAAACAGCCTCAGATGGTATACTTATATGATAAAATATACTATATATAGGCTTACACAGAAATAAGTTTACTATATTCGGAGGGTTTCCGGTTTTGGATAATAAAGATATTTATTCTAAAAAGGGCGAAAGCCGCGGTATTGCCGCGATCATTACGATCGCGGTATCGGCGCTTGCCCTGGTGTGCTGTATTATCCCTGCGGGAGGCTTTTTTACGGCCATAAGGTCGTTCATACTTGGGGTAATGGGCGTTTTTTCCTATATATTTTTTGCCGCGCTGATCGCCGTTTCCGTCCTGTCGTTGCGCGGGGTCAAGATAAAGCTTGCGCCTAAGCGCGTGACCCTTTTGATATCGATCTTTTTTGTAATGATTTTTGCGGTCCACCTTTTTTCCAGCCTTAAGTATATCAACGAATCGCAGACAATGGCTGAATACCTTGCGAAAGTATACGAGGCGGAGTGGACTGCGGGCGGCCTTATAACGGGCATTATTGTCTTCGGCGTGCATGCGCTGCTGTCGCTGTGGGGCAGTATCGTGCTTTATGCAGCCGTCATTATTTTCCTGTCGCTGGCGATGCTGGACTTCTCGGTTTTCAAGCGAAGGGAAAGGACGGCCGCCGTAAAACACAAGGAAGCGGACAGCTTTGTTCTTCCTGCCGATTTCCAGCCACAGGAAATGCGCAGCAGCAACGTGGGCAGCGGCCTGTATGTTTCCAAGATCCAAAGCGGCGGGTTCGGCGGCGAGCCGCAAAGGGCCCGCCCTGAAAAAAACGACAAGCCTGATAAGGCCAAGAGCCGCCTTTACAGCGACATAGACAAGAAGAGCGTTCCGCCGTATGCGCCCGTCCAGCCGAAAGTTTCAGCAAAGGACACGCTGTACGGATATAAGCCGCCGTACAGCCCGTACGGAGTGCCGGAGGAGGAGAAAACTCAGACCGTACTCGGCACGGAAAATAAGCAGTCGGCCTACGAGACGCTTTTCGGGCATCGGCGCACTACCAATGCGCAGGCCGGCGCGTTTGCCAGCGCAGGGACGGCCGCATACAACTACGGCAGTTTTTCAGGCGTGACGGGCTATTCGGGCGGCAGTATCGTTTCGGGCGGAGCTGCGGCGGCGGAGGTAAAGCCGCGGACGGTAAAGCCCGCTAAAATTGTCCACGACACGGCTTCAGAAGGGATCCTTTCGTCTGCGGCAAGCCTTGCGCCTAACGATATTTACGATTCGTCGGTCACGCCGCGGCCGCGCAATAATTTCGGCGAGTACGCGAACAACCCTAATCCTATCATAAGCGGCGATTTCTTTTCAAAGAGGATCGAAAGCGATAATTTCGAGGCCAAGAAAGAGGATAAGTATAAATCGCCCGAAAATCGCGCGCACAGCATACCGAAGGATCCCGAGGTGCCGCAGGTGCCGCTTTCACGCGCGTCTATCGCGCCGACGCCGGCAAAGCCTGAAGCGCGGCGCGAGCTGTCCGAGCTGGACGGCAAGTACCGCTCCGGAATCGATCCGCGCAATTATGAAGGCTTTACTTTCGGTTCGCCCGAGCCTGAGGAAGCGGCGGAGGATACCGTTGAACGCAGCGGAGCCGGCAAGGTCATTTCAATTTTTGATGACGAGGAAGAGAGCCTTATAAAAACAAGGCCTACCTTGCGCGATTTAAGGCCGGATCCGGAGATATCGTCTTTGCGCGAGCGTCAGGAAGAGCCTTTAAAAGAGCGCGAAAGTATTGGCTTTCAGGAAAGCGCGGAAGTAAAAGAGGATATCGCGCCCGTCGAGGATCACACCGGCTATTATGAAACCCTGCCCAAAGAGCGCACCTCCGCCGAAAAATTTGACGACAAGGTCGCGGACATTGAAAAGACGTTCAGCTTGCTAAATGACGAGCCCGTTACCCCTCAAAAGCGCGAGCCTATCATTCGCACCCCTATAACGAAGAGCCGCATAATCAAGCCCGACAATCAGGTCAGGCTGATCGATTACGAGGCCACGACCGCCAATCCGGAGCGCAAGGAGCCGCTGCTGCAGCCCGTTCCCTACACCGCGCCCATGACCACGATGCTGAAAACGCAGAGCACGGATTACCTTGATAACACCGTCGATTACCAGGCGAAGGCGCAGATACTTGAAAACATAATGGAGGAGTTCCGCACGCCCGCAAAGGTCATCGGTATGACCGTCGGGCCCGCCGTAACGCGCTACGAACTGCAGACCGCGCAGGGAGTTTCGGTCAAGAAGATCGAGGGCCTGGCTCAGGATATCGCGTACAATCTTGCGTGCCGTCATTCGGTGCGCATACAGTCGCCGATCGCAGGCCGGCAGGCTGTGGGCATCGAGGTGCCTAACGACAAGATCGCGATCGTCGCGTTAAAGGAGATAATAGACAGCCGCGAGTTCCGGGAAAGCCCCAGCCCGCTTACGTTTGCGGTAGGCAAAGATATCGCGGGCAAATGCGTAGTCGATACGCTTACCAACCTTACGCACGTTCTGATAGCCGGCAGTACCGGCAGCGGCAAGAGCGCGTGCCTTAATTCGATAATAACCAGCTTGATTTTTAAGAGCTCACCCGACGACGTGCGGCTTATTCTCATTGACCCCAAGCGGGTCGAGTTCAACGTGTACAACGGCCTCCCGCACCTGCTTTTGTCCGAGGCTATAAACGAGCCGGAGAAAGCTATAAACGCGTTCTCGTGGGCGATCGACGAGATGGAGAGAAGGTACCGCCTGTTCCAGAGCATAAAGGTCGGCGATATCCAGGAGTTCAATTCCTCGGCCGAGGTTTTATCCGGGCAGGAAAACAAGCTGTCTTATATCGTGATCATCGTAGACGAGCTGGCAGACCTTATGTCATGCAATAAAAAGGAAGTCGAGGACAAGATCCGCCGGCTTGCGCAGAAGTCGCGCGCCGCGGGCATACACCTTGTCGTCGCCACGCAGCGTCCGTCAGTTGACGTTGTTACGGGCACGATCAAGACCAACCTGCCCAGCCGTATTGCCTTTGCCGTCCCGAACTTTCAGGACAGCAAGATCATTTTGGATCAGTTGGGCGCGGAAAACCTTTTGGGCCGCGGCGATATGCTGTTTTCGGGCAAGGAAATGAAGGAGCCGGTGAGGGTGCAGGGCGCGTTTGTCACAAAGGCCGAGGTCAAGGCTATCGTCGAGGAAGTCAAGGCGATGAACCCGTCCGTATACGACGCGGCCGCAGAAAATGCGATCAATTATGTCCAGCCCGCTGAGGATAATTCCGCGCAAAACTATGAAGCCGACGAGGACAGCGAGGACGCGCTGCTTGGCGAGGCGGTGCGCCTTGTGATAGAGAACGGCCAGGCGTCCATAAGTATGGTGCAGCGGCGGTTTTCGGTCGGATACGCGCGCGCGGCAAGGCTTATCGACCAAATGGAACTGAGGAAATACATTTCGCCGTTCGAGGGCAGCAAGCCGCGGCAGGTATATATTACGCTGCAGGAATGGACTGAAATATTCGGCGAACAGTAACGCCTTATACAGGGCGTGATCCGGCCTACGATTTAAAAAACCGCTCCCAGCGTATTTTATATACGCGTTGTCGCGGTTTTATATACTGTTGCCCGGCTGACGCCACGTCTAAGGCGTTACTGCCCGGCGTTATGCCTTACGCGCATTTGTCAGAAAGATATGATTTAGGGCGGCCGGTGGCCGCCCGTATTTTTTTTGGTAAACGCTGAATAAATGAGGTTAATTATGGATAAGACAGTGGGCGTTATTTCGCTCGGGTGCGATAAGAACAGGGTGGACAGCGAGAGCCTGCTTTTTTATTTGAAACAGGAAGGTTTTTCTATTGTCAACGACATTTCGCGGGCGCAGATCATTGTAGTCAATACCTGCGCTTTTATTCACTCGGCGCGGCAGGAATCTGTTGATACGATCCTGGAGGCGGCCGAAAATAAAAGGGACGGCGCCTGCGAGAAACTGATAGTCAGCGGCTGTTTCCCGGTGAATTACCTTGACGAGCTGAAAGAATACCTGCCGGAGGTCGACGCATTTATCGGTACAGCAAATTACGGGCGTATCGGCGGGGTGATCGGGGAGCTTTATAACGGCGGGCGGGTGGCCGATATACGCGAGAGCGATGTTTTCGACAAGACGGGGCGCGTTGTTTCCACGCCGCAGCATTTTGCTTACCTTAAGATCGCCGAGGGCTGCAATAACCGCTGCACATACTGCACTATCCCGTCCATCCGCGGCGCGTACCGTTCGCGCGGGCCGGCGTCGCTGATCGACGAGGCAAAGATGTTGGCGGAGGGCGGGGTAAAGGAGCTTATCCTGGTCGCGCAGGACACCACGCGGTACGGCAGCGACCTGTCAAAAGAAAACGAGGGGAGCCGCGGCCTTATAAAACTTACGGAAAGCCTCTGTAAAATCGACGGCATCGAATGGATCAGGCTGATGTATTGCTATCCGGAGCTTGTGACCGGCGGCCTTATCGATACCGTTGCAAGCAATGATAAGGTCGTAAAATACCTGGACATCCCCTTGCAGCATTCCGAGGACAGGATACTTAAAATGATGGGCAGGCGCACGGACGGCGGCGATATCAGGCGGCTGATAGAAAGAATACGTGTAAAAAGCTGTAATATCGCGCTGAGGAGCAGCTTTATCGTCGGCTTCCCCGGCGAAACGGACGCAGAGTTTGCTGCGCTCTGCGGTTTTTTAAGGGAATACCGTTTGGAGCACGCGGGTTTTTTCGGCTTTTCCGACGAGGACGGCACGCCCGCAAGCAAGCTTTCGGGTAAATTGAATAAGTCCGTTATAAGAAAGCGCGTTATTGCCGCCGGTAAAACGCAGAAGGAAGTTATAAAGGCCAGGAATAAATCCCTAATCGGACAGACCATCAAGGTTCTGTACGAGGGGATCGACTATGACAGGCAAATGTTTTACGGCCGCGCCGGTACCAGCGCGCCGGAGGTCGATACTTATATATATTTCAACGCCGATTTTGCTGACGTAGGGCAGTTTTATGATATAATGATAACGGGCACGGCAAAAGGCGGTTACGACCTTACGGGCAAGAAGCTGAACTGAAATTCGCGGAAGTTATAAGAGAAGAGAGGTTTATACTGATTTTCCAAAATAAAATCAGTATTTGAGAAGAGAATTATGAATTTACCGAACAGGATCACCTTATTGCGTATTATCCTTATTCCTTTCTTTGTTGCGGCGTATATCCTGAAGGACGTTTCCGCGCTGTATGTTTCGGGCAGCGGCGACTATTGGGTGTACATTGCTTTAGGCATATTCGCGCTCGCGTCCCTGACCGATTTTCTGGACGGTCACATTGCTCGCAAATACAACCTTGTCACCGATATGGGCAAGTTTCTGGATCCGATCGCCGATAAAATATTGGTCGCCTCCGCGCTGTTTATCGTATTGGGCTTCACGCTGGTGCCGGTAGTACCCGGCGTTATCATCGTGACGCTGATCATTGGCCGCGAGTTTGCAATCAGCGCGCTGCGGACGATCGCGGCGGGGAAAAACGTCGTCATCGCCGCCGACAGGATAGGCAAGCTTAAGACCGTTACGCAGATCGCCGCGCTGCTGGTATTGCTGCCCGCCGCGCAGCTTGACGCATTGACCGGCGGCAGGGTGTTTTATTATACCGGCTTTGCACTGCTGATCGCTTCGGCGCTGCTGGCCTTTGTTTCGGGCGTCAACTATATAGTAAAAAACAGACGGGTTTTCGCCGAAACAAAATAAGCCGGTCAGACCATATTCAATAAACAGATGTAAATCAGCAAGGCAAGAGAAAACGGCGGCAATGAAAAAACGTACAAAAGCGGAAGAATCCGAGATTATCTATAACGCGTTCAGCCTGCTCATAAAATCGGGGCTGAAGCTTTCTGTCGCCGAATCCTTTACGGGCGGCCTGATCGCCTCGTCGCTGATATCGATACCCGGCGCCAGCGCGTTTATGGTCGAGGCTGTTGTCGCTTATTCGGACTCGGCAAAGATAAACCGTCTGGGCGTGCCGCAGGAGACGATAAGGCGCGCGTCAGCCGTAAGCGCGGACGCCGCTTACGATATGGCGGCCGCGCTGCTGGCGGGCGACAGCTGCGACGTTGCGGTCGCAACAACGGGCTATGCGGGGCCGACCGCGCCGAAGGAAGCGCTTATAGGCGATTGCTTTATTGCAGTGGGCGACAAAAAGCATATCCATATTTTCAAGCATAAGTTTTCGGGCGGCAGGGAAAACATTATGCGCTGCGGAGTGCTGGCCGCGCTGTCCTCGTTGTCCGACCTTCTCTTGGCCAAGGAGGCAAGGGAGAAGAAGGAAAGGAAAACCGGGGCCGCGGAGCCGCCGGCCGGATAACAATGGAACCGCAAAGCCGCTTGACTGCGAACAAAAATTCGTATATAATAAGCACAACAAAATATATCGTCTAACTATAAAAAAATGGAGATTTGAATAAATGGCGGCTACAACCGGCAAGGTCACGCTCAAGGCGAAAAATGATGAGGAAAAGGTAAAAAATCTGGAAACGGTCATCAGCCAGATCGAGAAGATACACGGCAAGGGCAGTATAATGAGGCTTAACGAGAATTTTGTCAGGTCCGTGGAATGTATACCGACGGGCTGTCTGACGCTGGATATCGCCTTAGGCGTCGGCGGCGTGCCGCGCGGCAGGATAATCGAGATATACGGGCCGGAGTCCAGCGGCAAGACTACCGCGACCTTACATATAATCGCCGAGGCGCAGAAATTGGGCGGCACGGCGGCGTTCATCGACGCCGAACACGCGCTTGACCCGCTGTACGCGCAGAAGCTGGGCGTCAATATTGCGGAGCTGTACGTTTCACAGCCCGACAACGGCGAGCAGGCGCTGGATATCTGCGAGCAGCTGGTCAGAAGCGGCGCCCTCGACATAATAGTTATCGACTCCGTAGCCGCGCTTACGCCGAAGAGCGAGATCGACGGCGAGATGGGGCAGAGCCACGTCGGCCAGCAGGCGCGGCTTATGAGCCAGGCTTTAAGAAAGCTTACCTCGGTCGTCAGTAAGACCAAGACCTGCGTCATTTTCATCAACCAGCTGCGCGAAAAGATCGGCGTCATGTTCGGGAATCCGGAGACGACGCCCGGCGGCAAGGCGCTTAAATTCTACGCCAGCGTACGAATCGACATAAGGAAGGGCGAGGCGATAAAAGACGGCGACGCTGTCGTCGGCAACAAGACCAAGGCAAAGGTCGTAAAAAACAAGGTCGCGTCGCCTTTTCGGACGGCCGAGTTCGAGATATTGTACGGCAAAGGCATTTCGGCCGAGGGCTGCATAATAGAGCTGGGGATTACGCACGGTATAATTATAAAGACCGGCTCGTGGCTCAGCTACAACGACGAGAAGATCGGGCAGGGCAAGAACGCCGCAAGGGAGTTTCTGGCCGCCAACCCCACCGTAAAAAAGGAAATAGAGGACAAGATCAGGGCGGCGGCCGCCGCCAAGAATATTGCCTCCGACGGCGGAGACGCGGACAGCAGCTTCGAGGCCACCGAGGAGGGCGGTGCGTCCGAGGAATAATCGCGCCGCAGAAAGTAATAGTTATTATGAGGAGCGGCCAAATTGTGGAGATATCTTTTGGCGTATTTTTGGTTCAGAACAGTCAGCGGCATATAAATGCCTAAAATTTTAACGCATAGCTCTGCTATGAGCTAAAATTTTTGACAGTTCTGCCCTCAAAAATCCATCCAAAATCTTATTACGCGACGACGAGCAACTTGCTTGCAAGGGTTGCGAGGAGGAGCGAGCAAATCGGTGTAATACCCCGCAGCTCGCTGCGGAAAGAATATTCAAAAACTTTGTTTTTGAATATTCGGATCCAGGGCTTGCCCTGGGGTTAATACCGATTTATTCTCCACAAAAATGTCCACTCCTCTATCAGGTAAAAGAAATATGGAAAACGCAGTTAATTTTAACGAAATTTTGCTTCCGCGAAAAAATATCGACTTGTATAAGTGGGCAGTCATTGCCTGCGATCAGTTTACATCCAATCCGAAATACTGGCGGGACGTGGAGGAGCTGATTGCAAACGAGTACAGCACCGGGCATCTGACCTTTCCGGAGATCTACCTGTCCGGGGATACCGCGCCGCGCATTGACGCCATAAACAAGGCGATGAAAAAGTATATCGCGGACGAGGTTTTCACGCACCACCGCGATTGCGCGGTTTTGGTCAATCGCGCCACCAAATACAATCCGTCGCGGCTGGGGCTGGTATTATCAGTCGATCTGGAAAAATACAGCTTCGTCAATTCCGACAAAGCGCTTATCCGCGCGTCCGAGGGCACGATCCTGTCTCGCATCCCGCCGCGCATAAAGATACGCGAGAATGCCGCCGTAGAGCTGCCGCATATCATGCTGCTTATCGACGATAAGGAAAAAACCGTTATAGAGCCGCTCTTTGAAAAGCACAAAAAGGCCGTTCCTTTGTACGATTTTGACCTGAATATGGACGGCGGACATATAACAGGCTGGAAAATAACAGACAGCGCGTTCATAGAAAAAGCATTGTCCGGATTGATCAATGAAAAGACACTGACGTCAAAATACGGTAAAAACGATAAGATCATGTTTGCGGTCGGCGACGGCAACCATTCGCTTGCGACTGCAAAAACAGCATGGAACAATATAAAGCAAGGCCTAACTGAATCCGAACGGCTGTCGCACCCTGCCAGATTCGCGCTGGTCGAGGTCAATAACATATATGACGAGGGCATCAAGTTCGAGCCTATCCACAGGGTCGTCATGGGGATCGACAGGCAGAAGTTTTTAAAAAACCTGCCCCGTGTGACCTCCGATGCGGTGGGCAGCGTCGCCGAGATACAGGAATACATCGACAACTACCTTCTGGAAAACGGCGGCGCGGTCGATTATATCCACGGCCGCGACGAGGTGGTCAAGGCTGTAAAGGACAACGAATACCGCGGCGCCGCGGGCATCATAATGCCGCAGATGAAAAAAGAGGAATTTTTCAACTACATTGTCAATAAAGGCACGCTGCCGCGAAAAACCTTTTCCATGGGCGAGGGCATCGAAAAAAGATATTATTTAGAGGCCAGGAAGATCCGTTAAGCTTGCCGCGGCACAGGGCATTGACGGGTAAATATATATCCGGAATTTTCCCCAAAAAAACAATACAGTTTATTATAGATTTATGTTAGAATAGTTTTTAATTGAAAATCGCTCTTTCTTCCGGCGGCGCAAAGCAGCCTGCCGCAAAAGGAGCGTTTTTTCGCCGGGCGCTTTCTTTCCGTTGGGTTTATTGAAAGCCGCTTTATTTTATGAAGCCCGATCGTTGTTAAATATGTTTACGAAAGTAGTTAAATTCGGCGGCACCAGTATGGCTAATGCGGAGAATATCCGTAAAGTTGCCGATATCGTTTTATCCGACCCGTCCCGGCGCATCGTCGTTGTGTCCGCGCCCGGAAAGAGGTACAAGGCGGACGAAAAGATCACCGATATGCTGTATCAGGTGTTTCACGACCTGCACCTGTCCGGCGCGATCGGAAAAGTATTCTATCAGATCGAGGCGCGGTACAAAGAGATAATAGCCGAATTAGGCCTAAATGTGGATATCGAGCGCGAGTTTAAAAAGATAAAGTCCGCGCTGGAGCACAATAAAAGCAAGGACTACGCCGCGTCACGGGGCGAGTACCTGGCAGGCGTCATAATGGCGGCAGTTCTGGATTTTGATTTTATCGACGCATCCGAGCTGATAAAATTCCGCGAGGACGGCACCTTTGACGCCGAGTATACCAACGACGTTGCAAAAGCGCGGCTGGAAAAGGCCAAAAAAGGCGTGGTCGTACCCGGCTTTTACGGCGCGATGCCCGACGGCGGCATAAGGACCTTTTCGCGCGGGGGCAGCGACATCACGGGCAGTATCCTTTCGCGGGCGGCGAACGTCATGCTGTATGAGAACTGGACTGACGTAGACGGCTTTTTGACCTGCGACCCGAAAATCGTGGAAAACCCGCGCCTTATCGACGAGCTTACCTATCGCGAGCTGAGAGAGCTTTCCTATATGGGTGCGGCAGTCCTTCATCCGGACAGCATTTTCCCCGTCCGCTATAACGATATCCCGATCAATATAAAGAACACTTTCAACCCTTCCTATAAGGGCACGATGATCGTCGCAAGGCAGAGTCACAAGTCCGCAAGGACCGTTACGGGCATAGCGGGCAAGAAGGGCTTCTCCAACATCTTCGTGGAAAAATCCATGATGAACAACGAGCTGGGCTTTGTCAGAAAAATATTGTCCGTCCTGGAAAACATGAACATCTCGGTCGAGCATATGCCGTCCGGCATCGACACGCTGTCCGTAATCGTCGAAAGCACGGCTTTGCAGGACAGGGTATCGCAGGTCAAGGAAGCTATCTCCGCCGCCGTCAATCCCGACCACATCGAGATAACGAACGATCTTGCGCTGATAGCCACTGTCGGCCACGGCATGGCAAAGCGCAAGGGCACAGCCAGCCGCCTGTTCGCCGCGCTCTCAAAAGCCGATATCAATATTAAAATGATAGACCAGGGCAGCAGCGAGCTGAACATAATTATCGGCGTGGAAACCGCCGACTTTGAAAAGGCCATCAACGCGATATACAAGGAGTTCTACGTACACAACTAAACGGCTTTTTTCTTTGAGTGCAGGCGCGTCTAACTCGGCAAGGATTTATCAGTAAACACGGCTAAAGTTGTCAGTGCTTCAGATAGATTATTCAGCTCATCATCTCCGCCGCTCTGTCGATAGAAATACCGTGCACTGCGGAGTTGATTGCCAGCGCTAATATATGGGCGCAGTCTTCACAGATCATGTCTATATCTTTCGGTGTCACGATAAGATCGCCTAAAAGATCGTTGACCACCTTGTTTATTACGGCGGCTTTCATATTTTCATTGTTTTTATCTGCGGCATAATCAGGTGTCGGAGCATTCTCTTTACGCATAAGTGACGAAGTAACTTCGTCTATAACGTCGCCGGCGATCGTCGACGCGTACACTACCAGCGGCACGCCGATTGCTATCACCGGTATGCCCAGGGTTTTTTTGTCTAACCGGAAGCGGTGGTTGTTGACGCCGCTGCCGGGGGCGATGCCTGTGTCGGTGATCTGAAAGGCAGACGCCAGGCGCGATACCGCGCGCGACGCCAGGGAATCCACCGTTATTATGACGTCCGGCCTGACCTTACTTGCCGCGCCCGCAATGATGTCGAAGGTCTCGATGCCGGTCGTGCCCAGAACGCCGGGGGAGAGCGCGCATAAGGATTGCAGCGCGCCGTCCTCTTGGACTCCGCCCGTATGCCGTGTCACAATAAGCTTATTGCAAACCAGCGGGCCCAGCGCGTCGGCTGTCATCGACCGGTTGCCGAGACCCGCGGCCATAACACTGAACGTTTTTTTACTGACGCTTGCTTTAAGGCATCCGGACAGAGCGTCGGAAACGGCTGCCGCAGCGGCTTTCTGCGCCTTAACGTCCTTATGGAACACACCGCTTGTTTCAATGGTCGTATAAAAGCCCTTGGGCTTGCCCAGGCGCGCGGAAGCGTTGTCGGTCGCTATCTCGACATCAGTGCGCTTTAGGCCGCCGCGCAAGCTGCTGACACTGACCACGCAGCCCGTTTTTTTGCCGCTGAGCAGCTCTACAGCCATATCAGTTCTGTACATAAGGTTATGTTCTGCGTTTCCAAACGTAAAAATACACCTCAATCTGTTTGCAAATCAAAGGCTTTTGTGATAATATAATGCAAGCAAAAAATAATTTGATATATAATATATTGTAAAGAAAAGGAAACTGAAACTGTGGCAAACATTAAATCCGCCGTTAAACGCGTTGAAACGAACCAAAAAAAGGCTGCGCAGAATAAATCCGCTTACAGCGAGATGCAGACAGCAATAAAGAAATTTAAGGCTCTTATTATGTCAAATAAGGCAGCAGACGCTGAAAAGGCGCTGCCCTCGGTCATTTCGGTCATCGACAGCACCGCGACAGCCGGGGTCATCCATAAGAACGCCGCAGCCCGCAGGGTGTCGGTTTTAAGCAAAATGCTTAACGACCTTAAGACCGGGAAATTAGTTATCGTTAAAAAGATCGACAACAAGGAACGCGCCGCAATGAAGGCCGCAGCCGCAAAAGCCGAAAAGGACAAGGTTAAGGCCGAGGCCGCGTTAAAGAGCGAGGCGTTAAAATCCAAGCGCGCCGAAAAGCCCGCAAGGCCTGTTAAAGAGGACCGCAAGCTGAAGAAGGCCGCCGCCGAGACCGAGGAGGTCCGCATCGAAAAGGAAGAGAAACCTGCTAAGGCGGAGAAACCCGCTAAGGAAGAAAAGCCCGTAAAGGAAAAGAAAGCCAAGAAGGCCGAATAAAGATTTCAAATACCGTCAATACAAAGCCGCCGCATTTTTGCGGCGGCTTTGCAATTAACGGGTCGGGCGGCTGCCCATACGTCATTGGCGTGCGGCGGCGGTTTTATTGACATTAAGCGGATATATGTGATATTTTATTGTAAAAAGAATATAAGCAGTTATAAGAAGCAGGTAAGATACCATTTTTTAAAGCGGAAATGTGAGCGGAATGAAAGAAATTACAAACTACGAGGAACAGACATTTGAAAGAATAAAACATGTTTCTAAGACAGGAAAAGATTTTTGGTATGCGCGTGAATTACAAAATATTCTTGAATATACTGAGTGGCGAAACTTTTGTAATGTAATTGATTCGGCGATAGAAGCTTGTTATAACAGCAATATAGACGCTTCAAACCATTTTGTTAGAGTCAACAAAATGGTATCATTAGGAAGTGAAGCAAAAAGAACCATTAATGACATTGCTTTAACAAGATATGCGTGTTACTTGATTGTCCAAAACGCTGACCCAGCCAAGGAAGTAGTTGCTTTAGGCCAAACATATTTTGCAATAAAGACGCGGCAGCAAGAACTGGGCGAAAGCGAGCAAATGGCTGAAGATGAGAAAAGATTGTCAATCCGCAAAGAAATGTCAGAACACAATAAGTCGCTTGCAGGTGCCGCCGCACTTGCCGGCATTATAGAGCCGCTTGATTATGCTATTTTTCAGAATAAAGGCTATCAAGGATTATATGGCGGACTAAGTGTTAAAGATATACATAAGCGCAAACAACTTAACGAAAAACAAAAGATATTAGATCATATGGGAAGCACTGAGCTTGCGGCTAATCTTTTTAGAGCGACACAAACCGATGAAAAAATCAGGAGAGAGAATATTGCCGGAAAAGCTGAAGCAAATCAAACTCATTACGAAGTCGGTTTGAAAGTCAGAAAAACAATTCAGGAATTAGGCGGAACAATGCCCGAGGATCTCCCTACTCCGCAAAAAAGCATTCAGCAGCTTGAAAGCGAAAAGAAGAGGCTGAAAGAATAACAAATACGAATTTGAAAAAGTATGAACGGGCATTAATTTTTCATTCTTTTTCGCGCGCACAAGTTGTCTAAGAGGTAGCAGGTATATAATGGAGTTTCTACATGGAAAAAATCGACGAAATCTTCGGCTGTAACGTGTTCAATGACGGAGCTATGAAAAAATGGCTTTCTGCGCCCGTATACAGCGCGATGCTGAAGGTGATAAACGAGGGCGGCGATTTGTCCGAGGCCGCCGCGTCCGAGGTCGCCGCCGCGATGAAGGACTGGGCGGTCGAAAAGGGCGCAACGCATTACACCCATTGGTTTCAGCCTATGACCGGAATAACCGCCGAAAAGCACGACGCATTCATTTCTCCCGTGTCCGGCGGCGGGATCATAATGAAGTTTTCCTACAAGGAGCTTTTTAAGGGCGAGCCGGACGCATCCAGCTTTCCGTCGGGCGGCTTAAGGGCAACCTTCGAGGCGCGCGGCTACACCGCGTGGGATCCCGCGTCATACGCGTTCGTAAAGGACAACACCCTCTATATACCGACGGCCTTTTGCAGCTTTGACGGCGCGTCGTTAGACAAAAAAACGCCGCTGCTGCGTTCTATGGACGCGGTCGAAAAGCAGGCAAAACGCGTGTTAAGGCTTTTCGGCAAGGAGCCGGTAAAGGTCATCCCGAACGTCGGCGCGGAGCAGGAATATTTTCTTATCAGCAAAGAATTATACGAGAAGCGGCAGGATCTTAAATTTACCGGCAGGACGCTTTTCGGCGCCGAGCCGGCAAAGGGGCAGGAGCACGAGGGGCATTACTTCGGCAATATAAAGGACAGGGTCAAGGCCTTCATGCGCGAGCTGGATTACGAGCTGTGGAAGGTCGGCGTTTACGCCAAGACCGAGCACAACGAGACCGCGCCCTGCCAGCACGAGCTTGCGCCCGTATATACCACCTGCAATATCGCCACAGACCACAACCAGCTTACTATGGAATTCATGAAAAAGGTCGCGTTCCGCCAGGGGCTGGCCTGCCTTTTGCACGAAAAACCGTTCATGAACGTCAACGGCAGCGGCAAGCACGACAACTGGTCGCTGTCGGCGGACGGAGAAAATCTGTTAAAGCCCGGCAAGGACCCGGCAAGCAATCTGCAATTCCTGCTGTTTATGACCGCCGTGATCTCCGCTGCGGACGAGTATCAGGATCTTTTGCGCCTGTCTGTCGCGACTGCGGGCAACGATCTGCGTTTGGGCGGGTTCGAGGCGCCGCCCGCCATAATTTCGGTATACCTCGGACAGCAGCTCACCGATATATTCGAGGCGATCGCCGGCGGCAAACAGACGGCTGCGGCTGCGGCGGTAAACCTTAAGATCGGCGCAAAGCATGTCCAGCAGATCAAGCAGGACACCAGCGACCGCAACCGCACATCGCCTTTTGCGTTTACCGGCAACAAGTTCGAGTTCCGCATGGTCGGCTCATCCTTCAATATCGCATGTCCGACGTTTATTCTGAACGCTATCGTAGCCGACGCGCTGGACGATATGGCGGACACATTGGAAAAGGCGCCCGCGTTCGAGGCGGCGGCGCTCCAGCTTATAAAGGAAAAATACTTAAAGCACAAGCGCATAATTTTCAACGGCAACAGCTATTCGGAGGCGTGGCGCGAGGAGGCTAAGCGGCGCGGTTTGTCCGAGCTGAAAACGACCCCCGACGCAATACCGTGCTACACCAGGAAAAAGAACGCCGATATGCTGGCGCGGCAGAACGTGCTGAGTATGTCCGAGCTTATAAGCCGCAGCGAGATCCTCCTTGACGGCTATGTTAAAACGATCGAGATCGAGTCGCGCACGATGGTGCAGATGGCGCGGCGCGAAATAATACCGGCAGTTATAAAGTTTGAAACTGCGCTGATCGACCTTATCAACGGCGCGAAGACGCTTGATAAGTCCGCGCCGATGACGGCGGAGACAGGCTTGTTCCAGCGGCTGTCGCGGCTGACAGGAAACGCCGACGCTGCCGTAGAAAAGCTGGATAAGGCTGTCCGCGCAGTTCCCGGCAGTATGGGCGCGCTGAAGTCCGCCGAATATTGCCGCGACTCGGTCCTGCCGCTGATGGAGGAATTAAGGAAGATCTGCGACGAGATGGAAACTCTGACAGGCAAGGATTACTGGCCTTTCCCCACGTACAACGAACTGCTTTTTACAATATAGCAGGGGCATCAGTGGCAGTAAACAAAAAATTTACAACTTAATCATAAATATTGAACAATAATTTTTTTGATTTTTTTTGGTATATGCTTGATTTTTGCAGCCGGAAATGATAGAATAATTGCTGATGAAAAAATTGATTATTGAGCCTTCTAATGAGATTATATTAAACGGGTGTTCGGGTACCTAACCTGAACACCCCTTTTTTTTATCCATGGAAATATCGTAAAAATTGCTTGCAATTATGCGATACAGACGGGTTCATCAAAGTGACGGCCGCAGCCGGCCGCATATTTATGTAAAAGCGCGGCGCGCGGCATACGCAAAAACGCCGTATTTATTAGAGGCAGAAGAGAGGTTAGCAAGATGGAAAAAAGAGGATGGCTCGTTTTGGAAGACGGGTCAGTATTCGAAGGATGCGGGCTCGGCGCGAAATCCGATGTGACGGCAGAGTTCGTATTCAATACCGGTATGACCGGGTATTACGAAATGCTGTCTGATCCGGCAAGCGCGGGACTGGGCATAGTAACGACTTTTCCCGTGATCGGCAGCTGGGGCGCGGCATTCGAGGACAAGGACAGGGGACGGCCCTGCGCGGCGGCGCTCATATGCCGCCAGGTTTCTGAATGCCCGTCGGACGGGGCGACCCAGGATATCGGCGACTATATGCTGTCGCGCGGGATAACGGGGCTTTCGGAAATCGACACGCGGCAGCTGACAAGGCTTATAAGAAAGACCGGCTCTATGCGCGGCGCGATTACGTTCGACCCGTCATACAACAAGGCCGCGCTGATAAAGGCGGTGAAAACGAGCGAGCCGAAATGTATCGCAAAGGCGGCGTCGGTACGCGCTGCGGAAAGCAGGGCGGGCGAGGGTAAAAAAATCGCGATACTGGACGCGGGCGCATACAGGAACATATTCAACGATATGTGCGCGCTTAAATATTCGGTCACGGCTTATCCCCTGGAAACGTCAGCGGAGCTGATAATAAACGACAAGCCGGACGGTATAATAATTTCGGACGGCCCGGGCGACCCTAAGACCTGTAATGAGTTTACGGACGCCGTAAAGAAACTGATCGCATGCGGCATCCCGCTGTTCGGAATCGGTTTAGGCCACCAGCTGATGGCGCTTGCCTCCGGCTTCGATACGTTTAAGATGCCGCACGGGCACAGGGGCGCGAATTATCCTGTCAAGGAAACAGCGACGGGAAAGGCGTATATAACGACACAGAACCACGGCTATGCGGTGGATAATAAATCGGTTGACAAGACTAAGGCGGAAATCGCGTATACTAACCTTCATGACGGCACCGTCGAAGGGCTGAGATTTAAGAGCGGAAGGCCGTGTATGTCGCTGCAGTATTATCCGCAGACCGGCGCATATGTGCTGAAGCCGAACGCAATGTTTACGGAGTTTCTTGCTGCCGTCGGAGGAGAAAAAAATGCCTAAGAGAAAAGACGTCAAAAAAGTACTTGTTATCGGTTCCGGACCTATCATAATCGGGCAGGCCGCCGAATTCGACTACGCCGGCACACAGGCCTGCAGAGTGCTTAAACAGGAGGGGCTGGAGGTCGTACTGATAAACTCCAATCCTGCAACTATTATGACCGACACGATGATCGCCGACAAGATTTATATCGAGCCGCTGGACGTCGAGACGGTCGAGAAGGTTATAAAAGCGGAGAAGCCCGACTCGCTGCTGGCCACGCTGGGCGGGCAGACAGGGCTGAATCTTGCCATGGCATTATCCGAGGACGGCTTTTTGGAAAAGAACGGCGTCAAGCTCCTGGGCACCAACATCCCCGCCATAAAGAAAGCCGAGGACCGTCAGGACTTCAAGGACACAATGGCGTCGATAAACCAGCCGTGCGTGGCCAGTAAGGTAGTAACTGACGTGGAGGATGCTGCGGCATTTGCAAAGGAAATAGGCTATCCTATCATTGTGCGCCCCGGATACACGCTGGGCGGCACGGGCGGCGGCATTGCAGGCAACGAGGAAGAGTTGCGCGACATCAGCGAGAACGGCATAAGGCTTTCCCGCGTCGGGCAGGTCCTTATCGAACGCTGTATTTCCGGCTGGAAGGAAATCGAGTACGAGGTGATGCGCGACGGAAAAGGCACGTGCATAGCCATTTGCAGCATGGAAAATTTCGACCCGGTCGGCGTGCATACCGGCGACAGTATAGTCGCCGCGCCTAACCAGACGCTCTCCGACAAAGAGAACGCGATGTTAAAGCACGCGGCGCTCTCTATAATAGACGCGCTGGGGATCGAGGGCGGCTGCAACGTGCAGTTCGCGCTGCACCCGGTGACAAATGAATACGCGGTGATCGAGGTCAACCCCAGGTTGTCGCGTTCGTCCGCGCTGGCCAGTAAGGCCACGGGCTATCCGATCGCAAAGGTCGCAGTCATGATAGCACTGGGCTATACCCTGGACGAGATACCCAATGCAGTAACGGGCAAGACGACTGCCTGCTTCGAGCCCTCCGTCGATTATTGCGTGCTGAAAATACCGCGCTGGCCGTTTGATAAATTCAACAGCGCAAAGAGGACTTTAGGAACGCAGATGAAAGCAACGGGCGAGGTCATGGCGATCGCGCCGACCTTTGAGGCCGCGATGATGAAGGCGGTGCGCAGCCTTGACCCCAAGGCCGATATGCTGACGGCGATCGGCATGGACAAGCTGTCCGACGCCGAAGTATACAGAAACCTCTACGATATAAACGATACGCGGCTGTTTACGATCGCCGAAGCCCTGCGGCGCGGCGTCAAGCCCGAAACTATCGCTTTTATCACCAAGATAAATATCTGGTTCTTAAACAGGATCCATAATTTAGTCAAACTGGAAAACAGGATCGCTGCCGGGCCGCTTACCGCGGATTTGCTGAAAACCGCGAAAAAGACTGGCTTCACAGACAGGCTGATCGCAAGGCTTGCCGGCAATATTTCCCCGGACGCGGTACGGGAAATGCGCTTTTCAAATAAGATCCTCCCGTCGTACAAGATGGTCGATACCTGCGCGGGCGAGTTCGACGCGCGCACGCCGTACTATTACAGCACTTATGATACAGAGAACGAGGCGGTGCCGGCCAAAACAAAGAAGAAGGTCATCGTATTCGGTTCCGGCCCGATAAGGATCGGCCAGGGGATAGAATTCGACTATTGCAGCGTGCACTCGGTGTGGGCGTACCGCAAAAAGGGCTACGAGACTATTATTATAAATAACAACCCCGAGACCGTCAGTACCGACTTCGATATTTCGGACAAGCTGTACTTCGAGCCGCTTTCCGAGGAGGACGTGCAGAATATAATCGAGCTGGAAAAGCCGATGGGCGTCGTCGTACAGTTCGGCGGCCAAACGGCGATAAACCTTACAAAGCATATGAATAAGATCGGCGTCAAGATCCTTGGCTCTGACTTTGACAGCATCGACACGGCCTCGGACAAGGAAAGATTCGACGCTATTTTGGAAAAGCTGTCTATACTGCGCCCGAAGGGAAAGACCGTCTTTACCGTTCAGGAGGGCATAAAGGCGGCAAACGAGCTGGGCTATCCCGTGCTGGTGCGCCCGTCCTACGTCCTGGGCGGCCAGGGGATGGAGATAGCGCACAGCGACGCCGATATTGCCGAGCTTATTACCATCATCAACCGTGTCAAGCAGGACAACCCGATACTTGTCGATAAATATATGATGGGCAAGGAGCTGGAGGTCGATGCGGTGTGCGACGGCGAGGATGTCCTGATCCCCGGCATCATGGAGCATATCGAGCGCGCGGGCGTGCACAGCGGCGACAGCATAACGGTTTACCCCACGCAGACGATAGAAAAGCGGCATAAGGATCAGATAGTCTCGATCACTACAAGGCTTACGAACGCGCTGAAGGTTGTCGGCATGATAAACGTGCAGTACATCCTTTGCGACGACAAGATCTATGTTATCGAGGCCAACCCGCGCTCCTCGCGCACGGTGCCGTACATATCCAAGATAACGGGTTTGCCGATCATCGAGATCGCCACCGAATGTATGCTGGGCGGCAAGCTTAAAAATATGAGTTACGGCACGGGGCTTGCGCCGGAGGGCAGGACGGTCGCGGTCAAGATGCCCGTCTTCTCGTTTGAAAAGCTGCATGATGTGGATACTTCCTTAGGGCCGGAAATGAAATCGACCGGCGAGGTACTGGGCGTCGACCCGGACTTCGGCCACGCGATGGTCAAGGCATTCCGCGGCGCGGGCGTCAAATACGGGAAGAACAAGGCGATGGTTGTAACCGTTTGCGACCGCGACAAGGCCGAGATGGTCGGGCTGATGAAGAGTTTTATCGGTTTAGGCTACAAGATATACGCGACCGAGGGCAATTACGCCGCGCTGAAAGACGCGGGTATGCCTTGCGAAAAGGTCAATAAGCTGCACGAGGAGCATCCTACTATTGCCGACGTAATATCGCGCGGGAAAGTCGATTTTGTTATCAATACGCCCACAAAGGGCAGGCAGTCGAACCGCGACGGCTTCAGGATCAGACGTATATCGGTCGAGCGCAATATACCGTGTTTGACCTCGATGGATACTGCAAAGGCGCTGCTCATGACCTTAAAGGGCGGACATGACGTCCTGTCGGTCATCAACATAGCGGCGCTGGAGAGATAAACCTACCGGCCTGCCGGTATAAACATAGCGCATGACCTGCGCTGAACTAAACTAGGAGAATATTTATGCAGAAACAGAAATTTATTTTTGTGACCGGCGGCGTCGTGTCCGGTTTGGGCAAAGGTATAACGGCGGCTTCCCTGGGGAGGCTGCTTAAGCAGAGGGGCTATCGCGTGACCCTGCAAAAGTTTGACCCTTATCTGAACGTTGACCCCGGGACAATGAGCCCGTATCAGCACGGCGAGGTGTTTGTGACCGACGACGGCAGCGAGAACGACTTGGACGTCGGACACTATGAGAGGTTCATAGACGAGAACCTGAATAAATTTTCCAACATCACTATGGGCAAGATATATATGTCCGTTTTAGGAAAGGAGCGCCAGGGCGCCTTTGACGGCGGGACGGTGCAGGTCGTGCCGCACATAACAAACGAGATCAAGGAGCGTATTTACAGCGCGGCGAGATCCAATAACAGCGACGTTATCATCACCGAGATCGGCGGTACCGTCGGCGATATCGAGAGCCATCCTTTTCTGGAGGCTATCAGGCAGGTGCCCTTTGACGTAGGCCGCGAGAACGTGCTGTATATCCACGTCACGCTGCTGCCTTTCATAAAAGCCAGCGGCGAGCAAAAGACCAAGCCGACCCAGCACAGCGTCGGGCAATTGCAGAGCGTGGGCATCCAGCCCGATATCATTGTCTGCCGCACCGAGCGGAAGCTTGACCAGGAGGCCAAGAACAAGATCGCGCTTTTCTGCAACGTAGAGAGGGATTGCGTTATCGACAACCTGGACGCGGAGAGCCTTTATCAAATACCGCTTCTCCTGGAAAAGGAGGGTCTCGGAAAGGTTGCCTGCAGGAAGCTTTCGCTTACTGACAATCCGCCGGATTTAAAGGCGTGGGAGGCCGTCGTCGAAAAAATAATCGCAGAGCGTTACAGGCCGCCGGTGCATATCGGGCTTGTGGGCAAATATACAAGTATGCACGACGCGTACCTGTCCGTCGTCGAGGCGGTGCATCACGCTTCATATGACATAGGCTCCAACATCATCATCGAATGGATCGAGGCGGGGACGCTGGAGAACGACGAGAAAGCGGCCGCGCTGACCTTAAGCAAGTGCGACGGCATAATCGTGCCCGGCGGGTTCGGCGGGCGCGGCGTACCCGGCAAGATCTTTGCGGCAAAGTACGCGCGTGAGAACAATATACCGTACCTCGGGATATGCCTTGGGATGCACGCGGCGTGTATCGAATTTGCCCGCAACGTGATAGGCTTAAAGGACGCCGATTCGGGCGAATTCGATTCCAAGACCAAAAATCCGATTTTCCGGGTGCTTGAGGAAAAAGCCGGCAAGGAGCCGGGCGGCGGCGCGCTGCGTTTGGGCGCGTGGAAATGCAAATTAGCGAAAAACAGCGGCGCGCAGGATATGTACGACGCGGCGGTGATCAGCGAGCGGCATCGCCACAGGTACGAGTTCAATAACGACTATATAAAGAAATTCGAGGCCGCGGGTATGTCGATCGACGGCATCTGCCCGGACAACGGTTATGTGGAAATAGTTTCGCTTCCCGGCCATAAATGGTTTTACGGCGTGCAGTTCCAGCCCGAATTCAAGTCGCGCCCTGATAAGCCGCATCCGCTTTTCAGCGGGTTTGTGACCGCGGCGGCGGGGACGGCGAAGCGTCCGTTAAAATGACCCGTTTGGGACACCAAAGCCGCTTAGGGCGCGGGATATTGTGAAAAAATTTATCGAGACAGGAGAGAGGTAATAGAATAATGAAAAAACACCAGACAGTACTGATCTATGACATGGGCGGCAAATATTGCCAGCTGATTGCGAGGCGGCTGAGAGAGCAGAACGTATATTGCGAAATAGCGGCGCATACCGTTTCCGCGGATGCCGTGCTGAATAAGGGCTATGCGGGCATAATCCTTTCGGGCGGCGATGAGAGCATAGAGGCCGACAGGGCGTTCTTAAAGTCCAAGGTGCCGGTCATGGCAGTGGGCAGCGCGGCGGAAGCGTTCGGCGCGATCGCCAGGAAAGTAACTTTTGCCGATGTTAGCGGCGAGATCGTGGCCGCGCCTGTAGAGATAATTTTTTACCCCGAATTGACGCTGCAGCCGGGCGCAGGGCTTATCGAGACCTTCTGCAAGGCGTGCAAAACCACGGGTGACTGGAATATGTCCGATTTTGCGCAAAGCGAAATAGAGGAGCTAGCCAATAAATACAGCGGAAAAAAGATTTTGTGCGCGCTTTCAGGCGGCGTGGATTCCTCGGTATGCGCCGTGCTTTTAAGCAAGGCGGTCGGAAAGAACCTTACCTGTATCTTTGTCGATCACGGCGTGATGAGAAAGAACGAGCCCGAGGAGGTCAATGAATTTTTCGCCAAGCAGGATATGAACTTTATCATGGTTGACGCGCGCGACAGGTTTTTAGGAAAGCTGGCCGGCGTCACCGACCCCGAAAAAAAGCGCAAGATCATCGGCGAGGAATTTATCCGCGTGTTCGAGGAGGAGGCGCAGAAGATCGGCGAGGTCGATTATCTGGTGCAGGGCACGATATACCCCGACATTATCGAGAGCGGTATCGGCAAGGCCGCTGTCATTAAGAGCCATCACAATGTCGGCGGCCTGCCCAAGAATATCAAATTCAAGGGGCTTATCGAACCGCTGAAATACCTGTTCAAGGCCGAGGTAAGGGAGTTAGGGCGCGTATTAGGGCTTGACGAACGGATCACCGGCCGCCAGCCGTTCCCCGGCCCGGGGATCGCAGTCAGGATAATGGGCGAGGTGACGGCGGAAAAGGTGCGTATCGTTCAGGACGCGGACTATATTTTCCGTCAGGAGATCGCCGCTGCGGGCTTAAACGGAAAAATCAGCCAGTTCTTTGCCGCACTCACAAATATTAAGTCTGTAGGCATAAAGGACGGGCAGCGCACCTATGAGTACGCGGTGGCCTTACGCGCCATTACGACGACCGATTTTATGACGGCGGATTTTTACCGTATCCCGCACGAGATTCTGGCCAGGGTTTCTGCGCGGATAGTGACCGAGGTCGAAAACGTCAGCCGGGTACTCTATGACATAACCACCAAGCCGCCGGCCACGATCGAATTCGAGTAAAAAGTCGTATATGCGGGGTGTGACAGCGTAAGCTTGTCGCATCCCGCATAGCGTTGTCAAACACGCGCCGCCGCGGATTTTAAAACCGCTGCCCGTCTAACGCCGCGTCTATGACTTTTTCTGCTTGTTTAGCGCCGCGAAAATTTAGCGGCGCTTTTTCTTTTCTTGCGTGTTATAATGTAATATATGTGTAAAAATTCGTATTTAGATGGCGGAGGTGCGCGGGATTGAATAAGGAACAGACGGCCAGGAAAGTATTCGACAACCTTGTAGCGGCTTTCAACGAGGTGGGCTTTGTGTTCGATAAGAACGAGGAGAAGCTCACTGTTTCGTGCGTGTGCGCGGGCGAGGGGCTTAAGATAAACGTATTTGTGCGCGTGGACGCGGAAATGCGCTGCGTGACGTTCTTTTCCGCGCTGCCGTTTAAGGTCGAAAAGAACAAGGTAGGCGAGGTCGGCCTGGCAATATGCTATGTCAACAACAGGATAAAGTTCGGTAAGTTCGACATCGACCTTGACGCCTGCGGCATGGACTACAACTTCTGCAACTATTACGACGAGGGCGCGCCCATGTCGGCCGGCCTTTTAAAAGACCTTTTAGGCATAGCCCTGCATACGGTCGATAAATATAATATAAAATTCAGCGACATAAACAGCGGCCTTTTGCCCCTGGACGTCTTTTTCAGCGGCGGCGAAGGCACAGTCAAGAACTGATACTAATCTGCGTTTAAAACTGCTGTTTATACGGTGTCTTTACTCTTAAAAAAGTCTGAAATACTCGTCCGTATCTCTCGCGGATCCGGCCTGCGCTTATCTAACGTTTTTTACCCTCGTAAATCCACGCGTAAAAAACGGCAGTTTTAAAGCTCCTTAGTCTCCGTAAGAGGGGGTTAAACCCCTTGCCTTAACGTAAACGCTGATTAATTCGATAAAATTTTGAGCTGCGTCTTTTTTGTCATAAAACGTCTTCTTTTTTCGCCAATAGCTCTGCTATTGTCTTCAAAAACAAGCCGTTTTCCGTCTAAAAAATACTTGCTCTAAATTTACCTCATTTAATCAGCGTTTACTTAGGTCAACCGCTAAAAAGAAAAGAAAACGGGAGAAAAACAGCAGTGCGGTGTCATCCTGAGCAAAGCGAAGGATCTTAAGGCAACGGTGAAAAACAGCAGTGCGGTGTCATCCTGAGCAACGCGAAGGATCTTAAAGCAACGGTGATCTTAAATTACAAGATTCTTCACTGCGTTCAGAATGACAAGGCGTTAAAACCTTTAGACGGCTTTTGCCGTCCTCCGAACCTACCGGCTTTAGTCGGTAGTGGTTTAGTATTAGGATTATATTGCCGCCGGAACGGTTTTTCAATCGGCGCTTTTTGCCGCCTTTTTTTGTGCACCAGGAAAAATCGCAGCAAAAAACCCGGGCAGCCACAAAATTGCAAGTGTGGCGAAGCCACTTTTTTTCTATTCCGGTAGAGCCGCATAGAAAAAACCGATAAAGCCTCTGACGGAGTCACTTTCCTTGACTTAATTGATAAGTTTGGGTAAAATACCGTGGTAAGGAAAAGTATATGGTACTAGTAATAGATATAGGCAATTCCAATATAAAGATGGGGCTTTTCGATAAGGATAGGCTTATCGACAGCTGGCGGCTGACAACCGCTGCCAACCGTACCTCGGACGAGTACGGGATGCTGGTAATGGACGTTTTCAGGAACAAGTCGTACCGCCCCGCCGACGTTGCGGGGATCGTAATCAGCAGCGTGATCCCCGGAATGAATTACAGCTTTGAGAAGCTGTGCGATTATTATTTCCATGTAAAGCCGCTGTTTGTGGAGCCGGGGATAAAGACCGGAATAAGTATCAGGTATGACAACCCGCGCGAATTGGGCGCGGACAGGATAGTATGCTCGCTGGCGGCCTTCCGTCTTTACGGCGGGCCGGTGATCACGGTCGATTTCGGGACAGCCACGACCTTCAACGTAATAAACGAAAAGGGCGAGTTTCTGGGCGGCGTTATCATGGCCGGGATCAAGACGGCGGCAAAGGCGCTGATAGACTCGGCGGCAAAATTACAGAAATTCGAGCTGGAGCTGCCCGATAAGATCACGGGCAAGAATCCGATAACAGCCATGCAGTCAGGCGCGCTGTACGGGGCGATCGGCTCGGCGGAATATATAATAGCAGGGATCAAGCGTGAGAACGGCTGGCGTGACGCTAAGGTTGTGGCGACGGGCGGGCTGTCCGAGCTTGTAAAAAAGGGCACCGGCGTTATCGATGTGATAGACAGGACTCTCACTTTGACGGGGCTCAAGATGATCTACGATATCAATCAGAAGAAAGCATAACGGAGGGAGCATAAATATGAAAAAAATCGGCGTGGCAATCATGGGGCTGGGGATCGTAGGCGGCGGTACATATCGGATCATCCAGACAAATCACAAAGAGATCATCGCGTCCGACGGCATCGACCTGGAAGTGATCAAGATCCTCGAAAAGAATCCGCAGCGTTTTAAGGATTACAATGTGCCCGAGGAGATCGGCACCACTAATATCCACGATATTTTAAACGACGCCAGGATATCCATCGTCGTAGAAACAATTGGCGGCATCGAGCCCGCCAAGACCTTCGTATTGGCCGCGCTGAAGGCGGGCAAGAGCGTCGTTACCTCGAATAAGGAGCTGATAGCAAAGCATTGGCCCGAATTAGAATCCGAGGCAAAGCGCAATAAGGCCGGGCTGTATTTCGAGGCGACCTGCGTGGGCGGCGTGCCGATCATCCGCGCCCTTGACCTTTCGATGCAGGGTAACATTATAAAAGAACTTACGGGCATAATAAACGGGACGACAAATTATATCCTTACTAAAATGGCCGAGAACGGCACGGGGTATCAGGCGGCGCTGAAAGAGGCGCAGGCCCTTGGCTATGCCGAGGCCGACCCGTCAAGCGACGTCGAGGGCTTTGACGCGGTCTATAAGCTGAGCATCCTCTCCAGCATCGCGTTTAACACCTGCATCCCGATCGACGCGGTATACCGCGAGGGTATCACCGGCATAACGGCCGACGATATCAAATACGCGAAGGATCTGGGATATAAGATAAAGCTGTTGGGCATCAGCAAATTGAACGGCAAGAACGTCGAGGCGCACGTGCACCCGACGCTTGTGCCCGACGAGCATCCGCTTGCCAGCGTAAGGAACAGCTTCAACTCGGTTTACCTTGTGGGCGACAACGTGGGCGAGCTTATGTTTTACGGCAAGGGCGCGGGCGCGCATCCCACGGGCAGCGCGGTCGTCAGCGACGTGGTTTTATGCGCCTGTTTAAAGGGCAACCACCGATACGCTTTCTTCAAGAACGACGGAAAGCTGAGCAAGGGGATAAAGATGGTGGAAAACTTCAGGTCGAAGTATTATATAAGGCTGAGCGCGGCGGACAGGGCGGGTACCCTTGCGAAGGTCACGGGCGTTTTCGGCAAGGCCAACGTCAGTATCGAGCAGGTCGTGCAAAAGAACGGGGCGGGCGGGTTCTCGCCGCTTATATTTATGACGCACGACAGCGACGAGTCGTCGGTAGGCAAGGCGGTCGCTGCGCTTAAGAACCTTGATGTAGTGGCGTCGGTCGAGAATGTGATACGGGTGATCGACGCACCGGTAAGCTGACACGCGCCTTGCTAAAAAAAACTACAGGAAGCGATGAATAAATGAGATTAATTTAGAGCAGGTATTTTTCAGGCGAAAAAGACGCCGCTGTAAATTATTCCGAATTATTCAGTGGTTCCTATATATTTAAGGACAATAACACATGGAGAAATTTGAAAAGAAAAACGGAAAGATAAAGGTACAGAGCGAGAATATTTTTCCCATTATAAAGAAATGGCTTTACAGCGACCACGACATCTTTGTGCGTGAAATGGTCTCGAACAGCTGCGACGCGATCACCAAGTTTAAAAAGCTGCTGTCTGTGGGCGAGGTCAAGCTGGCCTCCGAGCCCGAATTTTCGGTAAACGTGACCTTAAGCGCAAAGGGCAAATACATCGCGTTCGAGGACAACGGGATCGGGATGACGGCTGACGAGGTCGACAAATATATCAACGAGGTGGCTTTTTCGGGCGCGGAGGAATTCTTAAGCAAGTACAAGGGTGACGGCGCGGGGATCATCGGGCATTTCGGACTAGGGTTCTATTCGGGATTCATGGTTTCCGATAAGGTCGTGATCGAAACATTGAGTTACCGTGAGGGCGCGGAAGGGGTCAAGTGGACTTGCGACGGCAGTACCGACGTCGTTATGGAGCCGTGCGAAAAAGCCGGGCGCGGGACCAGGATAACACTGTTTATCGCCGGCGACAGCAAGGAGTTTTTGAGCGCGTCAAAGCTTTCGGACGTTTTGAACAAATACTGCGCGTACCTGCCCTATACGATCAACCTGATCGACGCGGACGCAAAGATAAAGTCAGGTGATAAGGACAAAAAAGCGGACGGGGAAGGCGGCGCGGGAATAAAGAAAATCAACAAGGAACCGCTGTGGATGAAGGCGGTCAAGGATTGCACGGACGAGGAATACAAGGCCTTCTACCGCGATATGTTCAGCGATTTTAACGAGCCTCTGTTCTGGATACACCTGAACGTCGACTACCCGTTCAACCTTAAAGGTATCCTGTACTTCCCGGCGGTGGAATTAGGGAACGCAAGGAGCGAGGGCGCCATAAAGCTGTATAATAACCAGGTTTACGTCGCCGACAATATTAAGGACGTTATCCCGGAATACCTGCTGCTTTTGCGCGGCGTTTTAGATTGTCCCGACATCCCGTTGAACGTGTCCAGGAGCTTTCTGCAAAACGACGGCTATCTTATAAAGATTAAGGCTCATATAACCAAGAAGGTTTCCGAGAAGCTGAAAACACTGTATAAAAACGAGCCTGAAAACTACCGGAAATACTGGAAGACTATCAACCCGTTCGTAAAATACGGCTGCATGACCGACAAGGACTTCTATGGGAAGATCACGGACGCCGTTATTTTCAAGACTGCGGACGACAAGGATATCACGCTGCCCGAGGTGTTAAAGGAAAAGACCGTTTACTACGTCAACGACAAGGCCGATATGGCGGTTTACCTTGATAATTTCGCCGGCAAAACCGTCCTCGTCCTTGACGACCCGATCGACACGCACTTTTTGCAGTTCCTTGAGGGCGAGAACCGCGACAACAAGTTTGTGCGCGTGGACAGCGATGCGGCGCTTTTGGGTGACGGAGACGCGGCTGACAGCGACGCGGACAAGGCGGCGGCCGAAAAAATAATCGCGGAATTCAAGAGAGTGCTGCCTGATAAAAAAATCGAGGCGGGCAAGCTGAAGCTGGACATACCCTGCGTCATCATTACCGGCGAGAACGCGCGGCGCATGGAGGCGATGGGCAGGATCTACGGAATGGAGTCCTCGATGTTCCGCGACGAAAAGCTGGTCATAAACACAAACAGCGGTATAATAAAAAAACTTATCGACAGCCCTGACGATGAAACGATATCTATGCTTTACCATCTGGCGCGGCTTTCAAACAATACTCTGCCGCCGGCCGAAGCCGCCGGCTTTGTGAAGCAGATAATAAAAAAACTCCAGGGCGGCGCATAAAAGGCAAAGCGTGACAAACAATATATCCAATGCTCATACTGTGCGCATATTCCTTTATCAAATATTTATACAAATAATCCGTATAATTGTTTGACAAAAGAACTGCGATAAGGTATTATTTCCTAATGATATCCTTAAGCGGGCTGTCATAATCAGCGAAAATATTCACGATTGCCTTTTTACTAAAACGACAGGGAGATACTTGAAAAGATGAAAAGAACGAAAAAACTTGCCATGTTCGGCCTTATTTTAGTTTTAGCCGTATCTGTATTTTCGGCAAGATTGTTTATGCCGGTCAGGCAGGCTGATGCGGCGCTTGGTGCTGCCGACATATACACCGTTGCCAATACGGCTGCCAGCGGATTTTCCAACTGGCAGGCCGAATACAAGCTCGGTGATACGATCACGAATTTACCCCCGGCCACTAACAGCGCGGTTCTTAAAATAACCAAGCCCGGCGGAACGGTAGAAACCGTTACCGGCAGTTCATATAAGCCCGAAAATGCGGGATATTATTCCGCAGTGTATACCGTGTCTGACAAGCCTGTTACCAAGGAATTCAAATTCTATGTAAGCGCCGAAGCATATTCGATCGAGCTTCCTTTCTACGGCGCGGAGATCCCCACTTACCTGCAAAAGGGCAAGACTTTCACACTGCCTAAGGCGGACGTCGTATATACCGACGACAGGGGCGAGGTCCAGAAGGTTGACAATCCTACCGTCAAGGTCGCGGTCACCGACGTTGGCGCCGGAAAAGAATTTGACAATATCAACACCGCCACCGACGCCGCAAGGGTCATCACCGCTGACAAGGGCGGCAAAATATTTATCTCCTATGCGTACAAGGTAGGCGTGACCTATATCCAGAAAAACTTTATTGTCATTGTTGAGGAGACTGTTACCGACAACGAGGATCCCAAGCTCGTCGTTTCCGGCATGCCTACGACCGTTGCGCAGATGACTAAGCTGGAGCTTCCTTTAGGCAACGCGACAGACAACAAGGACCAGAACGTCAAGGTTGTCGTTACCGTGACTGCACCCGACGGCACTTCAAATATTTATAACGTCAAGGACTATATGCTGGACAAGGACAGCGGTTATATCAAGGACGAATATAAGGATAAGAGCAAAACGGATTATTATGTAAGCGCGGCGAACAAGGTCACGCTTGATAATAACCATAACAGGACATTCTATCCCGACCAGAAAGGGCCCAACCCGTATGTGATCACATATGAGGCGACCGACGATTCTGGCAGGACGGCGAAAACTGTCTTCAATATCAACGTCGAGGATACGAAAGAGCCGTATTTGAAGGTTGACGCCAAAGTCATCCCGAAGGAATGGGGCAATTCAAAGATAACCAAAATCGATCCCGGCAATGCCAACAATAACATAACCTACGATTTTGCGACCGCAGGGGATAAACCGGCGTTCAACCTCTATATCCCTGCCAACGACTATATTGACAACGTCAGCTTAAAGGGCGAGATGACCGAAAACACTATCGAGCTGTTTAAAGGCGCGGTTTTAGTAGATACGGCAAAGCTTGGCACTGACTTAGTTACTTTTACCTCGACGAACGGCAAGATCAAGCAAATGTCTGCTCCGGACAACAGGGTCTATCTTTACGAGCTTGACGCCGGCGCAGATTACGAATTAAGGTACAGCGTTAAGGACGCAACTAACCATACCAAGACCCAAAGCACGTCGATAAAGGTAGTATCTGACTTTACCGACACGACAAAGCCTGAGATCACCTATGCCAATACAGTCAATACAGTCAGGTCCGGCTCGTCTTTCTCCAAGGCGTCCGTTACCGCCAATGACAACAAGGGCGCGGTCAAGCTTGACTATAAATTTGTTTTAAGCAAGCGTACAAACAATCTTGAAAAAGAGGACGCATCAGATATCGATTTTACCGAGTCAAAGCATTTCTATAATGACACTATCAAGAAGCTCGACGTTAACGCGATACAGGCAGGAGCTGCCAGTGCCGGCTATAACAAGATCCTGATCCAGGCGACGGCGGTCGACGGCGCGGGCAACTCGGTCAGCGATGTCAGGGTCGTCAATATAATCGACACCAAGGTGCCGACAGATGCGCCGGTGATCAGCGGGGTTAAGCAATACGTATATACGAACCTGGTACCTGCTGCAGCTGCTACAGACATGACTGATACAAATTTGGGCACGATAAGCGCGAATAAGGAATTTGTATTGCCGAGCGTTATGGTTACGCAGAATGGTATCGATAATTACCTCGGCTTCCAATTTGATATCAGGGACAACGCGGGCAAGGTTGTCAACCTTTATACCGAAACTACTTTCTGGACGCTGTTCTATAAAAATGCGCAAAAGACAGAGCTTTATATCAAGGACTTTAAATTCACGCCTGACAAGAGCGGCAATTATACGATAGTGTTATCTGTATTCAACGTATCCGGCGCATCCTCGTCGGTTAGCTTACAGCTTACTGTCGAAAGCTCGGAAGGCGATATCGTCGGGCCGGCTAAGCCCGTACACATAACAACCGCCGCCGATATTCCTGAAACGCTGGAGTACGGCAAGACGATGGATCTGCCCGATATGGCCGTGTATAAGGCGGACAAGCCCTATAACAACCCTGAGGATAATGATCCGATAACGGGCATCTACAACGAAGACAAAGTTTACAGGACGACCATTTCCGGCCCGCAATATTCTGTACAGGGACGCCAGTTTACCGCGCTGATGACCGGAAATTATATCGTAAAACATGCGACAGCGTCAGGATCTTATCAGTCATATGAAGGCACTACCAAGGTCAACGATTCCGTTGTTCCGACGATAAAGCTTACCGGAATTATACCTACCGCGTCGGTTCTTGAAGGAAATACGGTATATATCCCTAACTTTGTCGCAACGCACGCATCGGGTATCGAGGTCAAGGACGTCAGCCAGAGCGTTTCTATAAAGAACGGCGGCAACACGGAACAAGCAGTACCGACCGACTCATCGGATGACGTTAAATATGCAGGTATGCTGAAATTTAAGCCTTTCAGCGACGGGACAAAGATTTCGGGTAAGTACACAATCACGTATTCGGCGGTTTCACTTACAGGCTCGTCGCATACCGAAAGCTTTACCATCGATATCGGCGATGTGTACGTTCCCGTTATCACCTTAAAAGACGGCAAGACATACGCAACGTCAATGAAGCAGAACGCAAACTTTAAGTTCCTTGATTATGACGCGATAGATGAATATTACGCTTCTAACGGCGAGTTTACTTCCAAGAATGTGCGTGCGGATGTCAAGGTAACATTGACTGCGCCCGACGGGACGGTGCCTTACGAGTTTACGTCTACGAGCAGCAAGAAGCCGGATTCGCTTGACGCGCATAAGCTTGATAAGGCCGGCGTATACACAGTCACTTATACTGTAACGGATGCGGCAGGCAACGAAACAAAGCAGGAATACAAGATCACCGTTGATGAAAAGACCAAGACTCCGGTAAATAATAAGGTGCTTACGGTCATACTTGTCACGGTCGGCGTACTCGCACTCGCAGGCGTCGTGCTCTATTTCGTCAGATACCGCCGCAAGGTTTAATCCGTCCGGCAATTTAAAACATTACTTTAAGAGTTATAAAACGGCTTATCCGGTTTCGGGTAAGCCGTTTTCGCTGTTTTGCGATTGACGGCCTGCCGATAAAGTGCAGCGCAAAATTGTTGCAATTATGTTAACAAAAGTATATAATTTGTTAAGGCCTCTTTCCGATATTCGGATTGCGGCTAAAAGGAGTTGTATTTTTGTTTATGGAGAACATCAAGAAGTACGTTGCGGAATTCATCGGGACGTTTACGCTTGTCCTGATAGGCTGCGGCACCGCCGTTATAACAGGCGGCAACGTTGTGGCAACGGCGATGGCGTTCGGTCTCTCGATCGTTGCGATGGCGTACAGCATCGGAAAGATCTCCGGCTGCCATATCAATCCGGCAGTATCGTTTGCTATGCTTTTATCCAAAAAGCTGAAAGCCAAGGATTTCCTGTTTTATATCATTGCGCAGGTCTTAGGCGCGTTTTGCGGCGCGCTAACCTTATTTTTAATCAGCAAGAGCGGCGCGGCGCTGGGCACAAACGCCGTCCAGGAATATCAGAACGCCGCATTAACGCCGTTTGCCTTTGAGTCATACGGTTTGAATATACTGGTTGCTGTTATCGTAGAAGTCGTGCTGACATTTATATTCTTGATGGCGATATTCGGCGCGACGGCAAAGGAAAGCGAGGGCGGTTTCGCAGGGCTTATCATCGGCGGCGCATTGACGCTGGTTCACCTTTTGGGTATCGGCATTACCGGCACCTCTGTCAACCCTGCCAGAAGTATGGGGCCGGCGATCGTTGCAATGTTTGACGGGAACTTTACGCCTATCAGGGAGCTGTGGATATTTATCGTTGCGCCGCTTATCGGCGCGGCAATCGCGGCTTTTGTATGGAGCTGGCTGCAAAAAAATAAAGCTGGTATAACCGCAGGTAAGGAATAAAGCTGAATCGCGCCTGCCCTGGCGATTATGGGCGAGGCAGCCGGATCACCGTAAAAAATGCGCGCAAACCTTTATCAGCAGGTTTGCGCGCTTTTTGTTTCTTGCTGCTTTAGGTAAACGCTTTTATCCCGTTTTGCCCTCAAATACCCGCTCGGCGCTATCACCAATTTTCAAGCTGATACTAATCCTCATTTTAATTTACTAATCTTTCGCCATCTTTTCGGTACAAAGCAGCCTAAAATGCTTGCGCGTAGGCTTTGCTACGCGCTCCGCTTTTAGCCGGCTTTGTCCCCAAAAATCTATGCGAATTATTAGTAAATTATAAATGGTATTAGTATTATTTACTATATTCTATAAGACAAGCGGGCTATTTTATGGTAAAATATTGTAATGATAATCGATTTACTTTACGGCGGCGGATCTTTTGGCGAAATCATGCTAACATTTTTATGCGTGCTTGCCGCGATAGTCCTTTCCTTGTCTCTGCACGAGTTCGCGCATGCGTTTGTCGCGCATAAATGCGGCGACGATACCGCAAAGAACAACGGGCGCATGACGCTGAACCCGCTTAAACACATCGATCCGCTGGGATTTATATTACTGATCCTTTTGGGTTTCGGTTTTGCAAAAGCCGTACCCATTAACCCGTATAATTTCAAAAAAATGCGCCGCGACTATTTTTTTGTTTCTGTTGCGGGCATCACCGTCAATCTCATACTTGCGTTTATTTCTTCATTTTTTTATGTACTGTTTTTACGCATGGGGAATTGGATCGCGGTCAATTTCTTCTTCTATTTTATGACCATCAATATCGGCCTGATGATTTTCAACCTGATACCGATTTTTCCGCTGGACGGTTTCCGCATCGTCGAGGCCGCGGCCGGGCGCACTAACAGATTCGTAAATTTCATGCGCAGGAACGGACAGAGAATCCTTTTCGGGCTGCTGATCTGGAGCGTTGTGTTGGGCTGGATCATTCAATATGTACCCGAGGAGGCCGGCAATATCCTGCAGTATTTCGACATCTTGGGCTTTACGTTGAGATTTTTGATCAACGGGGTAATGTACGGCTTTACATGGCTGTGGGGGTTGACATTCTTTTAAGTCCGCCGCCGAATGCATTCTATTGAGTTCTCAAATTTTACAATGGATTTTGGGGCGGCGTTTAGCGCGGAAAGGATTGCGGTAAATATTACGCTTATCATTACCGTTAACGCTGCGGCGCAAAACGTTTAGTAAAAGAGCGCAAATATGGTATAATAGCTGTATGTCCGAAAAGCAGACAAAAACTAAAACCGACAAAGCGGCAGACGCCCTAAAAAGCGCGGAGGCACCCGCTTTCTACGGCCAGGGCGGCTACAGAGTGCATTTAAGCGACTTTGACGGGCCACTGGATCTTTTGCTGCATCTTATCAAGGATGCGAAAATCGATATCAAGAATATATTTATCAGTAAGATCACCGAGCAGTATCTTGAATACATGTCGCAATTAGAGGATCTGGATTTAGAGCGCGCGTCCGAGTTTTTGGAAATGGCGGCGACTCTTTTGGAAATCAAGTCCAAGAGTATGCTGCCCAAGCCCGAGGAGATTTTAGAGGCAGGGGAATCCGATGAAAACCGCCTGCTGCGCCAGCTTGAGGAATACAAGCTGATGAAAGAGGCCGGCGAGAAGCTGCACACGCTGGAAAATGTCAACCGTTTTTACAAGGCGCCCGACCAGTCCGTGGGCGATTACCGGTATGTACTTAAGATGCTGACAATGGACGGCCTGCTGGACGCATTCTCGCTGCTTTTGCACAAGGTGGAAAAAGAAAGCGTGCCGATACTGCCGAAGGAAATTAAAAAAGACCGGTTTACCGTTGCGGAAAAAATGATAAGGATCAAGGACGTTATAATCACGCGGCGCGTCGTCAGCTTTTTCGAGCTCTTCGATAAAGATTACAGTAAGTCCGAAATCATCAATACTTTTTTGGCGCTGTTAGAGCTTTTGAAAATGCAGCTGATCACCGCCGAGCAGAACGGCACGTACGAGGATATAACCCTTAAATATAACGAGGACAGGCCAGAGAACGGCGCGGAAGGAGCGGGCAATGGAGCTTGAAAAACTGGATAAAATACTGGAGGCGATCCTTTTCGTTTCGGGCGACGGTGTGTCTATGGCAGACATAATCGAAAAGCTGGAGCTGCAGCAGAGCGAAATAGACGCCGCAGTCGAACGTTTAAAGAAAAAATTTGCGGCCGGAAGCGGTATCCATCTTATTACATACAGGGGCAAGCTGCAATTCTGCACTAACCCCGCCTATGCCGAGGTCGTGGCGACTGTGCTTAACCCGATCAAGGAAAAGGAGCTTTCGCGCACCAGTTTGGAGGTCGCGGCGATCGTCGCATACAAGCAGCCTGTTACGCGCCTGGAAATCGAACAGGTGCGCGGCGTCAACAGCGATTACGCGATACAGATGCTGGTAAAGCATAATATCATCGCCGTAATAGGCAGAAAGGAAACCATCGGCAAGCCGCTCTTATTCGGCACGACCGACGAGTTTTTAAAACGGTTCCAGTTAAAGGAACTCAGCGAGCTGCCCGATTACGAGGCTCTCATCGAGAGGATCAAGGTGCTTGACGGCGACAAAAAGCAGGATGATAATATGCTGTTCGACCACTTCGAGCTGCCGGAAGAGGAGATCCCCGACTTTTTGAAGGAAGAGGCCGGCATTGAAAAGGTGCAATAGTCCGGTCATTATTTTTGTGTCAGACGGCTAACCGGGCTTTACGCAAATATTTTATTGGAGCGGCAATTTATGGAACCGGGAATAATTATTCTTATCATATTGCTTGTGCTGGCGGCAATCACAGGCGGCGCGGCGCTGGGCTATTGGTTTTATAAAACCGATAAGATCCGCCGGGTGTTCAAAGTCGCAAAGGGCATGACATACGTGCAGGTCGTCGCGGCGTTGGGTATGCCGCTGACTAAAAGCACAGAAGGCGGCAAGCTGTATTGCAAATGGTACAAGGGCGTCGGCGCGGAAACATATAATATCAGCGCAGTATTTATTAACGATATCGCCCAAAGAATAGGCTAATACACATACATTTTTCTTATGATGGAATGCGCTTTGACCAATCAAAAGAAAGTCGCGGCTTTGCCCCTTAAGCGTAATGCCCGTCAGGTAAGCCTGAACTTATGCTAATCCGCGTTTTAATTAGGTAACCGCTGATTAATTCGATAGAACTTTGACGCATCGTCTTTTTCGACCTAAAACAACTTCTTTTTTCGTCAATAGCTCTGCTATTGCCTTCAAAAACAAGCCGTTTTATGCCTGAAAAATACTCGGTCAAAATTTATCTCTTTTAATCAGCGTTTACTTAGGTAAACGTCGAAGTCTTTTTGGTAATTTAAAACGCGGATCAGTATCAGCTTTTATGATGATCCCTCATTATATAAAAAAAACCGATATTATTTTAAAGCCGCGCAAAAAGGACGGCAACAAGTCCGATTACGGGCGCGTCAAAATTATTGCGGGAAGTTTTACCATGCCGGGCGCGGCCGCGCTGTCGGCAATGTCCGCGGCGGAGACACTATCGCAGGCAAACACCTCAATGCGTGTTGACGCAGCGAACGCGAACGCGCTCTCCGCGCTGAAGGCCGGCGCGGGGCTGGTCACGCTGGCTGTGCCGAAAAGTATGGCGGCTCCGTTTCAAGCAAAGGCGCTGGAGGCGACGCTCTTTTTTTTAGAGGAAAAAGACGGCGGCGTGATTTTCGATAAGGGGCAGGCTGACGCGCTGATAAAAGATACCGCCGTTATTGCGATAGGCATGGGCATGGGGAAGAACTATTCTGAGATAATCAAATTCATCGGATATTTTCTGCGTATTGATATTACGCTTCTTATCGATGCGGACGGGCTGAATGCTTTATGCGGCAGCCTAAATATATTATCGTCGCCTGACCGTAAAGCCCGGGTCATATTAACGCCGCATGCTGCTGAATTTTCGCGGCTTACGGGGAATCCCGATATTGAAGCGATAAACGCGGATAAGGCGCGGCTTGCCGCAGAGTTTGCGTTAAAACACAACATAGTGCTGCTATTAAAGGGCAGTGAAACGGTGATTACTGACGGGACGGAAATCTTTATCAACACTTCCGGCACGCCGGCGTTAAGTAAGGGCGGCAGCGGCGACGTATTGTCGGGGCTTACCGCCGGCCTTGCGGCAAACTATCCGCCGCTGACCGCCGCTTGTTACGGCGCGTATTTTCTGGGTAAGGCCGCGGAATCGGCAGAAAAGGAATACGGCGAAAACTCCGTACTGGCGTCCGACTTGATCCGCCATATCAAGATACGGCGATAGCATAAAACGGCGCCATAGGCGCATCATATATATATGCCGTATTTTTACATATCCTCAGCCATAATATTATTCTTCGCATTCTGCGTGTATTTTCATCCGCGCTTTAAAATCGCCATATCGTTCGACGTCCTGCAGCTTAAGGGCAATTTTTGCATAACATTTTTACGGCTTAAAACAATATGCTATGATTTTTCGGTCGAGCACGGCTGTTTTGTAATTTACGATAAAAAAGGCGTGCCCGTCTATCATCCGGTAAACTGGCCGCAGCGGAATCCCGCCGAATTCAAGACACGGATCTTTTTTCCGATCGCGGATAAAATACGATACCGCTCGGTATGTATGACGACCGAATTGGGGATCGCAAATAACGCGGCGGCAACGGTTATGGGGCTGTCGCTTTCCCGCCTTGTATACGACATCGCCTTTTCACTCTTAAAAAGTAAAAATGAAAGCCTGAAGCTGTGCCGGGAGCTTGTACCCGTATACGGTAAAAACCGTATTAAGATAGATTTTTCCGGTATATTTATAATATCGCTTGCAAATATTATAATATATGGCGCGCTGACGCTATTTAAGGCCAACAGGCGCAAGGCGGCGATCGACAGGAAGGAAAAAGAAAACGCTGACGAAAACAAAAGAAGGATTTTAGAAAATGGGTAACATTATTGAAGCGCAGGAGCATCCGATCGAACGGCTTATGAACGACTCACTCTCGTCGATAAAGACGTTATGCGACGCCGACACCATCGTCGGCACTCCCGTCAATCTGCCTGACGGTAAAAGCATCATACCGGTAAGCCGCGTTGCAATGGGCTTCTTGACCGGCGGCGGAGAGTATTCCGACGTTTCTACCAATAAAAAGAACAAGGAAGGCTTTCCTTTCGCGGGCGGGAGCGGCGGCGGCGTAACAGTGTCGCCGATAGGCTTTCTTATCGCGGAAAACGGCAATATCAAGATGATGCCGATTGACGGCGAGACCGGGATGGAAAAACTGATGGGACTTGTGCCCGACGTATTCGAGTCCCTGATCAAGGGGCTGAAAAGCTGACGCAGACGTTTATTTGAAATTTGAAACTAATGAATTTTGATACTATGCAGCGTTTAAATCATCAAAAGACCTCGACGTTTAGTAATTTAAAACGCCGATTAGTATGATATATCGTTTCCGGGGCACGATAGCTGGCCGGTGGCGAACTTTTAATTATGCCGATATAGTAAATAAACTTTTACTATATCCCGCTGCCGCGGCCGTTTTTTTTAGAGGTAAAGCATGAGCTTAACAAAAACAATAAACAGACTGCTGATAATAGTTTTTTTAGTTTTGTATACGGCCGCGGCGGCGCATATTTCTTTTTTTTGCGGACGGACGTATGCCGCCGGGAAGTTATCCGACTGCATGACGAACACTTCGGCGGTCTTAACCGGGGATGAGGCCGGGCCGGCAGCAAGCGGCAGCGAAACTGCCGGGGCCGCGCTTTTCGGCACCTCGGCAGAAGGGATGATGCTGATGGAGGCCAACAGCGGCAGGGTTTTGGCCAGCAAGGGCGCGGCGCTCAAACTGGAAATGGCCAGCACGACAAAGATCGTGACGGCCATCACCGTTATTGAAAACTGCGAGCTTGAAAAGGTGATAAAGATCCCTGCCGCCGCGGTCGGGATCGAGGGAAGCTCTATCTATTTGCAAAAGGACGAGGAGCTGTCGGTCGAGGCGCTGCTTTACGGCCTTATGCTGCAATCCGGAAACGACTGCGCAGTCGCGCTTGCCATGCACGCAGGCGGCAGTATCGAGGGCTTTGCCGAAATGATGAATGGAACGGCGGTTAAGGCAGGCGCGTCCTGCAGTAATTTTGTCAATCCGCACGGCCTGCACCATAAAGACCATTATACGACTGCGGCGGACTTATGCAAGATCAGCTGCTATGCGATGTTTAACCCTAAATTCAAGGAAATCGTATCGACCAAGCAATATAAAACGACGTGGGCAGGGCGCGACTACGGCCGCGTGATCAACAATAAAAACAAGATATTGTTCAGTTATGACGGCGCAAACGGCGTCAAGACGGGCTTTACAAAGGCCGCGGGCCGCTGCTTTGTAGGCGCGTCCGAAAGGGACGGTATGCAGCTGGTATGCGTGGTTTTGAATTGCGGGCCGATGTTCCAGGATAGTATGAGCCTTATGACTGCGGCATATAACGCGTACAAAATGACCGAGATCCTGCCCGCGCAAAAGCACGTATGCGCAGTCGAGGTCGTCCGCGGCAGGAAAGCCTATGTCAGGGCGTACACTTACCGGCCGCTGAAATATCCGCTTATGGCGGGCGAGGAGGCCGCCTTGCGCTGTACGGCGGAGCTGCCGGAAAAGCTGGTCGCGCCGGTAAAAAAAGACCAAACTATCGGCGAGGCAAAGATTTATTTAGGGAACAGGCTGATCTTTTCGGAGGAGATCCGCGCAATGGACGAGGTAAAATCGACAACGCTTGCCGAACGTATAGGCGAGATAATAGACGGCATATTCTAATTTTTTTTCTTCATAAAGCTCTTTGAGCGGAAAATTTCGTAAGCACGGGTTTTTGCAATGACATGCGAAAATATAAAAATTTTGTAGATTTATATGTAAAAGCTAGCTATTTTGTAAACATTGTGTTAAAATTATTAGTATATTATGAAGAAAATAACTGTATGGACGCTGGTCTTTATTTTTTGTTGCGGAATTTTCGCCGCAGGCTTTTCATTTGATTTAAAATACGGGAATATAGTTACTGGTGATACAAAGGTTGCGCGTGCGGCGGCCATAACGGCTTCAACGTCGCTTGCCGGCGGCGGAACGCCTATGGAACCTTATGAGATAAGCACAGCGGGCGACCTGGCTTTTCTTTCCGTAAGGATGGCGGGCTCCCATACTGAATATAGTACATATTATAATAAATACTTTAAGTTTGTATATACTGAGCAAAACAACGGTGAAATTGATTTTTCAGGTCTGGATTTTGTGTCTATCGGCGCATCGGCGCTTACAGTAGACTACACGAGCGACAACGGCACTTTTTCAAATGCTGCCGCCGTTTTTTCAGGGCATTTTAACGGCGAGTATACTTTGTCCGGCGAAAGAAAATTCTTAAAGATAAAGAACCTTTCAAGCCCGCTTTTTAACGCCACCGAACTTGCTTTTATCCGCAATATCGATTTTGAGAATGTCAATATAACAGGCACAGGCGCGGCAACGGGCGCGGTCGTGAATTTCGGCATTGATACCGAGGTCAGGAATTGCAGCGTCAGCGGCTCGGTCAGCTTTTCAGGATACGCAGGCGGCGGCATAATGGGTTTCGGCATAAGGAGTTCTGTCTTTGCATGTGAAAACAGTGCGGCGGTCAAATCCAATAATTCTGTAATAGGGTCAAAGCCTCTTTCGTCTATGCCTAAATCGGGCGGATTAGCCGGCGCAATGATAAAAGGCGGCCTTGGTGATTGCATAAACACCGGTAAGGTCAGCGGCACGCTTGCGGGCGGTATTCTTGGTTACGGCTTGCAAGCCTCAATCAACCGCTCTATAAACGCAGGGCAGCTTGTAAGGTCAGGAACTGATGATCCGTATATCAACGACAACAATTTTACGCCCAACAACATCCCTGTAGGAGAGTTTATCGGCGCAACCAATACGGGCTGCATGATAAAGAGCAGCTTTTACGACAGCGATATAAACGCGGCTGCAACAGGATATACCCCGGGAACCTTGATAGGCGCAAGGAATTATGACGGCGAAAATCCGACGGGCAGCCCGCTGCTGTTCGATACGGTCGAGGTAACGCCTTTAAGCACCGTCCAAATGGCCGGGCCCATACAGCAGAAAAAGAACATGGGCGGCGTTTCCGCCGGCAGCTATTCCCTTGAATTCAAAAAATGGTGGGATTACAGTACCACAGGCTATCCGCGCCCCATCCGCTGGGAAATGTGGGTTGACAGCGCCGAGGCGCCGGAGTACGACAGCGACAGTAATACATATATATTGCCAAATATTCAGATTAACCAAAGCAGTAAAGAAAATGCAATAATTCTTGCAAAAAATCTTGCGTATATTTCGTACATGGTAAATAACGGCGAAACACCGAGTGCAGCTATTGATTTTTATCATTATTTGACGTCTAGTCATTACAACGGGCAAACAGCCGATCTTGGCGGGAAGCTATGGATTCCAATTGGGAACAGGAAAAATCCGTACAAAGGCAAATCGGTTGGTTTAATTTTTTATAATAGAACTCAAACCGATCAATATCAATGCTTTATTATGAATATGACGATAAACACCGCTCTTTCGGATCAAGGATTCATCGGCGTCGTCGAGCCAAGTGCCAGTGAGATGGTGTTCCAAAATATCCATATAGGTTCGGTAGATATTTACTGCGGTTCCATCGGACAAACCGCCGGTTTTGCGACGCGGTTTCTGGCAAATACGCATTTGGGATTTATTAACTGCATCTTAACGGGCACAATTCTTTCATACGGAGATGCTGCCGGCTTTACCGGCGGTTTTACTGAAAAGCATTCCGATGAGAATTTTTATCCACATATCCACCAATCCGGAAACAACGCCGCAATAAAATCGGACTCCGGCAGTGCAAGCGGTATCGCGTCTAAATTTCCCGCTTTTCTGCCAGATGCAAACTACGATTTAAATATATATTCCGGCGTCGCCAATTGTTTCAATACTGGGGCGATAACGGCACTAAAAGGGCTTGCGGCAGGCCTTATCGGTTTTATGCCAGCGCCGGATGAGCAGACCTGCATTTTATCAACGTCTTATAATGCCGGCGCAATTTCCGGCAACAATACTGCGGCGCTTATCGGCGGCATAGGAAACGGCGCAACTGCAACGATTGATAAATGCTATTATTTGACCGGCCAAACGCCTGTTTTTTCTGCGCCGGTCGGGACGCTGGTCACAAATTCTCAATCGCTAGTGTTGGCTGAAATGAGAATTGACGCACAGACGCCAATTACCGGGATGACGCATTTGAACTACGCAGATCTGAGCGTAGGTGACGCCTTTGCTCCTTGGAAAGCAAAAGGCGCTGAGGCAGGCGAACTGGCATTCAGTATTCTGGGCAACTTAGGTTGTCCGCTGCCTACGCGCGCGTTTCCTTTTTACAATGTTGAAACAAGAACAAATGAAATTTATGGTGATACTGAGCTGCACAGTAAGATAATAATTGCAGGAGAATCACTCCATAATAATCCGGAACGCCAAACCAGCGCAGCAATGACTGTCGAAATGACGGCAATTCCTATGCTTGATAATCTTAATATGCATCCTGAGACTCATTCATGTTGGGTGAATGTAAAGTCAGGTCCCGTAGATCATGGCAATATAAATTCGATTACTATGGTTTCGGGCAGTGCGGATAATATGACAGGCGACAGATATCTTTATCAGGCCAACTTTAACCCGCTGCGTTCCGTTACGGTTTATACTAACGATATTACAAAAGGCACAATTTCTGCCGGTTTGGCTGCAGCGGGAAAAAGCGTTTATACAATGCCTAACGGCGCGATAAGCGGCGCGGCGGTCAAATCGACGGATACTATCACGCTGAACACCTCAGAAAACGTTGGTTATTCTTTTTTAGGTTTTTACACGGATAAAGCGATGGAGGAGACGTCACGCTTTACCGGCTTCACTAATGTCGAAAACAATTATACTATAACATATAATTCATCGACTCCCGACCTTATTCTGTACGCAAAATTCGGAGTGTCGACTGTCCAGAGTCAGGTTAGTATTGCATATGCGACGGGAAGCAATTCCACGTTCGGCACGATACTGATAAACGGCGGCGCGGGGCCGGTAACGGCAAATGCGGGGACGACCGTAACGCTGACCGCGGCGGTTAACGGCAACAATGATTTTGCGGGCTGGTATACTGACCCTGCCGGGAATACTCCTGCGGCAGGCTCTTATCAGGGCACGCCGTATACATACATCGTTCCCGCATCTAACGCTACCGTATACGCGAAGTTTATTAAAAAAAGTCAGATTCGGGCGCTTGTAAAAACGGACTGTGCCGGCGGCGGCGCGGTGGCGGTCACGGGCGGCAACGGATATAAGTCGCAGAATACTACGGTTGAGTTTACAGTCACCGACATTACGGAGCATTGGGTGTTTAAGGGCTGGTACATAGATTCAGGCTGTACCGTGGCGGCGGCCGGAGCGTCCACAGTCTTTCCGTACACCTATACGCATACGGTCGGCGCGGCGGACTTTGACCTGTACGCAAAATTTGAAAAGCAAAACCAACTGAAGGTTGATAAGGACAGCTACAACGGTGACGACAAAGGCGACGGGACGGTAGCGGTAACAAACGGCGGCTGGGCGTTGCCGGGCGAAAAGGTCACTATTTCCGCGACCCCTGCGGCCTCGGGCACAAGCGCCTATGAGAATGTATTTGACGGCTGGTATACGGATAGTACCTTTACAACAAAAGTTTCCGGAATAACGAAAACCGGCGAATATGCTTATGAATACACTATGGGCGTGGCCGCCGAAACCACTGTTTACGCCAAGTTTATCCGGCTGAACTACTTTGATATAACGATATTTGGCGGCACGGACGGCAAAAACAATACAGGCGGCACGGTGGAATTTATTGGGGGCAACGGCACAAGGGTTTTAAAAGGCTTGCAGCGCACGATAAAGGCTACGCCGGAAACAGGCTATATATTCTCCGGCTGGTATGATACGTACGGGACAGACGACGTTGCCGGCAGCCCGATTGCCGGGGCTCAAGAGGAATATACGGTAACGGTTACAGAGGAAAAGCAATACTACGCCAAATTCACAAAAGTATATTTTATTAACGCCGGAAACGGGAATAATCCGAACGGCACAGGAAACGTTTCCGTGTCAAATAAGCATACCGGCTTATTGCCCGGAGAAAGCGTCACGCTTACGGCAACGCCGACAGGGATCTCTGTATTTTTGGGCTGGTACGATAATGAAAACTTTACCGGCGGCGAGAAAAGCAATCCAAGCGGCGAACCGCTGGCCGTATGGGAGCTGACCGTTTCTCCTGAAAACGGCGACAAGACCTATTACGCTAAATTTTTGAATCAATATAGTATTTCCGCTTCATCAAGCCCGGCTGATATCGGCGCTTTATCGGGCGGCGGTTTAGTTTTATACGGTGGAGGCACGACATTGACGGTTACAGCGGTGCCGGGCGGCTATCGTTTTGACGGCTGGTATCGCGCCTCTGATACAAGCTTTACAAACAAGCTGAGCATCGGGGACTCGCTACAGCTTGTCATTACAAACATTACTGCTGATGCGGATTATATTGCAAGGTTTGTAATACAGTACACTGTTACGCTTAACGCGCCGGTAAACGGTACGGTTGAATTTTTGATACCTATCGGCGCGCAGTCGCCGCATACCTTTGACGCAAACGATAGGTTTGCTTTAAGGGCAGTGCCAAACATTGGCTACCGGTTCGACGGCTGGTATCTTGACGGCGGTTTTGCGCAAAAAGCCTTCGACGGTAATTCGGTTGACGAAATTACAAGGGATTACAGCTTGTTCGCCAAGTTCACAAGGGTATATTTTATCACTGCGGAATTGGGCGACAGCGGCCACGGCACGGTTTCGGGCACCGTAACGGGCGTTGTTTTGGGCAGCAGCGTTACTCTTACCGCAACGGCGGAAAGCGGTTACGGCTTTAGTGGCTGGTACACCGATAGGGCCTGTTCGGAAAACAAACGGGTATCTGAAGATACAGAATGGACATTCAGTATCACTGATGAAAACGGCGACAAGACCTATTACGCAAAGTTCCTTTACAAGTATTTAATCAATAAAACGTCTGATCCCGAAAGTATCGGCGCGGGCCTATCGGGCGGCGGGTTTGTTTTATACGGTGAAGGCACGACGTTGACGGTTACGGCGGTGCCGGACGGCTATCGTTTTGAAGGCTGGTTTTTGTCAACTGATACAAGCTTTACAAACAAGCTGAGCATCGGGGACTCGCTACAGCTTGTCATTACAAACGTTACTGCTGATGCTGATTATATTGCAAGGTTTATAAAACAATACACAGTTACGCTTAACGCACCGGTAAACGGTACGGTAGAATTTTTGATACCTATCGGCGCGCAGTCGCCGCATACATTTGACGCAAATGGCGCTTTCACATTGAAAGCCACTCCGGATACGGGCTACCGGTTCGACGGCTGGTATCTTGACGGCGGTTTGACGCAAAAAGCCTTCGACGGTAATTCGGTTGACGAAATTACAAGGGATTACAGCTTGTTCGCCAAGTTCACAAGGGTATATTTTATCACTGCGGAATTGGGCGACAGCGGACACGGCACGGTTTCGGGCACCGTAACGGGCGTTGTTTTGGGCGGCAGCGTTACGCTTACCGCAACTGCCGAAAGCGGTTACGGCTTTAGTGGCTGGTACACCGATAGGGCCTGTTCGGAAAATAAACGGGTTTCTGAAGATACAGAATGGACATTCAATATCACTGATGAAAACGGTGACAAGACCTATTACGCAAAGTTCGTGATCCAATATACGGTTACGGCCGGTATGTGCGCCGGCAGCCCCGGCAGTGCGTCGGGCGGCGGTACGTTTAACGTAGGCACAGAAATTACGGTAACGGCGACTGCGCCTACTGAGGGAACTTATCGTTTTGCCGGCTGGTTTAATAAAGCCGTGGACGGTGACAAGATAGAGGACGCCGGCAGCACATATACTTTTACATTGACAAATAATTGCTTTTTCTACGCAAAGTTTGTCAGGACATATAATATTACCATCGTTATCACTCCCGCGGGCGGGGGAACCGTAAACGTGTCCTCGGGGACATACGACGAGGGTACGCAGCTTACGCTTACGGCGGCTGCCGCGGCAAATTACCGCTTTGTGCGCTGGGACGGCGTCGGCAGTCAATCGGGCAACGATTTCACAATCACGGTAAACGGCGATCTTACGTATACGGCAGTATTTATGCTTCAGCATAACGTCACCATAAAGGCCGAGCCGTCAGCGGGCGGCACAATTATTGACAACAGCGGCAAGGTCGATGACGGCGGAAGCGTTGAGTTAGAAGTCACAGCAGTTGCTTTTGGCTACCGGTTTAACGGCTGGTATCGCGGGAGCGTTAACAGTAACAATAAGATTTCGGGAAACTATACGTATACCGTACCTGACATTACCGCAGGATCTGTGTTTATAGCAAGTTTTATTAAGACCCATACCGTTACGCTTTCAGCGGGCGAGGGCGGTTCCATTCCCGGACAGTCCGTGAATACATATGACGAGAATACGGACGTTACGATCACCGCCATTGTAAGCGGCTACTATAAGTTTACCGGCTGGTATGACGCGGAGACGGGCGGGACGAGGATCTTTGCAAGCAATCCTTACAAAATAACCGGTATCGCCCAAGATTATATACTTTTTGCGCGGTTCGAGAGGGTTTACAGCGTCACGATCAGTATAACCGACGGGGATTTCGGCAATCTTTCCGTAAAAGTCAATAACTTGCCTGTAGCAACGGCGGACGGCCTTACGCAGCTGTCATTAAACGACAATGTCGCTCTGTCTGTCGGCACACTGCCGGAAGGCTATGAGTTCGGCGGCTGGTACTCTGATTCCGGCTTTATTAACAGGCTCGATACCGTGACGGCCGGGACGGTACCGGCGTTCAGTGTTTCATCCAATTCGGAGTATTGGGTCAGGTTTTTGAGGATATATATTGTATCAGTGCAGATCGAAACACCCGGACAGACCGGAGTAACGGGCGGCAGCGTGTCTATAACGGACACGGCAGGCCATAGCGTTACGACATGGAAGGAAGGCGACATAGTTAAATTTACCGCGGTTCCTGTCGAAAATTACGCCTTTGCCGGCTGGTATTCGGATGCGGCGCTTACAAACCGCCTCTCAAAGGAAAATCCGTATGCAGTAACGCTTGGCGAGTCTCAATCTTTGGTCGGCATATTCAATGTTAACGCCGAATATAAAATCTACGCAAAGTTCTCACTCGTATATATTGCTGAACCAACGATTACGGTAACGCTGAATCCTGCCGTCAGGGGCGGGACGGTGACGGGCGGCGGCGAGGTCACGGTCGGCGCCACGGTCAGCCTTAACGCGGTTGCAGATAAGGGCTACAAGTTCAAGGGCTGGTATGACGCCGCTACGGGCAAGCTATTGTCTAAGAGCGCGGAATATTCGTTCACGGCCGGGGACGCCGCGCTGACATTGACGCCTAAGTTCAGCAAAAAGGCCAATGTAGGGCTGGGGATAGGACTGTACCTGTTGGCGGTCTATCTTACGGGAGCCGGCTTCCTGGTATACCTGTATATTGCCGTCCCGGTCATGAAAGAAAGAAGGAGAGAGTTAAACGACTGATGCTGCATAACGCCGGCGATTGTAATATCTCTTACAGGATCTATGGTAAAAGCGGGCGGCCGCTAGTTTTTCTGCACGGCAACGGCGAGGACCACCTTGTTTTCAGGCAGCTGATAGAGTATTATCAAAATAGCTACAGGATCATCGCGGTCGATACAAGGGGGCACGGCAAGTCCGGGCGCGGCAATAGGCCGCTGGATTTTAATACTTTATCAGACGATATTATCGGTCTTATAAAGGAAACCGGCGCGGACAAGCCCGATATAATAGGCTTTTCGGACGGAGCGAACACAGCTGTCCATATCGCCATTAAGGCGCCCGATGCAATCGGGAAGCTGGTGCTTATCGGCGGTAATATTAACCCGTCGGGAATGAATGCCGGCACGTTGTTTTTATTAAAAGTGAGCCGCGCATTAAAAAGCTTTGCACGTATTTTCAGGAAAAGTGAAAAGGCGGAATTCGGGATAGAGCTTATGGATCTTATGCTGAAACATCCGGCGCTTACATTTTCCGACTTATGTAAAATCAAGAGCCGGTGCCTCATAATTGCGGGCAGCCGCGATATGATAAGGCCGCAGCATACGCGCGAAATTGCGGCAAGCATCACGGGGTCCCGGCTTGTTATAATAAACGGCAATCATTTTACGGCTTTAAAACAGCCCAAGGAAGCCATAACTGCCATTGACGGGTTTCTTAACGGCGCAAAGTAATGCAGCGCCGCGCGCTTAACCGGTTTCAAAATACTTGTAATTTGTTCTATTTTCTGTTAAAATTCCGTCATAGCTGTACACAATATTTTTTGCTGTCCCATAGAGAATTGTTATAGCTGGATATTCTATACGCATGTGCATTTTTATGATTTTTATAAGGTGATGAATACATTTTAGGGGACGTTACAATGACTTTGCAGCAGTTAAAATACCTTCTTGCGGTTGCAGAAAAGGGCTCTATCAGCGAGGCGGCAAAGAGCCTTTTTGTGTCGCAGCCCAGCCTGTCGAACGCGATCAGGGAGTTGGAGACAGAGGTTGCGCGCACTTTTTTTGTACGCACGAGTAAGGGCATTTCGCTGACCAACGACGGCGCGGAATTTATTGGCTATGCGCGGCAGGTGGTCGAACAGGCCGCGCTTTTAGAGGGGAAATACCTTTCCGGCGCGCCGGTGAAACAGCGGTTTTCGATTTCCACACATCATTATTTGTTTGCGGCAAACGCGTTTGTCCAACTGGTAAAAGAGTACGGCGGGGACGAGTATGAGTTTACTATCCGTGAGACCAAGACGTTCGAGATCATCGAGGACGTAAAGCTTTTACGGAGCGAGCTGGGAATAATCTATTTAAGCAAATTCAACGAGTCCGTGATACGAAAGCTTTTAAAGGAATCCGATATCGAATTTTATCCGTTGTTCGCGGCAAAGCCGCACGTCTTTATCTACAAGAACCATCCGCTGGCAGGAAAAAAGCTGATCGAGCTGTCCGACCTGGACGAATATCCGTGTTTAAGCTTCGAGCAAGGCGCATACAACTCCTTCTATTTCACCGAGGAGATTTTAAGCGCGCGCAGTGTAAAAAAGAGCATCCGCGTCAGCGACCGCGCCGCAGAGGTCAATTTTATGATCGGCTTGAACGCTTACACCGTATCGACGGGCGTTTTTCCAAAGCATCTGCACGGCGATGATATTGTCGCTGTGCCGCTTAACGCTGACGAGCTTATCAACGTAGGCGTGATAAAGCACAAGGACCTCACATTATCGGTTTTGGGCGAAACCTATTTATCCGCGCTCAAAGACATTGCCGGGACGCTCCCTAACTGACCGAATATAGGTAAAAGCTATGGCGCGCTATATTTTACTGGTATTATCCGATATCCGGGAAATATAGTATAATTATACCGTAAAGCAAGCGAGCGGCCAAAGACAGATGCCGCCGCGCCGCTTCGGAGGATAAAATATGAAAGACGAAACCAAATGCCTGCACTCGGGCTATTCGCCCAAGAATTCCGAGCCGAGGGTGATGCCGATCGTACAGAGTACGACGTATGTATACGACTCGACCGAGGAAGTCGCGTCGGTTTTCGACGAGCCGACAAAGAGCCTTATATATTCGCGCTTTGCAAACCCTACTGTCATGGCTGTGGAAAGAAAGATCGCGGATTTAGAGGGCGGCATAGGCGCGATGTGCACCTCGTCGGGGCAGGCGGCGTCGCTGCTGTCGCTCCTCAACATATGCTCGGCGGGAGACAGCTTTATCAGCACGGCAGAGATCTACGGCGGCACGGTCAATCTGTTCGCCTTTACCTTAAAACGCCTTGGGATAGAGTGCATATTTGTAAAGGCCGACGCGTCCGAGGCCGAGATCGACGCCGCGTTCAAAGCCAATACCCGCGCGGTATTCGGCGAGACTATCGCAAATCCCGCATTGACGGTGCTGGATATCGAAAAATTTGCGCGTATCGCCCACAAGCATCACGTCCCGCTTATCATTGACAGCACTTTTGCCACGCCCGTTCTCTGTAAGCCGTTCGAGTTCGGCGCGGACATAGTCGTGCATTCGACGAGTAAATATATGGACGGGCACGCGCTGCAGGTCGGCGGCGTCATTGTTGACAGCGGCAGGTTCGACTGGCACAGCGGCAATTTCCCCGGGCTTACGCAGCCGGACGAGTCTTATCACGGCATAACCTACACCAAGACCTATGGCAAAGCGGCTTATATCATCAAGGCCAGGATGCAGCTGATGAGGGATTTCGGCGTTTATCCGGCGGCGCACTCCGCATTTTTATTGAATCTGGGCCTTGAGACGCTGGCGATGAGGATGAAGCTGTACTGCGAAAACGCCGGGATCGTAGCGCGTCACTTTCAAAAATCGAAGCATATCGAAAAGGTAATGTATCCGGGGCTCCCTGGCGATAAATACTACGAGCTGGGGCAAAAGTACCTCAAGGGCGCCAGCGGCGTTATCTCGATCGTAATGAAGGGCGGCAAGGAAAAGGCTATTAAGTTTATGAATTCGCTGAAACTTGCCTCCAACGAGGTGCACGTTGCGGATATCCGCACCTGCGTTCTTCATCCCGCCAGCGAAACACACCGCCAGCTGACGGACGCGCAGCTTGCGGCCGCGGGGATCAACCCCGGCATGATCCGCTTTTCGGTCGGCCTGGAAAACGTAGACGACATAATCGCCGATATCGAGCTGGGATTTAAGGCGCTGTAAGGCTTGCGGTGATCCTGCATAAACTGCTCCGGACAAGTGATTAGGGAACCACTGAATAATTCGGATAAATTTACTGCGGCGTCTTTTTTGCCTGAAACCGTCTTCTTTTTTTGCAAATAGTTCTACTATTTACTGCAAAAACAAGCCGTTTTCTGCCTTAAAAATACTTGCTCTAAATTAACCTCATTTATTCATTGTTTCCTTAGATTTCTATGATTAACCTGACGTGCGCAATAAGGCGCACGTCAGGTTTTATATAGTAGATCGACTTTAAAACCAGTTTCAGGTTTGAGTAGATTTTTGTTTTGCTATATATTGAAAACCCTTTAAAAAAGCTTATTGACATAACCGCATAAAATTGTGTATAATATGTTAAGATATAAGAGCACAGGCATAAGTATACTATCAGAGCAGCCATTAGGAAATCATTGATGAAATTTCTTGAGAATATTTTATTTATACAGAGCATAGCCGATTTTTTCCAAACCGGCTACTGGATCGCTTTCGCCGTTTTTTTCGGCGCCTGTCTGGTTGTACTTTTAATTCTTATATTGCTGATCGTGCGCCGCGCCGGAAGAAAGAAACGGCGGGAGAGGGCCGCGCAAAGGGCTGCGGAAAAGGCTAATGCAAAGGCGGGAAAAACTGCCGCGCCTGCCGCAGCAAGCCAGCCGCCCGTGCAGATCGCCGCCTATGATCCGGCTTACGTTAAAACTCATGTTCCCGCGGAAAAACCTGTTTCAACAGGCGGGACGAAAGAGGTCGAGTCGTCGTACAGGAGTATCGGCAGCTATGTGCCGATAAAGCCGGATATCGACGACCGCGCGTTGCTTGATATTATATACGACGAGATTATCTCCAGACGCGAAAACATATCCAGAAGCGCATTTTTGGCGGACAAGGACTTTTGCCGCGCGCAGCTTGATTATGTCAACGAAAGGCTTGTGCGGCTGCAGGTGCGCGGCCTTACAACAAAGGAAGCGCTGGACATATATTTCAATCGCGCGCCTCTGTTAAAAACCGAAAGGCGCGGCTATCACGTGTTATCCGAACTGGAAAGGCAGACGATGAAGCAGCAGAAGGTACGCGCACTTGAGGCGGATATCCAGACGCTTTCCCTGCACGTCACGGCTTTAGAAAAAACTATCGAGGGCCTTAACGAAAAGATGAAGGCCGCCAAGAATAAAAAACGCAGCGCGGAGATTCGGCAGAAAATCTCGGAATACTATAAGGAACTGGAAATAACGCGGCAGCAGCTGCTGGTCATGTATGAGAAGGGCGCAACGGACAAGGCGGCGGTCGAAAAGAAAGCGGAGCCCGCGCCCGTAACGGCGGCGCCGCAGCCTCAGCCGATAGTGCTTCAAACGCCCGCGCCCCAGCCGGTCATTATTCAGACGATGGTTCCGCAGGCGCCCGCGCCCCAGCCGGCCTTTGCGGTGCAATATATCGACTACGCGCTGCGTGCGGAGCTTACCGCGGAATTGAAGGCGCTTATACTGCTGGTGAACGAAAGCCAGAATGTAATAAAGGACCTGGATTTCAAGAACGCGGCGTCGGCCCTGAACCGCGAGCATATCCGCGGAGAGATCGAACGTGTCAACGCAGCCGCATTCAAGGCGCAGAACCGCGCCGAGCTGGACCGCTGCACCTCGGACGCACAGCTTTTTATGAACGAGCTCAACAGTGTAATTCTCGATATGGAGATCTGCGCAGGCGACAAGGCGCAGCTTTCCGCCGATATCTACAGCGCGCATAACCGGATCAACGAGATCATACAAAAACTCGGGCTGTCATATCAGGATGTGATGAAGTTAGAGGAAGATGTGCTGTCGGGCAACAAGGGCGTCATAAGCGAGGGCGCGACCGTAGACTGGAATCTGGCAGAGGCAAAGCGGCGCGCCGACGCGGCAAAGCGCGATGTGCGTTCGTATATCGAAGCCGAGCAGGAGAGGGCGCGCGCTTACAGCGAACCCCCGCTGTCCGGCGCAGGCCGCGACACGGCGGCGGCCGAGCTGGATGAACTGCGCAAGGATTACATGCGCCATATCCGTGAAATGGAGCAGGAACGTATTGCGTTTTACCGCGATTTTGCAAAATCTGCCATGAACCAAAATTCCGGCAGCGCGCCGCAGACGATAAAACAAAACAGTATCGTGCCGCCGGATTATGTGATGATAAGGCGCGCGGACGGCTCCCTTGCCATGATGCACCGTTCGCGCCTGCCCAAAAACGCAAGGCCGGCGCGGTCACCGGGTGCGGTCATGCCGGCAACTGACGACGGCGAGCTGAGGGCTATTAAGCGGTTGCCCGACGGCAGCGTTATAAGATCCGACGGCTCCATGCTGCGCCCAAGCGGCAAAGTGTTGCGGCCTAAGCGCCCCAAGGACGCCGATACGGTCGATTACAGGGAAATACTTATGCGCGAACGGCGCGAGCTGCTGGTACAGAGGAAGGCCATACAGGACGCCGAGCTTTTGACAAATATTCAGGCCAGCCTGGATCCGTTTGCCGGCGGCTATCAGCGGCCGATAAGCGCGGAGCACGATGACGCAAAACTTGCCCCCGCGCAAAGCCCTGCCGCGCCAAAGCCTGCAAGGGTGATGCCTGACCCGTTAGAAGAAGAAATATCTAAAATAGAGAACGCGTTGAAAACAGGAAAAAAGGATGGCGTGTAGAATATGAGCGGTGAGAAGAAGGACTATGAAATAATCGATGTCGATAAGGATTTTTTCGACGACGAGTTTGGCGTATATTATGACGGCGAATTTTATGAAGAGGTCGAGGCTGAACCGGTAAAGCCCGCGGCATATGACAATAACGAAGCCCTGATACGGGAGATCGCGCGGCTGAGAAACGAGATCAAGGGTATGAACGCCGATAAGCCGGCTGCGCAGCCCGCGGCGGCTGCCCCGCGCAGCGCCGGCGAAAGCGAGGGCTACCGTTTGATGATAGACCTTGATGCGCTGAAGGCGTTTATAAAAAACGCTGATATTTCACTGCCTGAAAAGATCGAAAAAATGCTGGACTTCAACCGCCGTATTTCCAATATCCCTTACGGCAGATACGATGAAATCGCAGCGGCGTACGGTATACTGAAAGACGCTTTCTTAAAGCAGACTGTCGCAAATGCGGAAGCGATAGACGTTATCGGCTTCAAGGGCTACAGCTATGAGATCGTTTCCGAAGCGGACGAGATCAACGCTCGCGAGTTTATATTATTCAAGGAGATATATAATCCCGGGGACGAGCAAAACTTTTACGAGATCGCCGGCCGCCTTGCCGAAAGCAAGAATAAGCTGCAGGATAATTTAAACGCCGCGCGCAATGAGGAGCTCTACAGCCAGATTCTTGACGCCAGTGCCGAGCTTTTGACTCCCGGCGCTTTAAAGGCCGAATGCCGTGCCCGCATTAATATTCTTTTCGGTGAGTTGACCGCGCTGAAGCTTGATGATATCATAAACTTCCCGAAGGTCGTGCGGCCGGGGCAAAAGCCTGCCGACGCGCCGGGCGCCGCAGCCTTAACGGACGAGATCGTACGTATGCGCGCCGAAATAGAACGGCTTAAGGCAGAGACTGTGGCAGCGGAAAATCAGCCCGCGCCGCAGCCGAAACCGTCGCCTTTTATTAAGCGGGCGGCAGCTCCGGCGGTTTCCGAAGCCGCCGCGCCGGCCGCGCCGCCCAAGCCCAACAATATACAGAAAGCGCACCGTTTGGCAAGGGTGATCGCAAACCGCATGATACTTGACAGTCTGATGGACGAAATATCAGAGGAAAACCTGACCCGCGAAAAACGCGACAAACTGGTCAAAAAGCTGGTGCCGGGCGCCGCGCGTATCGACGAACAGCCCAAGGATTTACAGAAGCTGGCCAACACGCTGGTCGTGGATAAGCTTACCGACATCAATAAGAAATATGAAAGGATGCAGAAACTGCGCGACCGTGAAATCAAAAAGGCTGCGCGGGAAAAAGCCGCCGCCGAGCGCGCGGAAAAGCTGAGGCAAAAGCAGGCCGCGGCAGAGGCCGCTGCAAGTAAGCCTACAGCTCCTGAAAACTGATATTACTGAATATACTCAGCTTTTGCCGCTCCCTTATACGGGGGCGGTATTTTTTTGTGTTATAGGTAAAATCGCAGAAGATAATATATAAAGCCGCGACCTTACAAATGTGGCGAAGCCACTTTTCTGTCTGCGGCCATAAATACTCCGCTGTCCTGCCGCGATGATATTCTCATGTACAGCTGTCCGCAATATTTTATGCCGCTAACACCAAAATGCGTTTCTGATAATATTATGGTGTAGGCGGCTTTTTAAGAGAAGCCGCGCAAGACAAACTACAATATTTTGCGCACGAATAAATAATCCGGGCGGGCGGAAAAGCTAGCCTGCAAATTATTTTTTTCGGAATATCGTGACGGGGATATCATCAGGCGGATGAAGCAACGGAGAAACGGATATGGACAGTTTTATTATTAACGGAGGTAAGCGGCTTGACGGCGAGATACGCGTCGACGCGGCGAAGAATTCATTGCTTGCGCTGCTGGCGGCAAGTATCCTTACGGATAAAACCGTGCTCTTAAAAAAGTGCCCGGCAATTTCGGATATTGACAGCATGCTGAGCATCCTGAAAAATCTCGGCTGCCGGATCGAAAAAAATGCTGACGGCGATATACATATTGACAGCGGCGCAGCCGATAAATTCGAGATACCGCCTTCCCTGGCAAAGGAGATCCGCTCTTCGATATTTACGCTGGGTTCGATATTAAGCCGCTTTAAGACGGCAAAGGTGGCGTATCCCGGGGGGTGTGATATCGGGATACGGCCGATCGATCTACATTTGAAGGGTTTACGGGACTTAAACGTAAAGATCACGGAAGAGTACGGTTATATCATTTGTGACGGCAGCCAGATGCGCGGCGGCGACGTTCATTTCGATTATCCCAGTGTCGGCGCAACCGAAAACATAATGATGGCCGCGGTACGTTCAAAAGGCAAGACCACGATAAGGAATGCGGCAAAGGAGCCGGAGATAACCGACCTTCAAAACTTTATCAACGCGATGGGTGGGAAAGTGACGGGCGCGGGGACCTCGACCATAGAGATAGAGGGCGTCGATAACTTGGACTCTGTGGAATATTCCGCAATGCCCGACAGGATTGTCGCGGGAACATATGCTATCGCGTGCGCAATGGTCGGCGGCAAAATCAAGCTGACCAACGCGGTGCCTGAAAACCTTTACTCGCTGCTGGCAAAGCTTAAGGAAAGCTATGTAAAGATCGACTGCGACGGCAATGAGATCATTATCGAGAGCAGCAGAAAACCGCTGTCGGCGCAGATCGTCGAGACCTTGCCTTATCCGGGCTTTCCGACCGACCTTCAGGCGCAGTTCCTGTCCTTGCAGTCCCTCAGCGACGGGACCTGTTTGGTGATAGAGAATATGTTCGAGACGCGATTCAAGCATGTGCCTGAGCTGGTCAAAATGGGCGCGAATATTACCGTTCGCGACCGGATGGCGATCGTGCGCGGCGTAAAGCAATTGTACGGTGCGGAGGTCTTCGCATACGATTTGCGCGGCGGCGCGGCGTTGGTGCTGGCCGGAATGGCGGCGTCCGGCAAGACAAGGGTCAATAATATCCATCACATCAACCGCGGCTATGACAATATAGACTTGAAATTCAACTCGCTTGGCGCGGATATCACGCGTATATAGAAATGCTTACTTGACGGGCATTATCATTTTTTGGCGGCAAAGCTGCGTCCATTCTTTTGACGGGCTGCATTAAAGAAAAATGTCCGTATATTAAAAACGGAACCCCGGTGAGGGTTCCGCAAACATTTATTTCTTGCTGTTTTCTTTATTGATTTTTTTGTCCAGCTCGATACGCTCGTTACGCTTTGCCTCGGCCTCGGCGGCTTCCGCTGCCAGACGCTGTTCCTCGGCGATACGCGCGTCCTCGTAACGCTTCAGCTTTGCCGCCTGCTTCTTCAGGCCGTTATTCATGATTATCAGCGGGACACCGATGCCGATGCCCAGCGCGCCGCTGATATACAATACGAATTGCAGCACGCCTCCGAACATCTGGGTGTTATAAAAATACATAGTAGCCGAAATTGCGAATATTATCATAAACACAAGCGCGACGATCGCAAGTATGCGCATAATCTTTTGGTTCATAATTATTTCCTTTTATAAGAGTAGAGGCCGTTTTCTTTATCCGAGAGCATAAGGGCGGCACGGAGCGCGCCGGTCGCAAATATCTTTTTTGAATATGCTGTGTGGCTTATCGTAATAACCTCGTCGCCGCCGATGAACAGTACGTCGTGCTCGCCCGGCAGCGTTCCGCCGCGTATGGCGTGTATACAAATCTCGTCAGCGTTCCGTTTCGCATCCGCGCCGCCGCGCCCGTATATGAATTTCTTGTTGCCGCCGCTTCCTTCGTTCGCCGCGTTTGCCAGCATCAGCGCGGTACCGCTGGGCGCGTCCGCCTTCAAATTATGATGTTTTTCCACGATCTCGATATCGAACGCGCCGGAAAGCGCCTTTGCCGCCTGCGCGACCAAATCGACGATCAGGTTGACGCCCACGCTCATATTAGCGGAACAGAAAACAGCGACCGATTTTGACGCTTCCTTTATAGATTCCTCGTCGGCAGCCGAATAGCCGGTCGTGCACAGCACCAGCTTGACTTTGTTTTTAAGCGCATACGACAATATGTCCGGCAGGGCGGAGGGGCGCGAAAAATCGATTATGACGTCCGGCGCCGGCGTAATTGCCGCCGCGCATTTGAAAGTAGGGATGCCGGGGAACCGGCCGGCTGCGTCAACGCCGCCCGTAATTTTTATTTCGGGAAAATCCGCCGCCGCCGCGACCAGGGTATGTCCCATTTTGCCGCATATACCGTATATAACTGCGTTCATATATATCCTTTATATCTGATTGAGCAGGCCAAAGGCCGTCATTTCTTTTTTAAGGAATTCCAGGTTCGCTTCTTCCATTTCAACCAGCGGCAGCCGCAATGACCCGGCGTTAAAGCCCATAAGGTTCATAGCGGTCTTTACCGGCGCGGGGCTGACCTCGCAGAAAAGCGCTTTGACAAGCGGATTTACCCTGAATTGTATTTCACGGCTCTTAACTATATCGCCCGACATGAACGCCGCGCATAGATCGTGCATTTCTTTCGGTATAATATTAGAGGCGACGCTGATAACGCCGACACCGCCTATTGAAAGGATAGGCAGTGTGATCGCGTCGTCGCCGCAGTAAATATCCATATCGCTGCCGCACAGCCGCGCGATCTCGGAAATCTGCTCGATATTGCCGCACGCTTCTTTTACCGCAACAATATTTTTTACCGCCGACAGCGTTTTTATCGTTCCCGGCAGCATATTGATGCCCGTGCGCCCCGGTACGTTATACATTATAACAGGCAGGTCTGTCGCAGCCGCAAGCGCGGAGAAGTGGGCGATAAGCCCCTTTTGCGTGCATTTATTGTAATACGGCGTAACGGCCAGGATCCCGTCCGCGCCCAAAACCTTTGCTTGCTTGACAAGCTTTACCGCGTGCGCGGTATCGTTGCTGCCCGCGCCCGCAATTACCGGAATGCGCTTATTGACATGTTCTATCGCAAAGCCCAAAACCTCTTTCTTTTCTTTTTCAGACATAGTCGCCGGCTCGCCGGTAGTCCCCAGGACTATCAGCGCATCGGTGCAGTTGTTTATCTGAAAGTCGATCTGCGCCTTTAAGGCGTCATAGTTTACGCCTGCGTCATTAAACGGCGTAATAAGTGCGGTACCGCTGCCGGTAAAAAGTGGCATATTTTTATCTCCTCAGTGAGTTGCTTTCCCGTGTTGATGTGTGGCGCGCGTAAGGTCTTTAAATGGATCCCGGTAAAACGAAACGGACGTCGGTTATCGGTTTTTGTTGTCGGGAAAGCACAGCGCCCGAATACAAAGCCGTTATTCCGCCGTCCGCGTCGAGTTTATTTACCAGACTTATTCTTTTTTATCAGCAGCTGCAGTATCTGCACCGCGTTGGTCGCCGCGCCCTTTCTGATATTATCGGCAACGACCCACAGGTTCGCGCCGCTCTTGACCGAGTCGTCTGCACGGACGCGGCCGACAAAGACCTCGTCGCGGCCTTCGCAGAGCGCCGGCATAGGATAAAGATTCTTGGAAACGTCATCGCAAAGGATCAAGCCCTTTGCCTTTGACAGCGTCTCCTTTAAAGAGGCTATATCGCATGCCTTCTTAAATTCCAGGTTGATGCTTTCGCTGTGCCCGTGAAAGACAGGCACGCGGACGGTGGTCGCAGTGATCTTCATTTCGGGCGCGGAAAGGATCTTACGCGTCTCGTCGATCATCTTGTGCTCTTCCTTGGTATACCCGTCCGGGCAGAACACGTCGATGTGCGGGATAACGTTGCCGAAAATAGGGTAGGGGAATTTCTTGGGCGGATTGCCCTTGACGCCCTCTACAAGATCCTCGAAGCCCTGCTGTCCCGCGCCGCTGACCGCCTGATAGGTGGAATACACCACGCGCTTGATCTTGAATTTCTTATGCAGCGGGGCAAGCGCGACAACGGCCTGTATCGTGCTGCAATTCGGGTTGGCGACAATGCCCTTTTTAATGCTGTCAAGCGCCTTCGGGTTTACCTCGGGCACTACCAGCGGCACGTCCGGATCCATGCGCCACGCGCTGCTGTTGTCGATTACGGTTATGCCCTGGGCGGCAAACAACGGCGCGTACTCCTTGGAGATCGAACCGCCCGCCGAAAACAAAGCATAGTCGATATGCCGCTCGGCGACGTTGGTTTTATTAAGCTCGATAATAGTGTGGGTCTTGCCCTTGAATTTAACGGTAGTACCCGCGCTTCTTGCCGAGGCAAAAAGGTAATAGTTCTCGACGGGGAGCTTGCGTTCCTCAAGCACTTTCAAAAACATCCTGCCGACCATCCCGGTCGCGCCGACTATCGCCACATTGTACTTTTTCATTTCAGTTTTCCTTAATATAATAATTTTGTATTTTGCGTTTCTAAAGCTTATACAATTTTGCCAATAGATTTTACACAAAAAAGTAAAACGGACAAATATGTCCGTCAGATAATGTTATTATAAACAAAATGCTGTCAAATGTCAAAAACATTATATAAGTTTTACATAACAGCAGTATAGGATAAAACTAAAGTAAATTCGCAAAGTAAAAGTCACTATGACACTTACTTTGCAAGCTGCTTTAGGTAAAAAACTTTTATTCGCTTGACGGAATCAACAAATATATGCTATTATTTTCAAACGTGAATTTTCGGACGTGACGGTAACAATATGTCGTGCGGGTGTAGCTCAATGGTAGAGTGCCAGCCTTCCAAGCTGGCTGCGTGGGTCCGATTCCCATCACCCGCTCCAGGGCGCTCCGCGGCGCATTCACTTTTGTTCCTGCGGATAAAAACCCATACCGCCTGCTCCGCGCCTATCCGGCAAAAACGCGAAAAATTTTCTCTGTCACGATTTTTGCGCCTTGCCGGGATTGCGGCACAGCAGGCTGGCAGAGCGTTTTTCCTTAAAAAGAAAAAACACGGCGAGCGGAGGAGCATGCGCCTGTAGCTCAGTTGGATAGAGCAACGCCCTTCTAAGGCGTGGGTCAGGGGTTCAACTCCCTTCAGGCGCGCCAAACAATGCCGGCGCAGTACATTGACAACTTAATACATGCGTATTAATCTACCGTTATAACGGTATCTTTCCGGTGTTAAAAAGCCTGAAATACTCGTTCGTATCCAGCGGATACGCTCTGTATTTTCAGACATTTTAACCCCTCCCGCAAATCTACTCGTAAAAAAAGCGGCAGATTAAAACGCTATTTAGTATTAGTATAAGGAACCGCTGAATAATTCGATATAATTTATAGCCGCGTCTTTTTTGCCTGAAAATGCCTTCTTTTTTTGCCAATAGTTCTACTATTTGCTGCAAAAACAAGTCATTTTCAGGGCTAAAAAATACTTGCTCTAAATTAACCTCATTTATTCATCGTTTCCATAATTCTTTTGTTCAAGCTTGCAGCAATGAAAGTTTAAACTTTCATAAATAAGGACTGACAGACAAGACAATACAGGTCGGCGCCGTATGCTTTCGGCGGCAGGTCTGACTGTTCCGGGCGGGGCATTGTCTTTTATGGTGGATGTAGCTTAGTTGGTAGAGCGCCAGATTGTGGCTCTGGAGGTCGAGGGTTCAATTCCCTCCATTCACCCCAAAACATATATATCGCACGGACATTCGCAGGGGAAAACAAGCAAAAGCGCCGTGCGCACATTGGGGTGTAGCCAAGCGGTAAGGCACGGGACTTTGACTCCCGCATTCGTTGGTTCAAATCCACCCACCCCAGCCAAAAACGCCCTTTGAGAAATTTCAAAGGGCGTTTTAGATAAATAGCCGCTGATCGATCTGATATTTTGCCGCGCCCTCTTAAGAGGCGGTTTGACCGGCGCAGTATAGTTTACAAACTTTAAAACCGGCTCACCTTCGGTATTTATAGAATAATTTACTGCATCGCCGGCGTATCTTCGGTGCAAAACGGTATAAACTGCCCGCGTTTATTACGTTGGGCGACGAGCAACTTTCTTGCAATGGTTGCGAGGAGATCTAAGCAAATCGGTTAAAAACCCCTTATGCTCTGCTGCGGAAGAAACATTCAAAAACTGTATTTTTGAAAGTTCGGGTCCAGGGCTCTGCCCTGGGGTGTAATACCGATTTACTTCTAATAAAGGCTCCGCTTTTATTTTATCCTCAAATATCTACTCAAACCTGAAATTGGTTTAAAAGCTGATTTACTATAAAAGCTTTAATACCAAAATTTTCAAGGTTTTTTATCCAATTTTTTTTCCTTCAAGGATAAAAACACTTCACAAACGCCGATGGAATGTGTATAATATCAAAGGTCGGCAATTTGATCCATTAGCTCAGTCGGTAGAGCACCAGACTTTTAATCTGGGTGTCCCGCGTTCGAGCCGCGGATGGATCACCAAAAGGCATTTGCCTCTAAAAAGAACACGGCGCAGCTTTATGCGCCGCTTTCTTTTTAAAGGTAAAGCATCAGCCGCATGCGGATGTGGCGGAATGGCAGACGCGCCAGCCTTAGGAGCTGGTGTCCTAGACGTGGGGGTTCAAGTCCCTTCATCCGCACCATATTGAAACAATGATAAGTCTGATTCGCAAAAAATAGTCGAAAAAGGGCGAAATCAGCAAAAACACCGCGTTTTCCAAGCGAAACCACGGTGTTTTTGCTATTTTGAGATTGTTTGAAGCCGTCCCAAAGCCCAAAACCGAGCAAAACACCTCTCAAAAAGCCCATTTTTATTGCCGTAGTCCACTCACACCAACTGACTAAACATTACTAAGGTGATATTGGTGGATATGAATGTAAAAGGGGGTTGAGGATTGCTCCTGGGTATAACTTTTATTTCATCTCGGCTTTGTAGTTTTCGCCCCAGTCCCACATAGCATCATGAATTGGTTTCAGGCTTTGACCAAGGTCGGTCAGGGAATACTCGACGCGCGGCGGCACCTCGGCAAAGACCATGCGGTCGATAAGGCCGTTTTCTTCCATTATCCGCAGGTGCTGGGTCAGCACTTTCTGCGAAACCCCGGTAAGTGACTTTTTAAGCTCGCCGAACCGCTTTTTGCCCGTCAAAAGTTCCCGGACGATCAATACTTTCCAGCGGTCGCCCATAAGCATAAGAGCCGTTTCAACAGGACAGGCGGGCAAATCATATCGTTTTAACATATTTTCTCCAATAGTTTCTCAAAAGATACTACGGCACTTACGGGTGCTTATTTATATATTTGAGCCCTAACTGATGATATTATACTATCAGCGGCGAAAAAAAGTCAAGCCGTAAAAAAAGGAGAAGAAAAAATGAAAAACAAAGCGATCGGTCTTATTAAGAGTTTTGTGAGCGGCGATACTGCCGTTGCCAAGGAAACGCTGGCTAAGGACTACATCCAACACAATCTGGCGTTCGGCACGGGGCGCGATGCGTTTGTGGCCGCAGTAGAGGGCTTAAGCAAAGCGCCCGTAAAGACAACGGTCAAAAATATTCGCGCATTTGAGGACGGCGAGTTTGTGTTCCTGCACACCGTGTATAACTTTGCGGGCGGCGGCGAGCAAGTTGCGTTTGATATATTCCGCTTTGAAAACGGGAAAATAGCAGAGCATTGGGATAATCTGCAAGCGGTTGCCAAACCGAATCCGAGCGGGCATACGCAGACAGACGGGCCCACGCAGCCGGCAGATCTTAACAAAACCGCAGAGAACAAAAAACTCGTAAGGTCGTTCATCGAGGATATATTGATGGGCAAAAACATGGGCAAGCTTACAAGCTATTACGATGGCGATAACTACATCCAACATAATGTGGCGATTGCCGACGGATTGTCCGGCTTGGGCGCGGCGCTCGAAGCTATGGCAAAGCAGGGCATTAAAATGGTTTACGACAAGGTACACATGATTCTCGGGCAAGGCAACTTTGTGCTTGCGGCGAGCGAGGGGTCGTTTGCCGGAAAGCCCACGACTTACTATGATTTGTTCCGTGTTCAAAACGGTAAGATTGCCGAGCATTGGGACGTTATGGAGACGCTTGCCGACAAGTCGACTTGGGCTAATAAGAACGGCAAGTTTTAACAGTGGAAAGCAAAAGCTAAAGGAAAAACCAAGGCTTATTGCGGGATTGCCGGTGTACGCATCGGCAATCCCATTTTGCATGGTTACCCGAAAGAAACTAAGGAACTATCGGGCAAGTAATATTCTTTTTTCCCTGCGTCGGTTATAATAGAAAAAAACGGCAATCAGCCGCAATTAACGGAGGTAATAAAACATGAGCAAATTTGATTTTTCTGCGATTTTGAAAGCGAACCCCAACGGGGTGCTTGCGAGCAAAGACGGCCAAGGCTTAAAAACAAGGGTATTTCAATATTTGTTTTCGGACGGCAACAAAGTGTATTTCTGCACCAACAGCGAAAAGGCCGTTTACGCACAGCTGAAGGCAGATCCGAATGTATCGTTCTGCACATATCCGCAAAATTTTGCGCCCGTGCTTTCACTTAACGGCAAGGCTGTGTTTGTTGAGGACGGCAGTCTAAAGAAGCGCGCTCTTGACGAAAACCCGATGATCAAGAATATTTACAAGTCGCATGAGAATCCGATTTTCAAGCTGTTTTACATCGACGTGAAAGAGGTAGAAACATTCAGTTTTGCGGACGGCCCCAAGACCATTAAATTGTGATAAAAGAAGCAAACCTGGATTTTTTGCTTAAATACCTCCTTGCAGAACGCAGGGAGGTTTTGACGCTGCCGAAAACTTTTTCTGAAAAGTGGCGGCTCTACAGGTCGCTAGTAAATATTAGAGCGCCGAAAGCCGTAAGCGCAGATTTTCTGTCCGCTGAAGATGAATTATTGAAAGCGCTGATTGCCGAAAAGGGAATTACCGATGTCAACACTTTGATTCCCGTAAAGGACGGAATATATCTTTGGCGGGGCGACATAACGACATTGAAAGCCGATGCAATCGTCAATGCGGCAAACAGCGGGATGCTCGGCTGTTTTGCACCGTGCCACGGCTGCATTGACAATGCGATACACACCTACGCCGGAGTGCAGCTGCGGCAAGAGTGTGCGCAAATAATGCAAGCACAGGGCAACCCTGAGCCGACAGGCAAGGCGAAACTGACAAATGGCTACAATCTGCCTGCTAAATACATCTTGCACACCGTGGGGCCGATTGTGAGCGGCGCGTTAACGGAGCAAAACAAAAAAGACTTGGCGGGCTGTTACAGGTCTTGCCTTGAAACGGCTGAAAATGCCGGGATAGGCAGCATAGCTTTCTGCTGTATATCTACAGGGGAATTCCGCTTCCCGAACCGTGCTGCGGCGGAGATAGTAATCGAGACGGTCGGAGATTTCATGAAAAATAATAATAGCGCAATAAAGGTGATATTCAATGTCTTTACAGAGCGGGACGAATCAATTTACAAGGAATTACTTGGATAAAATAACGGAAACGGCAAGAAAGATTAAGGAGGCGGATGCCGTTCTTATAGGCGTCGGGGCAGGGATGACGGTTTCCGGCGGACTGTGCTATACCGATTCGGCGCTTGCCGAAAAATGGTATCCCGAATATTACGCACAAGGCAAAAAATCGATTATGGAACAATCAGGAAATGCTAAAATAATACAAGTTCTCCGGGGCATTAAACGATATTATGGAAAAGAAAAAACCTTCAACAGAAAAAAAGGACAATGCGCCCGTAACAAACGAGCAGGCGGTCGATTTGGCCGTCAAATACCTTGATTACGGCCGCAGGACCGAAAAGCAGATCGCGGATTACCTTAAACGTAAGGGCGCGGGTATTGCGGCGGCAGAGCATGCGTTATCAAAGCTTTTAGAATATAAATATATCGATGATTTCGAGTATTGCAGAGCATATGTTGAGGCTAATATCGGTAAGGCCGGGGCGCACAAGATAAGGTACAGCCTGATACAAAAGGGCGCAATGGCTGCCGCGATAGAGAACGCTTTGACCTGCGTGCCGGACGAAACGCAGGAGGCCGCCGCCCTTATTGTTGCGGAAAAGTATGTCCGGAACAAGGAAATGACCGCAGAGCTGACGCGTAAAGCGGCTAGATTCCTCTATGGGCGCGGCTTTTCGTGGGAAGTGATCAAGCGCGTTACGGCAAGATTTTCCTCAGACGCAGAAAATGTTGATTTCGAGGAATGATATTCTCCGCAAGGCATCATAGCCGTTAAACCGGTTTCTTGCGGTACAAATGCTTTTTTATGGTTTGTCAAGCTATTGTCAAAAATTTTTTGGCCGTTTTAAGGGCGGTTTGCTTTATTTTTAGCTGTAAATAATGTAAAATATATTCTGGTGTGATAAGAGCACAGTATAAGCGTGTTTTTTGCGCTGTCCGAGGGAAAATATGAAGTAAGAAGGGCTGTTTTAAAGAATAAGGCGAAATAATTTAAAGGAGAGTATATAATGATCAGAGCGGCAATTGTAGGTTACGGCAACTTGGGCAGAGGCGTTGAATATGCGATCAGGCAGAACAGCGATTTCCTCCTTACAACTATTTTTACCCGCAGGAAGCCCTCCGATATTTCTCCGGTAGATAAAAACGTAAAAATTGATACGATCGACAATATTTTAAAGTATAAGGGCGGCATCGACGTCCTGTTTTTATGCGGCGGCTCGGCAACCGATCTGCCCGTGACCGCGCCGGAGCTGTTAAAGGACTTCAACTGCGTGGATAGTTTCGATACGCACGCCAAGATCCCCGAATATTTAAGCACGCTGGACGCTATTGGCAAGCAAAACGATACGCTGTCGCTTGTTTCGGCGGGCTGGGATCCCGGGCTTTTCAGTATTGCGCGCGCTTATTTTTCGGCTTTTCTGCCCGAGGGCGGCACAGAGACATTTTGGGGCAAGGGCGTCAGCCAGGGCCATTCCGACGCGATACGCCGTATACCCGGCGTTAAGCGCGGTATACAGTATACGGTGCCGAAAGCCGACGCGGTTCAGCGCGCAAGGGCGGGCGACAAAACGCTTACTGTGCGGGACAAGCATTTAAGGGTATGCTATGTCGTTGCGGAAGATAAGGACAGGGCGCGTATCGCCGCCGAGATCAAGGCTATGCCGAATTATTTTGCGGACTATGATACCGAGGTAAATTTTATACCTGAAGATATTTTTATAAAAGAGCACGGCGCCATGCCGCACGGCGGCACGGTCTTAAGGAACGGCGGATCGGCGCACGGCGCTAAGAGCGTGCTGGAACTTAGTATTGACCTTGCCAGCAATCCGGAGTTTACTGCAAGCGTGCTTGTCACGTACGGCAGGGCGGTTGTCAGACTGGCCAAGGAGGGCAAGAGCGGCGCGCTTACCGTGTTCGACGTGGCGCCCGCATACCTTTTGCCCGACCGCGACAAGGCGGTAAAGGAACTGTTGTAAGGCGGCCGCACGGCCACGGGCGCTTTTCAATAGCCCGAAGGCGCGCATAGGCCCCGTCCTGATGTTTTAAGAGCGCGGAAATTATCGGCGATAAAATGACAATTTTCCGGCACGAACGCCGGTGTATATATAAAACTGAAAATATTATTTTTATTTTTATAGGGAGAGTTTCTATCATGAACAAGAAATCGATCACCGACATCAATGTCAAGGGCCAGCGGGTGCTTGTGCGCGTGGACTTCAACGTACCTCAGGATGAAAACGGCCGGATCACCGACGAGAACAGGATCGTGGGCGCGCTGCCGACAATTAAGTTTCTAATGGATAACGGCGCAAAAACGATACTTTGCTCGCATTTGGGCAGGCCTAAATCCGGGTTCGAGCCGAAATTTTCCATGAAGCCGGTCGCCGAGCGTTTGAACGAGCTGTTAAAGGGCAAGGTCACTTTGGCCGCCGACGTTATCGGCGACAGCGCGAAAAAGTGCGTCGCAGGCATGAAGGCGGGCGAGGTAGTGCTGCTTGAAAACGTAAGGTTCCACAAGGAAGAGGAAAAGAACGATCAGGAATTTGCAAAAGCTTTGGCGTCACTCGCGGATATCTATGTCAACGACGCGTTCGGCACGGCGCACAGGGCGCACGCGTCCACTGCGGGCGTGGCGGCGTACCTGCCCGCGGTTTCAGGCTTTTTGATCCAGAAGGAGCTGGACGTTATGGGCGGCGCGCTGGAAAACCCCAAGAGGCCTTTCCTCGCTATCTTAGGCGGCGCGAAGGTCAGTGATAAGATCGGCGTTATCAAAAATCTTATCGACAAGGTTGACAGCCTGCTGATAGGCGGCGCGATGGCTTACACTTTTGTGAAAGCTATGGGCGGTACGATCGGCGATTCCAAGGTGGAGATTGATAAAGTAGACCTTGCAAAGGAGCTTTTAAACGCGGCGCGGGCTAAGAAAGTGCAGCTCATACTGCCCGTTGACAACGTTATCGCCAGGGAGTTTTCGGCGACGGCGGAAAGCCGCGTAGTCAGCAGCATGAAGATACCCGACGGCTGGCAGGGACTGGATATCGGGCCGGAAACGTGCGAGCTGTTTGCCGAGAAGATCGCCGGGGCCAAGACCATCATTTGGAACGGGCCGATGGGCGTGTTCGAGTTTGAGAAATTTGCCGAGGGCACCAAGGCGATCGCAAAAGCAATGGCGGCCAATAAGGGCGCGATAACCATAATAGGCGGCGGCGACAGCGCGGCGGCGGTCGAGCAGCTGGGCTTTGCCAAGAAGATGACGCATATCAGCACGGGCGGCGGCGCGTCGCTTGAGTTCCTGGAAGGGATCGAGCTGCCAGGGGTGGCTTGCCTGTTGGACAAGTAAGCGTTTGCCGCACGGAATGGCCGGGCAGGTGCTGCCGCACGGGCAATATACGGGCAGGAACGATAATTTATCACTAAAGAATGAATTAAAAGGAATAAAAGTCAAAAAATATGGCTAAAAAAAGAATGATAGCCGGCAATTGGAAGATGAATAATACCATCGAGCAGGGCAGCGCCCTCATTGCCGAGCTGAAGCCTCTTATCGAGGAAAACAAAAAGGCAGAGGTCGTTGTATGCGTTCCGTTTACGGCTATCGCGGCGGTCAAAAAGGCAGTAAAGGGCAGTAAGATCAAGGTCGGCGCGCAGAATGTTTCGTGGGAGGCAAAGGGCGCGTTCACGGGCGAAATAAGCGCGGAAATGCTTATTGAGGTCGGCGCGGAATATGTTGTGGTCGGCCACAGCGAACGCCGCCAGATGTTCGGCGAGACCAATGAAACCGTCAACAAGCGCGCGCTTATGGCGCTGAGGTCGGGCTTGAAGCCGATCGTCTGCATCGGTGAAACTGACTACGAACGCTCGATCGGCAAGACCAACGTTATACTCCGCTCACAGCTTAAGGACGCGCTGCAAAGCGTGGAGGAAGCGCAGATGGAAAACGTTGTAATCGCCTACGAGCCTGTTTGGGCGATCGGCACGGGGAAGAACGCTACGGCGGACGACGCCGCGGCAACTATCAAGTTTATCAGAAAGCTTGTCGCCGAATTTTACGACCCCAAGATAGCAAAGAGCTTGCGTATACTTTACGGCGGCAGCATGAACGGCAAGAACTGCGCGGAGCTTCTTGAAAGAAAGGAAATTGACGGCGGGCTGATCGGCGGCGCAAGTTTAAAGGCCGCGGAATTTGCAGGGATTGTTATGGCCGCAAACGCGGAAATATAGGCTTCGCGGGCAAATAACAATAAATATTTCCGCTTAAAGCAACGGAGTATTACAGGAAGCATGCGTAAGAAAAGACGCGGCAAGCCGCGAGGTATTAAACCCGGCACGGCCATTTTCTTTTCTTTTCTGGCCAGCCTTGCTTTCTTTTTTGGCCGGACAGCTTTTCTTTTGACGACCCAAAGCGCATGCCCGCTCAAAGAAAAATGTCCGTAGAATATTTATATGCGGGCGGCAGAAATGGCCGCCCGTTAAAACATTGAAGGGAATTATGGAAAACAAGAATACAGTTTTGATCATTATGGACGGCTTCGGGCTGACAAGCGACATGCCGCAGGGCAACGCTATTAAGATTGCGGGTACGCCTAACCTTGATAAATTAAGGGCGCAGTATCCGCACGGCAAGCTTTCGGCAAGCGGGCTTTCTGTCGGACTGCCCGACGGCCAGATGGGCAACAGCGAGGTAGGGCATCTGAATATCGGCGCGGGCAGGGTCGTATACCAGGACATAACGCGCATCGATAAGTCTATTGAGGACGGCGATTTTTTCAAAAATGCCGAGTTCAATGCGGCGATAGATAATGCAAAAAAGAACAATACCGCGCTGCATTTTATGGGGCTTTTGTCCGACGGCGGCGTACACAGCACAATAAACCATCTTTTCGCGCTTATCAAGCTGGCGAAATTGAAAGGAGTGGACGGAAACAAGGTGTTCGTACATTGCTTTATGGACGGGCGCGACGTTTCACCGACCAGCGGCAAGGGCTTTATCGAGGCTCTGGAAAAATATATGGCGGCAGAAAAGACGGGCCGGATCGCGTCGGTCGTGGGGCGCTATTATATCATGGACCGCGACAACCGCTGGGAGCGCGTCGCAGAGGGTTACAATTGTCTGGCCGCGGGCGCAGGGGTAAAGGCATGCAGCGCGGCAAAGGCCGTATCAGAAAGCTATGAAAAGGGCGTTACCGACGAGTTTATCAAGCCTGTTACCATAACCGGCAAGGACGGCGCGTCTATCGGTACGATAAAGGAAAACGACAGCGTTATTTTCTTCAACTTCCGTTCCGACCGCGCAAGGGAGATTTCCAGGGCGTTCCTTTATCCCGATTTCAACATGTTTGAAAGGGCGGGCGGCTATAAAAAGGTTTTCTATGTTGGGCTGACCCAGTACGATGTGACCTTTACCGGGATCAGGACTGCGTACAAGCCGCAGAACCTGGACAACACTTTCGGCGAATATATATCCAAGAACGGCAAAGCGCAATTGAGGATCGCCGAGACCGAAAAGTATGCGCACGTCACCTTTTTCTTCAACGGCGGCGTCGAGGCGCCAAATGCAAAAGAGGACAGGGCGCTTGTGCCCAGCCCCAAGGTGGCGACCTATGATCTGCAGCCCGAAATGAGCGCGTTTGAGGTCACTGACAAGGTCGTAGCCGCGATAAATTCGCTTAAATACGACGCGGTGATCCTGAATTTTGCCAACTGCGACATGGTGGGGCATACGGGTATCATCCCGGCGGCGGCAAAGGCCGTAAAAACCGTGGACGCATGCGTGGGAAGGGTCGTGGAAGCGGTCATAAAAACCGGCGGTACCGCGCTTATTACGGCAGACCACGGCAACGCCGAAACAATGTTGATGCCGGACGGCTCGCCCTGCACGGCGCATACGACCAACCTTGTGCCGTTCATACTTGCAGGCGACAAATATAAGGGAATCAAACTGCGCGAGGGCGGTAAATTGTGCGACCTTGCGCCCACGATGCTGGAAATAATGGGAATGAATCAACCGGCGGAAATGACGGGGCAAAGCCTTATAAAGAAGTAAAGGCTTTCGCACACGATTTAAAGTAGAATTCAAACAATACTAAGGAAGCGATGAATAAATGAGGTTAATTTAGAGCAAGTATTTTTAAGTCAGAAAACGGCCTATTTTTGCAGGAAATAGTAGAACTATTTGCAAAAGAGGAAGGCGTTTTCAGGCGGAAAAGACGCCGCTATGAATTATATCGAATTATTCAGCGATTCCCTAACCAAAAGCGTCCGCTTGCAAACGGACGCTTTTACTGTTCATGGGATAAAGACAGCGGCTCCGAAAAACCGGAGCCGCCGCAAGTGTCTGTATTTAAAGGTATTTTTTCAGCGGTTTCTTAATATATCACGCGGATCCTTAAGACGTCCTTGATCGCTTTCAGCTTGCTGGTTACGGAATCGCCCGCGACCTCGTCGAGCTCGAATATGGTATAGGCGTAATCGCCCTGGCTCTGGCTGACCATATTGCCGATATTGATCTTTGCGCTGGAAATCGAATCGATCATCTGTATCAGCATATTTTTGATGTTCATATGGAATACGCAGATGCGCATCTTGCCGCTGCGGCCAAGCTCGCATTTAGGAAAGTTGACGCTGTTTAAAATATTGCCGTTCTCGATGTAGTCCTTTAATTGCGACGCGGCCATATATGCGCAGTTGTCCTCGGCCTCGGGCGTCGACGCGCCAAGGTGCGGGATGCAGATGACGTTTTCCACGCCGATAAGCTCGTCAGCGGGGAAGTCGGTCACATAGCGGCCGATCTTGCCGGCGGCAAGAGCCTTAATAAGGTCCTTATTATTCACCAGCTCGCCGCGTGACATATTCAGGATACATACATTGGGCTTCATCTTGGATAAAGCCTCGCTGTCGATCGTGTTCTTGGTCGTGTTGTTGTAGGGGATATGCAGCGAGATATAATCGCATTCCTTGTAGATATTTGCGATATCGTTCTCGCGGATGACCTCGCGGTCAAGGTGCCACGCGCCGTCGATAGAGATATAGGGATCATAGCCGTAGACCGTCATGCCCAGCTCCACCGCCGCGTTAGCCACAAGGTTGCCGATCGCGCCCAGGCCGATGACGCCCAGCTTCTTGCCCATGATCTCGCCGCCGACAAATGCGTTCTTACCGGCTTCGACTGCCTTCATGACCTCGTCGCCCTTGCCTTTCAGCGTCTTAGTCCATTCGATACCGTCGACTATCTTTCTGGAGCCGAGCAGCATTCCCGCTAGCACCAGCTCCTTGACTGCGTTCGCGTTCGCGCCGGGGGTATTGAAAACAACGATCCCCTTAGGGGTCAGCTTGTCGATCGGGATATTGTTTGTGCCCGCGCCCGCCCTTGCCACAGCCAGTACGCTGTCGGGCATGGCGTAGTCGTGCATGTTGAAGCTGCGCAGCATAATGCCTATCGGCGCGGCGCAGTCCTTGGACAGCTTGAAATTGTTGCTGAAAGCCTTATTCGCAACCGGGCTTATTTCGTTCAGCTTTAAAATATCGTACATAAATTATTTATCTCCTTCAAAATAATGTCTGCGGTAATGCTGCTCTTTGGCATAAACCTATTTATTTATTAGCTAACTGGAACTGTCCCATAAACTCGATCAGCTTCTTGACGCCCTTGACCGGCATCGCGTTGTAGATCGATGCGCGCATACCGCCGACCAGTCTGTGTCCCTTTAAGGTAAGCAGACCCTGCTTTGCCGCTTCCTTTACAAACTTATCGTCTAATTCGGGGCTGGGAGTGATGAACGGAATATTCATTATCGAACGGTCGGCCTTATTGACCTTATTTACATAGAAGCCGGAGTTGTCGATAAAGTCGTACAGCATCTTCGCCTTGCGCTTGTTGATCTTCTGCATTGCGGGTACGCCGCCCATCTTTATAAGGTCGCGGAATACCAGCATCGACACAAAGGTGGAAAAGCACGGCGGGGTATTGTAAAGGCTGTGCTCCTTGGTTTGCGTTGACCACTTCATCATTGTGGGGCAAGCGGGGGAAGCCTTATCCAAAAGGTCGTTTCTTATGATGACGACGGTGACGCCGGCAGGGCCGATGTTCTTTTGTGCGCCGGCATAGATCACGCCGAACTTTGTGACGTCATACACCTCGCCCAAAATATTGGAGGACATATCGCCGACCAGCGGGATATCGCCCGTATCGGGAAGCTTGGTAAAGTGCGTGCCGAATATGGTATTGTTGGTGGTCATATGCACATAGTCGATATCTTTTCTGAAGTCGCTCTTTTTGGTCTTGGGGATGTAGGTAAAATTCTTATCTTTCGAGGTCGCCGCTATTTTCATATCGCCGAACTTAACCGATTCAGTATACGCTTTTTCGGCAAAATTGCCCGTGACGATATAATCGGCCTTCTTATTTACCGAAAGGTTCAGCGGCACTGCCTCGAACTGCATAGACGCGCCGCCCTGTACGAAAATTACGCTGTAGTTGTCGGGGATATTCATAAGCGTCCTAAGGCCGCTTTCCGCCTCGGCGTTGATCTCCTCGTAAACCTTCGCGCGGTGGCTCATTTCGGTGACGGACATCCCGCTGCCGTTGTAGTTCAGAAGGCTCTTTTGGACTTCTTTCAGAACTTTTTCGGGCAGCATGGAGGGCCCTGCTGAAAAATTGTAAACGTCTCTCATAAATCATTCTCCTTGAACAGTAAAAATTTGGGTGTTTTCTGTCGGGCGTCTAAGGCTGCCGGGCAATGCGGCAAAGCCTCTGGCCTGAAAATTAGTTGTATAAACCATTATATACGCTTTTTTCTTCATTTGCAAGCGTATTTACATACTAAAAAAATGTTTGACAATGTATTGTCAATATACCTGCCGTGCGCGAACCGGCAAAAATCCGCTGATATTCAATAGACAAAAACTTGTCGATATGTTAAAATCAAAAAACTTGATTTCTATGAAAAGCAGTTTCGCAGAGACCTGCTCTCTTATAGATAAATGTCCGATGAATTTAATATGCTGATGTGGCTCAGTCGGTAGAGCAGCTGATTCGTAATCAGCAGGTCGGCGGTTCGAATCCGCCCATCAGCTCCAAGAAACGGGCCGTTTTGTTTTAAAGCGGCCTTTTTTTTACGTTAAACATTCGATCAAAAACTTTTAGGAGAAAGATTATGCCGAAACAAACGCTGCGGGATACGCCGATCGAATCTATGCCGAAAGGTGAAACAGTACTTTTGGAAGGGATCATGCAGAGCGTAAGTATTTATAAAACCACCAGTTCGGTTTACCCTTATAAATATGTCATTACAGATAAGGGAGTTTGGACTAAGAGCAAAAAGATGCTGTTTATGAAGTCTGTGGAAGGATTCCTGGGTTTTTCGGAGCTGGAGGGATATAAGAAAATGAAATACGGCGGCGCCGATTGTTTTATATTCTATCCGGTAAGCGGGAGAAAGCCGTCGACCAGGGTGTTCTTCGACGATCCCGCCGCAGTGACGGAGATACTTAATAAGTATTTAAAGCGGGTCGACCGGGCGGAATAAAAGCGACCGGAATAATCAGAATACACGACCGCAAAAAAAATCACAGGGGATAATGTTATGCCTAAAATCCGTAAAATGCTGGGGAGCGCGGACGCGCCGTACATCGTTTCTTTGATGCGGCTTATCGAGACGCAGAGTAAAGCCACTATAGCAAAGTGGTGTATGGATTATTGCGAGGCTCATATTCTGCCTGTTTTTGAAAAGCATTGTCCCGGCGATAAACGGCCGCGTATGGCGATCGGCGCCGCGCGAGACTGGTTTTGCGGCAAGAAGAAGTTGCCGGAAGTCAAAAATATTATTCTGAACGAATGCCACGCCGCGGCAAGGGAGCTGGATAACGATCCGGCTGCGCAGGCGGCGGCGCGCGCGTGCGGGCAGGCGTCGGCATGCTTTCACACTCCGACGCATTCCTTAGGTTTAGCATTTTACGGAGCGGCAGCGATTGCCTATGACCGGGTCGGCATAGGCGAAAAGCCGGAAGTCTACGACAAAATTGCGGCAGAGGAATGCGCAAAGATGGAAAATGCACTGCGTAAGGCCGCCGCCAAGAACGAGCCGGAGCCCGCAAAGATTAACTGGAACTGCTAAAGACTTTCACCTTTTTCTTTGGGCGGGAATCCGCAAAGGCTCATCAAAAAGAAACCGGCCAGGAAAAAAAGAGGAAAAGAAAAATAAATAGCCTTCTTCTTAATAACGCATATTGTTTTACGTGCTATTGTTTCCGTTCCGACAGAGTATACTATAATTACTATGAATCACAAATTAAGCCTTTATCTGGAAAAGAGGGATTTTAACAAAACCGCCGAGCCGTACGCGGCAGAGAGCGGTGCAAAAGAATCTGATATTGCATTGCGCTATGTTATCCAGCACCATTTGGCCAGCCGCGACCACTATGACTTCCGGCTTGAATGGCGGGGCGTCCTCTTAAGCTGGGCTGTGCCGAAGGGGCCGTCCATGGATCCTTCCGACAAACGGCTGGCGGTGATGGTCGAGGATCATCCGCTCTCTTACCGGGACTTCGAGGGAACGATACCAAAGGGGCAGTACGGCGGCGGCACCGTTATGCTGTGGGACGAGGGCTTTTGGCTGCCGCTCAACGATACTGAAAAGGGATTAAAAGACGGCTCGCTGAAGTTCTTTATAGCCGGGCAACGCTTAAAAGGCGGCTTTGCGCTGGCGCGGATGAAGGACAAAGACGGCAAGCCGGATAAAAACTGGCTGCTGATAAAGGAGAAGGATAAATACGCAGAGAACGGCAGCGGAATAGCGGGTTTCACCGACAGCGTAAGGACGGGCAGGACAATGGAGGAAATAGCGGGGCAAAAGAGTCCGAATGCTTGATGCCGGCCGCGCTGACTTTCGGGTCACACAATGTTTTCTGCGTAATATGCAGCTTTACTCGGCTATGCAGTTTGCTTTTCGGCTTGCCAATCGCTTGTCAAAGAAATAAAAAAAGTGTAAAATAACTTTCAATAAGCAAATAATTTTTCCCGCAAGGGGTTAAGGAGTTTTATCTTATGGCAGACAAAAAGACAGTCAAAATCGGTATCAACGGTTTCGGACGTATCGGAAGGCTTGTGCTGCGCGCGGCTTGCGAGAACAAGGACGTCGTGGTCACCGGCATCAACGACCCGTTTATGGATCTGGAATACGCAAAGTACATGCTGACCTATGATTCCGTTCACGGCAGGTTCAAGGGCACCGTCGAGGTCAAGGACGGCAAATTGGTCGTCAACGGCAACCCGATAACTTTCTTTGTTGAAAAAGATCCCGCGGCTATCGACTGGAAGTCCTGCGGCGCGGAGTATGTTGCCGAGGCTACCGGCCGTTTCACCACCGTTGCGGACGCCGAAGCGCACCTTAAGGGCGGCGCAAAGAAGGTCGTTATCACCGCGCCCTCTAAGGATGCAAAAATGTTTGTTATGGGCGTAAACAACGACTCGTACACAGCCGATATGAAGATCGTCTCCAACGCAAGCTGCACGACAAACTGTCTGGCGCCGCTTGCAAAGGTCATCAATGACAAATTCGGTATCGTAGAAGGCCTTATGTCAACGATACACAGCACGACGGCGACACAGCTGACAGTTGACGGCCCGTCCAAGAAAGACTGGCGCGGCGGCCGCTCGGCTTCCGTAAACATCATCCCCAGCAGCACGGGCGCGGCTAAAGCAGTCGGCGAAGTTATCCCGGCGCTTAAGGGCAAGCTGACAGGCATGTCTTTCCGCGTTCCTACCGTGGACGTATCCGTAGTAGACCTTACCTGCAGGCTGGCTAAGCCCGCCACCTATGACGAGATCAAGGCTGCGATGAAGGCCGCCGCAAACGGCAGCATGAAGGGCATCGTTGCGTACACCGAGGATTCCGTTGTTTCCACAGACTTTGTAGGCGACAGCAACACCTCGATATTCGACGCGGAAGCAGGCATAATGCTGAACCCTAACTTTGTTAAATTAGTTGCTTGGTATGACAACGAGTGGGGTTATTCCTGCAAGGTCGTTGACCTGATCGCATATATGTCAAAGGTCGACCATAAGTAATACCGCCCCGTTCAGATCGCGCAAAAATTCGAACGGCATTTATCGATTGAAACGTTTGATTTTTGCTTGCTAAAGTTTAGTTAATATGATAATATTGTTTACCGCAGGGGTTGATTCCTTTGCGGTAAACTTTTTATACTAAGTAGTTAAATCTAGAAAAACGTAGAAAAAAGGTTCGGCGGCCGTTGTTTTATTAAACGCGGCGAAGCCGCTTTTATGGGAACAATTATGCGGAATTTAATTAGCGCTCTTAACTTAATTAATGCGGTTGCTCCGTGGATATCATCCAGCTTTAGGATCATCCGCGTTGTGCTCATTGCGCTTATCATCATCTTAAGCGTTTCACTGGTTGTAATTATCCTTTTACAGCCCGCAAAGCAGGAAGGCGTCGGCGCGATCAGCGGCGGCAGCGATACGTTCTTCAGTAAAAACAAGGGACGCACGCGCGAAGGCATGCTGATGAAAATGACCATAATCTGGTCTCTGACGATACTCGGCCTTGCGTTGCTGTACTTTGTTACGCTTATTATCGACCAGCGTATGCTTGGCGAAACGACTGAAATATTCAAGCTTTTAAAGCCGTAGAATCAGGGCAGTTGTGATCATCAAGGGAATTAAGGGCAATGGGCGTAAAGCCTGTTGCCCTGTTTTATTCTACGGGGATATTTATTTAAGCGGTAATGCGCTTTTGCCCGCCAAAAGAAAAAGCTGTCCTGCCGAAAGAAAGGATCCGCCGCTTACAAGTCTTCGGCTGTCCATCTTGAATGCACGTCCGCCGAAAGAAGGAAAAATAATGAAAGAATTGAAATATTACGAGTACATCGAAAAAATAATCGAAGAAAAAAAGATCGTCTCTGTTTTTCCGAAAAGAGCCGCAAACGAGGCCGGGGCTGTGCCGCAGGCTGTCTCCAATAAGGATATGCGCGGGCGTCTGGATCTGAGGGATAAATTGCTGGTCACTATCGACGGTGAGGACGCCAAAGACCTTGACGACGCGGTTTCCCTGGAAATGACGCGGGACGGCAATTACCGTTTGGGCGTGCATATCGCCGACGTATCGCATTACGTCAAGGCTAAGAGCCCGCTCGACGACGAAGCGTTCCGCCGGGCGACCAGCGTTTATTTTCCCGGCATGGTCATCCCTATGCTGCCCAAGGAGCTGTCAAACGGCATCTGCTCTTTAAACGAGGGCGTTGACAGGCTGTGCATGACTGTTTTTATCGATATAGACCGCGGCGGCGATATCGTAAGGTATGAACTGGCCGAGGCCGTGATGAATTCGCGCGCGCGCATGACCTATACCTCTGTTGCGGCGATCCTTTCCGGCGACGAAACCGAGACGGCAAAATATAAGGAAATTGCTCCGATGCTTATCGAGATGAAGTCGCTGATGGAGATACTGAATCTTAGGCGGGTCAAGCGCGGTTCGATCGATTTTGACCTGCCGGAGTGCAAGATAGAGCTTGATGCGGCGGGCGGGGTCACCGGCCTGTCAGAGGCGCCCAGGACGGCCGCGCATAAGCTTATTGAGGAATTTATGCTGATCGCCAACGAGGTGACGGCGCAGCACATGTTTAACTTAAAGGCACCCTATGTCTACCGTGTACACGAAAAGCCTAGTTTGGAAAAGATACAGAATCTGTACTCGCTGTCGAACGCGCTGGGCTTCAGGGTCAACGCAGCGTCAAGGAGCGTGACGCCCAAGGCGCTGCAAAGGCTTTTAAAGGACGTTGCGGAATCGCAGTACAGCGGACTTATGAACAAGGTCATGCTGCGCTCGATGATGAAGGCCAAATATTCACCTGAAAACCTGGGGCATTTCGGCCTGGCGGCAAAGTATTATTGCCATTTCACCTCGCCTATCAGAAGGTACCCCGACCTTGTGGCGCACCGGATGATAAAGCTGTGGCTGCACGATAACCTTTTTTCGCAGAACATGCGCAGTTTAAAGGCGTTTGTGGGCAACGCGGCCGAGCAGAGCAGCGAGCGCGAGGTTGCCGCCGAACAGGCGGAACGCGACGGCGACGATCTTTATAAGGCCATATATATGCAGCAATTTCTGGGCGAGGAGTTCGACGGCGTTATAAGCGGCGTTTCCTCGTTCGGGATATTCGTGGAATTGGCGAATACGGCGGAAGGCCTGATATGGCTGGAAAGCCTGCCGGGCGACAGGTATAAATTTGTCGAAGACCGGTATCTTTTGTATAATCCGAAGAATTCTTACCGTATGGGCGACAAGATACGGATAAAAGTGGTAAAATGCGATATAGACGCAAGGAAGATAGAGTTCGCGCTTGCGCAAGAGCAGCCGGTCAATCCGACCGCGGAAAAACCGGTAAGGAAGGGCTTTACTTTCCGCGAGGATAAGGAACAGAGCGCGGGACAGAGTCAAAAGCGCGGAACCGGACGCCCGAAGCCCGGCAGCGGCAGGCCGCCCAGGGCGCAAGGCGGCGGAAAGCCGTCAAAACCCGGCGGCGCAAGGCCGGGCGGGTACAGTAAGAGCAGTAAGCCGGGGTATAAGCGCGGGAACAAAAAGTAAAGGTAAAAAAACGTGGGCATAAAGGTAATCTACAATAATAAATACGCGTACTTTGAGTACTTTATCGAGGAAACCATCGAGGCCGGTATACAGCTTACCGGCAGCGAGGTAAAGAGTATCCGCGGCGATAAGGTCACCTTAAAGGACAGCTTTATCCTTGTCCGGAACGGCGAGGCGTTTTTGCATAACGCTAATATTGTCCCGTATGCGCAGGCGGGCGTATTCGGCCACGAGGCAAAGCGCGACAGGCGGCTGCTGTTACATAAGGCTGAGCTTATTAAGCTGACCGAAAAGGTGAAGGCAAAGGGCTATACGATAGTACCTACAAAACTGTATTTTAAGGACAGCCTGATCAAGCTTGAAATAGGCCTCGGCAAGGGCAAGCAGCTGCACGACAAGCGCGCGGCGATTGCCGAGAGGGACATCAAGCGCGAAACTGACAGGGCGATACGCGATTTCAAGAAAGGCAGTTTCTGAAAATTGTCTGTTTAAAAACTTATTTAGGTTTCTGTTAGAAAAATTTTGTGAACAAGCAATCCCGGCGCCAGTTGAATCTTTTGCTATCAATCTAGCCGGACATTTCTTCCTGTCCGGGGACGCCGTTGATTTCGGCGTCAACCGCCGTAATGCCGGATATTTCGGGCATGGCGGGCGGCTGTTTTGTTTCGCGCCTTGCGTTCCTTATCGTGCGGCTGATGATTATGACGAGTCCCTGGATAAGATAGAGGTAAAACACCAGGAATCGCCATAACAGGATGCCCCAGAAGACATAGCCGTAAAGGACGGAGGCGAATACCGCCAAAAAGCTGAATTCGGCGGCGACTGCGTTGCCGGGCGTGGGGACGATCGTTATTGCAAAGTAAGCCGTGACCATGCGCGTGAACAGGTCTACCGTCTGGGCGGCGGATGCGCCGAAAGCCCTGCACACAAAATACGGGATGCAGAAATATACCGCGAACTGGATAAGCGATATCCCGAAAACTATCAGAACCCTTAAAATGTTTTTGGCTATGTATGCCGCCGTCTGCTGATAGCGGGAAAGCGCGCCCTTTATGCGCTGTTCGAACTTTTCCGGATGCTTTAATATCCTCAGCTTCTTTAATAAGCGCAGGAAGAAATTCGCGATCCCCGCCGCGATAGACGGCTTTATCGTCATAATAACCAGCAGCAGGGGGATCGACAGATAGAAGACATAGCCGACCCAGGCCAGGACGATAAAGTACGTTTCGGCATAGCCCGACATACAGTACCTTATGATAAAGTACGGCCCGGCGGCAGTAAAAGCCAGCTGCTGCAGGATAAAGGTGGTGATGACGACCGCCATCGCGTTGCCGCTTTCGATCTTTTTTGTGGTGAGATAGTGGATCTGAAACGGCTGGCCGCCCGCGCCCAGAGGGGTGACGTTGTCATAATAACGGCCCAGCTGCGAGCAGTTGTATGCCGTCATCGGCCTTATCCGCCGGGTTGCAGACTGTATCATAATGCTGTATTTCAGCATATCCAGCGCGATAAAGAGTATGGGAGAGCATATTGCCAGCACAAGGTAAGGCCAATTCCGCCCTAAAATACTCAACGCGTCGCTAAGCGGTACGGTCGAGGTGCCGCCGCCGAAATCCACGGTGGCAATAACAACTACAGCCGCAATATTTACTGCGACAAAAAGGATCTTCCAGATATACGATCTCTTTTTTTTCTTTTCAGTTTTTACTGTCCCGGCGTCATCCATAAAAAAATTCGCTGTGTAATTTGCGGATTTGTTCTTTTACCCCTCAAAGTCCGAACGTACGATAGAATCTTATGGTAATAGTATATCATAAGCGTTGATTAAAATATACGGGTGAGTTATACTTAATGAAGTTTTAACCTGGTTTTCCTGTCAATAATTATGAAAAAATATTTGAAGCGTAAAAAAATATTTGAGGCGTAAATGGAAGCTGTAAGCAGACAATTGAAGATAGCATATTTTTCGGATAATTTTTATCCGGTACTTGACGGCGTGACCAAGGTCGTCGAGACGTATTGCAAGCATATGCACGGGCGCGGCCACAGCGTCACGCTGTTTGCCCCGTCTTTGATGGGGTATCATGCCGATACGCCGGCAAAGATATACGAGTGCAGCGTCATGCGGAAAAAATATTTCGGCTATTATGTAGCGAAATTCGATCCCGGCTTTGCCGCCGCCGCAGAAAGATATATCATAGAGGAACGGCCCGACATTATCCATATCCATACGCCTTTTGCGATGGGGCGGCTGGGGGCGAAGCTGGCGAAAAAATACGGTATCCCGTGCGTTTTCACCTTTCACAGCCAATACAAGAGGGATTTTTTGCGCTATACCAAATCTCATTTGATCTCCTGGCTTTTTACAAAAATCATAATGACCGTGATCAATAAGTCGGACGTGGCGTTTACTATGAACGCGGCGTGCGAAAAGCTGTTGCGTAAATACGGCTATAAAAAGGAGATCCGGATCGTCAGGAACGCGACCGAGTACGAATGCGGCAGTATTGAGGCCGCGGCCGCCGCGGCAAGGCAGGCGGACAAAGAATTTTCACTTGCCGGACAAAAGAACGTCATGATGTTTGTGGGCAGGATATTCAAGCAGAAGAACGTATTTTTCCTTGTTGAGGTATTGAAGATCCTCAGCGCGCAAGGCCTTGATTTCAAGTTTATCTTTGCGGGCGAGGGCAAAGACCGCGCCGCGCTCCAAAGGCTTATCCGGCGATACGGGCTCTTGGATAAAACGCTGGTTTTGGGGCATATCGCGGACAGGGCGGCATTGTCGTGGCTTTACGCGCGCGCCGACCTGATACTTTTCCCGTCGCTTTACGATACCAATTCGCTGACACAGATCGAGGCCGCCGCGTACTATACGCCGACGCTGTTTTTGGAAAACGCGGTGACCGCCGACCTTGTGACGGCGGACGTAAACGGATATTTTGCACCGCACAATACGGAGGCGTATGCCGCCAAGGTCATAAATATCCTGTCCGATCCGGAAAAGCTGAAAAGCGTGGGGCAGAACGCGCACAACGATATCTATATCACCTGGCAGCAAAGCGTCGAGGCCGCCGAACGTAATTACTACGACATCACCGCGCGCATAAAGGTCAATGCCGCAGACGCGATAATGCGCCCGCAAGGCTCGTTTTCAGATTGAAGCGGGACGGACTGGTGCCGTCATATGAAAGCAAGGCGCAATAAGTACAGGCGACTAAAATGAATGAGAAAACATATGAGTTTAATGCCGTGATACAGAAGTCGGACGGTTTGGACGGCGCGTTTGTGGCGTTTCCGTTTGATATCAGGGCGGAATTCGGCGCGGGCCGGGTCAAGGTGCGCGCATTGTTCGACGGCGTGCCGTATGAGGGCAGTATTGTGAACATGGGCGTAAAGAATCCGGACGGCTCCGTCTGCTATATCATAGGCATAAGAAAGGATATCCGCGCCAAAATAAACAAGCAGCCCGGCGATACTGTAAGCGTATTTATTGCCAAAAGATGATTGCGAGTATGAGCAGCGTCCGGGACTTATGACGGGAAGCTTTTATAAGTGCGGCATCGCCGCAAAAAAGGGAAGGAAAATATGGCGCACGACATAACGAAAACAGAGTTTTCATTGATCTATAAGATGTATGTCCAAAAGCTTGAGAGGAAGGGCCGTACCGTGGCGGAGCTGAAAACGGCGGTATACTGGCTGACGGGGTATGACGGGACGGGACTTCAGGCACAAATTGATTCCGGCGCGGATCTTAAAAGCTTTTTTGCAAACGCGCCGCGGCTTAATCCGGACGCCGTTTTGATCAAGGGCTCGGTCTGCGGATATAAGGTGGAAGAGATCGCCGATCCGCTTATGCAAAAAATACGGTATATGGATAAGCTGGTGGACGAGTTGGCAAACGGCAAGCCGATGGAAAAAGTATTAAGGAAACGCTGATAGAAAGGCTTGTTTTTACAGCTGTCAACTGGTTTTCGGCAGTATATAAAAAGGGAGAAAGTATATGCAGGGCATAATGGAAGCAATCTTTGAAACCGCGTATCTTATATGCGCCGTCACTCTGGGCGTATTGATAGCGGTCAGGGGCAGGGCGCGGCGCAAGTATATCCTATTCGGGGTCATGGCGCTGGTGCTGGGGTTCGGCGACGCGTTTCACCTGATCCCGCGCATTATTGCGCTGAATAGCGACGGCCTGGACAACCATGCGCGCTCTCTGGGCATCGGCAAGCTGATCACCTCGATCACAATGACGGTATTTTATGTGCTGCTTTACCATTTTTGGCAAATACATTACGGCAGGCGGAATAACGCCGCCTTGACCGTTTCAATTTATGCCTTGGCGGCGGCGCGGATCGGGCTGTGTTTGTTTCCGCAGAACATGTGGCTTTCCTTGGACGCGCCGCTTTCGTGGGGGATATACCGCAACATACCGTTTCTTCTTCTGGGCGGCGTCCTGAAATATTTGTTTTTCAGTGAAGCAAGGCGCGCCCGCGATAAATCTTTCAGGTTTATGTGGCTGGCGATCGTTCTTAGCTTTCTCTTCTATATTCCCGTCGTGCTTTTTGCGGATCAGGTGCCTATGATCGGCATGCTGATGCTGCCCAAAACCTTGGCATACGTCTGGATGCTGGTTATGGGCTATCTGGATATGAAAAAAAGCACGGACAGGAAAACAGAAAAAATCAGCGGCAAATAATTAGGGTAAACGCACGTATTCAAAGGATTTAGTCTCCGTAAGAGGGGGGAGAAAAACAGCAGTGCGGTGTCATCCTGAGCAAAGCGAAGGATCTTAAGGCAACGGTGTTCTTAAATTACAAGATTCTTCACTGCGTTCAGAATGACAAGATTTTTCACTGCGTTCAGAAATGACAAGATTCTTCACTGCGTTCAGAATTACAAGGCGTTAAAACCTTTAGACGGCTTTCCGAACCTACCGGCTTTAGTCGGTAGTGGTTCAGTGAACTGAAAAAAATAGCCTCATTTAATCAGCGTTTACTTAGGTCAACCGCTAAAAAGAAAACGTGAAAAAAACACGGAACAGCAAATTCCGTGTTTTTTATTGGTGTACCCGGGAGGATTTGAACCTCTGACCTTCGGAGTCGGAGTCCGATGCTCTATCCAGCTGAGCTACGAGTACGTATTTGATGGTGTGATGCCTTTTCTATTATATAGATTTCCCCGAAAAAGTCAAACAAAGCCAAAAGATTTTGTCTTTTTTTATGCGTTATGCTATAATCAACTGATATGGTCGTATCGAGTGACATTGAAGCGCTTTTGCCGCAGCTTATCCTGCACCGCAGGGGGCTGCACCGTATTGCCGAGCTTTCGGAAAAGGAATTCCGGACGCAGAGTTATATTGCGGCGGCGCTGGATTCACTGAAGATCAAGTATAAAAAACACGGGACCGGCATTGTTTGCGATATACGCGGGAAAAGCCACAAAAGGCTGATCGCTCTGCGCGCCGATATGGACGCACTTGGAATATCCGAGGAAAACGAGGCCGCATACAGATCCGTGACCGACGGGGTAATGCACGCCTGCGGCCACGACGGGCATATGGCGATGCTGCTGTGCGCGGCAAAGTATTTTACCTTGAACGCGCCGGATTTTGATCTGAGGCTGATCTTTCAGCCTGCCGAGGAGGGCGCGGGCGGCGCGGAAAAGCTGATCGCAGCGGGCGTTTTGCACGGCGTACACGAGATATACGCGCTGCATTTAAAGCCGTCGCTGCCGGTTGGCACGATCGCGGTCTCGCCCGGCGCGGTGATGGCGGGCGTGGTCGAGTTCGACATAAGCTTTGCCGGCGTATCTGCGCATTGCGCGGAAAAGCAAAACGGCGTTGACGCGCTAATGGCGGGCGCGCTGTTTGTTACGGGCGCACGGGATGTTTTATCGCCGTATCGCCACAACAGTTTGTTCCATGTCGGGGCGGCGCAGGGCGGGACAGTCCGTAACGCGGTCGCGGCAGACATGAGGCTTCTTTGCACGCTTAGGTTTTTTGATCCGGTAATGCGTGAGGAAATAATGCAGAAGCTGTCGCTGCTGCTGGAAGACATCAGGAGGGAGACCGGCGCCGAAAGCCGTGTAACCGTATCCGCGGTATATCCGCCGCTTCGTAACGACGGCGACGCGGTGAATTATGTAAGGCACTGCGTACCGGGGCTTATTGACGCCGCGCCCGAATACACCGCCGAGGATTTTTCGGAATACCTGCTTAAGGTCAAGGGCTGCTTTGCATGGCTGGGGACGTACGGCGGCGGCGAGATGAAAAAGCTGCATAACGGCAGGTTCGACTTTGACGAAAATGCGCTGCTGTACGGAATGCAGTATTATAAACAGATATTGATTAGCGATGCAAAACAATAATATAAACAAAAGCGAATAATTTTTGGAGCATTAGGAAATTTAAATGGCAGAAGAAGTAAAAAATGATATCGTCATATCGGCCGGCGGCGTTCCGGACGCGGCGCACATCGGGACGCGGTGGCAGGTAATAAGATTCCTGATCACAAAGCGTTTCGGGCTGATGGTAAAGACCAATATCTGGATGCTTATTTTCGCGTTGCCGGCTGTTGCGGTATTGGTCATTTATATGTACAAAACGTCGAGCGCGATAATATATCTGCCCTTTTCATCCAACGCAGGCGGGGGCTTGCCGTACTTTAACGACGTTATCCGGTTGATGCACGAATTGACCTTTAAGAATTACTTTATCATGGCGCTGCTGCTTATACCGTCTCTTGCGATAGCGGGCATGGGCTTTGCCGGCGGCATACGGATAATGAACCTTTTGGCCTCCGGCGAGGAGATCATAAAGATCAGGCCGGATTTTTTCAAGGGCGTAAAACAAAATTTCTGGCGGGCGATGCTGTGCATGCTGATCGTAGGCATTTTTCTGGCGGCTGTAATCATATGCTTTTTCTGGCTGCCGGCCGCAACCGCTGCTTTCTGGCCGTATTTTCTGACTGTGCTGTCGTTTATCCTGCTTGCCGCCGCGCTGATTTTCGCAATGTTTTTCCTTTCAATAAGCGACGTCAAGGGTTTAAAAGCGGGCGCAGCGTTTAAAAACAGCTTAAGGCTTTCTGTAAAATATCTGCCGCAGAATATTATTTTCGCGGTAATAAGCCTGCTGCCCATGGCTTTGTTCGCAATGCTTGCAGGGAACCAGACGCTTTTGATCTTCGGCGTATTCATTGCGGCACTCTTAGGGCTTTCCTTTATAACGGTCATATTTTCGGCGCATACGGGATATGTGTTTGCCCGCGAGGGTATGGCTGACGGTGAGGCAATAGCCGCCGTGAAGGAAAAAGAAGAGGAAAGGCGCAGAGAAAAAGCCGCTGAAGAGGATAGGAATCCCGGTATCACCGGCGTCAGCCTGAAAGACATCAGGAGCATTGACGACGGCGGTAGGATTACGCCCCTTTCGGCAGATTATTCGCGAAACGAGCTAAACGCATATATAAAAACCAGGGGAGAGCTTACAAGCGGCAGGGCAATGCAAAAGGCGGTAAAAACTGAGCACAGCAGGCAGCATCCGCAGGGCGGCAAGAAAAACAACAAGAAAAAGAAACGCTAGATATTGTTATGGAACCGATAAAATTTAAGGAACCGCTGAATAATTCGATATAATTTATAGCCGCGTCTTTTTCGGATGAGAACGTCTTCTTTTTAGTACAGGCCGCCTTGTCCGTAAATCGGTATCATTGCATTAAAGGATTGCAAATTTGAATAAATATAATACAGTGAAAAAGAATATAATCGAATTCAAGCGCGACGGCGACTTCTATTTCGAGCGTGCAGAGAAGTTTTTGCTTAAGGGCGATTACCTTTCCGCGCTGGAAAATATGCGTAAGGCGCGGCGGCTTATGCCGGAGGAGCCGTATTTTGCATTCCGCATGGCGCGGATATACGGCGAGATGGGGCTGCCCGCTGCCGCTAACGATATATACTTCCGGCTCATTACACAGAAAAAGTGCGTGATGGAGAGTTATTTCGGCCTTACCCAGAACTTTATGGAGGACGATAATCTGGAGGTCGCGTACCATTATTTAAAGTGCGCGTACGACCGCCGCGGGGGCGCGGACGGCGACCTTTTCAACGAAGCCGAAATGATGGACATGGATATCGACGACCTGTACGATATCATCGAGGAGCTGGAGGACAGGACCTTTGATCTGGACAACAGTAAGGGATTGAAGTTGGTTTACGACCGCGACATCTACCAAAAGAAAATACTGCTTTCTGCCAACAATCTGATGGGACGGCAGGAATTTGACAAAGCGCTTACTACGTTTGCAGTGATAAAACCCGACAGCAATTTTTACAACGAGGCGCTGAACGGTATCACGCTGTGCCATTATCTTGCAAAAAACTATGTGTGTGCCGAGGCTGTGGCGAAGGAGGCCGAAAGGCTGTATCCTGACGACGCGTATATGCTGTGCAACCGGCTGCTGCTTGCGGATAAAATGCGCAGCAAGGCCGAAACCGAAAAGTATTTAAGCGCGCTGCTGGCGAAAAATGATCTTACCGACAATGAACGCTATCGCGCTGCTATGGTTTTTTGCGAAACGGACAGGCACGGTTACGCGGCGGAAGCCTTGGAAAAGCTCTTGGAGGAAACGCCGTATGATCCGCAGGTACTGCTGCTGTGCGCTCAGGCGCAGTATAACGGCGGCAACCTGACCCGTGCGGCCGCGCTGTGCCGGATCATGATAAAGGCCGATGAGGACGACAGCATTGCGCGGTATTATCTGAAGCTGTTTACCGAGGGCCCGAAAAGGAAGGTTTCATATGCCTGTCAGGTGCCGCAAAAGGAAATCGTTAGGCGGCTGAATATACTTACCGCGGCGGCAAAGCCCGATCCGTCGGGGCTTTGCAGCCTTATCGAAACTGATAACGAGTTTTTCCGGCTGGTAAAATGGTGCATGACGCTTGACGATATAGCGTTCCAGACGTTTATATTCGGCGCGTGCTGCGGCTCGGGAAGCCCCAAAATACGCGAATATATCGACGGGCTGCTGTTGTCGTCCGAGGTCAATACGCTGCTGAAAAAACAGCTGCTTATAAAAGTCCTGAGTAAGACCGAGGGGCAGCGCACTATACATTTGACGGCTGACGATATATTGTTGTCGGCCCGGTACAACGCGCCTAAAAAGCTGAACGAATTTCCCGCGTGCTTTATTGAGAGCTATATAAACGTATTCGCGACCCTGGCACTGATGGAAAAGGGCTTCGAGGTCAAGCTGAACTCGGTCGTAAGGGAATTCTTAAAATGCGCGGAGGCTGAAAAAGATACGCTAAAAGACAGCAAAGCGCTGTCGGCGGTCATAGGCGTGATGTACGGCGGCAAAAGGCTTTTTACGAACCGCGGAATAATTTGCGAGATCTTCAATACCAACCTGACGACCTTGCGCGCATATATGAAAAAATTAGGGCTGAGATAATTTAATTTGACCGGGTTCTGCCCGCACTTTTGTTTTAGCCGGATGTTTTTCTTTTTTTGATGTTTACCGGCGCCATCTTTAAAGGAAACGTCCGCGAAGGAGTCAAGTGGACAAGCTTATTGATTTCGACGCGCTTTTTTCAGAATATCTGAATAAGTGGTACGCCGAAAATAAAGATAAATATACCGATTTCGGCCTTTTAGAGGAGGCCGCGGCAGGCGTTTACGATGCGTGGGCGGCAATGCCGCTTAAGCAGCTTTCAGGACATTCGCCTAAAAGCTATTTTGAAATGCTGACCGAGCCAAAGGTACTTATCGGCCTCACCGTAAGATATGTTATGGCGGATATGTCGCCGCCGATACTTTTATGCGACCGTATAGCCGCCACGAAGGAGACCCAGCCGCTGCTGGTACGGATATTAGAGCTGAACGAGAACCGCGAGCTTACCGAGATGGCGGCGGACATTCTGACCGAGATGGACAGCAGGGCGGCCTTTCCCGTATACACGGAGTGGCTGTTTACTGAAGGGACAAGCCCGGAACTGGTCACGCTTGCCGTAAGGAAGCTTTCCGCGGATACGGACGCCGCCGCGCCGCTTATCCTTAAAAGGCTGGACGCCGCTCAGCCGCCCCTTGCGGTCCTTAAGAATATTGCCGATGTTTTGGCGCATTATAACAAGGACGGCAGGATCTACGATATTCTCGTCAGGCTGTTCAACGAGGGCGGGGATCACGCGCTTTATGCGTCTTACCTTGCGGCGTACGGCGATAAGCGCGCGCTGCCGCTGCTGACCGGATACGGGAGCAGGCCGACGATAAACTATCACCAATACGTCGAGATACGGAACGCTGTCGAGGCCTTGGGCGGCGAGCTTGTAAACGCTAAGGATTTTAAAAACGACAAATATTATAAGGCTTTAAAAGAAGACTGACGGCGGAGGCGGCAAGCTTTGACGAATTCCGCCTCGCATAAAAGGATAAAAACATACGATGCCAAAGAAACTTATTACGTTTGAGGACATCAAAAAGAGTGAGAAGGTGCTGTCCCTGGTGACCGCCGCCAACAAATATCTGGAGGTCAAGGGATATAACGAGCACGGCTTACGGCACGTAGGCTATGTCAGCAAAACGACGTCCAACATCCTCAAGGAATTAGGCTATGACCAGCGCACGGCCGAATTAGGGGCAATTGCGGGCTGGATGCACGATATCGGTAACAGCGTCAACCGGATCTATCACGGGATAACGGGCGCAACCATCACTTACGAGATACTGGATAAAATGGGTATGCCGTACGACGAGATCAGCACCGTTATGATGGCGATAGGCAACCACGAGGAGGAATACGGCACTCCTGTCAATCCTGTGTCTGCCGCGCTGATCATAGCGGACAAGAGCGACGCGCACCGCACAAGGGTCAGGGCAGAGCGTACCGACGGCAACATCCATGCGCGCGTCAACCTTGCGATCAAGAAAAACTTTGTCGTCATAGATAACGTTAAACACATTGTGCGCCTTGTCATATTTATGGACGATTCGTCCTCGATCATGGATTTTCTGCAGATCTATCTGAGCCGTATGGTGCTGTGCGAAAAGGCCGCTACATTTTTGGACTGCTCGTTTGAATTAGTCATAAACGATCTTATCATCAATAACCATAAGTCGCCTAAAGCGCCTACATCGCTGAAATTAGAAAAGACGGAGACCAACGTCAGCGAGGAATAATGCCTTTCGGGCATTTTACCGCAATTCATTTCATAAATATATTTTATGAAAGATGCGGTTAAGACCGGGCTGTTTTTGACGGGGACTATTATCGGGGCGGGGTTTGCCTCGGGCAGGGAGCTGGTCTCTTTTTTCGGCGGGTTCGGCTGGTGGGCGATCGCCGCCTGCGCGCTTTGCGGCGCGCTTTTTATTTTCGGCTTCATATTGTTTATGCTGATCGGAAAGCGCGTACAGCCGGAAAAGGTCGAGGATGTAAACGCCGCAATTTTCGGCAGGTTTTCTTTCATCGCGGATATACTGGTGCTGCTGAGCCTTATCCTTTCCGGCGCAACGATGCTTTCGGGCGGCGGCGCGCTGTTTTATGAGGCGTTCGGCATATCCTTTAAAATACCGTGGGTATCGGTCGCGACATGTGTTGTCGTCTATTTCTGCATATTGACCGGCATAAAGGGGCTGGTCAAAATCAACTCGTACCTTATGCCCGTCACAATGGCGGTGCTGCTGGCGATCTCGGCCATAACGCTTGTTCAGAATCCTGGCGCGCAGGTTACGTCAGGCGGCGGCGCGGCGCTGGGCTTGTGGGCGGCGGTAACGTATGTCAGCATGAACTTTATGCAGAGCTTCGGCGTGATCGGCGGCGCGGCAAAAACAATGGACGTTAAAGCGATAAAGCGCGGCAGTATTGCCGGCGGCGCGATGCTTTGCATAGTTATGGCCGTTATGCTTTCCGCCGTGTTATCCGCCGGCGGCGACGCTATGGCCGCCGCTATGCCGTCGATCTATCTTGCCTTAAGGGTCGGCGGCGTCCTGTCTGTAATTGCGGCGGCAGCCATATGGCTGGCGCTTATAACCTCTCTTTTGTCGTCGGCTTTTACGCTGTCCGAATGGCTGAACAGCTTTTTAAAGTGCCGCTGGCTGTCGATACTGTGCGTCCTGATCATTTGCCTTGTGGTCAGCATGCTGGGCTTTTCCAGGATCATCAGCATCTTTTTCCCGATACAGGGCGCGATAGGAGTGATCTATATAACAGGCGCGGCAATATACTATTTCAGAAGGCCAAAAGCTGCAGCCGTCAAGGAGAAAAGCAAGCGGCGGCGCGGTAAAGGCGTTGATACCAAAACCGGCGCCGCCGTTTAATGTATGGTCATATGACTGAATCTTATGTAAACGCTGAAAATTTAAGAGTAATTTATTCAGCGTTTACTTAGCAGTTAAATTGCCGGTATTTGCCGCCCTAAATTTTCCCGCGTTTTTTGTTGATCCGCTTTTCCAGGAAAGAAACGCCAAGGTACATAAGGGTAGCCAATACGCACAATATAACTATCGAGGTCATTACAAGGTCCAGCTTGAAAATCATGCCGCCCTGATTGATCAGCCAGCCCAAGCCCGCGCGCGAGGCGATGTATTCGCCCATGATCGTGCCGACCCAAGCCAGCCCGACGTTTATTTTAAGCGCGGAAATTATGTCCGGGAAGGCGTTGGGCAGTATCAGCTTAAAGAGTATCTGCGGCTTGCTTGCGCCCATAGAGCGCATAAGGAGTATCTTGTCCTTGTCGCAGCTTAAAAAGCCGTTCAATATCGACAGCACCGTTACCACCACCGATATCAGCACCGCCATCACAATGATCGATTGCGGGCCTATGCCGACCCAGACGATGATTATCGGCCCTAACGCGATCTTCGGCAGACTGTTCAGTACGACGATATAAGGGTCGAGGACTTTTCGTATGCTCTCTGACCACCACAAAACAACGGCAATGATCACACCCAGGACCGTGGCGGCGATAAATCCTATCACACATTCGTAAAGCGATGTAAAAATATGCGTGTACAGTGAGCCGTCGGCGGAAAGCTCCTTGATAGTCAGTATTATACGGCTGGGCGAGCTGATCAAAAACGAGTCCAGCCATCCGAGCCGGGTTGCAAGCTCCCATATGCCCAGGATAAATAAAAGCAAACCGATCTGTATGGAAAGGATAACCGCTTTTTTCGTTCTTTGCTTACGTAAGAATCCGGCGTGTTCAATGCTGTAAAGCGTGACAGCGCGCTTTTGTTTTGTTTCTTTACCGCTATTCTTCATCTGTTTTAAGTTCCTTCCAAATTTTATCGAACCAGTCGCGGAATTCATTGCCCTCGCGCCGTTTTAACGGGCTTCCGTATTTTTGCAGCTCCGGCGTGTACATCTGTTTCAGCTCTGCGGGGCGCGCGGTAAGTACCGCTATCCGGTCGGAGAGGCTGATCGCCTCTGAAATATCATGAGTGACCAGCACTGCGGTCTTTTTTTCGGATTTGATTATGCTGTGGACGTCGTCGCATACGGAGAGGCGCGTCTGATAGTCCAGCGCGGAAAAGGGCTCGTCAAGTAAAAGGATCTGCGGACTGGTGGCCAAAGTCCTGATGAGGGCGACCCTTTGCCGCATTCCGCCGGATAATTGCGACGGGTAATGCTTTTTAAAATCCCTAAGCCCGTACTTATCCAAGAGGCCGTCCACATACGCCTCCGTTTCCGGCGTTATCTTTTTTTGGATCTCCAGCCCCAGCATCACGTTGTCGCGGATATTGCGCCACTCGAAAAGGTGGTCGCGCTGCAGCATGTAGCCGACTTCCGCCGAAGTGCCCTTTACCGGATTTCCGTTAATGTATATCTGGCCGGAGCTTAACGGCATCAGGCCGGAGATAAGCGACAATACCGTGGTCTTGCCGCAGCCCGAGGGGCCGACGATCGAAAAAAATTCGCCGTCCTTAATATCGAATGTCAGGTTTTTTATAGCCAGCGTTTCGCCGTCCTTGGAATGATAGATCAGCGAAACCGCATCAAGTTTAAGAATGCACAATTTTACTGTCTCCTCTTAAGTTTGTTAAGTGAATAAGCTTGAAAATCGGTGATAGCGCCGAGTGGGTATTTGAGGGCAAAACGGGATAAAAGCACAGACCGTAGCAAAGCTTACGGGCGAGCAGTTTATGCCGTTTTGCACCGAATATACGCCGGCGATACACCGCGTTTAAAGTTTATTTACTATACCTTCCATAATATTCAAAATCAAGGGCGATGGTGAGAAAAAAACGGTATAAAAAGCCTTGACAAAATTGTTAATAAATTGTAAAATACCAGATATATACGGATAAAAGCATATGTGTATGCCTCTATATGACGTATATAGCGATTCCAAAATAATTTTTAAAAGGGGACCAAAACAATGTCAAAACTCAAAAAAATCTTGATTTCAGCGGCATTAGTGCTGACACTTGTCATCGCATTGTCCGGCTGCGCTGCAATGGACTTTTCAGATATCAAGGTCACCAGCGCAGGGGCATTAAGCATCTATCCGACAACGGTAAATGCGACGGTAAAAAACGAGACCAAAAACGCCGGAAAGAAAGTAACGTTCAAGCTTTACGACGAATCGAATAAAGAGTGCGGCGAAGCTTCCGGGATTATCCTTTTTGTAAACGGGAAGGGCGCAGTTATAGCGATCGGTACGGCCACTGCAAAGGCTGTCAAAGCAACCGTTTCCAAGGTAGAAGCCGTAAGCTAAATTTCATAGACTTAATGATCCTCCTCACAGCAAGACTACGAGGTCGCAAGAATGGGTCGCAGCAAGCTGCGGGGAATTAAACCCTGTACTCCCATTTTTCTTTTCTCGTCATCCTTACTTTCTTTTTTGGCCGGACTATTTTCTTTTGACGGGTCTTGTGCATTCTCGCTCAAAGAAAAATGT
>JAVBLK010000042.1:0-57993 GCA_031553565.1 Eubacteriales bacterium
TTTAACGCCTTGTCATTCTGAACGCAGTGAAGAATCTTGTAATTTAAGATCACCGTTGCCTTAAGATCCTTCGCTTTGCTCAGGATGACACCGCACTGCTGTTTTTCTCCCGTTTTCTTTTCTTTTTAGCGGTTGACCTAAAGGCTTCAGGCTTCGCCTTAAGGCGAGGGGTTTAACCCCCTCTTACGGAGACTAAAAAATACTTGCTCTAAATTGATCTCATTAATTCATCGCTTCCTTTTTTTGCCGCAATCCCGCATATGTTAAATTCCTGAAAAATATGTTAAAAAACTGTTGCTTTTTATATAACGGAGGACTATAATCTAGTTAATCTGTATTCAATTTAGACCTTGTTTAATCGTTTTCAATTATTAGAATAATTGATATTAAGGAGGTGACAAATATGGCAGACGTCAAGAAACCGGCACCGGCGGCTAAGCCCGCAGCCAAGCCCGCAGCTAAACCCGCTGCACCCGCAAAGAAAAAGTAATAAACGGGTTGTCAATGACAAGTCGATCACAAAAGCCCGCCTGAAAAGGACGGGCTTTTTCTATTGGCCGTCTGCCCCTTCCCCGGGTAAACGTTGTCCGCCTTTATACTCCTCCGCCGACAGCTTTTGTTGCGGCTTTTGTTGCCGTCCGATATTGTTTTTTGCCGAAAGATAATAGGTCGCGCCTAAATAACAGGCATATATCCCGAAAAAAATCAGCGGTACCGCCGCTCCGATCAGAAATATGGCGGCCGGGACAGAACCCAGCATTATTTTTGCCCATACCGCGCTGAAAACCACCGATGCCGCTGCCATCAGGGCGGGTATCAGCATAGGCGTTAAAAAGAAGGCCGATATCTGCCGGAATAATATTTTGCGCTGGCCGGCCGCGCCCACGCCCAGCATATTGAGTATCGCATAGCGTTTTTTGTCCCTGTCCGAGTCCGACATAACTTTTAATGATAGCAGCGCCATCGCAAAAAACATAAAGACGACCGCTAAGTATAATACCGAAACGATCATAGTGGCAGAATTTGCGTTAATTATATCTATTTCTTTGTATCTGCAATTTCCCCCAAAATTATTGTAAAATTCAGGCGGCAGATAACCCTTGGTATTCATAACAAGACTCGTATTATGCAGATAAGCCGCCCATTCCGGCTCCGTTAATAAAGTATCCTGAACGACAATGAAGTATTGATAGTGGCGGTAAGAACCGTAAGACAAATATTCATACCCTTCCCTTTCGCCCTGAAAGCTTAATACTTGGCCGAAAAGGTTGATGGTGCTGCCTGCAGCCAAAGGATTTTCCCCGTAGAAATAATTATGCAGAACATAAAAACCGTTATTAGCAACTGCGACCTCTTCGCGGCCAAGCTGTTTTATCATTGTGTTCAAATCGTCTTGCCTGATTATAAGAAACCAAGGGCGTTCCTCCTGATACCAGTCCTGCAAACCGCGCAAGACCGAATGATATATGCCGTACGAATGTGAAAACGTTACAGGTGAATACTTCTCTGCTTTCTCAATCGTTGTTTCCGCCCAGGCATAAGCATCGTCTTCCCCGTTATACGTACTGTAGCCGGTTGCATCAAATTGCGTATATCGGTTGACTTCCTCTATTTGAACAAAGCGCGCGGAATAGACAAAATTTGAAAAGAAAATCGCCAGCGACAAAAGCACAGCTATCGCGCCCATCATCGCTGCGTTGCTGCTGAGCGCAGATGTCATCTGCCTGTAATGGAATAAATTGCTCCCTTTAAGTTTCTTAGGTTTATTGAGATTGTTTGAATAAAAACTGCGTGAGAAAAAATAGAAGATAAATATCGCGGCCACAAGTAAGATAAGTATGTTCGGTAAAACTACATTATAAGTGAGGTCGTCAAACTTTCCTTCCGCTCCGGTCTGAAAACTGAACGCGTCAAGCAGCATCCAGATACCGAATGCGCAAATCGCGGCAATCACCGCGATCATTGAAACAGCGATTGCCCGTTCGACCGCACGTTTCTTCGGTACGATAAATATCCCCGCGATCAGAACCGCCAAACATGCGGCGACGCCGAATATATATCCGGAAAACACCGCCAGTGACATATTGTTCGCGTATAAGGCATTGCGGTTTTTAATATCGAAAACGACCGATAGAAGCCAGCCTAAAAGTATAGCGGCAGCCGCCATAACAGTCACTGTCAGAAATATTCTGACGTTTTTAATGATTTTCAGTTTGTTCGGCTGTTTGCGCTCGGCAGCTTTTTCTTTCAGCAGATCACCTATCTTGCTTTTCCGCACGATACGGGCGGAATAAACGATAGCCGCAAGAAATATGACTGCCCACTGTATAAGTGTCAGCCAGATACTGCTTGGAACATAATTTAATGATCCGAAATTGTTCCCGATTATTCCGCATATAAACGCGTTGATAATCTGAAATACGCCAAGACCCAATATACAGCCTATGACAAAAGAGCAAGCGCCGATGATCAGGTTTTCTATTATAAATACTCTTAATACGGCAGAACGTTTTACGCCGAGCAGCAAATATACCCCAAGCTCTTTTTTTCTCTTCCGCAACAAAAACGCCGTAGCGTAACATATGATGAAACCTACAACTAAGGTGATCAACACAACAATAAAATTCAAGATAGCTTTTGCGCTTTCCTGCGATTGTTCGCCAAAAGTTTCCGCAAGCTCCGTTGTCAGTACCACGTTGTTTACGGCGAACATCAGCGCGACTGTAAAGATGACTGTTATGAAGTAGATCATGTACGACGAGGTCTGGCGTTTGACGTTCCTTACGGCGAGTTTACCTAACATAACGCTCGCCCCCCGCCGCCGTGTTTATATCAAGGATTTCCCGAAAGAATATATCGTCCGCTTTCTTGCCCTTTAATATTTCGTTGTAAATCTTTCCGTCCTTTAAGAATAGCACCCTGTTGGCGTAAGAGGCCACGACCGGATCATGTGTTACCGCCAGAATGGTCGCGCCGTAAGAGGCGTTCATAAATTGCAGCAGCTTCATAAGGTTCTTGGAATTTTTCGAATCCAGTGCGCCCGTAGGCTCGTCGGCCATGATAAGTGACGGGTTTGTTATGAGCGCCCTTGCACAGGCCGTCCTCTGCCGTTCGCCGCCGGAGATCTCATGCGGAAATTGATCCTTGATTGGCACTATATCGAAAGTTTTAAGTATCCCGTCGGCTTTTTCGGTTATTTCCTTTTTAGGTGTGTTTCTAAGCGATAGCGGCAGGACTATGTTTTCGTATACCGTAAGAGTATCCAAAAGGTTGTATTCCTGAAAGACAAAGCCCACTTTATCCCGGCGGTAGTCGGCAAGCGCCTTTTCGCCCAGAACGGTTATGTCCAGGCCGTCCACAAATATGCTGCCGCAGCTGACTATATCGATTGTCGCTATCAGGTTCAGCAGGGTGGTTTTGCCCGAACCCGACGCGCCCATGATAGTTACGAACTCCGATTTTGCCACGCCGAAGGATATCCCGTCCACCGCCTTAGTAGCGGCGCTGCCCTTGCCATAAATTTTTACAACGTTATTAAGTCTTAAAATTTCCATGGTTTCTACCTTTGTATATTGCAGCTGCGCTATAGCAAATAAAATTTTCAAGTTGATCTGCTATAAGAAAAATGCTCCGCGGATTTTTTCCTCGGAGCATCAAATTCATAGATAATCCATGTAAACACTGATTTAGGTTGCCTAATGACGCCTTAAGGAACAATGAATAAATGAGGAAATTTAGAGCAAGTATTTTTAAGGCAGAAAACGGCTTGTTTTTGCAGAAAATAGTAGAACTATTTGTGAAAGAAGATGTTTTCAGACGAAAAAGACGCCGCTACTAAATTTTACTTAAATTTTCAGTGGTTACTTAATCTTTATCCGCCGTTTCCGCGGCAGCCGCGTCGTCGGTCACCCCGGCGGCTGTCTCATCGGTGCCGCCTTTTTTAGCCTTCTTTTCCTTAGGGGCTTTCGGCGCCTTTTCTTTCTTCGGCTTTTCCTTGGGTTCTGCCGGCACCGCGCCTTCGGGCAGGGGCTCGCGCTTCTTGAAGTAGTAGATCGGGTTTACCTCGTACCTGCCGGTCGCGCACATTATGATGTCCATTATCCACCAGACCAAAAAAACTACGCCCGTGATGATGGACATAAATTTGAGGATGAACAGCAGCACCCTTTCCTTGTACAGCTTATCGAGCGCCAGCGGCAGTATACAGAACGCCAGCATCAGCCCGCTATTGTCGCCTTTAAAATCCTTACCCATATATAAACGTCCTCGCAATTTGTTTACTATAAGCAGAAACGGCAAAATGATTGTTCCGCGTTTCCTTATACCATATTATACTACATTTACGTTTTATTTGCAAAAAGTATTTTTGCCTTGATGAAGCGGATAATAGCTTACGCGGCAAGCTCGGCGACCTGCAGCTCCCCCGTGCCCAGTTTGTTTTTCTTCCACTTGCCCGTCAGGATATAGATAAGGCACAATATGGTCGTAACAACGGTTGCGATCGGCATGGCCATAGCTATGCCGGTAAAGCCCACGCCAAGTACAGTATCTATAATGTACGCCAGAGGCACCCTGATCACGATCGAGCTTAAGATAGACGCGCCCATCGAGATCATCGTGTGCCCCGCGCCGTTTATGATCCCCGCGAACGACACAAAGAACGCAAGGACGATATAGTCGATACTGAAGGTCTTAAGATACTCGGCGCCAAGGGTAATAGACTCGTGCCCGCCCTCCGCCCCGGCGTTCTTAAGCTGGAAGATGCTTACCAGCTGATCCGGAATACACTGGCACAGGATATAGAAAACCGCGCCGACCACAAGGCTGATACCTATCCCTGTGAACATGACCTTTATTGCGCGTTTATACAGCCCCGCGCCGATATTCTGCGCCGTCATTGCCGTTACCGCCATGCCGATGGCGAAAATAGGCAAAATTGCGATGGAGTTGAACTTGGACGCAAAGCTGGCGCCCGCGCCCGCGGCAAGGCCGTGCGCGTTGATAAACACGATCAGCAGGATAAAAGACATCGAGTTGACCGCGTTCTGCACAGAGGTAGGCAACCCGACTTTCAGCAGCTTTTTAAGCTTTTCGGGATAGATCCTGAAGCTTCTTAGTTTGAAGTCAAAAATAAATTTCTTTTTGTAAAGATAAAGCACCGCGGTAAACATTGCTATCGCCTGGGCAATTATGGTCGCCCACGCCGCCCCTGCAACGCCCAGCCCCAGCGGCCCGACAAACAGGATATCCAGCCCTATGTTAAGCGCGCAGGTGCAGCCGACGATGATAAGCGGCCGGACAGAGTCGCCCATACCCCTTAAGACCGCGCTGATGCCGTTGTAGGCAAAGACAAAGACGTTGCCCGCCATACATATGATCACATAAGCAATCGTCTCTTTCTGCGCGGCAGCGTCGATACCCATTGCCCTCACTATCGTTCCGGCGAGCGCGACCATCAGGATCGTCAGCACGGCGGCGGCCAGCAGCAGCACGGTAAAAATCGTGCCTATCGTTTCCTTGATGTCCTCGTGCCGCTTTCGGCTGATGTATTGCGCGATAAGGACCGTGCCGCCCAAGCAGAAGCCGACAATAATATTGGTGATAAGTATCGTTATCTGCCCGCCCTGATTGACGGCGATGCTAGACGAATCCGTGCCGACAAACAAGCCAACTATCAGCATATCGCCGATGTTATACAGCGCCTGTATAAGATTAGACAGCAAGAACGGCAGGCTGAAAATCAGCATCTGTTTTAACACGTTGCCGCGCGTCAGGTCTTTTTCAAATTTAGCCGCGCCCTTTACGGGCTGCGCGTCCCCGGCGGCTCCGGCAGTGATCCCGCCCGTTAAAACTTCATCTTTGTTTTCCATGTTTTTTTACATATGTTAAAAGGCGGATAATGAAATCCGCCTTTTAATTTTAAAAGAAAATTTTCATATACACCGCGCTTGCATAAAAGCGAACCGCGGATCGATGTTAGCCCCGGTATTACTTGATAATCGATGCTACTACGCCGGAGCCGACTGTCCTGCCGCCCTCGCGGATAGCGAAGCGGAGTCCCTGCTCGGCCGCGATAGGCGCGATCAGTTTGACCGTCATCGTTACGTTGTCGCCGGGCATAACCATTTCAACGTCCTTAGGCAGATCGATGGTGCCGGTAACGTCGGTCGTGCGGAAATAGAACTGCGGGCGGTATCCGTTGTGGAACGGTGTAGCCCTGCCGCCCTCTTCCTTCTTAAGGACGTAAACTTCGGCGGTGAACTCGGTGTGCGGGGTAATGGTCTTCGGCTTTGCCAAAACCTGTCCGCGCTGGATATCCTTACGGTCGACGCCGCGCAGGAGCAAGCCTGCGTTGTCGCCGGCGCGAGCTTCGTCAAGAGACTTACGGAACATTTCTACGCCGGTAATAACGGTCGCCTTGGTGGGAGTGATACCGACCAGCTCGACAGTGTCGCCGACTTTGCAAATACCGCGCTCTACACGGCCGGTAGCGACTGTGCCGCGGCCGGTGATCGTGAACACGTCCTCGACAGGCATCAGGAACGACTTATCTACGTCGCGCTTAGGCTCCGGGAAATAGCTGTCAACGGCATCCATAAGCTCAACAATGCACTTGCAGGCGGGATCGTCAGCCTTATCTGCGGAAGCCGCTTCAAGGGCCTTGACCGCCGAACCCTTGACGATCGGGGTGTCGTCGCCCGGGAAGCCGTTCTTGGTAAGAAGCTCCCTGACTTCCATCTCGACAAGGTCGATAAGCTCGGAATCGTCAACAAGGTCTGTCTTGTTCATAAAAACAACGATATAGGGAACGCCGACCTGACGGGCAAGCAGGATGTGCTCACGCGTTTGGGGCATCGGGCCGTCGGCGGCCGATACGACCAGGATCGCGCCGTCCATCTGCGCCGCGCCGGTGATCATGTTCTTGACATAGTCGGCGTGGCCGGGGCAGTCGACGTGCGCATAGTGGCGCTTCGCCGTCTCGTACTCGACGTGCGAGGTGTTGATCGTGATACCGCGCGCCCTTTCTTCCGGCGCCTTATCGATATCCTCATATTTCATCTTTTTGGACAAGCCCTTTGCGGCAAGCGTCATTGTGATCGCTGCGGTAAGGGTTGTTTTACCGTGGTCAACGTGGCCGATAGTGCCGATATTGACGTGCGGTTTTGTCCTGTCAAATTTTGCCTTTGCCATTTTAGTTCCTCCGAGCGCCTTGCGCGCTTGTTATTTTTTATTAAAGGTAATCCCTTTTTTACTTAAAAGATTATACCATATTAAAATCGTTTTTACAAACAAAAATCAATATGTTTTGCGTCCGTTTCCGCACCCGCGATAACGCATACGCAAGTTATAAAAGCCCCGCGGAACAGCTTCTTTCCCCTCTGCCTCTCCCCTGACGTGAGATTAAAGGCAGCCGGGCGGCGGAGCTGTGTCGGCAGGCACGCGCGCGAGGAGCGGGGGGTTCTGTTTCCCGCGCCGGTCCCGCGGCATATATGCCTTAAGGAAACGCTGAATAATTCGGATAAATTTACAGCGGCGTCTTTTTCGCCTGAAAACGTCTTCTTTTTTTCACAAATAGTTCTACTGTTTGCTGCAAAAATAAGCCGTTTTCATACTGAAAAATACTTGCTCTAAATTAACCTCATTTATTCATTGTTTCCTTAATCCGCCTTTTTGGCGCGGTCGCCGATGATCTTCTCGCTGATGCTCTTAGGCACTTCCTGATAGTGCGAGAACTGCATAGTATAGTTCCCGCGGCCCTGGGTACGGCTCCTTAAGTCTGTCGCGTATCCGAACATTTCGGACAGCGGCACCTCGGCGCGGATCTGCTGGCTGCCGTTTACGACCTCGGTCGCCTGTAATACTCCGCGGCGGCCGGTGATATTGCCCATGACGCTGCCCAAATATTCCTCCGGCATAGAAACCTCCACCTTCATGATAGGCTCCATCAGCTTGGCCCCGCCCTTCTTCATTCCTTCCTTAAACGCAAGGCTGCCCGCGATCTTGAACGCCATTTCCGAGCTGTCTACCTCGTGGTAGCTGCCGTCGATGACCGTGACCCTGAAGTCCACGCATTCGTAGCCTGCCAGGATACCGCTCATCTTTGCGTCCTTTATACCGTTATCGATAGCGGGGATATATTCCTTCGGAATCGAGCCCCCGACCGTCTTGTCAACAAATTCATAACCCTTGCCCTGTTCAAGCGGCTCCATCTCGATCCAGCAATGGCCGTATTGGCCCTTGCCGCCCGACTGGCGCACATACTTGCCCTCGACCTTGACCTTTTGCGTGATCTTTTCGCGGTAAGCGACCTGCGGCTTGCCGACGTTCGCCTCGACCTTGAACTCGCGCAGCATACGGTCAACAATGATCTCCAGGTGCAGCTCGCCCATGCCGGCGATAATGGTCTGTCCCGTCTCGGCGTCGGTGTAGGTCTTGAAGGTGGGGTCTTCCTCGGCCAGCTTCATAAGCGCGATACCCATCTTCTCCTGCCCCGCTTTGGTCTTAGGCTCGATAGCGACCTTTATGACCGGCTCCGGGAATTCGATGCTCTCCAGAAGGATCGGCTTGTCAGGGTCGCACAGCGTATCGCCGGTCACAGTATCCTTAAGCCCCACGATGGCGCAGATGTCGCCCGCGTGGATCTCGGTTATCTCGTTGCGCACGTTGGAATGCATCTGGATCAGCCTTCCTACGCGCTCTTTCTTGCCTTTGGAGGAATTGTATACATAGCTGCCCGCCTGCAAGGATCCGCTGTAAACGCGGAAGAACGCCAACTTGCCCACGAACGGATCGGCCATGATTTTGAACGCCAAGCCGGCAAACGGCGCGGTGTCGCTGGTCTCGCGCTCGATCGGCATGTCCGGCTTGCCGGGCACGGTGCCCTTAACGTGGGCAACGTCCAGCGGGCTGGGCAGGTACGCCAAAACCGCGTCCAGCAGCTTTTGCACGCCCTTGTTCTTGTATGACGTCCCGCAGATGACGGGGTTTATCTTCATTGCAAGCGTAGCCTTGCGGATGCCGGCAACGATCTCTTCCTTGGAAGGCTCGATGCCCTCTAAGAATTTTTCCATCAAAGCGTCGTCGCACTCCGAGATAGCCTCGATAAGCTTTGCCCTGGCTTCCTTTGCATGCGCCAGCATGTCGGCGGGGATCTCGGTCTCGTGCGTCTGGGTACCTAGATCGTTGTCGTATATCGTTGCCTTCATCTCGACAAGGTCGATCATCCCCTTAAAGGACGCTTCCTTGCCTATCGGCAGCTGTATCGGAACGGCGTTTGCGCCCAAACGCGTCTTCATCATGTGGACGACGTTTTCAAAATTCGCGCCGTTGATGTCCATCTTGTTGACGTACGCGATGCGCGGCACGCCGTACTTATTTGCCTGGCGCCAGACAGTCTCGCTCTGCGGCTCGACGCCGCCCTTAGCGCAGAAAACCGCGACACAGCCGTCGAGGACCTTAAGCGAACGCTCTACCTCGACGGTAAAGTCAACGTGGCCGGGCGTGTCGATCAGGTTGATCCTGACGCCCTTCCACTGCGTGGTGGTAGCGGCGGAGGTGATGGTAATGCCGCGCTCCTGCTCCTGCGCCATCCAGTCCATGGTGGCGGCGCCCTCGTGCACCTCGCCCAGCTTGTGTGTTTTTCCGGTATAATAAAGTATACGCTCGCTGGTAGTCGTCTTCCCGGCGTCGATGTGCGCCATAATACCGATGTTTCTTGTGTTCTCTAATGTAAATTCACGGGCCATAGTTTTGATCTCCAATGCTTATAAAAGCCTTATCCGCATAATGCCGCCGCCCCGTTCAGGCGGCGAAAAAGCGTTCTTCTTAAGTTTATTCCCGGCAGGTCAAATGATTTCTCCGGCATCCGTATACTGTTTATGTTCTGCATTCCGGAACGTTATTATATGCCTTTTGCAAAAAACAAACGGCTTTACGCCGTTGTTAAAAGAAAAAATCATTTATACAAAAGGCTTGATACAAATCTCCATTTTCCGGTTGCTTCCGGCGCCGCGCCCTGCGTTTTCCGCACCGCAACCCAATCGAGCCGACGGAGCAGCAAAAGGCATTTTTACGAAAGCTCCGCCTCTTAGGATGTCTCCGCACGGCATCTATATCCCTCTTTGCCGTCACTCACGGGAAGTAAGCTCCTGCCCTTAAGCCTTGACGGGGAACAGACGCGGGAGAAAATGCGCAGATGCGGCGGGCCGATCCCGCCGTACATGCGTACTAACTTACCAGCGGTAGTGCGCAAAGGCCTTGTTCGCCTCCGCCATCCTGTGCATCTCTTCTTTCTTCTTGACGGCGTTACCGGTATTATTGAAAGCGTCTAAAAGCTCGCCCGCCAGTCTTTCGTCCATATTCTTTTCACTGCGCTTGCGCGAGAACTGGACTATCCATCTGATGGTAAGCGTCTGGCGGCGGTCAGGCCTGATTTCCATAGGAACCTGATACGTCGCGCCGCCCACGCGCCTGGCTTTTACCTCAAGCATAGGGCTGATATTGTCAAGCGCTTTCGTAAATACGGACATGGGCTCTGAACCGGTCTTGTCCTTGATGATATCGAACGCGCCGTATACGATATTCTGTGCAATTCCCTTCTTCCCGTCCAGCATGATCTGGTTGACCAGCTTGGTCACGACCTTGCTGCCGTAGATAGGATCGGGCAGTACGTCCCTCTTCGGGACCCCACTTCTTCTTGGCATGTTAAAATTCTCCTATTTAATTCACCGTAAGCTTATCTTTACGATTACTTCGGCTGGCGCTCCGCGGCACTCTAATCGCTCTTTCCTTCAGAAAAAGGTCAGCTACCGCTTGCTCCGCGCCTTTCCGGCCAAGCGCGGATTTTTATCTGATAAAAATCCGGCCGGACTTAAAGGCGGCTGTCATTTATAATATTTAAACGATTTCATGTTCATACGGCCGGAAACAATTATCCCGCCGCGCTTTTTGCCCTCAATCTTTGCGTTGCAAGGCAGCGGCGCGAAAACAGGTTCCGGGCGACGGAGCTGCGCTGAAGCACGCGTAGGAGCGAGGGTTCTGTTTCTCGCGCCGATCCCGCCGCAAATATGGCTTTATTTAGGCTTTTTCGCGCCGTACTTACTACGCGACTGATTACGCTTCGCCACGCCGCCGGCGTCCAGCGCGCCGCGGATGATATGGTAACGCACGCCCGGAAGGTCCTTGACCCTGCCGCCGCGGATAAGCACCACGCTGTGTTCCTGAAGGTTATGCCCGATGCCGGGGATATAGACGGTCCCCTCGTTCTTGTTGACAAGCCTTACCCTTGCGATCTTCCTAAGCGCCGAATTGGGCTTCTTGGGCGTCGTCGTGGTTACCGAAAGGCACACCCCGCGCTTTTGCGGATTGTTTTCCAAAAGGGGCGACTTCGATTTGAAAACAAGCTTTTTCCTGCCTGTTTTGATAAGTTGATTTACGGTCGGCATTACTTTATTTCCTCTTTTATATGGTTTAGTGACTTCGTCACGTTTGCAATCTGATACGCGACAGACTATTTTACACTGCGATTTTCTCAAGAGCGCAAAAAACTGCCTGCTTTTCAGCAAGCCGTATTATTATAATGTTTGCGCGTCCGATTGTCAAATGAATAAGGGATGTTTTTTGAGGCCCGGGATCGCAAACACTCGTTCGCAATCCCGGGCCATATAGCAATAAAGCACTGTCAATCCTGCGATGGTCAGTCAGAGCGTCCCCTGAACACCGATCGTTTTTTACGCTGTGCGCGATATGTCTTGCCGGATGCGTCAGCTTAAGACGCAGATCGACGCCTTGTCATCGGCGGACTGGTATTTTACACCGATATAACCGACTGTTGCGCAGTAGATGCCGGTTGTATACGACTTACCGCTGAGCAGCTCCGTGCCGGAGTTGTTGTACAGCTTAAAGCCGCTTGCACCGGTAATATAATAATAATCGGATGCTATCAGCACGGTTTCGCCCGCCGCTACCGTCCTCTCGGTCGCGACGCCGGATGTGTCGATTGTATAATATTTTCCGTCTTTCTTGCCGAACGCCTTACCGCCGTTGAACTGGCCAATGCTGCCGTACTCGCAGGGCACTATCAGTTTTCCGTCCTTATCGCTGAAACCGTATTTATTGTCCGACAGCCGCTGTACGCGGATAAAACCGTTTTGGGGGTCGTCGTTGATCGTATATTTGGCGCTGTCGAAGGTCGCGATTATCTTGCTCTTATTATCTATTATGACCTTGTCGCCGTTTGCCAGATAAGAAAAATACCGGTTGTCCGCGATATATGTAGTCCAAAAGCCCATTGACGGGTCGGCGACCAGCTGCACTTTCAGCGCGGAGCTGACAAACATTTCCCGTTCATGCTCCGTTCCGTAAGAGAAAAACTTCCCGCTGATATCATAGCCTAATATATATGCGCTGTCTTTGTATTTTTCATTGAAATAGTCGTTAAAGTCCCAAGCGTCATTATACCTGGTTGTAAGCGAATCGATTATGTACTTGAACTTTACGTTTTTCGGCTTGCCGCTCTTTACGTCGATCAGCTCGGTTTTCAGACTGTATTTAAGATAAGCCTTCAAAGTGCTGTCATATGTATACGCGTCATAATCATCTGCATCCTCCGGCAAGCCTAAAAGCGTCTGTTTCAGCACCGTTTTGTTTCCTAAGACATAATAGCTTACGCCGGTCCCGGCCGGCAGAGTCAGAACATAATTGCCGCTGTAGTCAGTGACTGTACACCTGCCCGAACTAATCCTGAAAATATAGTCGTCGGTGTATGTATAGCTAAATTCGGAGCCCGGTATTACCCCTGCGGCCTGACCGTAGTCATGCAGCAGCACGATTTGTCCGCCCTTGCCCTCATACAGCTTCTCTTTCGCAATAATGAACAGCCGCCGCTCTTTGACGAATAAGTTGATTTCGCCGGTCTTATACTCGAATTCCAGCAGCTTTTCGTCGGACTCGTTGATGATCCCGAATTTTTCTTCGGTATCGACTTCGACTGATACGCAGGCTATGCCGTAACCCATGTTCTTTATCGTCTTGTATTTACACGTCGTGACCTTACCGCTGATGAAATTCCCGATCCCGTAAAGTGTCGTCGCACCGCTGCCCTTTTTGATAACAAACATATCTCCGGAATATCCGTAGTCATAGAACGCCGCCCCTTCCTCTAGCTGGATATCCGTTTTCTTTGTCAGCGAGGGTATTTCGGTGTAGCTCTTCCTCGCCACGCCGGCGACGCCGGCCGCCTGCTGGCCGCACGCCGAAAGCAAAAGCACGAAGGCAAGCGCAAAACTCAGCCAAAGCGTTTTCTTGACCTTTCTCATAAAAACTTTCTCCCTTATATTTCACCCTTTGCGGGCAAAGTATCCACCTAAGTAACCGCTGATTAAATGAGATAAATTTTGGGCCGCGTCTTTTTCGCCATAAAAAACACGGCTGTCCTAACCGGAAATATGGATGAACTGTGCAGAGCTTAAAAAAATGTGAGTAATCATATTATAACATATTTACATTTTTTGTCAAATTCCATCAGAGCGGCTTTTTGATTCCCCGGCGACTTTTCAGAGGGCAAAAAAACGCCCCCGCAGGGAAGCGGGAGCGTTTTGCCTATAGAGCTTTTTTACTTATTTTTTGACTGCTGTCATACCCAGATACTTGCGCTCTGCCAGGGCTTCGTCCTTTAACAGGCTCTTCTTGTCGGGGCTTATGACCGAGGTTTCAAAGAGGAAATCCTCGGCGTATTCGTCGCGGGAAAGCTCGGATTTATAGGCCTCCGTCTCGACCGAGTTTACGTTCCTGTATTTTTTCATACCGGTGCCGGCAGGGATCAGCTTGCCGATAATGACGTTTTCCTTGAGGCCCAGGAGGGGGTCAACCTTGTTCTTTATCGCCGCCTCGGTCAGGACGCGCGCCGTTTCCTGGAAGGACGCGGCGGACAGGAAGCTGTCTGTCGCAAGCGCGGCCTTGGTAATTCCTAAGAGCGTCCTCTTCGCCGCAGCCGGCCTGCCGCCCGCGGAAAGAATGTCCTGATTGGCCTGCTCGAAGGTGAAGATATCGACCAGCTCGCCGCACAAAAGACTGGTGTCGCCGCTGTCCTCTACCCTGACCTTTCTCATCATCTGGCGGATTATTACCTCGATATGCTTGTCGTTGATCTCGACGCCCTGCATACGGTAAACGTTCTGGACTTCCTTTAAAAGGTATTCCTGTACGCCCTTGACGCCGCGTGTCTTTAGGATATCGTGAGGATTGATAGAGCCTTCTGTCAGAACGTCGCCGGGATTGATATGCTCCCCGCTCTTTACATTCGGCTTGATTTTGGCGCCGTAGGGTATCGGATATATACGGTCGTCACCCTCGCTGGCCTTTACATGGATCTCACGCTTGCCGTCCTTATCGACAAGCTTCATTTTGCCGCCGACTTCGGAAAGCATTGCGACGCCCTTGGGCTTCCTTGCCTCGAAAAGCTCCTCAACCCTGGGAAGACCCTGCGTGATATCGTCCGCGGATGCGACGCCGCCGGTATGGAACGTTCTCATGGTAAGCTGCGTGCCCGGCTCGCCGATGGATTGCGCGGCAATGATGCCGACCGCCTCGCCCGCCTGTATCGGCGCGCCCGTCGCCATGTTCTTGCCGTAGCACTTGGCGCAAACGCCCTGGCGGCTCCTGCAGGTCAGGACCGTGCGGATCTCGACCTCGGTTATGCCGGCCTTGACAATATCCGACGCGATCGCGTCCGTTATCATCGAATCGGCCTCGACCAGCACCGTGCCGGTCTTGGGATGAACTATTTTCCTTACCGAGAATCTGCCCGCGATCCTGTCCTCCAGGTTCTCAATGAGCGATTTGTCCTCGAAAATAGCGGTCGTTACTATGCCGCGCGGCTTCTCGCCCAAAGCGGCAAAGCAGTCCTCGTCGCGGATGATAACGTCCTGTGAAACGTCAACAAGCCTTCTTGTAAGATATCCTGAGTCGGCTGTCTTAAGCGCCGTATCCGCAAGGCCCTTACGCCCGCCGTGGCTGGAAATAAAGTATTCCAGGACCGAGAGGCCTTCTCTAAAGCACGAACGCACGGGCGTCTCGATGATCTTGCCCTGCGGGTTGGTCATAAGCCCGCGCATCCCGGCCAGCTGCTTGATCTGGTTCTTGTTACCGCGCGCGCCCGAATTCGCCATCATGAAGATCGGGTTGAACTCGCCGAGGTTCGCCATCAGCTTGTCGGTGACTTCATTGGTCACCTTTGTCCATATGTCCACGACGCTCTTGTATTTTTCGTCCTGCGTCATGAAGCCGCGCTTGTATTTCCTTTCAATATCGATGATCTCTTTCTCGGCGTTATCGATAAGCTGCTTTTTCTCCTTGGGGATATGCATATCGAAAACGCTGGTCGTGACCGCGCCGATCGTAGAATATTTAAAGCCAAGATTCTTGATCTTGTCCAGCACGTCGGCCGTCTGTGTCGAGCCCTTTAACTTATAGGTGCGGTCAACGATCTTTTGCAGCTCCTTCTTGCCGACCAGGAAGTTAATCTCCGGCTCGAACAAATCCTCGATCGCAGCACGCTTTACAAAACCCAGATCCTGCGGTATCGCCTCGTTGAATATGATCCTGCCCACGGTGGTATTGACGCGTTTGAAGTATTCCGCCCCTTCGATATTCTTGCGGTAGCGGACGGCGATCTTTGTCTGCAATTCTATCTGCCCGCACTGATAGGCCATTACGGCCTCCTCAGGATCCTTGAACAGCTTGCCCTCGCCCTTAGCGCCCGGCTTTTCGATAGTAAGATAATAGCTGCCGATAACCATGTCCTGCGTAGGCGACATAACGGGCTTGCCGTCCGAAAGCTTTAAGATATTGTTGGTCGAAAGCATAAGGAAGCGCGCCTCGACCTGCGCCTCGATAGAGAGCGGCACGTGTACGGCCATCTGGTCGCCGTCAAAGTCCGCGTTGAACGCCGAGCATACCAGCGGGTGGATCTTCAGCGCGCGCCCTTCGACAAGGACGGGCTCGAACGCCTGGATGCCCAGACGGTGCAGCGTGGGGGCGCGGTTTAACAGCACGGGGTGGTCTTTAATGACCGTTTCCAGCACGTCCCAAACGACCGGCCTCGCGCGCTCGACAATACGCTTCGCGCTCTTTATATTGTGGCTGGCGTTAATTTCGACCAGCTTCTTCATAACGAAGGGTTTAAAAAGCTCCAGCGCCATTTCCTTGGGCAGGCCGCATTGGTAGAGCTTTAATTCGGGCCCGACGACGATAACGGAACGGCCGGAATAGTCGACGCGCTTGCCGAGGAGGTTTTGACGGAAACGTCCCTGCTTGCCGCGGAGCATCCCTGAAAGGGATTTTAATTCGCGGTTTCCGGGGCCCGAAACGGGCTTGCCGCGCCTGCCGTTATCGATCAGCGCGTCCACGGCCTCCTGCAGCATACGCTTTTCGTTTCTGACGATGATGCCGGGCGCGCCCAGCTCCATCAGCTTCTTCAAACGGTTATTACGGTTAATGACCCTTCTGTAAAGGTCGTTCAAATCGGACGTCGCAAACCTGCCGCCGTCCAGCTGCACCATAGGCCGCAGTTCGGGCGGGATAACGGGCAGCGCGTCCATGACCATCCATGTGGGGTTGTTGCCGCTCTGAACAAACGCGTCCAATATCTCCAGCCGCTTCATCGCCCTGATCTTCTTCTGCCCCGTCGCATTCTCGACAAGGTCGCGGGTTTCGGCAAGCTCGGCATTCAGGTCTATTTTAGCAAGCAGCTGCTTGACCGCCTCGGCGCCCATGCCGTACTTGAACGCCTTCGGGCCGAACACGTCCAGAGCATCCCTAAGCTCCTTATCGGACAATATCTGTTTGTAAACAAGCGTGGTCTCGCCCGGATCGGTGACGACATAGGAAACGAAATACAGCACCTGCTCCAGCGCCTTCGGGGACATATTCAAAAGGAGCCCCATGCGGCTGGGCACGCCCCTGAAATACCAGATATGCGACACGGGCGCGGCAAGCTCGATATGCCCCATCCGCTCGCGGCGCACCTTGGCGCGCGTGATCTCGACGCCGCACTTGTCGCAGACAACGCCCTTATAGCGTATCCGCTTGTACTTGCCGCAATGGCATTCCCAGTCCTTGGTCGGCCCGAATATCCGCTCGCAGAACAAGCCGTCTCGTTCGGGCTTCTGCGTGCGGTAATTGATAGTTTCGGGCTTGGTCACCTCGCCGTAAGACCATTCCCTGATCTTCTCCGGCCCGGCGATCCCGATCTGCATCGAATCAAAATTGTTTAATTCAAACATCTATATATTCCTCTAAAAAAATTAAAACCAATATTGCAACACATGCTGACAAAACTTCACGAGCCGCAAAAGGCACTTTTGCGTGTCTCCGCCTCTTTGCCCGACGGATATTTGGTATCCTGCCGGCGAAATAAGGCATAGTTGCAAGGCAGCGGTGCGAAAAGGCATTTATGCGCGACGAACCTGTATCGGCATACGTGACGGCGTAAAAAAGAAGCTTTTCGCGCCGATCCCGCCGCGAATATGACTTATTTCTCTTCGTCGTCCTCGAGCAGCTCGTTGAACGCATCCCCGAAATTGAACTCGTCGTCGTCCTCAAACAGGTCGCCCTTCTTTTTGGCCTCGGTTTCGTCGCCCTCGGGCAGGTCGTCCTTGACGCCTTGCGCCGGCACCGCGCCCGCGCCCTTCCTGATGTCGAATGTGTCCGTATCCGGCACGCCGCGCGCGCTGTCGCGGAACATAGGCTCGATAAAATCGCGGCCGTCGTCGATAAGGTCTTTTAGGCCTATCTCTTCCTTATTCTCTGTCAATACCTTGACATCGAGCGCCAGCGACTGGAGTTCCTTGATCAAAACCTTAAACGATTCGGGTACGCCCGGCTCGGAAACGTTCAATCCCTTTACGATGCTTTCGTATGTCTTGACGCGTCCTACGATATCGTCGGACTTGACCGTCATGATTTCCTGCAAGATGTTCGCCGCGCCGTATGCGTAAAGCGCCCAGACCTCCATCTCGCCGAAACGCTGGCCGCCGAACTGCGCCTTGCCGCCCAAGGGCTGCTGCGTAACAAGGCTGTAAGGCCCCGTGCTGCGCGCGTGTATCTTGTCATCGACAAGGTGGACAAGCTTCAGCATATACATATAGCCGACAGTTACGCGGTTCTCGAACGGTTCGCCGGACCTTCCGTCAAACATCTCGATCTTGCCGTCAACCTTTTCCTCTTCACGGCCGTCCTTCCCCTTCTCAATATAGGAAAAGCCGTTTTCTCTTAAAAGCCCCTTGATATCCTGCTCGCTGGCGCCGTCGAATACGGGGGTGGCGATATGCCAGCCCAGCATCTTTGCGACCAATCCCAAATGCACTTCCAAAACCTGCCCGATATTCATACGCGAGGGAACGCCCAGCGGGTTCAAAACGATCTGCAGCGGCGTTCCGTCCGCCATAAACGGCATATCCGCCTCGGGCAGTATGCGTGAGATAACGCCCTTATTGCCGTGGCGCCCCGCCATCTTGTCGCCCACGCTGATCTTGCGCTTCTGCGCGATATATACGCGGACAAGCTTGTTGACGCCCGGGCTCAATTCGTCCTTATGCTCACGTGTGAATATTTTGACGTCGACGACAATGCCGCCCTCGCCGTGAGGCACGTGCAGGGACGTATCCCTGACCTCCCTCGCCTTTTCGCCGAATATGGCGCGCAGGAGACGTTCCTCGGGCGTGAGCTCGGTCTCGCCCTTCGGGGTGACCTTGCCGACAAGGATATCGCCGCTCCTGACCTCTGCGCCGACGCGGATGATCCCGTCCTCGTCAAGGTCTTTCAACGCTTCCTCGCCGACGTTGGGGATATCGCGCGTGATCTCTTCCTCGCCCAGTTTGGTCTCGCGCGCTTCCATTTCATGTTCTTCAATGTGTATAGATGTGAACACGTCCTCTCTGACCAGCTTTTCACTGATAAGGATGGCGTCCTCGTAATTGTAGCCTTCCCACGACATAAAGCCGATAAGGATATTGCGGCCGAGTGCCAACTCGCTGTTGTCGGTGCTGGGGCCGTCGCACAGTACCGTGCCCTTTACGACCTTGTCGCCTTTTTGGACAAGCGGCCGCTGATTGATGCAGGTGCCCTGGTTGCTCCTCTCGAACTTCTGCAGCGTATATTTGTCGCGCTCGCCGTTGGAAATTTTGACGATGACCTCGTCGGCCGACACATAATCGACCACGCCGTCACGGCGGCAAATCACCATTACGCCGCTGTCATAGGCGACCTTATTCTCCATGCCCGTGCCGATGATAGGCGCCTCTGGCCGGAGCAGCGGGACCGCCTGCCGCTGCATGTTGCTGCCCATCAGGGCGCGGTTGGTATCGTCGTTTTCCAGGAACGGGATCAGCGAAGTCGCGACCGAAACCAGCTGGCGCGGAGAAACGTCCATATAGTCCACTTCCTCACGCTCGATCTCGGCGATCTCGTCCTGATAGCGCATCATGACGCGCTCTCTTGCGAACCAGTCCTTTTCATCCAGCGGTTCGTTTGCCTGCGCCACGACAAACCTGTCCTCGTCGTCGGCGGTCAGGTATTCGATTTCCTCTGTGACTATCTTCTTTACCTTATCGACCTTACGGTAAGGCGACTCGATAAAACCGTATTCGTTGATACGCGCATATGTCGAAAGCGAGCTGATAAGGCCGATGTTCTGGCCTTCAGGCGTCTCGATAGGGCACATACGTCCGTAGTGCGAATAGTGGACGTCGCGCACGTCAAAGCTGGCGCGCTCGCGGTTAAGTCCGCCCGGCCCCAATGCGGAGAGCTTCCTCTTGTGCGTCAATTCTGCGATAGGGTTGCTCTGGTCCATGAACTGCGAAAGCTGCGACGAGCCGAAAAACTCCTTGATCGCCGAGCTTACTGGACGGATATTGATAAGGCTCTGCGGCGTGACGCCCGTAGCCTCGCTGGATTGCATCCTTTCCTTAATAACGCGCTCTAAGCGTGCGATACCTATGCGGAACTGGTTCTGCAAAAGTTCGCCGACAGATCTTACGCGGCGGTTGCCCAAATGGTCGATATTGTCGCTTGCGCCCACGCCGTAATGGAGCCCGAGGTTGTAGTTGATCGCGCTGACGATATCGTCTTTTAGGATATGCTTGCATACAAGGCGCTCGACGTTCGCCTTGATAAGCTGTTTTTTCTCTTCCTTGTTCTTGCCCTCTTTTAAGACTTCCATAAGAGTGGGGTAATGGACTCTTTCCAGGATCCCCAGCTCCTTAGGGTCGCACGCAAAAACGGCGTTAAGGTCGACCGTGTTGTTGCCCATTACATAGAACGTATTGCCTGCGGGCGTTATGACCGCCGCCTCATTGACGCCGCTGTTCTGTATTTTCTTTGCCGTGTCGGCGGTTATGACCTCACCCGCTTTTACCAGTATTTCCTTGCCCGCAGTGATATCTTCGGCGGCCGTAAGCCCCTCGATACGCGCTGCGATCGCCAGCTTTTTATTGAACTTATAGCGGCCGACACGCGCCAGGTCATAGCGGCGCTCGTCAAAAAACATATTCTGCAGGTGCGTCTGCACGCTTTCGACCGTCGGGATCTCGCCGGGGCGCAGACGCTTGTTCAGCTCGAACAGGCCCTCCTCCTCGGATTTTGACGTATCCTTGTCGATCGTACTCTGCATCAGCGGGTCGTTATGGAAAAGCCCCAATATCTCCTCGTCGCTGCCGTAGCCCAAGGAGCGCAAAAGGACTGAAGCCGTCACTTTGCGCGTGCGGTCAACGTGGACATAGAGGACATTGTTGCTGTCCTCCTGGAATTCCAGCCACGCGCCGCGCGTCGGGATGATAGTTGTGCCGTAAACGGGCTTGCCCGCCTTGTCGATCTGGCGGGAGCAATATACGCCGGGACTCCTGACCAACTGGCTGACGATAACGCGCTCGGCGCCGTTTATGATAAAGCTGCCGTTCGGCGTCATCAGCGGAAAGTCGCCCATGAACACTTCCTGTTCGGCGATCTCGCCCGTTTCCTTGGTAACAAGGCGCACCTTGACCTTTAAGGGCACGGCATAGGTCGTGTCGCGGTCCTTGCATTCCTTCTCGGAGTATTTGGGCGCGCCTTCTAAGGTGTGCTGTAAAAAGTGCAGCTCGATCTTGTTGCTGTAATCGGTGATGGGCGAAAAGTCGCGGAAGACCTCGCCTATACCGTCTCTCAAGAACGATTCATAGCTGTTCTTTTGCACCTCGATAAGGTACGGCATATCCAAGACTTCCTTGATCTTGGAAAAGCTGCGCCTCTCCCGGTTGCCGAACTTGATTTTCTTGATGCCTGTTTTGGGGGTGGATGCTGCCATATCAATTCCTTAATAAAAAAATATCACGTGTGCTGTAGCGCCGCATTCGGAGAACAATAACGCGTGCCCGGCGTTTTTTGTATGGTGCCGCCTGCCGTTTTTCTTTTTGCGGCAGAGCCGCTCTCAAAAAGTGACGCGCGTCAGGCGTAATGTATCAAACTTTTTCTATGTATAAAACGCGTTTTAACGCGCAAAATCACACTGACGCGGTTTCCTGTGCGGCGGTGTGAAAATTTTCTTGTGAAGCTGGTTACAAGGCTGTAAGTTCAAGGATGTTTTGATTCTCCTTTGCCCGAAAAACGGGTAAAAAACGTTGAAAAAATGACAAATTGATACAAAGCGGAGATTTTAGCATTTTACTATGATATCACCGCTTTGCCTAGATGTCAAACAAAAAACAGGGGATATTTTTGGGATTTTGCAATATTGTTTAGTTTTTTGCCGTTTTCACTGTGTTGCTGTCAATAAAAAAATTTTGTCCGCTCATTTTGGCAATAGCGCTGACGCCGGCCAAAGCGCATTATATAGGAAATCAGCTTGAAGATTACAGCTGCGCCGGGCGGAGAAATGCGCAGGCGTAGTGCGCCATTCGCGCCATGATCACTTATTGCGCCGTATGTACGCGGGAATTTGCCGCATGTTATAGTAAATCAACTTTAAACGCTTTACCTGGGGGCGGAGCTGATTTTCCCGCAGGGCGCGGATGGCCGGCGGCCGTCCCGCGCCTTGAAAAAAGGACAGGCGCATAAACCCATCCTTTCCAAATCAATTCATTGTTACGCTGCCCGGCTCTTACACCAGCTCTATGATCGCCATTTCGGCTGCGTCGCCGCGGCGCGCGCCGATCTTTACTATCCGGGTGTAGCCGCCGCCCTGTTTTTTCTCGGCCGCCCTTGCCTTGTATTTCGGGGCGATCTCGTTCAACACTTTGTCAACAAGCGGGTTCTTGATATCGCCCGTACGGATCTTGTACTCCGACTCTTTCTCGTCGGGCTTCCTGTCCTCGGGGATATTATAAAGGCTGGCAATCAGTTTCCTTCTTGCCTTGAGCTTTTTGGGGCCGTCGTTGTAAACGGTCTCCTCTGACTCGACCTTTTCCTTCTTCTTATTCAGCTTGAAGGTTTTATGCTTAATCTTTACCGTATCGTCAAAGCCTTTGATCGCGCAGGTAATAAGCTTCTCGGCAAGCCTCCTTACTTCCTTCGCGGCCGGGACGGTAGTCTCGATCTTGCCGTACCACAAAAGGTAGGAAACCTGATTTTTTAACATAGCCATACGCTGATCGGTAGGCATACCTAATTTTCTATGTGCTGGCATGATTTTTATATCTCCTTATTGTACCGTTTGATGAAAATATTTGCGCGGCGAAAATACCTCTGCCGCAGTTGTGTTATTCCTCTTTATTCTTTAAGTCCAGCCCCAGCGAGTGCAGCTTGTTTATGACCTCGTCCAGCGACTTTCTGCCAAGGTTCCGTACTTTAAGCATGTCGTCCTCGGTCTTTTTCGTCAGATCCTCGATCGTATGGATGCCCGCGCGCTTCAAGCAGTTATAGCTGCGCACCGACAAGTCCATATCCTCGATGTTCATTTCCAGTACGCGCAGCGCCTTGTCCTCCTCGCGGCTGACCAATATATCCATGCCGGCAATATTTTCGGACAGGTTGACAAACAGTTTGATATGATCCTCGACGATCTTGGCGGCAAGGCTGACGATTTCGCGCGCCGACATAGTACCGTTCGTCCAGACCTCTAAGGTAAGCTTGTCGTAATCGATGCTTTGGCCGACACGGGTGCTCTCTACCTCGTAATTGACCTTCTTGATAGGCGAGAATATGCTGTCGATCGGGATATAGCCGATAGGAAGCTCCGGGTTCTTGTTCTTGTCCGCCGAGACGTAGCCCCTGCCCCTGCCGATAAACAGCTCCATATCCAGCTTTGCGCCGGTATCCAGCATGCACAGGTACAGCTCGGGATTAAGCACCTCGATCTCCGGGTCGCTGTCGATATCCCTTGCGGTGACCGCGCCCGCGGTGTTCTTGGTAAGCTTGATTATCTTTTTTATGCTCTTGTCCTGCGACAGGAACTTTACAGAAAGGTTTTTCAGGTTTAAGATAAGCTCGGCAACGTCCTCGCGCATGCCTTTGATCGTCGAGAACTCATGCATAACGCCCTCGATGCGGATGCCTACAACGGCAGCGCCCGGCAGCGCGGACAGCAGAACGCGCCTCAGCGTGTTCCCGATGGTGATGCCAAACCCTCTGTCAAGCGGCTCGATAATAAACTTGGCGTAAGCCGAATCAGAGCTCTCTTCACAAAGTATTTTTGGCTTTTCAATTTCCATCATAATTAACAAATCTCCTATAGACATTCGCCTTTTTCTTTAAGCCTGCCCGTAAGTTTGCGATAAAAGAAACCCGGCGAGGGGAAAAGAAAAAGAGGTAATATATCAGATATTTTGGCAAGCAGGCACAACCATTTTGCCCGTTTTGCCTTGTTCAGCACAAGCCGCGACTCTTTTTTATAGGTGCGGGTTAACCGCCGCCGCAGAGCGCCGCTTTGCCGGCAGCCGGTGTGCGTATTATTATTTGCTGTACAACTCGACGATCAGGTGCTCGTGGATGTTCATATCGATATCCTCGCGCTTCGGCAGCTCTATAATCGCGCCTTCAAACGTCTCGGTATTGAACGAAAGCCACTTCGGCATAACGATCTTGGCGCCGCGCAATTCCTTGAAAATCGCATTGTCGCGCTTATTCTCCTTGATCGTGATCTTATCGCCCGCTTTCACGATAAAAGACGGGATATTGACGCACTTGCCGTTGACCATTATATGCCCGTGGTTGACCAGCTGGCGGCACTGCGAACGGCTGCTGCCGATACCCATCCTGAAAATAACGTTATCAAGGCGGCGCTCCAAAAGGCACAGCATCAGCTCTCCGGTATTGCCCTTCATAGTGCGCGCTTTGTCAAAGTATCCGCGGAACTGCGTCTCCAAAAGCCCGTAAAGCCTCTTGGCCTTCTGCTTTTCGCGCAACTGGATACCGTATTCGGAAACCTTCTTCCTGCCCTCGCCGTGCTGTCCGGGCGGAGTCGGGCGTTTTTCGATCGCGCACTTCTTGGTGGTGCAGCGCTCGCCCTTTAAAAACAATTTCGCGCCTTCCCTTCTGCACATACGGCAGTCGGCGCTGGTATATTTAGCCATTAAAAATATTCCTCCAAAATAAGCTCTTTCAATTCAGTATAAAACTGAAACAGCCTTCACTTCTCTATCCTTTTTTTCTTTTCCGCTGTGAGTACTTGCGTACGTGTCGTATGGCCGCTTTTCAATATTGCCGTGCGGAGAAAGAAAAAGGCAAGTTCCTTTAGATCCTTCTGCGCTTCGGCGGGCGGCACCCGTTGTGCGGTATAGGCGAAACGTCGCGTATCATCGTGACGTTAAGCCCCGCGATACTCAAAGCCCTGACTGCCGCTTCCCTGCCGTTGCCGGGTCCCTTTACATATACTTCGACATGCCTGAGCCCCTGATCGGCCGCCGCGCGCGCCGCTGTTTCGGACGCAAGCTGCGCCGCGTAAGGCGTAGCCTTTCTGCTGCCCTTGAACTTCAGCGCGCCCGAGCTGCACGCGGAAATAGCGTTGCCCTGCGTATCAGTAATAGTCACCAGAGTATTGTTGAAGGTGCTCAAAATATGGACGGCACCCCTTTCTACGTTCTTGATCGTCTTGCGCTTCTTGCCCGCGCCTTTCTTGGGCGCGCCTCTTGCGGCCTTGGGCGCAGCCTTGGCATCGCCTTCCGCCTTAGGCGCCTTCTCAGCCTTGGGGGCCTTTTCCGCCTTGGTGGCAGCTTCTGCCTTGGGGGCAGCATCTGCCTTCACGGCAGCTTCAGGCTTTTCCGCCTTTACGGCCTTTTTTTCTTTAACCGCAGTTTCCTCTGCGGCAGCTTTTTCTTTCTCAGCCATTTTATATACTCCTAATTATATCCCGTTTTTCCGCCAAATTACATCCATGTCGCGTTTTATGCTGCTCATAAAAAAACAATCCGGCCAAACCTTCCAAAACGCGCCGGCAATGATCCGGCAAAAGCTGCGCTCCCGACATTATGCACCCGGCAAGGCTTTATGTCTTGCTGGGCGCGGGCTTGCTGGTGCGGCCGACAGTGCGACGCTTGCCCTTTCTGGTCCTTGCGTTGCGCTTGCTGCTCTGTCCGCGTACGGGCAGATTCTTGCGGTGGCGCACCCCGCGATAGCATCCGATTTCCATAAGTCTCTTTATGGAAAGCTGGACATCGCGCTTCAGATCGCCCTCAACGACGACATGCTTGTCGATATATTCGCGCAAACGGCTGACGTCGATTTCTGTAAGATCCTTCACGCGCGTATCGGGATTGACGCCCGTCTCTTTTAATATTTTTGCAGCGGTAGACTTCCCTATTCCATAGATATAGGTAAGTCCGATTTCGGTCCGCTTCTCTCTGGGTAAATCCACACCGGCTATACGTGCCACAGTTTTGTACTCCTTAATTTAAATCATTGTTTTTTATCTATACGCCGTAAGTCATTTGCCGCGCCTTACGGACGATGTATTCGGGAGGGATGCGGGGTAAGCCGCCGTATCTCCATTTCAAGAAAAGTTTTTCAGGTGTAACAATCCCTAATCGAAACCGTTATCCTTATTTTCTTTTCCCCTCGCCGGTTTCTTTTGACGGACAACCCTGACGGGCATCCATAAAAGAAAAAGGCGATAACTTAGCCCTGCCGTTGTTTATGGCTGGCCGCTTTGCTGCAAATTACCATGACCTTTCCGTGCCTTCTGATGATCTTGCATTTATCGCACATAGGTTTTACAGACGGTCTCACTTTCATAATTTTGTTCTCCTATCGGTTCAAGCAGTATATATGTACACTTGTCCATTTATCTGTATTTGTTAGCTTTTGTGATCTATGCCTTATTTCCGTTCGGTCAAATCTTTCCAGTCTGCCCGATTTGTCTCACCCCAACAGCATCTGTTATGGCAGAGATGCGGCGGCAGCGGTTTAAAGCGGGTTCTTTACTGACGGAGCTGTATCGCATTACGCGGAGGAAGGAAAGGTTCAGTTTCAAGCCGGTCGCGCCGTATATATGCCATAACAGGCCTCAGCTCTTGCCGCGCCAGGTTATGCGGCCCTTAGTCAGGTCATACGGCGACATCTCTAATTTTACCGTATCGCCCGCAAGTATCTTGATATAGTTCATACGAAGCCTGCCCGAAATTGTCGCGTTTATGATATGCCCGTTGCTTAAACGCACCTTAAAGTTCGCGTTCCTTAAGACCTCGGTCACAACTCCTTCGGCTTCAATGTTATCTTCTTTTGGCAAAGCTGTATCTCCTTACGGACATTTTTCTTTTACGTCAGCCGCCCGCGAAAGCCTGATCAAAACACAGCCCGGCTGAAAAAGAATCCTTTTTTTATGCTATTTTTTCGCAGAGCCGGACTTTTTCTCCGTCCCCGCGCCGTTATCGATGAATAATTTCAAAGCCCTCTTGATCGCGGTGTCATACAGCTTCTTTTTGTCAGTTTGCAAAAGCATCGCCTGTATGTCCGCCAAAATCACGCCCGTAAGCTTTAAGTGCTTTATCCGTTTCCTTTTCGGCTTACCGAGCGGCCGCAGGTTCCCGTCCGACACAAGCGCGAAATCCTTTTCGGGCAAGTTTATTATCACATAAACCGTTCCGTGATCGCGCCCCTGTTTCGATATGGCCGCCATTCCGATGCAAGGATCAATCTCTACCATCTGTTTTACCCGCTGTCCGTCATTCGTACATAGTCAAAATTTCGCAGCCGTCCTCCGTTACAAGCACGGTATTCTCATAATGCGCGCTCGGCTGTCCGTCAATCGTCCTGCACGTCCATCCGTCCCGGTCAAATTTGACCTCGCCGCTGCCCATATTGATCATCGGCTCGACCGCTATCGTCATTCCCGCGCTCAGCCTCGGCCCCGTCCCCGGCCTGCCGAAGTTCGGTACGCCCGGGTCCTCATGCAGCCTGCGTCCTATCCCGTGGCCCTCAAGCGCCCTTACGACGCCGTAGCCGTGCTTTTCCGCCCATCCCTGCACCGCCGCGCTGATGTCGCCGACCCTTACGCCCGGCCTGATGATGTCTGCGGCCTTAAAGAAACATTCGCGAGTCACCTGAATCAGCCTGGCCTTGTTGCCCGCGACCTTCCCTACCGGAAATGTCCTTGCCGCGTCGCCGTGGAAGCCGTTTATATATGCGCCCGCATCGATGCTGACGATCATACCGTCCGTAAGTACAAGCCCGCCCGGTATGCCGTGCACCACAACGTCGTCAACCGAGATACATACGCTGGCAGGATAACCGCGGTAGTTCAAGAAACTGGGCACCGCGTTATTTTTTGCAAGGTATTCACGCGCTGCGTCGTCAAGCTCCTTTGTAGTTACCCCCGGCCGTATAAGGCCTTCAAGATACTTTAAAACCTGTCCCGTAAGCGCGCCCGCCTGCCGCATAAGCCCGATTTCGGCTGCGGATTTTACAACAATCATATTTATTTTGTTCCTTTCCTTTATTATAGCCCGTCTCTGTTATATGCCCGTATCAAAAAGAAAGTTCTGTTGTCAAAGGATGTGTAAATTCAATGTCAGCCCAATAATTTTTCTATGCTTTTAAAGACCTCGCCGATCGCTTTCGTGCCGTCAACCGTCTTCAAAATCCCTTTCTTTGTGTAGTATTCGATAAGCGGCGCAGTCTGCTTCTCGTACACAGACAGCCTGTTATTTACCGTCTCCGCGCTGTCGTCCGCCCTGTGGATCAGGCCGCCGCCGCACTTTATGCATTTATCGCCCTTCAGCGTCGTGATGTGATAGCTTTCGCCGCACTTGCCGCAGACCCTTCTGCCCGTCAGCCTTGCCGACAATAGTTTCAAGTCAACGTCAATGTTAATTACCGCGTCTATCTTCGTTATCCTGCCAAGGGCCTCGGCCTGCTTGACGTTCCTTGGGAACCCGTCCAGCAGATAGCCGTTTTTGCAATCGGTTTCTTTCAGCCGTCCGGCAACGATCTCGACCGTCACCTCGTCCGGCACCAGCTCGCCTTTGTCGATATACGCCTTTGCCTTAAGGCCTACCGGCGTGCCTTCCTTGATATTCTTGCGGAAGATATCGCCCGTCGAGATATGCGGCAGCTTGTATTTTTCGCTTATCTGCGCCGCCTGAGTGCCTTTTCCTGCCCCCGGCGCGCCGAGTAAAATGAGGTTCATTATGCTTCCTTTTGTCCTTCCGCTCTGAGCCCGCCTGGCTTATTTTAAAAATCCTTTATAGTGCTTCATCATCAAGAGAGACTCAAGCTGCTTATCAAACTCCAGCGCGACCGAGACGACGATCAGCATTCCTGTGGCGGAGAAGGCGTTTACAAGCTGCTGCTCGCCGGTGCCGAATACCGCCTTGAATATAACAGTCGGCACAAGCGCGATAAACGCAAGGAAGACCGCGCCGAAGAATGTCAGGCGTTTCGATATCCTGCCCAGATATTCGCTGGTCGGCTTGCCCGGCCTGATGCCCGGGATAAAGCCGCCGTACTGCTGGATATTGCGCGAGACCTCCTCCGGATTGAATTGTATCTGCGCATAGAAATAGCTGAACCCGAATATCAGGAGAGCTACTATTATCGCGTACGCCCAGCTGCCCGCGCCTAAGTTCTCGCTCCACCAGTTGTAGAAATTAACAAACCACTTGCCGCTGTCCTTATTGCCGTCGTTCACGAACATCGAGAACAACAGCTGCGGGAAGGAGATCAGCGCGGTCGCGAATATGATCGGGAGAACGCCGTTTGCGTTGACCTTGATCGGGATATGCGTGCTCTGTCCGCCGTACTGCTTTCTGCCCTTTATTTGTTTTGCGTACTGTATCGGTATCCTTCTCTCCGCAAGGTCGATAAAGACGATAAGTACGAATATGACAATAACAAGTATAAAGAAAGCTATGAGCTGCCACATGGCGTCGTTGCTTGTATTTTCGGGATAATGCGCTATGTCGCCGAAACTGTTGCCCTGCCTGTCTGTCCCGAACCTGAATATTTTCTGGACGGCCATCTGTATGCTCTGCCCTGCCGTCGAAATGATGCCGGTAAATATAAGTAACGAGATGCCGTTGCCCACGCCGATCTCGGTGATGCGCTCGCCCAGCCACATGACCAGCGTCGTGCCGGCCAGCATAAGCGCGCCGATAACGATGCCGCAGACCCATACGGGCGTGTTCTGTGCGAACAGGAAGCCGGGGACGATCGCGCCGACCTGTCCGGGAAGGGATTCGATGTCGCCGGAAGGAGTGCTGTTCGCCCAACTGATGATGATGCCGACGCTCTGTGCGACCGCCAGCGCCAGCGTGACGTATCTTGTTAATTGCGCTATCTTTTTCCTGCCGTCGTCGCCCTGCTTACTCAGCCTTTCAAGCGGCGGGATAGCGATAGTCAAAAGCTGCATAATGATCGACGCGTTGATGTAGGGCGAGATGCCTAATGCAAAGAACGCGCCGTTTTGTAAAGCGTTGCCCGATATGGCGGATATAAGCGACAGGAAGCTGTCGCTGCCTGAAAACGAGTCGCTGAAGCTTTGCGGGGAAAGCCCCGGAAGCGGCAGCCAGCAGCCCAGGCGGTAAAGCAACAGGATCCCTATCGTAATAAGGATCTTATTGCGTACGTCTTTAGTTTTAAACGCGTTTACAAGATTTTTAAACATTTACACTACCTCAGCCGTACCGCCGCACTTCACTATCTGCTCCTGTGCGGTTTGGGTAAATTTTGCCGCTTTTACGGTAAACGCCTTGGTAAGCTTGCCGTCGCCCAAAATTTTAAGCCCGTATTCCTCCAGCTTTCTGATAACGCCTGTTTCAAGTAAAAGCTCGGCAGTTATCACTGTACCCGCGTCAAACCTTTCCAAGTCGCCAATGTTGATAATGGAATATTCTTTCCTGAAGTTGTTGGTAAAGCCGACTTTGGGCAAGCGCCTTGCAAGCGGCATCTGGCCGCCTTCAAATCCGGGACGGACGCCGCCGCCGCTTCTTGACCATTGTCCTTTATGTCCTTTGCCGGCCGTCTTGCCAAGGCCGGAGCCTGTGCCGCGCCCTAAACGCTTTTTGGATTGCCTTGATGCCGGAGCAGGGCTTATATCATGTATCTTCATATTCACAATCTCCTATGTGTGGCTTCGCCACTCTTATAAGGTGATAATAGCCGGGTCTTGCTGCGTTTCCCGCAGGCGGATACGCCTTGGAAACTCCCGCCGACTTATGCCTTTACTTCTTCAACGGAAACGAGATGCGGTATGACCGCGATCATTCCGCGCATCGCCTCGTTGTCCTTGACAACCCGGAACGAGCCTATTTTCTTAAGCCCCATCGCCTGTACGGTGGCTTTTTGCTTTGCCACGCAGCCGTTTGTGCCGTGTATAAGCGTTATTTTTATCATCTTACCGGCTGCATCAGCCGTTTTTTCTGTCTTAGCCATACTGTTTACTCCTGTGCCGCGCCCGTCGATCTGTTTTTACCGATCCCAAAGCGCCGGCGCTTGTCTTTATATATTCCGCGCTGAACTAATATCCGCTATAATAATCTAAATCGAAAATATAACTTTTAGTCTGCGCCTAAATATCAACTTTTTTTCCCTCGCCGGTTTCTTTTTACGGGCTTTTGACGGCTCCCAAAAAGAAAAAGGCGAAAGCTTTAGATCTCTTCTACAGCCTTGCCGCGCAGTTTTGCCACCTGGTCAGGCGTGCGCAGGGATTTTAGGCCTTCCATGACCGCTTTTACGCAGTTGGCCGGGTTGCTGCTGCCGAAGGACTTAGTTACGATATCCTTGATACCGCAAAGCTCGACGACCGCGCGGACACTGCCGCCCGCGATAACGCCGGTACCCTCGACGGCAGGACGCATCAGGACGTTGCCCTTGCCGAAAACGCCGGTGACCTCGTGCGGTATCGTCGTGCCGGAAAGCGCGATCTTGACCATATGCTTTCTGGCAGTCTGCACGGCCTTCTCGATCGCCTCGGGAACCTCAGCCGCCTTACCGGTGCCGACGCCCACACTGCCCTTCTCGTCGCCTACGACGACAAGCGCGGAGAAACGCATATTTCTGCCGCCCTTAACGACCTTGGTGACCCTGTTGACGGCGACCAGCTTGCGCTTTAACTCGTCCTTTTCCTCGTTATTCCTCTTAAAGTCTTCACGTCTTGCCATGTTTTCCTCTAAGGTCCTCCCTTCCTAAAACTTGAGTCCGCCGGCTCTTGCGCCGTCGGCCAGTTCTTTTACCCTGCCTGTATAAAGATACCCGCCCCTGTCGAATACGACAACGGATATACCCTTTGCGGTAGCTTTCTTTGCAACAGCCTCGCCCACGATGCGCGCAGCCTCTTTCTTGGTTTTGCCCTTGACCTTAGCCGCAACAGCCTTTTCCATGGTGGACGCCGCGACAAGCGTATTGCCCGCCACATCGTCTATCACCTGCGCGTAAATATGCGCGGTGCTGCGGTAAACGTCAAGCCTGGGTACTTCCGGCGTGCCCTTAAGGCCGAACCGGATCCTCTTGTGTCTTGCGACCCTTTCGCTGTTTTTGTCGATTTTAGCTATCATAACTTATTCCTTGTATCCTTACGCGGCCTGTTTTAGGCGCATAAGATATTGTAGTGTGCCATTATAGGTAAAAGCAGTTAACAAGCCGCAGAAGTATTTAAAACTGCTTTTTCTTTTCCTCTCGACGGTTTCTTTTGACGGACAAACTTGACCGGCCGCCTTAAAGAAAAAGTCGATAATTTTACTTGCCGGCTGTCTTGCCTTCCTTGATGACGACGGCCTCGGTCGAATAATGTATGCCGTAGCCGTGATAGGGTTCCACCGGCTTTGCGGCCTTTATCTTTGCCGCTACATGGCCGACAAGCTCGCGGTCGATGCCTGAAACCTTTATCACGTGCTCCTTACCGGAGTCGATCTTAAGTCCTGCGGGCAGCTCGGCGGGCGCAACTACACTCAGCTTGATGCCCTTAGGCGCGACGACCTCTACGGGATGAGAATAGCCGATATTCATTGTCAGCTTGTCGCCCGCTACCGCGCTCTTATAACCTACGCCCTTTACAACAAGATATTTATCAAAGCCCGACTTTACCCCGTTTACGAAATTGGCGAGCAGCGCGCGGTACAAGCCGTGTTTCGCCTTGACCTCTTTGATCTCGTTCGCCCTGTGAAGGACCAAAGCGGCGCCTTCCTGCTTGACCGTAACGGCCGGCGTATCTATCGTAAGGCTCAATTCGCCCAAAGACCCCTTGACAGTAACCTTCTGTCCGTCAATGTTGACAGTGACTCCCGCCGGAAGGGCTATCGGTTTTTTACCTATTCGTGACATAATCTATCTCCTGTGGTGCTGCTTTTGCGGTCTCCCCGCTGCACTAACGGGGACGTCCGCATATTGCTGATATATCCGCACGGGCCGGCGCTGTATAAGCCGTCCCCGCCGGTGGTTTTTACCAAACGTACGCCAGAACTTCGCCGCCTACGTTCAGCTTTCTTGCGTTCTTGTCTGTCATAATGCCTTTGTTGGTCGATATGATCGCGATCCCAAGTCCGTTCAAGACCTTCGGTATCTCGTCCGCGCTGCAATAGACCCTTAACCCGGGCTTCGATATACGCTTTAAGTCCGTGACGATCTTCTGACCTTTCGGCGCATGCTTAAAGACAATGTTTATGACCGGATGCCCGTCATCGTCCGCAAGGTCGGCGCTCTTGATATAGCCTTCCTCGACCAGGATGTCAGCGATCGTCTTCTTCTCTTTCGAGAGCGGTACGATTACGCTGTCGTGACGCGCCGTAAGGCCGTTCCTTATTCTTGTCAGTAAATCCGCGATAGGATCTGTAACTACCATAGTTTATCTACCTCTTATATTATCAAAGCTTAAAGCTGTAAACCCTTTTTCTCTTTGATCATGCCGACAAAAGAGAACGATCGGATCTCAGCCATATTTTCTTTTTCCCAGCCGGTTCCCTTTGACGCGCCTTTACGGGCGCCGCCATAAAGAAAAAGCGAAGTCTTTACCAGCTTGCCTTCATTACGCCGGGGATCTGGCCCTTGTACGCCAGCTCGCGAAAGCATATCCTGCACACGCCGTATTTACGGAGTACCGCATGCGGACGTCCGCAGATCGAGCAGCGGGTATACGCCCTCGTACTGAACTTCGCCGGCCGCTGCTGCTTGATTTTCATCGATGTTTTTGCCATATTTTCTTTCTCCCGTTCTTTTCTTTTATCGCTTTTCTTTTAAGCTGCCCTTCCCTGTCTGCCCGTAAAAAACCGCGTCCGGAAAAGAAATTTAGGTATTGTTGCTCGTTTAGTTATATATACCGCCCGTGCGGGCAGCGCCTAGTTTGCTTTGAAAGGCATCCCCATCAGTTTCAGCAAGGACTTCGCATGCTCGTCGTTGTTTGCGCTGGTAACGATACAAATATCGAACCCGCGGACCTTTTCGACCTGCTCATAGCTGATTTCGGGGAAAATAAGCTGTTCCTTGATGCCTGTCGCGTAATTGCCCCTGCCGTCGAACGCCTTCGGGGAAACGCCCCTGAAGTCGCGGACGCGCGGCAGCGCGATGCTGACCAGCTTGTCATAAAAGTCGTACATCATATCGCCGCGCAAGGTTACCTTGGCGCCGATGACCATGCCTTCCCTGATCTTCCAGTTAGCCAGTGATTTACGTGCCTTGGTCTGGACCGGCTTTTGTCCGCTGATAGTCTTAAGCTCGTCAATAGCGGAGTTCACGCTCTTGCTGTTATCTTTTATATCGCCGAGGCGCATATTGAGCGTTATTTTCTCAAGACGCGGGACCTCGTTAATATTCTTGAAAGAAAACTCTTTCATCAGCTGCGGCACAACCGTTTTCTTGTAATATTCGCGCAGCCTGCTCTTTTCAGTGCGCTTTGCAGCATACGCCGCTTCCTTTTTCTTGCCTTGCGGCGCGGCTGCGGGAGCCGGCTTTGCCGCGGGCGCGGGCGCCGCTTCCTTCTTTACTTCCGCCTTCGGCTCTTCTTTTTTAACTTCCGCTTTCGGTGCGGCCGCTGTTTTAGGCTCTTCCTTCTTGACCTCTGCCTTCGGCTCTTCTTTCTTTATTTCCGCTTTCGGCGCGGCCGCAGCCTTCGGTTCTTCCTTCTTGGGCCCGGCCTTAGGCTCGGCTTTTTTGACCTCTGCCTTCGGTTCTGCGGCTTTCTTTTCTTCTTTCTTGGGCTCGGCTTTCTTTGCCGCGGCCTTTACGGCGGCAACCTCTTCGGAAACCTTCGCTTCTTTCTTTACCGCGGCCTTCTTCGGCGCAGCCTTTACTTCTTCATCCATGTCGTCTTCTTCATCCTCGTCGTCATCATCGTCGTCGATTTCGTCGTCCGCGCCTGCCGCGCCCGCTTTCTTAAATGCGTTCGGATTGCCCGCGCGCTTTTTCTTTTCGGGTTCGACAATGCCGTACTTCTTCATCTCGGCAGTCTTTTCCTTGTAAATCGCGGAGACCTGCTCTATCTCTGTCTCTTTCTTTGCCGCCGCTTTTTCGTTGTTTTCAGCCAGCAGGTCGCGTTTTTCGCGCCTTGCCGCATTAAGAGCCTTTTTACGGAGCTTCTTTTGCGCTATGACCGCTTTCGCAAACTTTTCGAACGCCGCGGCCTCTTTCTTCTTTGCCTTAACTATCTTTTCGGCAAGCTCCGGCTTCTTTTCGTTCAGTTTGTCAAGGTCGGCCTTTGCCTTGTCAGCTTTTTCGCCCTTCTCGGCCTTGGCCAGCTTTTCCCTGGCTTTCTCTATCTTTTCGTCGTTCTTTAAAACGTCGCCCTCGGCTTTCTTAATCGCAGCGGCCGCCGCATCGAATGCCGTTTTGCATTTTTCATAGTTCTCGTTGACTTTCTGCGCCTTTTCTCCGTTCAAGAGTTCTGCGCAGGTAGGCTTTTGGTTGTCGGTTGAAGCTGCTTTATCAACCTGATCAATGCTTGCCATAAAAATTCTCCTTCGGGTTCTTTCTTTAAGCCTGCCCGTAAAGTGCGCCCGTCAAAAGAAACCACCCGGCCGCAAAGAAACAAATTCTTGCTTCTATTTCTTCGCTTACCTTTTTCTATTTATTTTCGATATAGCGCCGGGATAATTATTCCGCGGGCTTATCGGTCTTTTTTTCTTTCTTGGCCTTTTCTTCGGCTTTCTTTTCAGCCTTCTCGGTCTTTTCGGCCTTTTCTTTCTTGTCTTTCTCTTTCTTCTCTTTCTTTAAGGCCTTGTCTTTCTCTTTCTTCTCTTTCTTGGCCTTGACGCTCTCGACCTTGGTGTCGAGGACCGCGCCGCACTTCTTGCACACGCGCACCTTTATCTTCTTGCCCTCTTCCTCGGTGATCTTATAATTTATACGCGTTGCCGTATTGCAATCCGGGCATATTACCATGACGTTGCTGCTGTGGATAGGCATAGCCAGCGTCAGTCTGCCGCCCTGGCTTTGCGCGTTCTTGGCCTTCTTATGCTTGATACCCAGGTTGGCGTTCTCGACAACGACCGTGCTGCTGTCTACGTCAACAGACGTGACCTTGCCGGTCTTGACGATCCTCTCGCCCTTGACCTTTCTGGGCTTTTCATTGCCGGCAATAATCTTAACTGTATCGCCTTTCTTTACGTGTAATGTCTTGCTCATTTTCTATATTGCTCCTAACAATTTTACCGCTTTTTCTTTAGGTCAGCCCGTCTTGTTTGCCCGCCTGAAGAAACCGCGGCCGGAAAAGAAAATAGGAATTATTTCTTTTTGTTTGATAGTTTATCTATTATCTGCCTTTTATCTCTGCCTAGCTTGGTTTTCGTAAGACGGCAAAGATGCGGTGGCAGCGGTTTGGGACGGGTCCTTTCCTGAAAAACAAAATTCTATCCTTATTTTCTTTTTCAGTTAGGCGGTTTTCTTTTGACCGGCAGCCTGTCCGGCCGCCTGAAAGAAAAAAGCCTATAAAACTTCGGGTGCCAGGCTGGTGATCTTCAGGTAATTCTTTTCCCTAAGCTCCCTTGCGACCGGCCCGAATATGCGGGTGCCGCGCGGCTGTCCTTCTTTATCGATAATTACCGCCGCATTGTCGTCAAACTTGATAAAGCTGCCGTCTTTGCGGATGATGCCTTTATGCGTCCTGACGATTACGGCCTTGATCACGTCGCCTTTTTTGACGACGCCGCCGGGAGCGGCAGACTTGACGCTCGCCACGATGACGTCGCCGATATTGCCGCTGTAACGGAATGACCCGCCCAGGACGCGTATACACATTATTTCTTTGGCGCCCGTATTATCGGCGACCTTTAAATATGATTGTGGTTGTACCATAATTATTTGTCCTTACTTTATTTTACGCCATAAAAGAAATGCTTCTTTTAAAAGGCGGATAATCTGCAACAAATTATCTTTTCTTTTCCGCCTCACCGGTTTCTTTTGACGAGCCTTCCCTGACGGGCGGCCCCAAAGAAAAAGGTGAACGCCTTATTTCGCCTTTTCGATGATGCGCACCAGCCGGAAATACTTGTCCTTGCTGATGTGCCTCGTCTCGGCGATCTCGACCGTATCCCCTGCGCCGCACTCGTTCTTTTCGTCGTGCGCCTTGAACTTGGTCGTTTGGTTGACGGTCTTTTTGTAGAGCGGATGCTTTGCACGGCTCTTGACTGCGACAACGATAGTCTTGTCCATCTTCGCGCTGACGACGATGCCGATGCGCATTTTTCTGTCGTTACGGACGATCGCGTTCTCGGCGGGCGTCTCGTTTACGACAGCCTTGACCTCGTTTGCCGGCTCTTTCTCTTTCATCAATTCTTCACTCATTATTTCTTAACTCCCGCTGCCTGAGCCTTCAGTTCGCGCTGGCGCAAAACTGTCATGACCCTTGCAATGTCGCGTCTGCATGTTACCAGAACCATCGGATTGCTCAGATTGTTGGTCGCGTGCGAAAAGCGCAGGTTGAATAATTCTTTCTTGAGCGAGGCAAGCTTTACATTAAGCTCTTCAGTGGTCATTTCGTGGACTTTATCAGCTTTCATACTTTCGCCTCCTCCTCTGCTTTTACCATATCGGATTTCTTCACAAACCTGGTAGTTACCGACAGTTTATGCCCCGCAAGGCGCAGCGCTTCTTTCGCCTGCTCCTCCGGGATCCCGGCCATTTCAAACATGACGCGGTCGGGCTTGATGACTGCCACCCAATATTCAGGAGAGCCCTTGCCGCTGCCCATGCGGGTCTCGGCAGGTTTCTTGGTTACGGGCTTATGCGGGAAGATATTGATCCATACCTGTCCGCCCCTCTTTATATACCTTGTCATAGCGACGCGGGCGGCCTCGATCTCGTTGGATCTGACCCAGCCGCATTCTGTCGCAACAAGCGCGTATTCACCGTAAGCGATAACATTGCCCTTATGCGCGCGTCCCTTCATTCTGCCGCGCTGCTGCTTACGTCTTTTTACCCTTTTAGGAATCAACATATTATGCTTGCCCTCCTTCACCTGCGTTTACAGGCGAAAAGTTTGCCGCGGACTTGTCGGCCGCAGCCTTGGCGCCGATGACCTCGCCCTTATAGATCCAGACTTTTACGCCGATAGTGCCGAAAGCCGTATGAGCCGTAGCAATACCGAAATCGATGTCCGCCCTTAAGGTCTGAAGCGGTATGGAGCCCTCGTGATAATGCTCGCACCTTGCGATCTCCGCGCCGTCAAGGCGTCCTGCGACCATGATCTTGATGCCCTTTGCGCCCGCCCTCATAGTACGGGTCATCGCCTGTTTCATAGTCCTTCTGAAAGATGCGCGCTTTTCCAGCTGCGCCGCCACGCTTTCGGCGACCAGCACCGAGTCAAGGTCGATGCGCTTGACTTCGTGGATGTTGACGCTTATCTGCTTGCCCGTTGCGATTGCCGCGACTTCCTTCTTTATGACCTCGATACCTGCGCCCTTGACGCCGATCAGCATCCCGGGACGGCCGGTATAGATATTGATGATGATCTTGTCGGCAGCGCGTTCGATCATGATCTTGCTGACCGCGTGGGCATAATACTTCTTCTTCAGGAACTTGCGGATGCGGTCGTCCTCATAGAGGAATTTGCCGAAATCCTTTTTTCCTGCGTACCATTGTGTATCCCAGCCGTTTATTACGCCTACCCGTAACCCGTGCGGATTAACCTTCTGTCCCATAAATCCTATACTCTCCTTTCGTCCGCCGTTCCGAGTACGACGCTGATGTGGCAGGTGCGCTTTAAAATAGGCGAAGAACTGCCTTTAGCGCGCGGCAGCATCCTCTTTAAGGTAGGACCGGCGTTGGCGTACGCTTCCAGAACAAGCAATTCGTTCTTGGCGTAATTCTTGACCTCGGCGTTAGCGGCGGCGCTGTCGATAAGCTTCTTAACAATAGGTGCGGCAGCGTTCGGGATATTCTCCAGAACGGCGGCGGCCTTGACGTATTCCATTCCGCGGATAACGTCCAGCACAAGTCTTGCCTTAGTAGGCGACATACGCACATGGCGGACGTGCGCTTTCGGACGGTTGTCCCGCGTCAATTTCCGCCTTTCGGCTTTTTCTGTCATTCTCTTTGCCATTATCGTCTACCTTCCTATTTCGACTCGGTTTTCTTGTTGCCGGAGTGACCCTTGAAGGTGCGTGTGGGCGCGAATTCACCCAGCTTGCAGCCGACCATGTCTTCCGTACAATATACCGGAACATGCTTTTTGCCGTCGTGCACCGCGATCGTATGCCCGACAAAATCGGGGAATATCGTGGACGCGCGCGACCATGTCTTTACAACTTTCTTCTGCCCCGCCGCGTTCATGGCCTGCACCTTTTTCATAAGGTGATCGGCAACGTAAGGGCCTTTCTTAACACTTCTACTCATATAGCTCCTTCGCCTTTTTCTTTAAGACTGCCGGTCAGGTTTGCTCATCGAAAGAAACCGGCGAGGGGAAAAGAAAAATAGGATTTGGTTGTTTGTATTTATATTTGCCAGAATTTTGTTTTCTGTCTTATTGATTCTGCTTAAGCGCTTAAACCGCCGTGCTCCTAGTTAATTCTCTTAACAATAAAGCGGTCGGAGTTGTTCTTCTTCTTTCTGGTCTTGTATCCTCTGGTCGGCTGTCCCCAGGGAGAAACCGGTCCCGGCCTGCCCGCGGGGGATTTGCCCTCGCCGCCGCCGTGCGGGTGATCGCAGGGGTTCATGACCGAGCCGCGGACTGTCGGCCTTATGCCCATATGACGCTTTCTGCCGGCCTTGCCCAGTGATACGATTTCATGATCGAGGTTGCCCACCTGGCCGACCGTTGCGCGGCAAGCCACCGGAACCATCCTCATTTCGCCGCTGGGAAGGCGGAACGTCGCGTAATTGCCTTCTTTTGCCATCAGCTGCGCGGCTGCGCCCGCGGTCCTTGCCATCTGCGCGCCTTTATTAGGCTGCATCTCGATATTATGGACCATCGTGCCGAGCGGTATGTGTGTTATCGGCAGGCAGTTCCCCGCCTTGATATCCGCCTTTTCGCCGCTCATGACCGTGTCGCCGACACTGAGGCCTACCGGCTGGAGGATATATCTCTTTTCGCCGTCCGCATAATGGAGCAACGCTATATACGCGGTGCGGTTCGGGTCGTACTCGATCGTCGCCACTTTCGCGGGGATATTGTCTTTATTGCGCTTGAAGTCGATAACACGGTACTTGACCCTGTCACCGCCGCCGATGTGGCGAACGGTCAGCCTGCCCAGGTTGTTCCTGCCGCCGCTGCGGTTCTTGGTCTCAAGCAGCGATTTTTCAGGTTTATCAGTCGTGATCTCATCGAATGAAGAGACCGTCTTGAATCTGGTTCCCGGCGTCATCGGTTTATATCTTTTCAGTGCCATAATAATCTCCTGGGCTTTTTCTTTCAGGCGGCAGTCCGTAAAAGCCCGTCAAAAGAAACCGCCCAACCGCAAAGAAAAATATGATAAGTATTTATTGTTCTGATGTGTCACATCCTGCCGCTTTCTTTTTGCGTGTTAACGCAACAACAGGCATTTTTTTATGAAAGCCCTTCGAATTCCTTGATAGCGGGGCTTTCCTTGGTGAGCTGTACGATCGCTTTCTTGAATTTCGAGGTGTAGCCCTGCGTCCTTCCCTGCGTCTTAAGCTTGCCGCGGACGTTGACCGTGTTCACCCTTTCGACCTTTACCTTAAAGATCTGCTCGATAGCGGCCTTTATTTGTATCTTGCCCGCGCGGGAGTCCACCGCGAAAACATATCTCTTGGCCGCAAAGTCCTTGTACGCTTTCTCTGTCAGCAGCGGCTTCTTGATGATATCATATGCTGTCATTATAGGCCTCCTCAATCTTCTTGACCGCCGATTTTAAGATCAGGCAGTCCTTTATCGCCACAAGGTCGTATACGTTGATAAGGTCGGCGAAGGTCGTCGTTACGTTAGGTATATTCTTGGCCGCGCGATAGATCTCGGCATTATATTCCGGCAGCACCAAGAGAACGGTCTTTTCCAGCTTCAGGTTGCTTATTACGGCAGCGATTTCCTTTGTCTTAGGCGCGGTGATCTTCAGATCTTCCAGCACTATAAACTCGTTTGCAGCCACCTTTTGGGAAAGCACGCTCTTGATTGCCAGCCTCTTTGCGGCTTTGTTGACTTTTTGCGAGAAATCACGCGGTTTCTTTGCGAAAACCACGCCGCCGCCCGTCCATTGCGGCGACCGGCTGGACCCCTGCCTTGCGCGGCCGGTGCCCTTTTGGCGCCACGGCTTGATACCGCCGCCGCGAACTTCCGCGCGGGTCAATGCGCTCATTGTCCCCTGGCGCTTGTTGTTCTGCTGCGCCACGATAACGCTGTGTATCAGCGCCTCGTTGTATTCCGCGCCGAAAACGGCGTCGTCCAGTTTCATAGTGCCGGCAGCTTCCCCGGTCTGTTTAAATACTTTTACAGATGCCATATTACTTGCCCGCCTTTACCGAGGTCTTAACGCGCAAAAGGCTGCCCTTAGGCCCCGGCACGCCGCCCTTAATAAGCAGCACGTTGCGGGCCTTGTCAACCTTTACGACCTCTAAATTCTGTATCGTTATATTTTCATGCCCGTACTGGCCCGGCATATGCTTGCCCGGCAGGACGCGGCTGGGAGTGCTGTTTGCGCCCATCGAGCCGACTTCCCTGTGTGTGGGGCCGGTACCGTGGGTCATCTTTAAGCGGTGCTGGTTCCAGCGCTGTATTACGCCCGTAAAGCCGCGGCCGCGGGTCACGCCGCTGACGTCTACCATATCGCCTGCCGCAAATATGTCGCAGGTAATGTCCTTGCCTACCTCGGCAGCGGACAGATCCGCAACATGAAGTTCCTTGATATATGCCTTGGGAGCGCAGTTAGCCTTTTTGAGCGCGCCGAGTTCGGGCTTGTTCAAAAGCTTTTCGCGTGTGTCCCCGAAAGCGGTCACAACGGCCTCATAGCCGTCCTTTTCCGCTGTTTTCTTTTGCAGAATCGTGCACGGGCCCGCCTCGATTACCGTAACGGGTATCATGATACCCTTTTCGGTAAAGATTTGAGTCATACCAAGCTTTCTGCCGATAATCTCTTTCATTGTCCTGTTTCTCCTATGCCCCGATTAAAGCTTTATCTTGATATCGATCCCGGCCGGCAAGTCAAGCTTCATAAGGCTTTCGACGGTCTTCACCGAAGGGCTGTAAATATCAATAAGACGTTTGTGCGTCCTGGTTTCGAACTGCTCGCGCGCATCCTTATATTTATGGGGCGAACGAAGTATCGTTACGATCTCTCTTTCGGTAGGGAGCGGAATAGGCCCCGAAACCTGGCTGCCCGTCCTCTCGGCCGCCTCGATGATCCGCTTTGCGGACTGGTCGATAAGGTCGTGGTCGAATGCCTTTAATTTGATCCTGATTTTCTGTGTTGCCATAGTACTCCTTTTCAAGGGGGGCTAACTCGCTCTGCCCTTTCCGGGCGGCGCTCCTACGCCCCCCTTGAGCAACCCCCGCGCGACCAAAAAATTATCGGAGATAATTTTTGTCGCATTAATGACGCCCTCCGGAAAAGCGCGGTTTTCCTACGGGCGGGAATTGCTCTTGTTGGAATTAATAGTTTCTTTTTGTCAATATCGCTCTTTTATGCGTTATTGACCGATATACTGTGCCGCGCGTTCCCTGCAAGTCCGTTTTAAAGCGCCCGTATCCTGGGCGCACCGGCACAAAGACAGCCCGCCCTCTTACAAGGGCAGCTTTCATATAATATAACAAGTCCATATCTTAAGTCAAACGTTTTATTGAGGTTTTTAAAAAGATTTTGGCAAAAAAGCGATCGGCGACGATATCTTCTTATATTACGCCTGCTTACAGAAAAATGCAAGACATTAATATATAAAGGGAATGATCCTATATTTGACCTTATCCGTATATTGCTCCCAAAGCGCCCCGTACTTTTCCCTGCAGATCTTATCGTCGTCGGCCTGCCGTGTGAACATGAGTGCGATGTAGTAAGCCGGATATAAATAGACCGGCCAAACCCAAAAGCAGCCGGCGGCCAATGCGACGGCCAGGGACTGTATTATCTCGCCCAGATAGTTTATATGGCGGCTCAGGCCCCAATAGCCGCTTACCAGCAGGCTGCGGTTGCCGTCGCTCAGGGTTTCGGGCTTGATCCAAAGGAATTTTTTGCCGGGCGCGGTTTTAAAGAAATACTTTTGCAGATTCGCGCCGCGCGTAAGCGTCCAGCCGCACAGGAATAATATGCCGAAGAGTACCGTGACCCATACCGGATGGCCTGGATCGGGAAGATGCGCGGTAAACCAGAGCGATACGCTGTAAAAATAAGGATAGAACGCAAGGCAGCCGAAGCCCAGTTTGAATCCGACGCGCTCGGCGATGAAATCATACGTCCATAAATGGATCTTTTCGAATATCAGGTATTCAAAGCAAAACCAGGTCAGCATCCCGCAGCCCAGAAGAAAGCCGTAGTTTATCTCCCCTGCGCTTATGATATGGTATGCGGCGAAAGAAAGTACGTTCAATTGCAGCATGACCGCGCCGATTAAATAAAGCCATACCTTCGCGTCTATCCGCCCGCTTTTTGTTTGCGGGTTTTTTACCCTGCCGAACCACAGATCCGCTATAAACGGCTTACCGGTCGACGGGTGCTTGCAAACCATGTAGAAAGAATATATCAGCCCCAAAGCGGCCGCGCCGATAAGGCCGTACCACCTTGTCTCATACAGCCATTCGTACGGGACGACCTTAAAATATCCCAGCAGGAACCAGATAAGGATACTTGCCGGAAGGACTATCTTCCCGTTGATCCTGTACTTTAGTGTTCCTCCGGCGGCGTCGTCTTTCACATACCCGTTAGTTTTTTTGACCGGGATAAGGACGTGTAAAAGCGTGATAACGATATATATTACCAGGGGGGTAATCAGGCCTAAAAACCATTTCATGACAAACCTCCGGTGTTCTTCGACATTATATTGACCGCGGCTCTTCGGCTAAGCAGCCGCATAAGCGCAAAACGCCCGATCTTGTTCACCGCGCCGGGGACTATTATCGGGCCTCTTCCCAAAGCGTCCAGGGTTATTTCGGCCACCTTTGCCGCCTGCATCGTTCCGGGCGCGCGTTTGATTTTTTCCGCTTTTTGATAGCCGGGCGTAAGTACCGCGCCGGCGCAGCAGCCCAGCACGTCGACGCCGCGCGGCTTAAGCTCCGCCCAAAGGCCCTCGGCCAAAACAGCGTTGAAAGATTTGGTCGCCGCGTAGGCCGCAAGCTTCGGGCTGCCCTGCGTGCCGGCAAGTGAAGACATCAGCACGATGCCTCCCCGCCCGTTCCGTATCATAGCCGCGGATAAATGCTTTGCAAGCAGCAGCGGCGTGTTTACGTTCACCGCCGCGGCAAGAGCCAGATCCTCCCCGCTGGTATTTTCAAACAAACCTATCGGGGCAAACGCGGCGTTATAGATAAGCAGACCTATTTGCACATCCAGGGCGTCGATCGATTTCTTTACACAGCCAAAATCCGCCATATCAGCCGTAATAGAAATCACATCGATCTTGTATATTTCTTTAAGCCGGGCCGCCGCCGCTTCCAGCCGCTCCTTCCGGCGCGCGATCAAGATCAGGTTTAGTCCCCGCCGCGCCGCCGCCTCGGCAAAAGCAAAGCCCAAACCGTCCGAACCCCCCGCGACCAGGGCGTACGGACCATATTTTTCTTTGAACCGCGCCGCTTTCATATGGGTAATTTTACCACAAAAATATAAAAAAACAAATCCTTTACACCCATACCCCACCCCGGAGATTCTTTTTCAAAATATTCTGTTCGTTTCCGGCGACTATTTTCCGCGCCGGTTTTTGGGGGCTGGCATATTGACTGATATATGAAAAAGTGATATACTATTAACATAAACAGGGGGTATTGTATATGTCTGGAGAAAACGGAGCTTCTGCCGGCAAAGCTTGGGTGATCGGCAAGCGAGCCTTTGTTGAAAAGCCGTGGGACTATGTTTTGATGGGCGGCGCGGGCGGCGGGGTGCTGCTGCTGGTTGTCGTTTTGATGCTGATTCTGGACTCTGAAATGTTCCTTGAAATGTGGGGAATATGTCTTTTTTTGATTCTCACCGCGCTGGGCCTGGGCTCGATAGGCTTTTTATCTCGGCCGAAAATCCTTAATAATAGGAGTAAAGAGCCCACGATCATCGTTGAAAACGGTTTTGTCGTCTTGATACACTATAACGGGAAAAGGGAGCTGCTTTCCGATAAAATAGTCAGTTTCTACGGAGAGCGGTATTGGCGCATCACCGGCCGGACGCGGTCGGGCAATATCGTCACCACACACCGCGAGCAGACCTATTACGGCGACATAGTCTTTACGCTGGAAAAGGATGACGGCTTAAGGTATACAAAAAAGGTCAAGTTTGTCGACCACTGCCTTGAGACCGCTGATTATATGCTCAAAAACTTATTTATGATACTTGCAATTGACCGCGGCGATTTTACGGATCCAGCGAAACAAAATGCCCAAGCGCCTGCACAAAACGATGACAACAGCGGCCTGCCGGAAGGCTGGACAATAAAAAAATGAAAGCGGGGCGGCAGGATCGGCCGCAGAGGTAAATTTCCGCAAAACCGCAGGCAATCGCAGCGCCTATTGATAAGCGTTTACGGGGATTTCAGGCCAAAATGACTTCGACGTTTTAGTATATTAATACGCGGATTAGTATTATAAGGGAGAAAATCTATGCGTGAAAAACATATCAGATGCCCGAATTGCGGCGCCAAGATTGAGTTCGACGAGACGCGTTCGGAGAACGAATGCCCTTACTGCCATACCGGCTTTGTCAACGACAAGCTGAAACAGAAAGAAGAGGCGGAGAAAAAGCGCGCCGAAAGCCGCGAAAAGAACAAGGCGAAGCGCAAAAAATTTTTAAAGGCGGCGCTGATAACAGCCTGCGCGGCGGTTTTGGCCGCCGCGGGCACGCTGGCCGGCATAGCGATCTATAACGGAGCGCAGGAAAAGATCCTGCACTACGAGGAGTTCGGCGGCGGATACATGCTGTCGTACGCGGGCGGGAACTATTCAGAAACAGAGGTGGCAATCCCCTCGCAGTACAAGGATAAGCCTGTCGTAAAGATCGCCGACGAGGCCTTCAAGGACAACTTAAGCATCAAAAGGGTCACGATCCCGGCATCGGTAAAGGAGATCGGGGCGGATGCGTTTTCGGGCTGCACCGCGCTGGAACGGGTGATTTTTGAGGACGATACGGACATGAAAACCCTGGGCAGCTCTATTTTCTTTAATACAGGTCTGGTCTATATCGAGCTCCCGCGTACCGCAAATATCCCCACGTCCTTATTTCTTCAGTGTTCAAAGCTGAAAGCCGTTTTTATCAAAGCGGGAGTCACGGGCGTCGGCATCGGCGCGTTTTCGGAAACCGCGATCTCGGAGGTCTTCTTTTCGGGCACTGAAACGGATTTTTACGACCATATCGGCGCGGGGCCTTTTACAGGGCTTCCGAATGTGACGCTGCGCTCTAACGTATTAGCGGCGGACTATGAAAACAGGCTGGTCTTCAGCGATAAGGGCACATATCAGGACCCATACGACGATACCGTCTTTTATACGGGCTTATCGGTGTCATCATGGCACTCGGGCGGCGCGGAAAACATAACGATCCCCGGCGAGGTCAAGGGCGTAAAGGTCATCGTGATCGACCCTGAGGCCTTCAAGGACATGTCGATAAAGTCGGTGACTATTTCCGAAAATGTGATCTTTATCGGGAACAAAGCTTTCCTCAACTGCGGCGCCCTGCATGAAATCACCTTACCGAAGTCCCTGAAATATGTCTATCCCGACGCATTCTCGGGCTGCACGGCGATAAGCAGGATAACAATGCGCGGCAGGAGCGCCGACGATATAACCTATTTTTCAGGGAACGAACAGGTGAAGGACTATCCTAACAAAACTTTTGCGCCGTAAGATAGATGATAGATTGATCCGCACAGAAAAAATATTATAAGGAAGGGATGCTATATGGGGCTTTTCGGAAAGAAAAAATTCAGATTCATTACTGAGCGTGATCTTATGGCGGCCGAATCCTGGTTCAGCCTTGTAAAAGAAGCGGAGCAGACGATCGCCTTATTAAAACAGGCGGCGGCGCGGACGCGTCGGGGGAAACGGCCGCGCACATCGTAAAGATCGTCGAGGCTAAGACCCGCCTCAACAGCAAGGCGTACGAGGCCGGCCACGACCTGCCGGGCGCGGACACGCGCTTAAAGGAAGGGACCGCGCTTTTCAACGAGCTGCTGTATGTTATGGCTGAGGCGAACGATTACCGCCAAAGCCTTGCAAGCGGCGCATTGCCGCCCAGGCCGCGCCCGGCCGGCCGCCCGGTGCGCCCTGACGATATCGAGGTGTAATATGAGTATCATAAAAAAACGGAAATGGCAGGTTTACGACCCCGGCCTTCCCCCGCCTCCCCTGCCCTTTAAAAACGCGGCAGCCGGCGCGGAGTGCGATTTTTGCGGGAGCCCGGCGGATTACGATGTGAACCTGCCGGGGACATATGTCGGCATTCTGTGCGGCGGCTGTAAAAAGAAACGCTTGCCTTACCCTTACAACGGTGAGGCCGTCCCCCCGCGCGCGGGCGCGGATACCCCCGGCAAAAAGGACGCGGGCGCGATTTTCGAGGAAGGAACACGATATTACTCCGGCGACGGAGTGGATAAGGACCGCGTGAAGGCGCTGGAACTTTTTACGGAAGCGGCGCGTTTGGGCCATGCGGAGGCGCAGCATAACGTGGGGATATGCCATAAATCCGGCCGGTACGGCAAGGCGCTCGATATCCTTAAGGCTGCATGGTGGTTCGAAAAGGCCGCCGTGCAGGGATATACCGCGGCGCGGCACGACCTTGGCAAATACTATTTATCAGGCGGCGGCGGATACGCGCCGGATTATGTGAAAGCAGTTAAATGGCTTACGCTGGCCGCGGATGCCGGCAACGCCGACTCGCAGAACGACCTGGGCAAGTGTTACGCCGAGGGCAAGGGCGTAGGGCAGGATTACAAAAAAGCGAAAGCGTGGTGGAAAAAAGCCGCCGCGCAGGGCAACACGCTTGCCGCGGAAAACCTTGAAACACTGAAAGCATTAAAGAAGCGGAGATAGGCATAAAAGGATGATAACCGGCGGGGGAATAATTTATGACGGAAATATATTCGGCATTAGCCAAAACAGTTACGTGGTTCACAGAAAAAGCCGGGAGCGGCGATCTGCAGGCGCAATACGCCTTGGGCGAGTACTATGAAAACGGGTTCGGCGTTGACGCGGACCTTGAAAAAGCGGCAGCATTTTACAGCGCGGCGGCGCATTCCGGGCTGGCGGCGGCGCAGTACGCGCTGGCCGAATGCTTCAAAAAGGGCCGCGGCGTAAAGCAAAGCGGTAAGAAAGCGGCTGAATGGTACGAAAAAGCCGCCGCAGAGGGCGTGGGCAAGGCGTTTCTGGCGTTAGCCGATCTTTACGAGAGCGGCTCGGGAGTGATGAAGGATCCGGGAAAGGCCGCTGAGCTGTATAAAAAAGCGGCGGAGTCCGGCGCGGTAATAAGCTTTAATTATGTTTTAGGGCTGGGCGGCGACGGCCTGCAGTTTACCGACTATAATAAGGCTGTGGAGCTTTTGGAGATCCCTGCAAGCAACGGCTCGCCCGACGCGCAGTTCGCCCTGGGCGTGATCTGCGGAAAGGTATACGGATCGCTGCATAATGATACGAAAGCCGCCGAATGGTACGTAAAGGCCGCGGAAAACGGACATGCAGGGGCTATGACCGAGCTGGGCGGCTGCTATGAACACGGCGCGGGCATAAAGCAAGACTGCGAAAAGGCTGCCAATTGGTATGAAAAGGCCGCAAAACTCGGCTTTGCCGAGGCGCAGCTCCGCCTTGGCATATGCTATGCCAACGGCACCGGAGTCAAGCCCGACCACGAAAAGGCGGTCTTCTGGCTGGAAAAAGCCGCCGCCCAAGGCGACAGCTTCGCGGAATTCAATCTGGATATCCTAAATAAACGCCAATTTTGAAACTGTTTAGAACAAAGTGGCTTTGCCACATTGTCAGGCCGCTGCTTTTGAGCTTCTCTACTGCGATTTTTACTAGATTAGAACATAAGCGTCAATTTTGAGAAAATCGCCGCGTTATTACCGGCCTAAGATTTTGTGCAGCAGGCCGTAAAGGGCCTTCGCCTCTTCTGCGTCAATGTTCAAACATCCGGCCATTTTTGCCGGGATATCGACGGTTTCCTCTTTAAGTTTAAGCCCCTTATCAGTGATGCCGATAATGACGCTGCGTTCATCCGCGCCGTCACGCCTGCGCGTGACCAAGCCCGCCGCTTCCAATTTTTTAAGCAGCGGAGTCAACGTGCCGGAGTCCAGGAAAAGCCGTTTCCCCAGGGCGGTCACGTTCAAGGCCTTTTCTTCCCAAAGCACCATCATCGTCACATACTGCGTATATGTAAGCCCGGTCCCGTCAAGGAGCGGCTTGTATTTTTTTACGACCTCTTTTGCCGCGGCGTACAGCGGAAAACATAATTGATTCTCTAATTTCAAAGGATTTATGTCCATCCGTTATTTCTCCAACAGCTTTGCGATCACTTTATCCAGGGCTTCGGGCTTTGTGAGCGGACTGTAACGGCCCGCGACATTACCTTCGCCGTCAACCAGGAATTTCGTGAAATTCCATTTTATTTTCCCGCGCTTCTGCCCCTTCAGGTATGCGTAGAGCGGACTTTCGTTTTCACCGTTCACGTCGATTTTCCCAAACTGCCTGAATTTTATTCCGAAACGCCCCGTGCAGAACGCGCCGATCTCCTCGTTTGTGCCCGGCGCCTGTTTAGCGAACTGATTGCAGGGAAAGTCTAATATTTCCAGCCCCTTATCCTTGTATTTGTCGTACAGCGACTGCAAACCCGTATATTGCGGCGTGAAACCGCACTTCGTCGCAGTGTTCACGATCAGGAGCGTCTTCCCCCTGTAAACGGACAAGCTGACATCGCTGCCTTTGGCGTCCTTGACTGAAATTTCGTAAATATCCATAAAAAATCTCCTATTCAATTGTATTCAACTATATTGTATACAATATAATATGCCGTGTCAAATGTTTTTTAAGGAACCGATGAATAAATGAGGTTAATTTAGAGCAAGTATTTTTCAGCATGAAAACGGCTTGTTTTTGCAGCAAATAGTAGAACTATTGGCAATAAAAGAAGACGTTTTCATCCGAAAAAGACGCCGCTACTAAATTATATCGAATTATTCAGCGATTCCTCAATAAAAAAGGACTCCGGCCCATCCGGTCAGGAAGCATCAGATCGAATAATGCAAGCCTTGTCTTCCGGATAAAATGCAAATCTATCCGCGGATAATTTTGATCAGCACCCTTTTCGGCCTTTTTCCGTCGTATTCGCCGTAGAAAATCTGTTCCCATGTGCCGAAGTCAAGCCTGCCGTTTGTTACGGCGCAGACCACTTCCCTGCCCATGAGCTGGCGCTTTAAATGCGCGTCGGCATTGTCCTCATAACCGTTATGTTGGTATGCGCTATGCGGTAATTCCGGCGCCAGTTTTTCCAGCCATTTCTCGAAGTCTGCGTGCAAGCCGCTTTCGTCGTCGTTAATAAAGACGCTGGCGGTTATGTGCATTGCGTTGACTAAACACAAACCCTCTTTTATGCCGCTCTCATCGATGGCTTTTTGGACGTCGCGGGTGATATTGACATATCCGCGCCTTTGCGGGATATTAAAAACCAGTTCCTTGCGGTAAGATTTCATTGCGCCGCCACTTCCTTTTATTTCTTAACGCCGCTCATAAAGCCCCATTTATTCAGCGCTTCCTTAAAATATGTTCACAAGAAAGCGGTCGCCCTTTTTGCCGTACTCGTATTCGGTATAGTCCAGCTTGGCGTTTTTCACCGAATCGGGGATTATATAGACAAGGCGGCCGTTTATCGTCTTATCCGCCTCCGAAAAGAAGGTCATTTCACCGTTATAAGGCGTATCAAACCTGAACATCTTTTTCGTCAGCGTATTGAAATATTTCTCATGCGTCCCGTCGGATTCGGGCGCTAATTCATAATCATTGTTATAATAGTCCTTGCCCACCAGCCAAAAATCGTTTATGTAAAAATACAGGTCCTCCCCGCAGGTGTTTTTGATCCTGAGGTCGACTATTACCGCGTAATAGCCCGGATTGCTGTATACCGTCTGGCCCTGGTCATAGCTCGTCTTGATTTCGGCGGCCGTCACGGCAAAATCAAAAACCTTGGTAGCGTGTGTCCCGCCGATTTCCTCGGTGTACGTTCTATTCCCGAAAACATTGCTGATAACGGCGGCCATAATCATCACGATGACGACTACCGCGACAATTTGAAATATCTTCCTCTTTTTCTTTGCCTTTACGTGTTTTCCGGAGGCGCCGTCTGCGGACGTATAATACGCGCCTGTCCCGCTTTGATCCGGAGAATACGTCCCTGCCCCCGCTTCCGCTGCGCCAAGCGGAGGTACGCTTGCGCCGCACGAGGGGCATTTTACGTCCTCCTGACGGTAGGTCGTGCCGCAATAAGAACAAGTTCCTGTCAGGGGTGCGGCCGGGGCGCTGTTATAATACTGCCCGTCCTGCGTTCCGTCACCGTAATAATTATTGTAAGTGCCGCCGCCGTTATTGACTTTATTAATACCGTTTAGTATCCCGCCGACGATCATGCCGCCGATAAACCCGCCAAGGCCGGAGTGCGGCCTGTGAAAGCCCTGCGGCGGCCTGACCGGATGCGGGTTATGCGGCCTGGGCGGCGCGAAAGGCCTGTGCCCCGGCGAGCCTGACGCGGGCGGGCGCGAAGGGCCTGACGCGGGCGGGCGAGGCGCGCCGCCGCCGCGGGAACCCCCGCCGCCCGAAAATCCTCCCCCGCCGCGGGAACCCCCGCCGCCTGAAAAACCTCCTCCGCCGCGGGAACCCCCGCCGCCGCCCATACCTGGCATACGCATTTCTCCTTTCTTTTCCGCCGGTCTGCCGGACGCTTTATCGGTTGCGGCCGGCCCGCCGTACCGCTGTACGGTGAATCGCTATTATAAATTGAGGAATCGCTGAATAATTCGGTAAAATTTAGTGCTGCGTCTTTTTCGCCTGAAACCGTCTTCTTCACTTCACAAATAGTTCTACTATTTTGCTGCAAAAACAAGCCGTTTTCATACTGAAAAATACTTGCCTTTATTCATCGTTTCCTTGATTATATTATAAAATATTGCCGCTCCCAAAAATGTACCGGCGCAATAATTTAAACTGAATTTAACCTTGGTATATCCTTGACTTAATCGCGTATTTATTTCAGCTTGTAGCCGTCGCCGTCGCGCATGATCCTGCCCTGTACGGCAAGAAGCGAAAGCGCATAGCCTATGCGCATGGCGGCGGACGGGGATTTTATGAAGCCGAACAGTTTTGCGGTCTCGCGGATAAGATCGTCCGCGCCGATACTGAGAGCGTTCTTCAGGATATAATGCGCGGCGGCGGCATACTCCTCCTTGCAGATATCCTCCGCGCGCCTTGCCGCAATGCCGTTGTCGCGGAAGTAGTCCATCAAATCTGCATCCGCCTTCTGCCTCCACAGAAATTTTACGTTCTGCGTCATGTTGTACGCCGGGTTTACGCGTTTGAAAAGCTGTCCCGCGTACTCGGTAAACTTTTGCGTCATCCGGGTTATGCCCCAGGCACCTGCTATCCGTTTATACAGCATCGCCTCGGTCAAAGGCGCCTCCTGTTCTATTATAAGGCTTATCTGCCGCATTATGACCGCTGCGTTATTATACAGATAAAAAGCGTCGGGGGTGTTTTGCGGCAGGTCGGCGGAAACGTATTCCTTCACGGGCAGCGGGATATTCGGGTTGAAGGCTATTTCCTTATGGTTTTCAAGTATCTCGGCCTCGGCGGCGCTCCCGGCGGCTGCGGCAGCCTTGTCCCCGTCGCCCTCAAGAATACCTTTAAGCCGCTTCAGCTCGCCCTCCGGGTCCTGCCACCACTCCAGCGCGTACACCCTGGTCAGCCGCCAGCCCATCCGGTAAAATACGCCTTCCCTGCCGTACTCGCGGTCGCGCACCGACGCCCCCTGCCCTGGATCCGGCCCGTCAAGGATTATTCCCAAAACATACGCACCGCTGTCGTCCGATACGGCAATATCGACCTTGTTGCAGCTTCTGCCTACGCCGGGGCTTACGGTATAGCCCGCGCCCGTCAGCGCACCGGCAACCGACACGGCAAGCGGCGAGTCCGATGCGCCCGCGCCGATACGCCTGAAGTACGCCCGGCAGTTGATCGCATAGCTCATAAAGTCCTTAAGCCCCTTGACGCCCTTTGCCGAGGTGCGCGAAAGGTCGATCGCGTCGGGGGTGATCGTCGAGAACACAATTATCTTTTTGCAGGCGCGCGTAACGGCAACATTCAGCCGCCTCCAGCCGCCTTCCTTGTTGACGGGGCCGAAATTGACCGTCATTTTGCCTTCCTTGTCAAGTCCGTACGTTATCGAGAAAATTATAACGTCGCGTTCGTCGCCCTGTACGCTCTCGATATTCTTGACGAATACGGGATTTTCGGCGGCAGTAAAATACTTTTCAAGCGACGGCTCGGCGGCCAGACGTTTATCGATCATATCCTCGATGAGCGTCTGCTGCGTTATGTTGAAGGTCACTATGCCGTATGACAGCTTGCTCTTTTCCGCGTCCTTAAGGCACGAGAACAGCTCTTCCACGACCGCCTCGGCCTCCTTTTTATTCGTGCGCGTACCGCTCCTGTCATACACGCCGTCTACTTTTTTGAATATTACGCGGCTGGTAATATCGTCGGGCGACGGGAAGGTCGTAAGCTTGTTGTCGTAATAATTCGCGTTGCTGAAGGCGATAAGGCTTTCGTGGCAGCTGCGGTAATGCCACAGCAGCCGCCGCTCGGGGATATTGAGCGTTAGCATATCGTCCAGGATGCTCTCTAAGTCTTTATCCTCGAAGTCCAGCCCGGTATCGTCGGACTTGGCCTTAAAGAAGGTCGTGGGCGGCAGCTGGTTCGGGTCGCCGACCATGATCACGGAATTGCCGCGTGACGCCGCGCCCGCGGCCTCGGCTGTCAAAAGCTGCGACGCCTCGTCAAAGACCGCGATATCGAACTGCGGAAAGTCCTTGGGCAGGTACTGCGCCGCGGACAGCGGGCTCATCAGCATGCACGGCTTTACCTTGGCGATGAGCGCGGGGATCTTTTCAAACAGCCGGCGGATAGTTATTCCCCTGCCCCTGCTCTTGACCGCCTTCAAAAGGATGCCCGGCTCCGAGCTGGACATCGATGCAAATTTGAAATTAGGCAGGTTTGCCGCCATCTTCAAATATATTTCCTGCTTGGTAAGCCCCGCCACGTATTCGGTAAAAGCCTTGAAACGGTCGCGCTTTGTGGCATATTCGTTCTGCGAAAAGCGGCTTAAAACCGGGTCGGCGGAAACTGCGTCGGTGACCCAGCTCTGCCAAAAGCTCTTGATAAACAGCCCCGACGCGTCGCCGCTGTCCGTTTTCCCCGTATGGTACATTGCCGCGATCTCCGAAAGCTGCGGCAGCTTTGCGCACGTTTCCCGTATCTCGTTGTAAATACAATAATCCTTAAGCGAGGATATGCCGCCAAGGTATCTCTCGGCGGCGGCGTACGTCTCCATGCCCCAGTCCCCTGCGGCTTCAAGCGCGCCTCTGGTCATAAGTACGGCGTCCAGCTTTTGCGCGGGCTCGATGAACGCTTTCATGCCGCCGTAAAGCAGCCGCGCGTCGTCGATGTTTCCGGCAGTCAGTTTTTGCAGTTTCCGGCAGTAGGGGCGTTTCCTCATCCTGCGGTAACGCGCGCTGAACACCGAGGACATAAAGCGCGAAAAGCCGCTCTTCCCGGCGTAATACAGCGCGTCGCCCAGGGTTTCAAAAACGCCCGTTGCCGTCCCGTATTTACTTAGGTCGTACTTGCGTTTCTTTTCATTGATTATCTCCGCCGCCGCGGCAGCAGCCGACGCAAAGCCCGCGTACGCCGCTACGATCCCGCGCGAAAGGCTTATGACCTCGTCGCGCAGCCCGAAGCCGTATTCCTTTACTTCCGCGCCGTAAAACGCGGCGTTTACCGGCTCGCCCATTGCCGCGCCGATATCGGTCAGCGACTTCAAGGCGTCTATCCCCGCCGCATACTGCTTTCCGGTAATACCCGTTTGCGATACGGCGTACGGCTCTCCCGAAGGCTCCGCCGCCGCGATATATTTCTCTATCCCGCCGTATACCGAAACGCCTGCTTCGCGCAATTCGTGCATTGCCTTATTGAAATCAAAGAGCTCCTTTTCGGCGGCGTCAAGCTTTTCAGCCGCCTCGCCGAAGTTTACGTCCTTTGCATTTTCGGCCAGCTCCAGCACCCTGTCGAACTGCTCGTAAAAGTTCTTTTTCTGCCCCTTGTTGCTGTGCAGCTCCAAACAAAAATCGAACAGCCCCAGTTTTTCCAGCCGCTTCTTTACGACGGACAGCGCCGCCTGCTTTTCGGCGACGAACAGCACGCGCCTGCCCTTTGCCAGCGCGTCCCCGATTATGTTCGTGATGGTCTGAGATTTTCCCGTTCCGGGCGGCCCGTGAAGTACGAACGTCCGCCCGCATGCGGCGTCCGAAACCGCGGCCGTCTGCGACGAATCCGAATCGAGCGGCAGGTACAGCCTGTCCCCCGCGCCGCACGGCGCGGTATACAGGCGCGGATCGTTCTTTCCCGAAATCAGGCTGCCGGTAAGCGGATGGCTCTTTAGCTCGTCACAGCGCACGTTGAGGTCGTTCCATAAGACAAAGCCCGAAAACTGAAACAGCCCGACCGACGAGGCCTCTATCACGTCCCAGCCCTTCTGGCTGATGACAAGCTTCCTTAAAACCGTCAGCGCGGCAGTCATGTCGACGCCCTTCTCGCCCTCGGGCAGCGTTTTCAAGGCCGACGCGTCGATCCGAAAGTTTACGCGCAGCATCTCCAGGAGCGACAGGTTGACCTGTATCTCCTCACCCGACATCGTCAGCGAATAACCCTTGCCCGCCGAACGCCGCGTCAGCGATACCGGCAGCAAGAGTACGGGCGCAAATCTGTCCGTGCCCGCCTTGTCCTTTTCCTGCCAGCGCAAAAAACCGAGGGCGATATACAGCGTGCTGGCGCCGTTTTCCTCTAAGGAAAGGTTGTGCGCGCGGTAGACGACCGTCAGCCGTTTACTCAGCTCGTCCTCGCTGTAACAGCTCCTTACGCGCCCTGCGTCAAGCTCGTTCTTCAATATCTCCGAAAGCTGTTTATCGTTCTCGGCGGAAAGCCTGGTTATGTCTGTTATTTGTTTTTTCAGCTCTTTCGGGTGCGCGCCGATCTCCAAACTGCGTCCCGACGACAGCGCGTCCTCCAGCGCCTCCAAGTCAAAGTTTAGAAGCGGCACGCCCGCCTTGTTGATCTTATAGTTTATAAGCGGGTTCCTGAGCGTTATATCCAAAAGGTCGCGTTTCCATTTTTCCAGCCTGCCCGAAAACGCCTGGCCCGCAGTGTCCGCATCCGATACGCGCTTAGTTTCAGTTTCCTCGCGCCGGGCCTCGTACTTTTCCCGGTCGACGAAGTACCGCCCGTCCGCGTCATAGCGCAGAGGCAGCGGCAGTATCCCGGCCTTCCTGCACCGCGCGATATCGATATACATCATAAAGCCCGCGCCGTCCGTGATACGTTCCCTTGCCGCAAGCTCCGCGCCCGCGCACGAGCCTTTCTTGTCGGTAAGCTGTGTCGATTCCAGCGCGCTTATTTGACTTAAGCCCGACGCCATACGCTTCCTGACCTCGCTGATATCGTCGTTGACGCATTCCAAAAAGGTATTTTCAGTCAGCCAGAACGCGGGGAACGCGTGCCCGGAATAGATAAAGACCAGCGGGTTCAAGCCGGCTGCCTCGGCGCACGCGCATAAGAGCATTGTCGTGTCCAGGCACGTGCCAAGGCCCAGCGAAAGGATCGCCTGCGGCAGGCGTATTTTCTGCCCGCTTTCAAAGCTGGCGGGCGGCATGCAATAGGCAATGTTTTCGGATTTTGCGGCAGAAAAGATCGCGGCAAGCTGACGGCTGACGACATTCGGGTCGCCGCTTTGATAGCCGTCGAACTGCAGGCCCTCTTCCTTTAAAAGCTGCGCCGCCTTGGAAATTATCTTCTCGACAGCGGGGTCGCGCGGCACGCAGAAGGACGCCAAAAGCTCCGGATTGACCCCGTACCCCGGCCATTCGTCAAAGGCAAGCACATCGGCCTTTTTGACCTCGGTTTTGACCGGCTTTCCCGAAACTTCGGCTTCGATGACTATATCTGCCTTCACCCTCTCGGAAAGCCCGGACAAAAAGTCAAAATCGGGAACGGCGGCGGCGCCCTTGAAAAAGTGCTCCTCCCCCGGCTGAAGCGTCGCGGCATCCAGATAGACAGCCCCGAAAAATTCAGGAACGGAGGAGATCTTCAGCGACACGTCCGCCATATCGAACTGACTGTTGTTGAGTACGGACACCGAACGTATGATATCGACAGCGTTCTGCTGCGTTACAAAGCATATTTTCGGGCAATACTCGATATTGATGATCAGATCGGTTTTTTGAAAAACGTTTTCAGGGCCGCCCGGCGCCTTCGGCGGCTTATAGCCCTCGTTCTCTTCATGATCCGTTTCCGCCGCTTCGGGATCCTCGCGCTTAATCTCCCCGGTTTCCTCTTTCTCCCGTGCTTCGCCGCGTCTGCCGCCTTTATCAAAAACGCTCATCAAATTCCTCCTCCGCCAAATGCTGATTGCGTAGATTATAATATAAAAAGGCGCAAAATGTCAATATCGGGTATCGCTAGTATCAAAAAGCGCAGCCTTTTCTGAACGGAAAAAGGCTTTTCCGCTGAAAGAAAAGCCTCTTTGTTCTTCACTAAACCACTACCGACTAAAGCCGGTAGGTTCGGAGGACGGCTAAAGCCGTCTAAAGGTATTAAGGAATCGCTGAATAATTCGATATAATTTATAGCCGCGTCTTTTTTGTCGGTAAATGCCTTCTTTTATTGCAAATAGTTCTACTATTTGCTGCAAAAACAAGTCATTTCCAGACTAAAAAATACTTGCTCTAAATTGA
>JAVBLK010000039.1:0-34513 GCA_031553565.1 Eubacteriales bacterium
TTATTATTATTTTTATGACGAAAACTCCATTGAATAAGCCTTTTCGGCTGCTTTCGGCATCTTTTAGCTTTAGCTTATAAATTCCCGCCTTGTCAATGCCCCGGCATTGCCTGCGGCGGCAATTTAAAATCTGTATCAAAATCTGTCCGAAATCAACTCGAGTATTTATTCATTGTTTCCTTAACTCTTTGCCCCGCGCCTTATCCCTCTACCTGTATCTCGGCTTTATTTGCGTCCCATAATGAACTCCAGGTAAGCGCGGAACCGGACTTGACCTTGATGCAATCGATGCCGGGGCCGACGGATTCTACGTTGGTATCCTTGATCCCCAGAGAATTCTGTTTGATGGTGAGTTCGATCTTATTCGCGCCCTGCACCAAGTCGAATTCCGCCGACACTTCGTAATCTTTGAACGGCTCGCCGTAAACTATATTCAGTCCCACCAGTTTTTTGCCCCTGACGGAAATTTCAGAATACGCAAGCTCGGTGCCGTTTACCTTTATCGTCATTACTGACGGATCGATTTTCATAGTGCCGTATTCCGAACCCATGCGCAGTTTCATAGTATTCCCTGCCGAGGCCTTATCAGCGGTGAAATCAAAGGTAAGAGTCGTGCCGGGGGTCGTGAAAAACCCTACGAAATAGCTGTTGCTGATCGAATTCAGCACCGATGCGTTCTCGCGGACGGACTTGGTATTCTGGCCCTGGATCATCCCGCATTCGCTCGCTTCGTTGGAATAGCCGTGTCCCGACAGCCCGGCAAGGTTGATCCCCTCCGCCTCGAAAACAACTTCGCCTGCCGCGGGTCCCGCATTATTGCCGCACGCGGCCGCGCATACTGCGACAAGCAGCACAAGCGCAAGCAAAAATGCAAATTTTCTCTTTTTCATGTTTTTACTCCTCTAAAATATTATTTTTCTTTGTAACAAGTATTATTACCGCAGCCGCCAGCAGCACCGCCGCAAAAGCTGCCGGCGCGGCACTACCGCTGCAGCCGTTCCCCGCGCCTGTGATAGGAGCGGCGATATCCCCCTCCGTCTCCCCGGTGTATATGTCCTCTACGTTGAAGGTTATCGTCGCTTCGGCGACCGTATAGCCGTCTGCCTGGGCCGCGACCGTGAACGTCTGCGCACCGGTCTCGTCCGGCGTCCCGAAAAGAGTGCCGTCCGCAAGCAACTGCATCCCGGACGGGAGCTCGTTGCCGCTGGCGTCCTTAAGCCTGAAGTAAACCTTGGCATCAGCCCCGTCGTTAGCCGCGGCGGAAAGCTTGAACGAATATTGCTTGTCGACGATAAGCTGCCCGAAATCGACGTCGGAGAATACGATCCCGCGTACGTTTACAGTATAGACCGCTTCCTTAGGCGCCGCCATATCGGCCTGCGCTACAACTGTAAATTTGTGCCCAGTATACGCGCGGGCGGCGGTTCCGGAAATGACCCCGGAAGATGACATAGTCAACCCTTCCGGCAGCTTCGAGCCTGCCTTTATAGTATACCTGATCCCCGCGTTATCCGTTCCCGTAGCGGTGCCGATATTTATCGCGACGGTCTCGCCGACTGATATATCGGCTATCGGGACGGCGGTATAATTTATTTTGAAAGCCTTGACCGTGACGATAAAATCAAGGTATGCCGGCTCCCTGCCGTCGGCAGCCGCCTTTATTGTAAAGAAATATGTTCCCGGGCCGGCGGTCGTTACGCCGCTTATAACGCCGTCTTTAAGCTGAAGCCCTTCCGGCAGCTCGCTGTCGGCGGTAAGCGAATACGCTATGCCTGCGCTCAGTTTCCCGTCATTGCCGAACGCGACGGCGCTCTCTATGCTCTTGGTAAAGGCGTGCCCGTAGGGAATAATGCCCAGGTCGTCGTCCTCATAGATTATCGTGTCGGGAAGGCCTGCCAGCGCGTACACCTTAAGCTTATAGTTCTTTACCTTGGGCTTGCACGGATACAGAACCTTTGCGGCTGTTTTTTCGCCCGCGGCGATACTGAATTCATATTCGCCCGCGGCGGACGGCGCGCCGGTAATTATCCCGTCCGCTGACATTGACATCCCGGCGGGCAGCGCGCTGGCCGCCGTCAGCGAATATTTTATGCTTTCGCTGCCGTACAGCCCGCTCGACGCAGTATTTGCCTTTAAGGTATTATCCACGCCCTCGACCGCGTAAAGGGTATTGACGCCGCCGTAGTCAATATAATCCAGCGCATCGCCGCCGTAGCCGTTGACCACGTTGGAGTTTGCCATAACATACAAAATGTTCTTGGCACCCCTGCGGATAGCCGCGCCCTGCGTCGCGGTAAGACTTACGGCGTCGTATTTAGGCGCGTTATTGCCGAACACCATCATAAGGTCGGTGCCCGCGCGCAAACAGACGTCCACGTTGCGGGTGACAAGATCGGTTATAACAAAGCCCTGAAAGCCCCACTCGTTTCTTAAGAGGCCTGTCATAAGCCCCCACGATTCCGCGCAAGTGGTATTGCCGATGCTGTTGACGCCCGCCATGATAGCGTTCGCCCCGCCTTCCTTTACGGCGATCTCAAACGCCTTGGCATATACCTCGCGCAACGCCTGCTCCGAAAGCCACGTCTGCACGTTATCGCGCGAAGTTTCCTGGTCGTTTACAACAAAGTGCTTTAAGGTGTGATATGTTCCCTTTGTCGCCGCGCCCTTTATCACAGGCGCGGCCATTTTGCCTGAAAGAAGGCCGTCCTCGGAATAGTACTCAAAGTTACGGCCGCCGAACGGCGAACGGTGGATATCGAGGCCTATACCGTATGTTCCGCCGACCTGGCCTGCCGATAACCCGGCGTTCCCGAACTGCACGCCCTGCTTGTACGCAAGCTCCGTATTAAACGTCTGCGCCACTAACGTATTTGTGACCCACTGGATATCGTGAGAATTGCGGCGGCCGAGCGGGCCGTCCCATTCGGCCGAGCGCGCCTTGTCTATCGACGGGATCGCCTCGGTGTGGCTGAAGCCCTGCCCGATAAGGTCCGCCATCTCCTTATATGTAAGCTGGTCGAGCAGTTTATCCCACATCGGGTCGCTGTAGTCGCGGCCGATAAGGTGCCACAGCTTGACAACGTTCGTTTCCGAAGTGCCTGCCGTCGCCGCATGCGTGGGCGCGACGTCTGTGTACCACGGCTTGCCGGCGTCGAACGCCGGGGTTACCTGCTGTTTATTCGCAGTCTGCACAACGTTTTTCTTGTCTGCCGCAGGCGAGACCTTAAAGTTATTGCCGCGCGTCGCGTATTCGCGCACGCCCATAAACGTACCGGCGTTTACCTTTCCCGCGCCGCTGACATCGTCGAACAGATTGCCGACGGCCGCGCCGGTCTCGGTATCGGTTTCATAACGGAAGCCCCCGGCCACCGTATATGAATTTGTCATGGCGGGAGCCAGCTTTGCCGCCTCGTGCGCGTTCTTTGCCGCAACGATATTATAGCTGCCGGCCTCCAGCTCGTAGCCCCTAAAGCCGTTCCCGTTCGCGTCGCTCCAGTCATATGAGTACATGTCGGACGCCTTGGTCGTAAAGGTAAGTGTCTCGGATCCGCCTGGGGCGAGAAGCCCGGTCTTTTTGAAATCGCCCAGCACAACGTGCGCCTTGGAAATGCCGTCCGCGTAGTAGGGGGTATTATAATACAGCTGAACAACTTCCTTCCCTGCGGCGGTACCGGCGTTCGTCACCTTGACCTTAGTCGTAACCGTGCCGTCCTTTTCAAGGCTTGTGCCTGCGGCAGTAGTTTCGCCCTCGCCCTTTAAAACTTCCCATGTAAAATCGGTGTAGCTGAGGCCGTATCCGAACGGATACATGACCTCGGCATCGTACCACGCGTTGCCGGCCACGTTGTCGCCGCCTTCGGTAATGTATTTCGTTTCATAATAGCGGTAGCCCATATAAATGTCCTCGTCGTAATGGACAAATTCGATGCCGCTCTTGTTCCCGCCCGCGCTGCCGTTGAAGCTGAAATTCTGCAGTACGGGATTGTTCTTGAAGTTGACCGCCCAGGTATCGGCAAGGCGCCCCGAAGGGTTTACCGTACCGTCCAAAAGATCTGGTATCGCCAGCGCGCCGGACGAACCGGGAAAGGCGATGTGAAGCGCCGCTTTCAGCCGGCTCATCTTCTCTGCCGCCGCCGCCGCGTCTGCGGTATAATTGTTGTCGGTATACAGGTAATGGCCCGGATCGTTTAAGAAGCCCAGCTCCAGCGGGTTTGCCGAGTTCACCATGATGATGACGTTCTCGAAGCTGTTCATTACGTTCTGCAGCAGCGCGACTTCGTTTGCATCAAGCTGCAAATAGTGCGAGTCCCATGACCTGGCGCTGTCGAGTTTGTTGCTGTTCTCCAGCGCGTTCCAGTTCTTAAGGCTGGTCGCGGGCAGGTCGCTGCCCTCGGCGCCGTAACGGCTCAGCACAACTATCGCCGCGGCGTTATAATCTGCGTAGCTTGCCTTTACCTCGGCTGTATATTTATTGTAGGGCGTCTCCCATGTCGGCAGCCCCGGCCTGTAATTATCCAGCGAGCCGTGCCGGTCGTTTTCCAAACGGAAATTACCCGACTTTGAGGTGTCGTTATAGAACGCCCGAAGAGTCGGGTTTAACTCGAAAGTAGCGTTTTGTGAAAACGCAGTATATAGGTCGCCGAACCCGTAATACGCGTCGCTGGACCCGTAGCCGCGGTCGGTGATCTGTACGGAATGCTTGCCGAAAACGCTTATTTTAACCTTTTCTCCGCCCTGCTTCCTTAAGGGGAGCAGGCCGTCATTCTTCAGCAAAACCATACCTTCTGACGCGATCTCGCGGTTCAGCGCCAAGCTGGTATTGACGACGTCGGCATCCTGTGTATAGTATCTGTATTCATTTGCGGCAAAGGTATTTTTATCGCGGGCAAGCGGCGCCGCCATCGTAAAACAAAGGACGGCGCACAGCAAAAATGCCGTTATCCTTGTTTTGGATGCGCGCCCAAAGGATTCTTTATAATTCATTCGGTTTTCTCTCCTTTATTGCGGGGCAGCCCCGCCGGGCAAAAGCCGTCCGGGTGATCCCACGTTTTTCCTGTTCCTGATCCGGCCCCGGTCAGGATCTTTTAATCACGCTGGTGCCGATCTCGGAAATTCCGCTGTCCTGGTAAATCGTGCTTGCTGCAGCTTTTACCTGCGCCGCGACATAATATCCCTGCGTCGGGCTGTAGCTTGCCCCCACCGCCGCCGCGATCAACGCATAGAAAACGTCGTTTTTGACACGGTCGAAGTAGTAGTCGCCCGGCGTCGAGCCGATGCTGATCGACAAGGCGTTGTCCATCGTCCTTATAACGGCCGCGCCGCCCTGTACGGTCTGGAGCATCTTAAACATTCCGACATGATCCTCTTTCGCAGCGTCCGTCGACGTATAGAGATAAAAGATCACGTAGTCCGCGCCCTCTGTAAATACGGTTTTCCTGCCGCCGGTACCGTCCTTCTGACGGTCAAACTCGACAATCATATCGCTGTAGCCGGACGTCTTTTTTGTAAACATCTGGTTTGTGTCGTTCTTCGGCGTTTCAAGCTGTATAAAATCAGAGAAGACAGCCGTAACGGTAATGTTCTCAGTCACCTTAAACGTGTAAACACTGCTTGTAGAAACGCCGGCGCCGTTGACCTCCCAATACGCAAAGCCTTTTTCTGCGGGTATATCAGCGGTGACGGTGACGCTTGCGTTCGCCCAGATCTCGGCGGCCGAGAGCGTTTCATCCCCGTTTATATGGCCGTTAACAACCGTTACCACGTAGTAGTATTCAAACTTTGCATAGATCTTGCGCGACGCCGTAACGCTGAAAGTATACTCCGCTGCCTCGGAAATTTTGACCTGCGCCTTATTTTCGTCTATGTAATACCAGTAAGCGAATTTCTGCCCTGCGGGCGCGTCGCCGGAAAGGATCGTACATTCGCCGCCCATATCGATACGCATGCTTCTGGCCGCGCCTTCGGGACTGCCGGGCAAAAATACCTGGCCGCCGTCTACCGATATAAGGCATACCTCGTCAAAGACCGCCGTCGCGGCAGTATCCGCCGTAAGCGTAAAGGTATAAGGATTATCGTATATCTTGGCCCCGCTGCCGCTTATCTGCCAGTATAAAAATGCCTTTGCGGCTGTGGACTTTGCGGCAATGCTGACGCTTTCGCCGCCGACTATCTGCGCCTCCATTTCGGCGGTGCCGTTTATCTTGCCGCCGTCTACCGTAAGCAGATAGGGCGTGCCGACAACGGCCGTAAGCTGAGTATTCCCGCTGACCGTAAAGGTGTACGGATTTTCGCGGGAAACCTCCTCCCCGCCCGCCGTCCATTTGGAAAAAGCTTTCCCTTCGGGAACGGTTGCCGTAACGGTGCATGTTTTATCTTTTTTGAATTCGCCGCCGCCCGTGCCGTTTTCGACGCTGACCGTGTATTTAACGGGCGGTTCCGGAAAAATTATCTTATCGCCGCAGCCTGCCGCAGTAAACATAAGCATAAATGCAAGCAAGCAGCATGCGCCCAGATTGAATGCTCTTTTATTATTCATTTTCTTCACTATGCCTCCCTGTTTTTTGCTTTAACTTCTCTTATCCGCTTCACGGAAATGCTCGTTGTTAAGCGGCGAAACTCCGCTGTCGGCAAAGAGCTGCGTTTGACCTTCCGTGCCCCACGCTGCCGGCTCGTCCTTTGCAATAAGCTGGGACGCAAAATAATAGGTCGTGGCCGCCGAATAGCTTTCGCCTACTGCCGCCGAAAAAAACGGCACAAAGTCGCCGATCGAGATCCAGTCCCTGTAATAGTTGCCGGGCCCGCCGACGATCCCGCCGAATTCGTGCTGGCCGTCTAAAGTCATCAGTTTTCCGCCGGAGACATTGGCGTTCTGTACAAACTTAAACTTTGCGACGGGGTTTTTCGCATACAGAGAATCGAAAACATGTATCATAATATACTGTATGCGGCCGTCGAACTTGGTCAGGGGGCTGCCATGCGCATCGGTAAGCGCCGTGCCGTTCGCATCCTTGACACGGTCAAGCTCTATAATTACGTCGCCCCACGACGGCGTACTGGAAATCCGCACCAGCGTGCCGTAAGGCGTATCGAGGCGGACATCGTTGAATTGCGCGGCCAAGGACACGTTTTCCGTCACCTTGAAGGTATAAGGGTTGGCGGTCGAAACGATTGCGCCCATCGCCCCTTCGGCGTCAACTGCCGCCCAGCCGGAAAAACTTCTGTCAGATTCGGCGTTCACCACTTTAACGGTACAATCCGAACCCTTCAAATATCCGCCGTCGCCCACGCCGTTTTGGGTTTTTACTGTAAATACCTTTTCCCCGGCATAGCCGAAAGCATCGTTAAAAACGGCGACCAGCTCGGCGTCCCCGGTTACCTTGAATACGAATTCCGCGTTTGCGGAAGCGTCTTCCCCGTCAAGCATCCACTTTAAGAACTGCTTGCCATCGGGCACCTCTGCGGTCACCTTACAGTTATCGTTTTCATAGTAATAGCCGCCTCCCGTGCCGCCTGTCACACTGACGGTATAGATCGTCGCGGTCACGCCGCCATTGCCGCACCCGGCGGCAAACAGCATTGTAATGCACATAACGGCACCGAGAGCCGCAAGCATTATTTTTTTCATCAACTGCCTCCTTGATTTTTTTTATGCCGGACTATTCATCGGTCTTAATATATCTCTCCGCTAAGCATGCTGTTCCTTCTGCTTTTTACGGCTTCTTCTTACCGCAAAGAAACCCCATACCCCGAACCCTGCCGCAAGCGCAAGGTCGGCAACTATCATCCAAAGCACCCAGTCCGGCATTGCGTCACGGTATTCGACCCCCGCCCCGTATCCGTTCATCGCGTTGCTTTTTACAACGGTATACAGAATGTTGTGCGTTGCGTTCCTCATCGCCGTCAGCTGGGTCGCCGACATGTCCTTGGACGGCTGTTTGTCCTGGCAAAGGTTAAGATCTCCGCCTGCGCGTATCATCTGATCCGCGGGCATGTGCGCATAGAGGTTGTAATCCGTCACGACCATGCCCTTAAAGCCCCATTCGTTTCTCAATACCTCGGTCAATAGCTCGTAACTGCCGCCTGCCCAGACCGTGCCGATACGGTTGAACGAGGACATGATCGCCGTGGTTTCACCGGCCCTGACCGCCGTTTCAAACGGCTTGAAATATAATTCGCGCATTGACTGCTCGTTCGCCCAAGTCAGAAGGCCGCCGTCAGTCCGGTTGGTTTCCTGTTCGTTAAGCGCGAAGTGCTTTATATATGTGTAAACGCCCTTAGCCTTTGCGCCTTGTATGATCCCGCCGGCTATCTTTCCGGACAGTATCCCGTCCTCTGAATAGTACTCCCAGTTGCGCCCGCCGAAGGGGGAACGGTGGATATTGACCGCAGGGGCGTACCAGCCGCTGTAGGGCTTGCCGTCTCCCTTTTCGTTGCCGATTATACCCTCGTTGCCGACCATCTTCCCCATCTCATAGGCCAGGCCGGCGTTATATGTGGCCGCAACCACGCACCCGCTGGCGTAAAAGCAGGTGTCGTAAACACTGGGGTCGCCCAAATACGCAGTAAAGCCTACCGGCCCGTCGGGGTCAATCGTTTTCGGCTTGCCGATGCTGTGGAGCGCCATTGTGTTATAATTGCCCGTTCCGATCAGCTGCGACATCTGCGAAACGGTAAGCTGATCCAAAAGCTTTTCCCACAGCGGGTCGTTATACGGTTTTTCCCTCAATTCGTAAAGCTTGACCTGCGCCGCGCCAAATGACAGCGCCTTACCGCTTTGAACGGGCGCGGTTTCCGATTCCCACTTCTTCCCTGCGTCATCGGTCTTGTACGTCAGCGAGCTTATGAATGCGTCGCTGACTTCCCTGTCGGATGCCGACGGCGCCACAGGCATTGTCCCCTCCCAGTCCGCCCTGGAGAGGTATTGAGTTATTTTTCCGCTTACGTCGTCGAAGCGGTTAACGGCCGCCTTTCCGCCGGACGTGTCTTCAGCGTATTTAAAACCCTGGGCTATACTGTAATTGAGGTCTATCACATGCTCGTGCGCGTTCCTTGAAACATGCAGGACATAAGCGCCCGCCTCCGCCTCATAGCCTTTGAATCCGTTGCTGTTCGCGTCGGAATAATCATATGACGCCAAATCCGACACCTTCAGTTCAAGCGTCACCGTATCGGACTCGCCGGGCGAAAGAAGCTTTGTCTTAACAAAATCCTGCATTACGACCGAGCTCTTTTCAATGCCGGGATTTTCTTTCGTGCCGTAATACGGCGCGGATGAATAGAGCTGAACGACGTCCTTACCCGCATAACTGCCGGTGTTCGTGACCCTTATTTTGACAGTGATAACACCGTCTTTTTGCAGGTCCTGGCCGCCTGCCGTTGTTCCTTCATTAACTGTTTCCCATTCGAAATCTGTGTAGCTGAGGCCGTAGCCTAACGGGAAAACTACGTTTTCGCCGTACCAGTCCGCATTGCCCGCAGCCGCTTCGTCCGCGCCGCGCGTCTCCCAATAGCGGTAGCCGACATAAATGCCCTCTTCGTAATCAACAAAATAGTATGCCTTATTCGTGCCGTTTACCGTATAGCGGTTTCCGTTCGTTATATTATTGTTGGAAAAATTCTGCCAGGACGGATCGTTTCTGAAGTCACGGGCATAGGTGTCAACCGTGCGACCCGACGGGGTGACCTCCCCGCTTAAAATCCTGCCCAGCGCGTTTATCCCGGTCTTGCCGGGGTTGCCGATCCAAAGCGCGCCCTTTATGCTCCCGCTGTAGGCATAGTGGCCGGGATCGTTCAAAAATCCCAGCTCCATCGGGGTGCTGCAATTTATGATTATTATTACGTTGTCGAACGACTGCCCGACCGCCTTGATAAGATCCGTTTCGTTCTGGTCAAGCTGCAGGTAGTGATCGTCCGCATTCCTTGCCCCGTCTACCTTTGCCGCCGCGGCGTCAAAGCTTGCCTTCATCGTGCGCGGCAGGTCAAAGCCTTCGCCGCCGATCCTGGATATAACTATAAGCGCCGCGTCGCCGTATTGCCCGTAGCTGTCCTTGACGCTTTGGGTATACATGCTCTGCGGCGTTTCTCCTATCGCAAAGCCGGCGACTTTTGCGCCCATCGACGGGCTTGTGCCGCGGCCGCGGCCGGATGCGCCGTTGTTTTCATAAAACGACTTCAGCGCGGGGTTGACGGTAAAATGCGCTGCCGCAAGGCTGTCGTAGATAGTCGCCGCGCCCGACGAACTGCTGCCGCCCGAGCCCGTTCCGCCGTAGACAAGGCTGACCGAATTCTTCCCGAAAACGCTGACCGCGGCTCCGTTCTTTAAGGGAAGGCTGCCCTCGTTTTTCAGCATGACGATACCTTCCTCCGCTATGCGTTCATTCAGCGCGTTGGCTGCCTTAAGCGTCTCGGCCTTATCCTTATAATCGGCCTCATAGTATTGATACTTTGCCGGATCGCCTTTGACAAGAACGGTGCGCTCGCCGCCAAAGACCGAATTGACTGTGTTGTACAAAAACAAATTTTGCGTAACTACAAGGTTTGCAACGATAAGTATTGCAAAAAATGCGACTGTAACGACCAGCCAGACCTTGAACGCCGCTGCTTTGCCGATTTCTCTCAAATGGCTCATTATGACCTCCGAAATGAATGTGATATGTGCGTATATTTATAGCTTATTCAAAAAATATGCTTTTATAGTGTAGAAAATAATGATTAAAAGGATGTCTTCCGGCAAAACTTTGCCGGAAGACACCGCCGTATATTTAGATCATCTGTTATACAGGATATAGCTGCCGCCGATCTGCGATATCCCGCTGTCCGTATAAATGGAATCTGCGACGGCAATTACCTGCGCGGCAAAATAGTATTTTTGGTTCTGGTCAAAGCTGCCGCCTATCACTGCCTCGAAAAACGCAAAATATGTCGCCTTCGGGCTGTTGTCGATATAGTAATTTCCGGGCTCGGTGCCGCAGCCTATGCTCAATGCTCCGTCCATCGTCATGATCTTGCCGCCTGTGGCGTCTTTGACCAGCTTGAACGTCGCTATCTGATCCGCGGCCTTGTCGGCTGTCTGAGACGTATATACATAGTATAGTATGTAATCGGCGCCTTGTGTAAAAGCGGTCTTGCTTTTACCTTCGCCGTCCTTCTGCCGGTCGAACTCGGTGGTGTTGCGGCCGTCGCCGTATCCCAGATAATTGAACATCTGGTTAGAACCGTTCTCCGGCGTATCGAGAGCGACCAGATTCCCGAATACAGCCGTGACCGTGATGTCTGCGGTAACTGTAAAGGTGTAAGAAGCCGAAGCCGATACCTGTACGCCGCTGACTGTCCAGCCAATGAACCCTTTGCCTTCGGGAACGGTTGGGGTAACTGTACAATGCTCGCCTGCGGTAAATTCCCCGCCGCCCGTGCCGCCCTCGACCGTGACGGTAAATTTCTCTTCGGGGATCGGTGCTGTGACCGCCGTGATGACCGTGTCCTGCGCCGCCGTAAAGGTGTACGGGTTATCCGTTGAAACCTCGGCGCCGTCAACCGTCCATTTGACTAAATAGTATCCTTCCCCGACCGTCGCGGTTACGGTGCAGCTTGTATTTTTTTCGTATGTGCCGCTGCCGGTCCCGCCGATGACCGTAATATTTACGCCCTCGGCCTGCCGGATGGCCGACGTGCCGATTTCGGAAATACCGCTATCACGGTATACCGAACCTTCGATACCCTTTACCTGCGCAGCAACATAATAGGACTGGAATCTGTCGTATGATTGGCCTACTGCCGCCTCGATAAACGCATAGAACACGGCGTTGTTGACACGGTCAAAGAAGTAGTCGCCGGGAGTCGAGCCTATATTGATGCTGTGTGCGCCGTCCATAGTGCTGATTATCGCGTTGGCGCCCTTTATTGTCTGCACCATTTTGAATTGCCCGACGGAATTTTCTTTATTCGCCGCGGATGAAGTGTAAAGATAGAATATCGCATAGTCTGCGCCCTCGGTAAATACAGTGACCCTATTGTCGCCGTCTTTCTGTCTGTCTACCTCCACTATCATATCGCTGTAGCCCGACGGCTTTTTATTGAACATCTGGTTGGCGTCGTTCTTGGGCGTTATAAGCGTTATATGGTAGGCCGCAGTGACAGTAACGTCGGCAGTGACCGCAAATGTATATTCAGCCGCCGTCGATACAGTCGTATCCCCGATCTTCCACCCGTCGAAAACCTTGGACTCCCCCGCGTCGAATACGACCGTGACGTTTGAATTCTCATCTACGACCGCCGTCGTCATGCCGTTTATCCTGCCGTTTACTACGGTTACAGTAAAGGTATTCGTGAATCTCGCGGTAATACTGCATGAGCCTGCGGGCGTAAAGGTGTACCCGGCATTTGCGGACAAAAGAGTATTTCCGTCATACCAGCCGGTAAAACGCTTGCCGCCAAGAGTATCGGCAACGGCTGTAACCGATTCACCTTCCTTGATCACGGCGCTCGCCTGTCCGTTAATTTTGCCGCCGGCAACCGTAACGGTATAAAGGTTTTTGAAATTTGCGGTTAACTCTATGTCTTTTGTAACCTTAAAAGTATATGGATTCAATTTCGAAACAGACTGGCCGGCCGCCGTCCATTCCGTAAAAAACTTACCGTCCGCAACAACAGCCGTTACAGTGCAGTCTGCGTCCTTTGCAAATGCGCCGCCGCCGGTGCCCCCGGCTACTGTGACTGTGAAGCTCTCGGGCTGCGGCTTTTGTGAACAGCCTGACGCTGTAAAAATCAATACGATTGAAAGCGACAGTACGAAAGCGGCCTTCCCAATAATTTTTTTCATGTTTCCCTCCGATTTTTTTACCTGACAAACGCCTGCGGTAAAATTTGCGCATGCGATGTACAAGTGTTATCAGTATATACCCGGCGTTTTTATAATCAAGAGAAACGGCTTGGTTGGTCGAAAATCAGTCACAGTTGGTTATGGACGTAAGAAATTGTTTAAGGAACCGCCGAAAAGATACCTTTTTTACGATGCTACTAAACAAAACGCCGTGGCGCGAACTTCTTCGCGCCACGGCGTTTTGTATTTTAAGAGGAGGATTTGATTGAACTCAGTTTTTTGCTTTCATGCTTTTTTTGCGTGCTTTTCTTATAGTAAAGAATCCCCATGTGCCAAAACCGACCGCAAGGGTAACATTCCCCAAAATCAGAAGCAGCATCCACATCGGCATTGCATACCTGTAAACTACGCCTTCGCCGATCCCGTTCATAGCGTTGCTTGCCGCAACCGTGTAAAGAATATTTTTTGTCGCCTGGCGCATACATGATATCTGGGTAGCGGTAAGCGCTTCCTGACTTGTAGACGGCTGCCTGTTTTGCGTAAGATTAAGGTCGCCGCCGGCACGGATCATCTGATCCGCGGGCATATACGGGTACAGGTTGTAATCGGAAATTACCATACCCTTGAAGCCCCATTCTTCCCGCAAAACTTCCGTCATGAGCTGATAGCTCCCGCCTGCCCATACTGTCCCGATGCGGTTGAACGAGGACATCATGGCCGTTGTTTTGCCTTCCTTTACGATAATCTCGAAGGGCTTCAAATATATCTCGCGCAACGTCTGTTCCGTAAGCCACGTAATAAGGCCGTTTGAAACCCTGTCCGTCTCCTGATCGTTTACCGCGAAATGTTTGACGTATGTATATACGCCTTTGGATTTGGCGCCCGCAACCGCATTCGCGCCTATTGTTCCGGACAAAAATGGATCTTCGGAATAATACTCGAAATTACGTCCCGAGAACGGCGAGCGGTGAATATTGACAGCCGGGGCATACCAGCCGCTGTACGGCCTGCCGTCACCCTTTACGTTGCCCCAGTAGCCTTCCAGTCCTATCATAACGCCCATGTCGCGGGCCAGTTCCTTATTCCACGTCGCGCCGATCACGCATTCGCTGGCATAAAAACATGCGTCATAGACGGTAGTGCTGCCCATAAAGTTGGTAAAGCCTGCGGGCCCGTCGTTGTCGTTTGTTTTAGGTTTACCTATACTTTCAATATAGTCCGTATTGAAATTGCCCGTGCCTATCAAATACGCCATTTCTTTTACGGTAAGCTGATCTAAAATATTGTCCCAAATCGTATCGTCATTATAATCGACAAAGAATTTACCGGAGGAGTCGCGCTTGATCGCGTCATAGAGCTTATATGCAGTCTCTCCGGCTTCGGGCTTCCAGCCTTGCCTCGGCATTTTTTCCTCATACCACGGCTTACCCTCGTCTTGTGCGCTATAGTTTAATGAATTTATAAAATCTATCGTTACATTCCTGTCGTTTTCCGTAGGAGCCTTTGGTAATGTCGTCCCGAGGTTCGCCATATCCCTTGTCATCAAAGGGGCCTTTGCCGCGATACCGCCTTGGTTTTTAAAATGCCCGTTTACGTCTTCAAACCGGTTTTCTACTGTATGTCCGGTCACAGGATCCTTTTCGTAAATAATACCCTTGAAACCTGTACCGTATGCGGTCTGAGAAACTCTGTACCTGACTCTCAGGTCATTGTCACGGCTCTCCCGCCAGGCATAGTTTGCGTTTTTGGCGATATAGATACTGTAGGTGCCGTCTTCCAGCTCGTAACCCTTGAAACCGTTGCCGTTGGCGTCGTTCCAATCGTAGGACGCCATATCCGAGATCTTAAGCTTAAGCGTTACGTTTTGCGTTTCGTTAGGCTTAAGCACCCGGGTTTTTTCAAATGCGCCCAGAACGACATGCGCTTTCTCGATGCCGCCGTCGTAATATGGCGCGCTGTAATACAACTGCACCACATCCTTGCCCGATCTTGTCTGATGCGTATTTTTCACCTGAACCGTAATGCTGATTTCTCCGTCCGCATCTTCAAGGAAAGAAGTGTCGGAGGGCGAAGCGTCTGTTATCTTCCATTCAAAATCGGCGTAACTGAGCCCGTATCCGAACGGGAAAACGACATTGTTATCATACCAGTCCAAATCGTCGCCAATATTATATTCCTCGTCATACCCGCGCGTTTCGTAATAACGGTAGCCGACATAAATGCTTTCCTTATACTCCACAAAATAAGCGTCCTGGCCCGACCCGCCCAAGGTGCATCTGTTCCCGTCGATCTTGTTGTTATTGGAAAAATTATTCCACGTGGGATCGTTTCTGAAATCACGCGCGTATGTATCCACAAGCCTGCCCGAAGGGCTTGCTGTGCCGCTTAAAACGCGGCCGAGCGCCATAACGCCTGTCCCTCCCGGGCTGCCCAGCCACAGCGCCGCGTCGATATTATACTTAGTATTGATATAGCCGCTCAATTCATTTCCGGCTTGGTCTTTTACGATTATATCGTCAAGGAATCCTAATTCCATAGAAGTGCTGCAGTTGACGATTAATATAACCTTGTTAAAACCTGCCGCGCATACGTCCTCGAGCATGTCGCGCTCGTTTTGGTCAAGCCGCAGATAATGGTCGTCGGCCTTTGCCGCGCCGCTTACCGGCGAGGCCGTAGACGAAAATGACGTTTTCATTGTGCGCGGAAGGTCGAAGCCTTCGCCGCCTATCCTTGAGATCACCACTAACGCCGCCGCTTTAAATTCAGAATAACTGCTCTTTACACTCTCGGTATATTTATCCCTGGGGGTTTCTCCTATGACTAAGCCTGCCGGGATTTCTCCCATCGAAGGGTTCTTTCCGCGCCCCGCACCCGACTGGTTCTTGTTCTCATAAAAGCTTTTCAGCGCCGGGTTGACATCATAGTTTGCCGCAGCAAGACTTTCGTAAAGCGTTTTCGCTTTTGACGCATTCCCGCCGCCCGAACCAGAACCGCCGTAAACAAGGTTTATGGAATTCTTGCCGAACACGCTGATCTTGGTCTTGGACGAAGGGCTTGTAGCCAGCGGCAGCGCGCCGCTTTCATTTTTCAGTAATACGATGCCCTCCTCCACTATTTGCTCGTTCAATTTGTTGGCGGCATCCATTGTAATTTTTTTAGCGGCTTTCGCGCTCTTCCCGGAATAATCGATCCCTAAATCGTTGTCATTGTTAAAATATTGGTACTTCGAGGGATCTCCGGCCGCAAGCACCCTGCGTTCCGTTCCCATTACCGTACTGATAGTATTGCGCAGAAAAATATTCTGCGTTGCGACCATAGTCGCAATGAAAACAATTGCCAGGGTTATGGAAGTTACCAGAAGCCATACCCTGTTATTCTTCCAGACAAATTTAAACGCGCTAAATATTTTTTTCATTTCAACCTCTCTTATTCCTTAAATCCGTGTGTACCATTAAATCCAGTCTGTATTATACGTGCAAGGCCTCCAGGTAAACGATGCGGCTCCGAAATTTTCGATCTTTATGCAGTCCATTGCCGGTCCAAAACACCTGCCGTCCAAAATGTTATTTTCCTTTATGACCAATTCGACTTTATTGTTGCCTGCAACAAGATTCAAGCCGCTTGCGGCAACAACACAATCCACAAAGTCGCCCATGTGTTCGTACGTACCGCTTAATTGGAAGCTTGTATACGGAAGAGATATGCCGTTTACGCGGATCTCAAACGCGGCCGGCGTGATATTTACATTCCCGCCTTCTGACGCAATCCTTACCTTCAGGCCAGCGCCCGTTACAGCCTGTGAAGACGTAAAATTAAACGTATAAATATTACGCCCTAGCGTCCATCCGATGAAGTACCCGTTGCTTGCATCAGGGCTGTCGTTCTGGATAACGCCTTCCTCGAACCTGCTTCCCGACCACCCTTCTCCTGTAATGCCGGTAAGATCTATGTATTCGGCTTCAAATATACCGTTTGCTACCGGTGTGATCTTCTCTTGGATGCGCATGTAAAAATATGCGTCAACCGAAGTATAACCTTCCGCGCTTGCCGTCACGGAGAACGTCGCCTCTTTCGACGATTTCGCCGGAGTACCCGACAGCTGCCCGCCCGGGCTTACACTCAAGCCTGCGGGGATCCCCGATTTCACGGTGTAAGTAATAGGCACATTGATCCCGTCCGGCGTTACTGCATTTGCGATCGACCGCGTATAGGAAGTGCCTACCGTCGCTATCTCAAGCCTGCCGGAAGGAAATTTAAGTTTTGCAAAAGCTACCGTCAAGGTAAACGACGCCGTTACGGATTCGCAGCCCTGCGCACCGGCGACGACATTGAAGGTGAATGTTCCCGCCGCGGGCGCGCCGTTTTCACTGCTCAGCGTCCCGTTGGGAAGTATCTCAAGATCCCCGGGCAAGGTGCTGCCGGGCGCCAATGCGTAGCTGACGGGCATACGGTTGCTTGCTGTCGCGCCCGAAACCGCTTCCTTGAATTCGATACTCTCGTTGACGTAAACCGTTGAAATCGCCTTTGGATTATAGGTGATCACTCCGTCAAAAAAGCCTTCAATTGCCGGAAGGATATTTATCCTGAAAACCGCTTCGACGGAAACATAACCTGCGGCAGACGCCACAATTGTGAACTCGCGCCCCGAAAGCCGCTCGTCGGGAGTTCCGCTCAAAGTGCCTTTTGAGGACAGCGAGAGGCCGGAGGGCAGAGTGCTTCCCGCCTTCAGCCCGTACGTAATGACGTCCGCTCCCGTTGCCGTTGCAAGGCTGGCGTTGTAATATACGCCGACCCTGCCGTTTACAAGCTTTGTCCCCTCGTAATCTATCCAAGGCTCAACTACCTTTATGGTAAAATCGGATGTTACGGATTTACAGTCATTTGCGGATGCCGTTACCGTAAAGGTCCTTGTTTCCCCAAGTGTTGTAGGAGTGCCGGTGATCGCCCCGTTATCAAAAGATAATCCCGCCGGCAAGAGGTCGCCGCTTTTCAAAGTATATGTAACGGCGCCGGCCCCGCCCGAAACGGCGATCTGTTGATCATATTCTCTGTCCGGCGCCGAATTGGGAAGGTCTGTCAGCGTATACGCCAAAGTCCCTTCCTCGATCGAAGGGATACTGAATTCGGCTTCGACAGATTTCAATCCTTCGGCGCTCGCAATAAACGTAAAGACCGAAGGAGACGACGTCTTATTGACCGGCGTACCCGTTATCAAGCCGGCGGCGTTCCAGGATAGTCCCGACGGCAAAACGCTGCCTTCCTTCAGCTCATATGTAACGGTAACGCCTTCGGGAGCCTTTTCCAGCTCCACAGACTGCTCATATGCGGCGCCCACTTTTCCCGCTGCAAGCACCGAGCCCTTATATTTTAGCGTTTTACCGCAGGCGGTCAATCCCGAACAAAATATGATCAAAGACAGCGCCGCGCACAAAAATCTGATCGCTTTTTTCATTTATATCCCTCCGTTAAGCATAAAACTGTATATGTAACGGCGCATGTAAAACCGCGCCGATAATTTTCAAAATTATAAACCTTGCCCCTCACGGAAATTTTACTTTCCGTGAGGGGACCATAAGGTTTAGTTAAGGAAGATGATAATAGGTTTTAAACTGTCTTAGCCCGTTTTTTGGCAAATACTACGACCGCGCAAGCAAGCAGCCCGAACACAGAAGCTATCGCCGCGCTTGAAGAATTACAGCCGGATCCTTTGCCCTCGAGTTCTTTGATCTTGTCTTCAAGGCCTTTTATTTTGTCCTCAAGGCCTTTTGCCTTGTCCTCAAGGTCCTTGTTCTTGTCCTCAAGGTCATCTATTTCATCCGCATAGTCCGGGGTAACAATTGCAGCCCCGACAGTGATTGTAAATGTGGCTTCGGCCTCGGGAACGCCGATCGCGCTTGCCGCAACCTTGAATGTAGCCGTGCCTGCCGCCGTCGGCGTGCCGATTATCGTGCCGTTGCTGTCAAGGACAAGCCCTGCAGGCAGTGACCCGCTTACCAGCCTGTATGCTACGCCGCCCGCGAAAATGCTTTCGGCGGTAGCGACCGAGCCGACATAATTTGCGCCTACATTGCCCGCTGCAAGAGCGCCGCCCGCGTATCCGACGCCAGAAATATAGATATTGACATTGTCTCTGCGGTAAACGTTGTTGTTTATAAGAGCCTCGACAACTATTTCATATTTTCCGGGAGCAGCGTTATTGGCGTTGCCGGATATCGTACCTTTTTGTACGTCAAGCTTGAAGCCGGCGGGAAGCTCCCCGATAACGTTGTATGCCCTGACATACCTGTAATTATGCGACGAATAGGTTGTATCTTCGTATCCGGTAGAGTAAGAAGAAACGTCCGTCGAGAAGCGTTCACCGGAAGCATAGATCTCGTGGTCGCCTTTATACTGAGGCATAGCATTGGTTCTGCTCACTGCGAACATTACGTTATGCGCCGCTTTTCTGATAGCATTCACCAGCGTAGGATCTGTTGCGTCATAGACCCAATTAACGTTTGCCGCCATGATCTTGTCGTTGCCGGCGATAGTCATCGACGCCATGCCGTCCGCGCGCGAAAACTCGCCCCACGCCCAGTCGGTGACCATGTAGCCCTCGAAGCCCCATTCGTTGCGGAGGATTTCGGTTGCAAGGCCGTAATCCGCGCCGCACACCCAAGTTTCGCCGAAAGCGTTGTTAGACGACATCATACCAAGCGCGCCGCCTTCTTCAACGGCGATCTGGAACTGCTTCAAAATAATTTCGCGCGCCGTCTGCTCTGTAAAGTAGCGCACAAGCTGTGTTTCGTTCTCTTCCTCGCGCGCAGCAAAATGCTTGATGACTGCGATGCAGCCTCTGCTTCTCAGGCCTCTTGCCTCGGCCGCGGCCATCCTGCCGCCGAGCAAGCCGTCTTCGGAGTAATACTCGTTATTCCTGCCCTCAAATAAGCTGCGGTGGTAATTGACGCCCGGGGCGTAGATCGCGTTAAAGCCGTGCACCAATCCTTCTTCGCCTTTCGTTCTGCCCATTTTTTCAACAAGCTCGTCATTCCACGTTGCCGCAGTCACGGCGGAGCTTGCGTAGTATCCCAGATGATTGCTTGTATAAGCCGCCGGAACTTCATTCGAACCGGCTCCGACCCAGCCGTACGGCCCGTCGCATTCAATTATTCTGGGAACGCCCAGCGCGGGGTAAGCGGGCGTCTCGAAACGTCCGGCCGGTGTAGTGAATCTTCTGAGCTGGTCAATAGTAAATTGATTCAGGAAAGTCTGCCACATCGGATCGTTCTTAGGGACATTCATAAGCTGGTACAGACGGATAAGCCCGGCTTCGTTCCCAACTGCGGGGCTTGCCGCCTGCGTGGGCAGCGTAGTATATTCCCAAGGCTTGCCCGCTGCGTAATTGTCTGCTTTGTTGTGCTTATTGGCTGCCTGAGCGGTATATCCCAGCGTGTCGCGGTATGCCTGCGTTATTACGCGCTGCGCTCTTGTCAATGTTTTCGGGAACGTGCCGACAAAGTCCTCTCTGGACATTTTTTGAAGTATTTTGTTGTCCGCGGGGCCGGCAGAGTGTGTGAGCTGGGGCACCATTTCATATCCGGTATATTCGCTGTGCGTTATTTTCAGGCCGCCCGCGCCGACGTTATAAGCCGTCTTGATGCCTGCAGTATTTCTCCATGCGTCGTTAGAATTTTTGCCGACGTAGATATTGTATGTTCCTGCGTCCAGCTCGTACCCCTTGAAGCTGTTGCTATTAGCGTCGTTGTAATCGAATGACGCCATAGACCTTACCTTAAGGGTCAGCGTAACCGTTTCGGAATATCCGGGCTGCAACAGTGAAGTTTTATCATAGTCGCCCAATACTACATGCGCTTTTTCTACGCCGCCGGCAGTATAAGGCGCGTTGTAATAAAGCTCTACAACGTCTTTACCTGCGACCGTACCGGTATTGGTAACTTTGACTTTGATTTCGATCTTTCCGTCCGCCGTCAATGCCGTGCCGGCAGCGGGGGTTTGGCTTACCAGCTCCCACTGGAAATCCGTGTAGGACATTCCGTATCCGAAGGGGAATACTACGGAGTCGTCATACCAGGCGTTTGCGTTTGCTGATTTGTCGCTCTTTGCCGTAAAAGTGCCGTCCACCTTATGGAGCTTTCCGTCCTCGCCGTTGCCGTTCATATAAACGTATCTGCCCGCGGCAATGTCCGCCGCGATCGTCTCGTAATAACGGTATCCAACATAGATGCCTTCGTTGATCGAGGAATAGCCCTGCCGGCTGCCGTCGGCGCTGACGTTCCAAACCTCAAGTGTGCCGCTGACATCCTTATAAAATTTGTTGTCCATCGCAACGCCGTCTGCATCGGTCAGATGGGTGTTGTTTGAAAAGCTGAAATAAGTGGGATCCGCAGTGAAATCGGTATACGCGATATCTACGGTTTTCCCGGACGGGTTTATACTGCCGCTTAGGATCTTGCCCAAGGAAACCAAGCCGGTGCGGCCCGGCGCGCCGATCCAAATCGCCCCGTCAATGCCGTATTCTTCATCAAAAAGAAAATCGTATTCAAACGAGATCGAATTGAAAACAACAATAGTTCTGGTAAAGTTCTGCGCCTTTACATATCTCAACAAACTCTTTTCGTTTTCGCTGAGCTCTAATAAATGCTTATAGACTCCGGTGCCTGCCGCGCCATTCGCTGAATTGTCAGGGAGCCTTCTGTCTTCGTACCTGAGCGCCATGTCGCCGTTTTCCCTGCCCGTTCTGGTAATAACGATAAGCGCCACGTTCTTATGACTGATAAGGCTGTTGCCGCTGCCGGTCGACCAAACGATGCCTTCCGTGTCAGCCGCGATAGTTTCGCCTGACGTTTCGCGGACCTCGCTTTGGGAAGTGCCGCCTGATCCGGACCTTGTATTGGTTTCATAGAACGTCTTTAAGGACGCGTTGACGTCATACCCGGCGCTGGCAAGAGATGTATGAAGGTCGACCCTGCCGTTGCCGGCCGAGCCTGCCGATACGCTCCCGCCATAAACAAAGTTTGCGTCAGCCGATTGCTTGCCGAACACGCTGATACCTGTTTTCACAGACCGGTTGTTGGGGTTCAACGACGTCAGCGGGATTGGCAAAGCCTTGGCGCCCCCGTCGATTGAGTCGTTTTTAAGCAGCGTAAAGCCTTCGGCTGTTACCGCCTGGTTCAGTTCCGCCGATTTAGCCAGCGCTTCTACTTTGTCCATCTCTGGAATAAGTTCCTCGCGTGCTGCGGCGCTCGCCGACAGTCCGGGGAAAAATGCCGTAAGGCACAAACATAAAGACAGGCACGTTGCTAAAATAACGCGCATCTTTTTTTTGCGTCCGGCCGTTTCCGTTTTGTTTCTCATCTTTACCTCCAAGATAATTTTTATCGTTTAACGGGATCGGCTCCCGCAAAACATCGCTTGAAATTTACGCTTTTGCGCCGCACTTGCAAAGTGACGCCCGCAAAACTTTCTTACGTAATTTTTCCCGGCACAGAACAAAAGTGGCTTTGCCAAACTAGTGATTTTGTGGCTGCCGGGTCTTTTGCTGCGATTTTTTCCTAGTGCATAAAAAAATTGTGCGCGGGAAAAGCATATCTTTCCTTCGCGCACAATTAAATCATATATTTACAGCTTTGTATTAACTTTTTCCTGAATCGCTACTTCAAATACCCGAATCGTACATGTTCTTTGCGTGATAACTCATGATCGCATCCAGAACATTTTTCCTTTGCGGGCGGCTTACAAAGATTTTGTAAGGGCCAACCGCCAGTTCCCTGCCGGTAAGCGAATCGACGTATGCCAAATTCAGAATGTGGCTCCTGCCGCACCTGATAAAGCTGCTGCCCGCAAGTTCCCCTTCAAACTTATTCAAAGACCCCGTCACAGAAAAAAATTCGTCCCGGGTATAGATCGTAACTTTATGGCTGAAACATTCGATATAATAAATATCGCTTGCGGCTACTTTCTTCATGCCGTTTTTAGAGGGCAGCAGTATATGGTATTGCTTCCTGGCGGCTTCAAGCTTTCCGGCAAGCTTTCTCAGCAGCTCGCACAGGACGGGATAAGATACGGGTTTCAAAATAAAATCGAGCGCGTTGACCGAATAGCCTTCAACGGCGTATTGCGCCAGGTTTGTCACGAATATCAGGATAACCTCGTTATCCAGCTTGCGGATCTCTTTTGCCGCAGACATGCCGTCAAAACGCTTCATTTCGATATCCAAAAAAATTATGTCGTAGTACGGCTTATATTCCCCGACTATTTCGTCGCCGTCGGAAAACCTGTCAACGGTGAAATGCTTTCCGCTTTCTTCGGCAAATTGTTTGATGTAGCCGGTAAAAGCCCCGGCGGTTTTATCATCGTCTTCAACTACAGCAATTTTTATCGTCATTTTACATTTTCCTCCCGTTACTGATAAAGCCTATATTTTTTCTGTTTCCCTGTATTTGTCCGGATGCTTCTTTTCATCAAGGTGACGCAAGACTATCCATGCGATCATGCCCGATATTATCGTATAAGTTACTGCGTCTGCCGCTATCAGCCAGATCTTCCAGGGCGATATGTCGTAATAGATGATGGAACCCGGCGGCGCATCCTGCATCATCATAGAATTGACTATGGTATAAGCTATATTGTGAAGCGCGCGGCGCATCACGTTCCGGGCAGTGGGACTGTCGTAATCCTTCATTCCCGAGTTGCTGCTTCCTAATAAATATAAATCCCCTCCCGCCCGGAAAACCAGATCTCTGATCCTGTCCGGATCGGGGCTTATCCATGGGGACATATCCGTGATCACCGTGCCGCAAAAATTCCATTCGTCGCGCAAAAGACCGGTCAATAATTGGTAGTTGCCGTGTGCTACCGTCGGGCCGATGTTAACTTGGGCAGCCATAACCGCGGTCGCGGCGCGCATCGTCTTTGTCGATATAGTCCCTTTTTCATCGCTTGTATACTTAATGGTCATACGCGCTTCTTTGAACGCGATTTCAAAGGCCTTAAAATATAGTTCGCGCATTGCCTGCTCCGTCGCCCATGTATGAAGTACGAACGGCCTGTTCGTTTCCTGGTCATTCAGTGCGAAATGCTTGACATGGCAATACATCCCCTGGCTTCCGGCGCCGCTGATGACAGCCGCAGCAAGCTTTCCCGATAAAACCGGATCCTCGGAATAGTATTCAAACGTGCGCCCGGCAAAAGGCGAACGGTGCAGATTTATCGCGGGAGAATACCATCCCGACTGCCCGACGGCCATCGCTTCCCGCGCGAAAGCTTTTCCAAGCTCCTCCATAAGACTTACGTTCCAGGTAGCGGCCATAAGCGGGCCATAGCCGTGAGCCGCCGTTTTTAATGAGCTGGCGTTGCCGTCTGCCTTGATGCCGTTTATGCCGTCGTGCTGGCGGGCAAACGGGAGGCCGACGGAATTGACGCTTTGAGTCTGGTATGCCGCGCTGCATAACAATTCGGTAATGCTTTTCTTTTCACCCTCCCAGTTGATTTGGTCAAGCAGGAGCTGCCAATTCTCATCGTAATAATCCTTGCCGCGCATATCCGCCAGCGTCAATCCGTTGTTCTGATCAGATACCGGCATTGTATCTTTATATATCTTACTGCCTTCTATATTGCCAAGCTCCTTATCAGCCGCAACATCGAAGCTCTCCTCAATGCCTAATAAGCTTTTAAACTCCGCGCCGATCTCTTTCTTTCTGCCCGCGCAGGCTGCCGGAAAAGTATTTGACCAGTCGGATCTGGAAAGTACCTTGGATTCCTTATTCATATAATCGCTGCCGGGCTGGAACAGGTTTGTCGCGGCTTTATATTTACTGGCCGGATCGACAGCCGCTCTGGCGGGATAATTCAGGATATTCCCTTCCCCATCCATCGCAGATTGCGCGTCTCTTTCGCTTTTACGCGGGTTTTCACCGTCGTACCAGACGGTTTTATTGTTGCGCCATACCCTTTCCCCGATAATATCATGGCTGTTATGGTTTAACGATATCGCGTAATCGCCTTGTTCCAGCACGTAACAACCCGTAGTCCCGTCCGGATTGCCGCGGGTATAGCAATAAGAGGCCATATCTTCTTTCAAAAATGAAAGCCTTATTTCCTCGTGATCCCCGGGGCGGATATTATCGGTCTTGGCAAACGCGATAAGATTTGCCGCAGCTTTTTCTATCTTCATTGATGCAGATGCCGGAGTATACGGCGGATCATAATATACTTGCACAACTTCTTTTCCTGCTTTGGAGCCCGTGTTTTCGACTTTAACAGTCATTGTGATATTCTCGCCGCTGTCGGAATAAGAGACGATCGATTGTTTAAACTCCGTGTAAGACAAACCGTATCCGAACGGGTAGGCTACGGCGCCCGGCGTCTTTATCGCGCCCTTTCCGTCAAGCTCGCCGTAAGTAAAGTTGGTGTCTATTGACGCCGCGGTTTCATAATATCTGTAGCCTATATAAATATCTTCCTGGTATTCAATAAAACAACGATAAAACGTATCTCTCCCATCCGTGTCCTTACCGGCAAAACTTTTGGGGGTACTGAGCAAGTGGTCGCGGTAAACGGTATTTGTATAATAGAATTCTCCAAAATTCTGATACGACGGGTCTTTTGTAAAATCCGCAGGAAAAATATCGACAGTGCGCCCGGAAGGATTCACTTCGCCGGTCAAAACCCTGCCCAAAGAGTTAAGGCCCTTTCCCCCCGGATGCCCGACCCATAAAATAGCGTCCGCTTCCGATTCGCCGCCCATGATCGGCATAAGCTCCATTGCTGCCGACGCTATAAAAACGACGACAACCTTAGCACAATTATTCTTAACAAATTTAACCGTGTTTTTCTCGTTGACTGTCAGCGCCAGATAATGAGGCGTGCCGTCGGTATAGCCGTCATATTTTTTATCGCTGTTTTCCTGTCCGGAGCGCGTTATAAAAACGATGCCCACGCTGTCCGACACCGCCGATTCAATGCCGCCGTAAACAGACGTATCGTATTCGTAGATCCTGCTGTCGCCGCCGAAGGAACCGCTCCGCGCCGGAATAGTCCCGGGCGCCTCCGAAATGGCGGCGGGACGGCCCAAGGCGCTCATCCTGTCTGCTGCGGCGTTGTTTACCGCAAAATATTCCGAAAGGCTGTCAGACGGCTTTACGGGATCCACGGTGTTCTTGGCGGAACCGCTTCCGTTTTGGCCGTATACCGGCGCTAAATACCCTCTGCCGAACGGCGCGACCTTGCTGCCCCTGGCGAGGGGCAGGACCCCGTTGTTTTTTAAAAGGATCACTCCCTCATCGCTGACTTTTTCCGCCACCTCATACGAGGAGGCTTTTGTGGCCTCCCAATCGTTATATCCGTCGTAATACTTGGCGTTCCAATCTTTGGTCCCTTCAGGGCGCAAGACGCGCCTTTCGCCCTTTCCCCAATACGTATCCATTCTCATGGATTGAGAATTCATCGATATCGTGGTTATCAGACAAAGCAAAAACAGAATAACCAAAATCGGTATCAAAATCGTTTTGAACCGCTTGTTACTTATTTTAAGCATACTGATATTCTAACTCATCCGTAAGCTTTTGAACAAGACATATTCCCCCCTTGCCCTTTTTTATTCCCCGCTTGGCTGTTTTATAGGGATCATAATGTCCAGATTAAACAAATTTCCCGTAATATATGCCTTTAGGCCCCCGCCGTGCTTTTCTGCCAGCAATTGCATGCTCCTCATCCCGAATCCGTGATACCTCTTATCATCCTTGGTGGTTTTGGGCAACCCGCCGGAAAACTCGACCTTTTCGCTGTCAGGGAAAAAGTTTTCCAAATGAATTGAAAGGAACTGATTTATCCCGACAACCTTCAGCCGTATCAAGCGTTTTTCCGCATCGCCTATTTTAATGACCGCCTCGATAGCGTTTTGTATGGCGTTTTCAAACAAAGAATACAAGTCCCATGCGGAAATAAAATCCAATTTCGCCCCGTCCGCAAGACATATCAGTTTGATATTGTTTTTTTCGCAATACAAACTCTTTTCCGTCAAGACCACGTCCAAAACCTTGTTCCCGGTTTTGACGGCCGAATCATACATATTTACAGCATTCTCAACTTCCTGCAGGGCGGCCTTATCGACTGCGCCTTCACTTGTATGCAGGGCGCGTATTTGCTTTCTCAGATCGTGGCATTTGATATTTATCAATTCTATATTCTCTTTGGACATCTCGTACATTTTTTTGTCCCGCAGCCAAAGGCTTTGCACCGTCTGCACCTCCTTTTCAAGCATTTTATTGCTTAATAAATAGAACTGCAGCCCCAGCGCGAGAGCGCAATTGATAATGTTCGCTAAATAGAATGACAGCAGGACCAATTCCGAGCGCTCCCCGGCGGCATATACGACAATTGCGTTTAACACTATATCTATTAAGATAATGGTTGCCGACAGCACAAAAAGCTTTATACTGCCTATCTTCAGATCCTCCTGCTGCCGCACACGGTATTCCACGAAAGCCCATACGAACCAATAAATTATAGCGTAAGTACCGGCGTACACAAGGCCCGTAAATACGTCAAACACTTGCACTGTTTCATCGCCGTACACGTTAAAAGTCCCTATTCCTGTAACACTGAGAATAAAATTATAAACAATATACGCGATGTGCTGCGTCGTGTATGCTATTATCGCGCAAAACAGCAGGTTCACAAGCGACTCTTCAAAGCATATTTTAAGCGCGATCAGCGTTACACCGAAGAAGAGCAGAAACATCAGCGAGGAATAAGCTGCGTTAAAATAAAAGATCGGGCATAAAAAAGCGACGGCGAACAAGCCTATCAGGCACAGAGTGACGCGTACCGCAAAATACCGTTTCTTTTTAAGCGTATATGCCGCCAGTCCCTCCGCAAGGACAAGCTCGCCCATAAACATCAGTTTATACCAAAACAGCGCCGCGTCGAAATCAAACACCTTTATCGTCCCCCCAAGTACTTTGCGAAACTCGCCAGAAAACACCTCTTTCTTGACCTGCTGATCTTAAGCCTGCTTCTTCCGACTATTGCGTCATCGCCTTCGATCCGAAGTAAATGCTGCATGTTGACCAAATATCCGACATGGCATCTGCAGAAATCCGCCGGGTACGTTTTTTCCAGCTCGTTCAAGCTGCCCCAGCTTTCTAAATCGCCGTCCGCCGTATAATATATAAGCTTATGCCTGCGCACTTCGATATAATATATCTGCGACAGCAAAACACGCCTCAGCCCGTCAACGCATTTTATCATCAACTCTTTGGGCTCTCTGCCGCCGAGGATCCTGATTGCCTTATCCATAAAAGATGATAAAGCAAAATAGTTGATTGGCTTAAGTATGTAATCAAGGGCGCTGACAGCATAGCCCTTTATGGCAAACTGCTGGATATTTGTCACAAAGACCAAAATGACGTTTTGATCGATTTCACGCAGTTTCCCGGCCGCGTCCATCCCGCTTAGGCCCGGCATTTCGATGTCCATGAAAATAATATCAAAATCTGACCGGAACGCGCCTAAAAAAACGTCGGCTCTATCGAAAAACCTGCAATGGATCTCCTTGCCGCTTTCTTCCGCGTACCGCCCCAAATAATCCGCTATTACGGCCGCCGATGCGGCTTCATCCTCAACTATTCCAATCCTGACCATTTTTTCCCTTTGTATTTTTGATTATACCACAAGATAAAGGAAACAATGAATAAATACTCGAGCTGAATTCGGACAGATTTTTGATACAGGTTATAAATTGCCGCCGCAGGCAATGCCGGGGCATTGACAAGGCGGGAATTTAGAAGCTGTACAAAAAGATGCCGAAAGCAGCCGAAAAGGCTTATTTAATGGAGTTTTCGCCATAAAAATGATATAATAAATCGGTATTTACCCCAGGACAAGCCCTGGACCCGAATATTCAAAAACAAAGTTTTTGAATATTCTTTCCGCAGAAGAGCTGCGGGGTATTTTACCGATTTGCTTAGATCTCCTCGCAACCGATGTAGGGCAAGTTGCTCGTCGCCCCGCGTAATAACCATATAGGAAAATAGATAGGCTTAGGCGAATTATTGCAATCAGGAGCGAAAGCGACACGGAAGCAAAAATCTTTAGCGGATATGGAAAGCATAGTGCCGTTTAAGGAGTGGACCGCACCTGCTGATGCTGATACGGCGCGGGATAAAACTAAAAACATTAAAAGGAATGAAATGATGAGCAATCTTTGAATGTGGCGTGTCTTTTTGGCTAAAAACTGTCGGACCCGCTTGCCAATATCCCGATATTGTCTGCGCGTGTCCGTCAATTTTTATCTCAAAAATCCACAGCCAAATTCAAAGGTATTTGTTCATTGTTTCCTTAAAAATCAGGGGTGTATTTTATGAAGAGAAAAATTGTTAAAACGCGGCTTGTACGGCTGTTATCGAAAGACATGGAAGGCGAAATAATGAAGCATCTTGCCGCCTTACAGGCCGAGTTTCCGGCGCTTGAATGGGATTTTAATATCTACGGCGTACAGTTCAACTTATTTGCCGCGTTCAAGGGGTTCGGGCAGGCCGAATAATTTATCCGGCGTAGATCAAAGGTTTTTTCAAGTCGCACGTTTATTATGCCGGGCGACGGACAACTTGAATAGTCTTTTTATATTCGTTTATGCATAAAAATAGTGTGTATGCAGAACGATACTTCGCCTAAAAAAGAGACTGAAATGTCAGCGGGGGATAAACCTGCGCCGCACAAGCTGCGCGCTTTTTCCGGCGCATTCTTTAAAAAGTTTTTTACTTATTTTAAAAGGCGCGGAAAAACGATCCGTTCCCTTAGAACCGCTAATGCCGAAACGGCAAAAACACGGGCGGAGGCTCTTTCCGTAAGATGCGGTCGCGGCAGCAAAATTTCAAGCGACGCGTCTGCCCAAAGCGCGCCGCCCAAAAGGTATCTTATCAAGATACTTTGCGTGCAGCTGGCGGTCTCGGCTGTTATTTTCGGCGCGTTGATGATTATTAAGAGCATAGAAAATCCGGGCGTGAAGAAAGCCTACGAAACCGTTATCAAGGCATTCAGCTACAACATACCCGTTGCCGGCGACGAGGATGACGATATCGGCAAGATAAAATTTGTCGATAAGATAAAGGAAAAGGCTGTCGCGGCGGATACCGCGCCGGTCGAAATAGTTTTGCCCGCTGACGCAATATTGATAGACGGTGCGGCGGGCGTATTTACTATCTATACGCTGCCGCGTGCTATGGTGACCGCGTGCGAGAGGGGGCTCGTTACGGCGACAGGCTATGTTTCGGGGAAAAGGTATATAGAGATACTGCATCCCGGCGGAGTAAAAAGCCGCGTTCAGGGTGCGCTTACCGCAGGCGTAAAAGTAAACGAAAGCATTAAAAAAGGGCAATACATTGCCGCAGCGGGGGCGGACGGGACGCTGACATTTTTGCTTTTAAGGGACAATGCGCCGATCGCGTCCGCCGCTTTTACCGAGGACAGGTTCCAATGGTAAGGATCAAGATACACCCGCTGTTTTTTCTCTTGGGGCTGGTGCTGTTTATGACGTCCGCCGGCTACATTTTTATTGCATATGTGATCACGATGGTGGCGCACGAGATGGGGCATTCGGCCGCCGCAGCGCATTACGGTTACCGGCTTGATGATGTGAACCTGATGCCATACGGCGCGGTTTTATCCGGAGAGACGAACAACATGTCCGTAAAACAGGAAATAATGGTCGCGGCGGCGGGCCCGGCCGTCAACCTGGTGCTGGCGGTCATATTTACCGCGCTGTGGTGGCTGGTGCCGGCGACCTATTTTTTCACTGAAATATTCGTGACGTCAAATATCGTTTCCGCGCTGTTTAATATTATTCCCGTTTTTCCGCTGGACGGCGGCCGGATCGCGCTGGCGCTGCTCAGCAAGAAAATGAAGCGCGGCAAGGCAATGCGTATTGTGAAAATTTCCGGCATTATTACAGCCGCTTTTTTCACCGCGCTGTTTATCGTTTCGATTTTCTTTAAGTACAACGTGACATACAGTATCGTAGCGGTTTTTATTTTTGTCGGCACTATGACGGGCGGGAAAGCCTTTGCCTATGTCAGGGCAAAGGCGGCGGCCAGCCGGACCCGCGACGTCAAGACCGGCATAATCATAAAAGACGTGATGATAGACAAGTCCGCCACGCTGTTCGCCCTCAACCGGCTTTTGACAGGCACAGACTATTACCGCATCACAGTCACGGGTGAGAACCTGAAACCGCTGAAAACTATGACCGAGACCGAGTTTGAAAAGCTGGTCGTGACTCACGATCTGTACGACAGCCTGGCAAAAGCGCTGGGTATCTAGCGCAGGAGGCCCTGCCCGCAGCAGACAAATGCCTAAGTAAACGCTGATTAATTCGATCGAACTTTGAGGCCGCGTCTTTTTCGTCATAAAAAGTATTTTTTTCTTGTCAATACCTCTGGTATGCCTTCTAAAACATGCGGTTTCCATACTTAAAAATACTCAGCGGTTACCTAGGCAGCCGCTGAATAATTCGATCGAACTTTGACGCATCGTCTTTTTCGGCCTAATACATCTTCTTTTTTCGTCAATAGCTCTGCTATTGCCTTCAAAAACAAGCTGTTTTATGCCTGAAAAATACTCGGTCTAAATTTATCTCATTTAATCAGCGGTTACCTAATTAAAATGGTATAATAATATATATCTCCGCCGAAAGCAGCGCAGTATTGCAGGAAGCGGGGAAGAGGTCCTTATTATGTTGCTGAGGGAAGAAATATTCAGATTCGCAAAAGAAATGTACGGCACCGGGCCCGATTATCCATGGCAGAGAACGCCCCGTTACGCCATTTTACGGCATCAAAACAGCCGCAAATGGTACGCGGCGCTGATTGATATCCCCAAAGAAAACTTACCGGCAAAGGCGGGGAAGGGGAAATCGACGCGATTTTACTTTAGGAAGCGCTGAATAATTCGATATAATTTATAGCCGCGTCTTTTTTGTCGGTAAACGCCTTCTTTTACTTGCAAATAGTTCTACTATTTGCTGCAAAAACAAGTCATTTCCCGAGCTAAAAAATACTTGCTCTAAATTGATCTCATTTATTCATCGCTTCCTTAAATCCGAGCCCGCGTTGATCAGCATGATTGTCGGCCGGGCGGGCATCTATCCCGGCTGGCATATGAACAAGGAACACTGGATAACGATAGACTTATCCTCGGACATCGAGCCGGAGGAATTATATAGATATATTGCGCTGAGTTTTAAACTGACAAAGCAAGCCGCGGACGGGAAAACAAGTCAAAGCAAATAATCCGTCCGGATCAGGAAGGCAAGCTTGCAGTACGTTGAAGCCGCTTGCCGATATCCCGATATTGTCTGCGCGTGCTTGCCCATTTTTATCAGGAAAATCTGCAGCCGAATCTAAAGGTATTTGTTCAGCGGTTCCTTAATTCGCATTGTCAAACCAACCTGCATATTATGATGTATGAGGCGGTACGTCAGGGTTTTGACAAGTATAACGGCAGCGGGGGTAATTATCCCCAGAGCTATTATAATCGGCAACTCAAGGTTTAATATCGAGGCCGTAACGGCTGTCGCGCCCGCGCCTCAGGCCGGGACAAACGGCAGGCGGTACACGGTCATTGTCTGCGGCCGGGCGAGGTATCTGTATCTTTTCTGGAGCGCGTCCGCCATCAGGTGGTATATCAACGTTTAGCTTTCATTTTTTTTCGGCATTGTCAGAAGCATAATTTATGCGGGGGCGACGAGCAGCTTGCTTGGCATCGGATGCATGTAGGAGCAGACAAAACGCTGTAATACCCCTTAAGCTCCGCTGGGGAAAAAATATTAAAAACTTTGTTTTTGAATATCCGGGTCTTGGGCTCTGCACTAGGGTAAATGTCTATTTATTCGAAACACCCCCGCGGCGACCGCTCAAAACAGTATCCGTCCGCGCCGGACACAGCACGACAAAGCTGACCACCGACACCTACTGGCAAAACTTCAAGCAAAGCGACATCGAAGCCGCAAGAACGCTGGATAATATTTTTAAGTAGACTTCAGTTATTGTCGCTTGCAGAACAACTGATTATATCAAAATTAAAATAAGCCGTAAAAATAAGGCTTTTATGGCTTTTTTGCTTTTTTTAAGTTATAATTAACATACACATAAAAAAATTTGTAAGGTAGAAAGATGAATGTAGATTTGAATTTTAACTATTTGACCGAAAATGATATTAAGCAGAAAGCTAAAGATCTTGGGGTGGAGTTAAATATCCTTGATCTAGGAAACGACAGCTATTGTTTTTTCCCAGGTTGGACTTTTGCTAGAACCGGGCAATCAACTCAAGTAATACTTAGCGGAAAAGCTTTATATGGTGAAGCCTATGCCGAGGGGACTGATGTTATTGCTTTAATTACTAACATTGAAAAACAAGCATTGGCATTGGCTTTAGAAAATAGTTCAAATATAAATTCCGAGTTATGTATTTACTTGCTTTATAGATTGTTTTTTAACTGGAAAATTTCAAATTGTATTTTTAATAATCGTGAGTATTTATGGGAAATACGCACTGGGGAGGAAGCAATTGCCTGCCCTAAAAAATTGCGCTATTTGGAGTATGGCATTAAAGTGCCTTCAGTTTTATTTAAACATAGAACGAAGATCAAAAAATTCAAACTGGTTGTTTCAAATGAAATTGCAGATAAAATTCAACACTTTATAGTTCCGCCAAAATCATTTAGGCAAAGAGTAGCCTTGAAAACAAAAAGAACAGTCAGCATGGACATACACCCTGAAGATAAGCAAATACTTGAAGATGAAGTAAAGAAAATATACTTTGGACTTGCGCAAAAAGAAGCAAAAAAGAATTATCAGGGCTTTGCATATAGCTTTAACGGAAGAGTCGTTCATATTTTCTACAAGCAAGGAGAGAAAATTTTAGTTACTTCCTTTGATGCTCCGGATTTATGTTGTGAAGAAGCCTCATTAACAAAATGGGTTTATCCTATTGATATGCCGCTAACAGAGCAGGAAAAGGTAAAATTATATCTCGATTTAGATGAATACAACAAAACTCATTCCGAAAAAATAAGCACTTTCAAACAATTAACAAGAGAAGATATTTTGAGAAGAGAAACAAGCGGAAACTAAGTATAAAAATGGCATCCTATTTTAACGTACGAAAGATACTTTGGCGGCACTTAGTCCGCGAAATTCAGTTTCTAAAACTATACATCAAAATTATCAAGGATATCCGAAACGGCGAAATGATAGGAAAAACCCCTCAAAACGATGCATTTTGAGGAGTTTTTATGGAGCTGTTACCGGGATTCGAACCCGGGACCAACGGGTATCGAAGCTTGAAATAACCTTATATATCGTGTATCTCGGCGATTATCAAGTATATTTTGCGATTATTTCGCTTTTATTGTTTGTAATGTTCGCTAAGTTTCGCAACTTTCATCATCTTCTATACCGAAACTATACCTAAACTATACCTAAAAAGTATAGTGCGATTAAATGATGATTAGAAAATAGGAGGAGTGGACAAATTCGTGGCTATCAGATAAACTCGTACAAAGGGGAGTGTTAAGTTAACATGAAAGGAAGAGTGATAAGAGGCTGCGGATAAAGGGGGACAATAAGGAACCCAATGTCCCCCTTAGACCCCCTGTTCCCTCATCATTTTCCCTACAGCGAAGTAGGAAGAACGAACGAA
>JAVBLK010000023.1:0-82805 GCA_031553565.1 Eubacteriales bacterium
CATACAACAAATACGGCGAAGCAAAATTAGAACATCAAGTTCCGGTAGAGCATAAATCATTTAATAAGCACTTGCATAAATATCGCGACCTGCCGTTCAGTATATTGGATTTTTTGTAACAACACCAAATTGGCCACACCTGTTTCGCAAGCGCATCTTGACAAAAGCATAATATTGGTGTTATATTTTTTGGCATGGTCAATATAGCCGTCGTTGAAGATAATCCGAATGATGCCGAGTTGTTGTCCGGCTATGCCCGCCGCGCGATCAAGGCGGCGGAAGAGAGCTGCGAAATATTAGTGTTTAACAGCGCCGAATCATTCCTTACGGTATATCGCGGCAATTTTGACATCGTTTTTATGGATATCGAACTGCCTGATATGAGCGGTATGGAAGCGGCTAAACAATTAAGGAAGTTTGACGCCGGCGTTGTGCTGATTTTTGTAACGAACATGGCGCAGTTTGCAGTAAACGGGTACGCGGTCGACGCAATGGATTTTATGGTAAAGCCCGTTTCGCAGGAAAACGTATACATAAAAATAGCGCGCGCAATAAAAAAACTGTACAGCCAAAAGAAAAACAGGCTTTTGCTGCATGGTAAGACCGCCACTACGGTTGTGTCGATACCGGAGATACGTTATATAGAGGTTCTTAACCATAAACTGATATTCAATATGGTTAACAGCGGAGAGGTGACGGCTTTTGGGTCTCTGAATAAAATAGAGGAAAGCCTTAGGCCATTCGCTTTCTCACGATGCAATAAATGCTATCTGGTCAATTTGGATTACGTGACGAAAGTAGAGGATTTCACCGTTTGGCTCGGAAAATATCCGTTGGCGGTCAGCCGTTCGCGCAAGAAGGCGTTTCTTGAGGATATAGCGGACTTTTTAGGAGGGAGTATTTGACATGTATGAAGTCAGCTCCCTTTTTTGGTACAGGCTGATATTCTTGACTGAGCTCATATTAGCGGAAACGATTATAGTATACCGCCTGAAACGGCGTCCGAAATTTGTATTACGCGTCGTGGCGGGGCTTTTGGCCGGCTATGCGCTGTCATTCGCGGTGCCGGTCATCAAGGACACGTTATTGAATCCTGTTATGTTTTTGCTGCTCTTCGCAATAACAGTCGCCGTGCAGAAAATAATGTTTGACGAGCGCTGGATCAAAATTGTTTTCTGCTCTGTAGCTGCGTATACGCTCCAGCATATAGCATACGAAACATTTTATTTTTCTACGGTGCTGATGGGGTTTTCCAATGTAGAGAACGTGCACGGCAGCGGCGCCTTAGACGTCTGGCTGATATCCGGCAGTACAGGTACGTCCTTTGTAAGTGCCAACCCGTTCACAATATTGATTTACCTTTTCGCATACGGCCTGCCTTATTTTTTTGGTTATCTTTTTATTAACCGGAGGCTTAGGGGCAGGCAGGATTTCGGCGTGGACAACACGAAGATGTTCGTGCTGGCGACGATCATTTTATTTTTTGATATAGTCATCAGCTCTGCAATTTCTTTTTACAGCCAGCAAGACTTCAATAGGGTTTATATAGGGTTTCTCAGAATGTTCAATATTTTTTGCTGCATATTTGCGCTTTACTTGCAGTTCGCCGTTGATGAAAAAAGCAAACTGAAAAGCGACCTGTACATAGTTCAACATCTTTGGGAGGAGCGGGAACAGCAGTATAACCTGATCAAGTCGAATATCGAACTGATAGACCAAAAATGCCACGATTTAAAGCATCAGATTCGTCGTATAGGCGACAAGGGGCAATTGGACGGCGAAGTGGTTAAAGAAATTGAGGACGTTATTTCGATTTATGACTCTACTGTCAAGACCGGGAACGAAGCGCTGGATATAATCCTGACTGAAAAAAGTCTGTATTGCAGCCGGCACGGAATAAAGCTCTGCTGTATAATCGACGGTAAAAGCCTTTCGTTCATGAAGCCCGCCGACCTGTACGCACTTTTCGGGAATGTAATAGACAATGCGATAGAGGCCGTTGAAAGTTTGGATTACGGTAAAAGGGCCATAAGTCTTTCTGTTAAGCGGGTCAACTGTTTCTTGACGGTAAATATACATAATCTGTATGAAAACAAGCTGTCGTTCGAACACAATTTGCCTGTTACTACAAAGGCTGATAAGAGTATTCATGGTTACGGGATGAAAAGCGTGCGGATGACTTGCCGTAAGTATGGGGGAGAAATGAAAATCAAGGCCGAAAACAATGTGTTTAATCTTAATATTGTGTTCCCGTTAAACCTCTTGCGTTCTTAAAACGACCTCTTACGAATTTTATATTGTAAATATAAGTACAAGCAATTATAATTGCGGCCACAGCAGAGAATGCTGTGGTCACTTTTTTTTATAGCCTAGGGAAAAAAACAATGGATCTTTTTCGGCTGCAAAAGTGTCATGAGTTATATTAAAGGAGGTTTTAAATGAAGGGAAACGCGCGGACGCATTATTTTACTTTGCAGCAAATCAGAACAGAATAAGGAGAAAAGGAATGAAAAAGATGACAAAAAGGAGCTGTCTAAGCAGGTCTTTACGATTTGCGGTTACGCTTGCGTTGTTGATTGCGCTGGCTATGCTCGCAGCCTGCGGACCTCACGAAGAAAATCCCGACGTCGGGAAAAGGACGCCGAAAACAACTGAAGGTGACGTCTGTATAGGCATTGAAATAACCAAGATGCCGACAAAGACCGAATATATTTACGGCGAAAAATTCAATCCCTCCGGGCTTCTTTTTAATGCTATATATCAAAACGGCTATGACGGGGATAAAGGGTTCAACGCAAGCGATCTGGACGGCTGGTCGCCGAAAACGCCGCTTACGGATGCGGTTACCGAAGTGATCCTGGTGTTTGAAGGCTTTGAAAAGGCTATTCCGATATCCGTGGTCGCAAAAGAATTAAAGGGTATTGAAATCACGCGGGAGCCGGATATTAAAGCTTATTCCGTGGGTGACCCGCTTGACCTTACGGGACTTACCGTAAAAGCCGAGTATGAAGAAGGGACAGTCAATAATGAGACGGGTTATATAATATCCGACAAAGACGGCAGACAATACGCGCAAGATACTGTGCTTGACAAGGCGGTAAAGGATCTAGACCTGACAGTAACCCTTACTGTCGGCAAAATCACCAAAACAGATGTATTTACGGTGCATGTCGATACCCTCATCAAGGTGCAAGCCGAGGATTTGGTAGCGGCAGGCGGCAACAGGCCAACAGATAAGAGTTATACAGTTGTTACAGGCAGAAGCATCAAAGACGTGTTCAAGACAGACTGCACGTTCACCGGCACAGGCTATTTGGGGAATATTACTAAAGGCGTCCAGATCGATTTCTTTATTTATTCCGCCGAGGCAATGAAAAACGTTGAGCTCGTGCTTATAGCGTCTTCAACCCGTTTGGATAATGTAAATGCGAAGATGATGGATTGCCGCTTCAACAAACTTTACCGGGTATTTACCGGAGAGGACGGGGAAAGGGAAGAGGTGTTCATCGGTGATGACGTGATCATCAAGGGCAAGCCTTTCCCGCCGGCGGGCAGCGGCGGCAACAAGTGGACAAACTGGGCAGACGTATCGTTCGGCAATATCGAGCTCAAGCGCGGTTTCAACAAGGTCTCCGTCCAGTCCATAGGCAGCGAGAAGGACGCCGATTTATCATCTGACCGGACGCCTAACATTGACCGCCTTGATGTCCGCCTCAGCGAAAATCCTGACGCGCCTGTCCGGGGCGATGTCTGCACTGACATTGTGATCAATGCCCAGCCGGCAAAACTTGTTTATGAAGCGGGCGAGAGCTTTTCTGCAGACGGGATCATATTTGACGCGGTATATCAGAACGGCTATGCCGGCGATAAAAACCTGAAAGCCGATCGTCTTACATGGGAGCCCGAAGGCGCGCTCAGTTCGGCGGATACTTCGGTCACGCTCATATATAAGGGCTTTAGAAAATCGATATCTATTACTGTTAACCAGAAAATACTGGCATCTGTCGAAATCACAAGCATGCCGGTCACAACGGTCTATACAAGAGGCGCAGTATTCAGTACTGCCGGCCTGGTGGTCAAAGCTGTTTATAACGAAGGCGACAATCCGGATGTGAAGAACTATATCATTACGGATGCCGACGACAATGTGTACACAAACGGCACAGTGCTCAATACCGCCGGCGAGATCACGCTGACCGTCAGCCTTACGATAGACGGCGTAACAAAATCGGATACCTTTAAGATTACTGTTCTGGAGGATATAACCGTACAGGCCGAGGCAGTGCTTGCCGAAGGGGAGGAAACGCCGGCAGACAGAAGCTATACCGTGATTTCGGGCCCGAAGGTCACAAAGATCGAGACAGGAAACGGCGCGAAGTGCGTTTCCGAACTGGGTATCGGGAATGTGCTTGACTTCTATATTTACAGCAAGACCGCGGCGGCCGGGGTCGACCTTATCCTTACTGCCGCCGCGCTGGACAGAGGCGCCAACATGACGCACGATGTTAAATTCAACAGCTTGTTTAGCATTGCCGTGGACGACGAAGTCAAGGTGATAGGCGAAGACGTAGTGATCGCCGGCAGGTCGGTAGGGGCAGGCGAACGCATCTGGTTCCTTTGGACAGATAATTTTATTACCAAGGTGGATCTAAACGCCGGATATACGAAAATTTCGCTGACATGTACTGCAAAAATCAGAGACAGGGGCGACGGCTCACTTCGTTCGGCAAATATCGATAAGATCCAAATCAAGTTTTGACAGGAGAGAAAATGGAAAATAACATAAGAAAAAAGCTTAAGACAGGGCAGATCGTTTTCATCGTGCTTGCGGTGTTGGTCGCCGCGGTCATGGTTACGATCGATTGTCTGTCGGTCACCTATAGATCGATAATATCAAGCTTTCTCGGCTGTGCCGAGCAGCTTGAGGGCGACACGGGCAAGGTGGAGGAGGCGGCAAAGAACGGCGACGAGGTAGTCCGCAGTATTGCAAATGAAGGCGTAGTGCTGATGAAAAACGACGGTATTTTGCCGCTGTCAGAGGATAAAAAAAATATAAACATATTCGGATGGGGCGCGACGGATGCGGGATTCCTTCTGGTAGGCAACGGTTCGGGGCGTTCGTATGTCCATCCTGATAATCGTGTGACATTGCTTAAGGCGTTCGATGAAAGCGGCTTTTCGGTGAACAAAGAAGTCATCGGCATTTACGAAAACTGGCGGAAAGACCAGGATAAGGATTGGGGGGACACCGCCGATTGGGGGAACAGATATAATACCAAGCTGAAGGAACCTGTAACGTCTGCCGCTTTCCCTGAAGCGGTCGTGACCCGCGCAAAGGAGTTTTCCGATACCGCAATGATAGTGCTTTCGCGTTACAGCGGAGAATACGTCGGACGCATATCTTCTTCGCAGAAAAAATACAACCTGCCCGAAGATACTACGCGGTCTTTCAATGAGATTTCGGCCGAGGAAGAGACATTGGTCAAAATGTGTACCTCAAACTTTGCTAACGTTATTGTTGTGTTCAATACAGGCTCAATAATGGATATGACGTTTGTGGACGACAGCAGTTTCGGCCATATAGGCGCTGCGCTAAACGTCGGGTACATGGGCCAGTCGGGAGCGACGGCTATCCCTAAGATCCTCAAGGGCGAGGTGAACCCTTCCGGCAAGCTTGCCGATACAGTGTTGTATAACCCTAAAGTAAACGAGATAACCCGGGTAAACGGCGAATCCAGCGATATTGTTTACATAGAGGATATTTACCTCGGCTACAAGTTTTACGAAACAGCCGGCGCAGAGGGATATTTTGACGGCAGGACGCTTTTCGGGAAGAGCGGTTACGACGCGGTAGTGCAATATCCTTTCGGGCACGGGCTGTCGTACACGACTTTTGCCTGGAATATTGAATCGGTCAGCCTGGCAAACGGCTCGACCCTGGCGAAAGATAGCGAGATAGAGCTCAAAGTCAAGGTTACGAACACAGGCACAAGGGCAGGCAAAGACGTGGTGCAGCTCTACAGCACGCCGCCGTATTATAAGGACGGCATCGAAAAGGCGAGCGTCAATTTGATCGATTTTGAAAAGACTAAGGAGCTGCTGCCAAACGAATCCGATACCGTAATGTTTAAGTTCACTCCGTTTGAGCTTGCGTCATACGATTGCTATGACAAGAACAACAACGAATCGACGGGCTGGGAACTCGATATCGGGAAATACGATATCAAGCTTATGACGGATGCGCACAACCTAAAGGCGATGGCGCAAAATACGATCACATATAATGTCGAGGATTTTGTTTTATCGTACCGCAAGGATCCCGTCACAAACGGCCGGATCAAAAACCGTTTCACGGGGGAATTTGCGTACGGAGACTGCGCGCTGGACGGCTCCGGTCTGGGGCTTGCGAACAAATGGGTATATATGTCCCGCAGCAACTTTGCGGAGACGGTCCCGACTCAGCGCAGCGGCGGCGTCACACAGAAGATAATTGCCCCCTTCGAGAATTATCAATATGAATACTATGACTATACCGCTAAACCGGTAACCGGCGTCGAACACAACCTGCGGCTCGTAACGAAAAAAGATGGCGGGTTCGCCTCAGAAAGCGAGCTCTCCGGTACAAGTTCGCAGTCTGTAGAGTTGAAATATAATGAAGATTTAGTATTTAAGCTCGGGAATGCGGAAAATTGGAACGATCCGGTTTGGGACGACTTCCTTGACCAATTGTCGGCAGAAGATCTTCGTACTCTTGTCGAGGACAGCGGATACGGCTCACGCGCCGTTACAAGCATCGGGAAAATCACTTGGTGGGACTATGACGGGCCGTCTGGCTTCAACCGCACAAACCTTTCGCCCAACGTAGCGGGCTCTAAAATGACCGCGTTGCCCGCTGAAAACCTTGTAGGGCAAACCTGGAACAAGGATCTGGTGTTTGCGGCAGGGCAGATAATCGGCACGGACGGCCAGAACTTCGGGCTGTCAGGTATCTACGCGCCCTGTATCAACCTGCACCGTGAAGCGCTCAACGGCAGGAACTATGAATGTTACAGCGAGGACCCTGTGCTCAGCGGAAATCTTGCCGCCAGCTTTGTTCTCGGCGCCAAGTCAAACGGTATATATACCTACCTTAAGCATTTGGCGCTGTACGATTCGGGGCCCTATACGGACAAGCGCGTGTGGTGTACAGAACAGAATTTCCGTGAAAACTATCTCAAACCTTTTGAGATCGCTATTAAAAAAGGCGGCGCGACCGGCGTAATGGTTTCATTCAACAAGGTGGGAGCGGCCTGGGCGGGCGCCAACCAGGCAATGATTAACGGAGTCTTAAGGTCGGAATTCGGTTTCAAAGGTACTGTTGTTACAGATTACAGCAACGGCAGCGACAGATGGATGAATGTGCGCGCAGGCATACGCGCGGGGCTGAATACGCAGCTAAATCCGCAATACGGCAGTGCGGCCCAATACGGCAGGCTCGATCTAAACGATCCTGTGGATATGAATTTAGCGCGCGAGTCGGCAAAATCTATCGTATATACTTCTTGCAATGCATATTACTTTGCTAAGAATAATACTTTGAAAAATAAGTATTCGACGGAGATCGAGGGGCCGCGCGTACTTAAAAAGAGCTTCGAGTGGTGGATACCTATCGTAATATCGCTTAATGCCGTAGCGCTCGGACTGCTGGTATGGCGCGGGTTAGTTGCATTCCTGCCGAAACGCCCAAAGCGCGCCGGCGATATCTCCGGTAAAACGGCGGCTGACACCGCAGATGTTAACGGATCTGACCGGGAATAGGAAAGTAATAATATTAAGCGCCTGAAATATCACGGTGTGCCCGTAAAAAATTCAGACTGCATACAGCATACCCCTTATCGGTTTTCCGGTAAGGGGTATGCTGTATAATGGTATAATGATAAGGATCAAGGAAATGCTGAAAAAATATCAGGGCGGATTTGAGATGGATTCAATACTTACTAAGTAGCATTTTAAATTACCAAAAACGGCGAAAGGAACTTTGACCTCGATACCTACTTAAAAGAAAAAGCCGAACTTGATTACCCTCGCGGGTTCAAATTCGGCGCACTTGGCGGAGAAGATGGGATTTGAACCCATGCACCGGTTACCCGATCTACTCCCTTAGCAGGGGAGCCCCTTGGACCTCTTGGGTACTTCTCCAAAAAATTGAGCAAGAATGTTTCAATATATTATCATTTCGGAATAAACAAGTCAAGGAATTGCCTTGGGTAGAAGTGTCAAATTTGTGGAGATATCTTTTGGCGTCTTTTTGGCTTTGAACAGTCAATGGCATATAAAGGAATCGCTGAAAAATTCGATATAATTTATAGCCGCGTCTTTTTAGCCTGAAAATGCCTTCTTAATTTAGCAAATAGTTCTACTATTTGCGTCATAAACAAGTCATTTCCTGGCTAAAAAATACTTGCTCTGAATTGATCTCATTTATTCATCGCATCCTTAATGCCTAAAATTTTAACTTATAGCTCTGCTATGAGCAAAAATTTTTGACAGTCTGCCCTCAAAAATCCATCCAAAAGCTTATTCTCCACAAAAATGCCCACTCCTCCTCAGGTTGTGTTTTTTTGTACAAATAGCGTTTTCTTTGAAAAATACAAAAATAACATAAAATAGAAACTTTTAGTAAATCGTTTTTATTTTAAACATTATGTGATATAATGATTGCAGGAAAACCCTTATGCCAAAAGGGTTTTAAGGATAAGGCAAGGCCTTAAATTTAATATGATGGGGCAGAGCCTAATAAAAAATGACGGAGGAAAACATTCAATGAACAAAGGCGAATTCTTAAAGGCGGTTGCGGCAAAGGCGGACATGACCCAGAAACAGGCTGACGCGTTTTATGACGCGGCAATGGAAGTTCTGGTAGGCGAGCTGAAGAAAGGCGAGAAAGTCGCTCTCTTAGGCTTTGGTACTTTCGAAGTGAAGAAGAAAGCGGCGCGCGAGGGCATCAACCCCAAGACCGGCGCAAAGATCAAGATCGCGGCGTCCAACGCGCCCGCTCTGAAGCTGGGCAACAGCTTTAAAGAGCAGTTCAACCCCAAGAAGAAATAACGTTATTATTTCAAATAAAATGAGCCCTTCCGAAAAAACGCGGGAGGGCTTGTTTTTTATTATGCGGGGCGGCGAGCAACTTGCTTGGCAAGGGATGCGAGGAGGAGCAAGCAAAACGGCGTCATACACCGCAGCTTTCTGCTGAAAAGAATATTAAGGAGGCGATGAATAAATGAGATCAATTTTGAGCAAGTATTTTTTAGTCTGGAAATGACTTGTTTTTGCAGCAAATAGTAGAACTATTTGCAATAAAAGAAGGCGTTTACCGACAAAAAAGACGCGGCTATAAATTATATCGAATTATTCAGCGATTCCTTAAATTTGAATATTCGGGTCCAGGGCTCTGCCCTGTATAATACCGGTTTACAAGCCAAAAGTTGGAAAAAGGCATAGCATAATTCTTATAAAATCACCTCTTGACAAATGTGAATAGTATGATACAATGAAAGTACAAAATCAGGTGTAAATGGTATATATTGTAATAGGGGGCCTTTTATGAAAAAAATCAGGAAGTTTATATTTTTAATATTCGCGGGGGTTATTTTTGTAATGGCCCTTGGATTTTCGGGATGCGCGTACGAGCCTAAAAAGGTGGAGGGGGACATATGGACTTACTATATCCTGAAAAGCGGTAAGATCGCTCTTATGGGAATGAACCCGGACGCCGTACCAAAGGACGGAGTGCTGTATATCCCGAATAAGATCGACGGTCGGGAGATCGAATCATTTGCCGTTTCCAGGGGGAAAGGTTTTTATGGCGCGTGGATCGAATCTATGTCGATAACTAATATAATAAAAAGCGTTGTTGCGGACGGGGTACCGATTACCTATCATTTTTGGACGGGGGGGACGGGAAGAATTAGAGAATTTGAATCAAGAAATCCCGAGAGCATGTATTTTTCGGAAGTTTTGATCCAGCACAACATCATTGTTCCGGACGGCTGCCGGGAAAGTTATATCACAGCGATAGAAAAACAAAAAGAAGGCTTGTCGCGGCGTTATTGTGTACAAGAAAAAACAAAAGCCGTCGACTGGTGCGTGGACGAGGATGGATTGTTAAAGGGTTATTTCGGCCTGGAATCAGATCATTACGTATTGCCTAACGGAATAAAAAAAATAGACGTATTATCATTTGGCGGCGGGGGGGGGGATCCGAAGGCTATTACTTTGAACGACGATTTAGAGGAAATAGCTGACGATGGATTAAATTTTGGTAGTTATCGCGAGCCGTTAGAAGAAATAATTTTTTCGGAATCCGTAAAATATATTGGCGCCAGAGTAGGTCCGGTAAAAAAAGTATATTTATATCGTAATACTGAAATTCATGAAAAAGCTTTTTGGAATGTTGAAATAATTTATTTAGACTAAATAGAAAAAAGATAAGGAGAAGGGAATGATGAGAAACGGTTTGACAAAGAAAAACGCTCCGGATTTTGGAGCGTTTTTCTTTAGCAACGCAATTTTCCATGCGTATTATAATGACTGAAAAATCACGCATTACTCGTACAGCTTTCTGAATTCCGCCTTTACTACGTTGAAGGCTTTTACTATCGCGGGGTCGAACTGCGTGCCGGCGCCCTCGTTTATAATCTCCTCGGCGCGCTCTATCGTCATGGCGGGCTTATAGACGCGTGCGCTGACCAGGGCGTCGTACACGTCGGCAAGCGCCATGATCCTGGCCGAAAGCGGGATGCTGCCGCCCGAAAGGCCGTCGGGATACCCCTTGCCGTCCCAGCGTTCGTGATGGTAGCGCGCTATGTTATAGCAATAGTTGAGGTATACGTCGTGCGGGTCGTCGATAAGCGATTTGATTATGTTGCTGCCGATCGCCGAATGCGTTTTCATGACGGCATATTCCTCGTCGGTCAGCTTGGCGGGCTTTAACAGGATCTCGTCCGAGATACCTATCTTGCCGATATCGTGCAAAGGGACGGCTTTCGGTATGATCTCCAGCGCCATAGCGTCCACCTTTCTGTCAAGCTCCGGATGGTCATAAAGGTATTCGGTCACAATACGGCTCAAGTCCTTTGTGCGCTTGACGTGCTGGCCCGACTCTATATTGCGGTATTCTATCATATTGGCCATGGTTTCCAGCATCCGCTCCTTGGTCTTGACCAGCTCGCTGACCTTTTCGGCGACCTGCTCTTCCAGGCTTTCGCTGTAGTGGCGCAGCATTAGGTGCGATTTTACGCGCGCCTTTACGACCTCGGGATTGAACGGCTTGCTGATAAAATCCACCGCGCCGCCCGCTATCCCGCGGCTCTCGTTGGTTTCGGCGTCGGCGGCGGTTATGAAAATAACGGGGATCTTGCTTAAATGCGGGTTATGCGTTATTATATCGAGCACCTCGTACCCGTCCATATCCGGCATCATAATGTCCAGCAGGATCAGTGAGGGCAGGCTGCCGCCCCCCATAAGCAGCGACACGGTTTCGAAGCCGCTCTGCGTTTGCACCACGTTGTACGTATCGTTCAATATCTCGTCAAGGATAAGCCGGTTCATATCGACGTCGTCAACTACCAAAATAGTGTCTTTCGTCTTCATTACAGCACTCCCTCCGATCTTAATGCCTCGAGCATCGAGTCAATAGCGGTCATAGTTTTATTGAAAGCGTCCTCCACGGGCTCCATCTCCCTGGCGTTGACCATAGCGGTCTTTAATACGGCCTCGACGGGGACGATAAGCTCGTACAGCGCTTTCAGCGACAGGTTGCCCGCTACGCCCTTTAAGGTGTGCATATGCATCTGCGCCGCCTTCAGGTCGCCGGAGACGACGGCTGCCTTTGCGTCCGGGAACAGCGGATTGCCCTTGAAGCTCTTCAGCATCATGGCGTACAGCTTCTTGTTTCCGCGTATGCGGTTCAAACCGCCGGCCGCGTCGATGTAGGGAAGGTACGCGGAATAATCCGCAGCCTTCGGGCTTTGTGCGTTATCCATAGTATTGATCTCCCTGGGTTTAAGATATTTATTAAGAGTATCGTAAAGCTTTTTATCGTCCACCGGTTTGCCTATATGCCCGTTCATGCCGGCCGCCATACACCGGTCTATATCCTCCCGGAAAACGTTGGCCGTCATTGCGACTATCGGCACGGTCTTAGCATTGGGGAAGGGCAGGCCGCGTATATTCCGCGTTGCCTCGTAGCCGTCCATTTCAGGCATGTGGATGTCCATAAATATAAGCGAGTAGCTGTCTGGCGCCGCCGAATACATCGCAACCGCCTGCCGCCCGTTTTCGGCGTAATCGACGCCGATGCGCGTAGGCTCCAGCAACGCTCCGGCAATATCGCGGTTGATCTCGACGTCCTCGGCGATAAGTACCCTTTTACCGGCAAAGTCGGGGGCGGCGATAATTTTTTCCGCGTTTTCCTGCGTTGTGTCCGCCGCGCCGATTGACGCGCCGCCGCCTTTTTTTACATCCCCGATTTTTCTTCCGGGGGTAACGTCGTTCCCTTGGCCGACCCCGGCCCTTATATTAAAGAAAAACCGGCTGCCCTTTCCCGGCTCGCTTTCGGCGCGGATAGCGCCGCCCATCAGCGAAACAAGGTTTTTGCTGATCGAAAGCCCCAGCCCGGTGCCCCCGAATTTTCTGGAGATACTGCCGTCGCCCTGTTCGAAAGCCATAAACAAACGGCTCTGCTGCTCCTTGGAAATCCCTATTCCGTTGTCCTCGACCGTAAACCCGATATCGGCCTCCGCGCCGTTTAGGCCTAAAAGACGGGCCGACAAGCGCACCGTGCCGCCGTCCGGGGTAAACTTGACCGCGTTTGAGAGGAGGTTAGTCAACACTTGGGCAAGCCTTGTTTCGTCGCCTATAAGTATCTTCGGAATGTCCGGAGCAACGTCAAGGTGCAGGCTTTGACGCTTTTCGTCAGACTTCACCGAGATTATGCTGCAAACGTTTTCTAAAGCCTCGCAGAGGCGGAAGGGTTGTTTCGAGAGCTCTATTTTTCCCGCCTCTATTTTGGACATATCCAATATGTCGTTGATTATGGACAGCAGCTGGCCGCTGGCCGCATCCACCTTATTCAAACACGATTTTATTTTTACGATATCGCCGCTTGCGGACGCGATCTTGGTCATGCCTATGATCGCGTTCATAGGGGTGCGTATCTCGTGGCTCATGCGGGAGAGAAATTCGGATTTCGCCTTATCGCTCTTTTCGGCGATTTTAAGGACGCGTTCTAATTCCTTGTCGCGCTCGATCATCTCCAGCTCGCCGTGCTTTTTGTCCGTGATATCCTGAAACATCCCTAAGAGCGAGGTTATGCCGCCCTCGGAGTCGGCCACCGGCACAATGCTGACAGAAAACCAGCGTTTCACGTTTCCCGGGTTGACATCCTCGACCTCGTGATTGAGCAGGGCCTTTCCGGTCGCCAGCGCCGCGGCGTCGAAGGCGGCAAGGCTCCGGCAGATTCCCTCATTGCCGGGGTAATCGCGGCGGTTTAAAATATCCCCGGGCAGCACGTTGAAGTAATCGGCGAACTGGATATTGCAGCCCGTAAAAGTGAGCGCGGCGTCCTTCCAATATATGCACATCGGCACAGTATCGACCACCTCGCGCAGCTCGCGCTGAGCCTTGAAAAGCTTTTGTTCGGCTTGCTTGCGCTCGATGCCGAGGGAAATAGTGCTGCAAACTGCCTGGGCAAGCAGCATGGAGGCGGAACTCCATACGCTTGTTTCGCGCCGCTGCTGGATCGCCATAAAGCCCCAGTATCGCTTGCCCGAAAAAATAGGTATATTGAAGAGATCCTTTACGCCGAAGTGCTCTGAAAAAACCTTATGCAGACTGCGCGGCACATCGGGGTCGCTTAAAACAAAAAGCTTGCCCGCGCGCATTTTCCTGTCAACAAAATCGTCCGGGTCGAGGGTTTTACGGCTGACGACGCGGTCTTTAGTAAGAAATGCCGGTTCAGACGCCCAGTCCGCCGCGGTTGTCGCCGTGTCGGTGACAGGGTCGATATTTACGACAGCTATTTTATCCGCGTTCAGGTATACGCCCAGCTTTGCGATCGCGCCGTTCATCGACGTGTCCAGGTCTGTATTGGAGGCAAAATTGATCGCGATATCGGTGAGCAGTTCCTGCTGCGCCACCTGCCGGTGCAGCGTTTGCTGAGTTTCCTTGAGGTCAGTGATATCCAGCGAATTCTGTATATGGACCATTTTTCCGTTTGGCCATTTTATCAGCGAGTCGGTGTTCTTATAGTATTTTTTCGTAACAGTGTTATGCTCTTCCCAAACGACGGTTTCTTTTGGGTTTTTCCTTAAAACCTTGCGCGGACAGAAACTGCATTCGTCCGAAAAGCCGTTTTGCAGAACCTTCCAGCAGATTTGGCCTGTAAAATCGCCGCCGCCGAAAAGGTCAGACATTTTCCTGTTCATAAACAGGATCTCGCTTGTATCGATATCGGTTACGTATACACAGGTGTCCATGCTGTCCAAAATAGAACGGACGGCTTCGACCTCTTTTGCATACGGTTTTGCGGTCAGCTTTGCCATAAAAATAATTTTATCATATTGTTAACAGAATGTAAAGAAAAGGCAGATAAATTTGCGGGATGAAAACAACTGACACTTCCGCGGGGGGAGGGGTCTTGACAAATATATGTTAACAGCATATACTTATGTAAAGCGTGCGGGCATATGGGAAAATTGTTTGAATTTGAATTTGCTTACAGCGGCGGGATGCAACTCATTCTTTTTTTTGTGTCCCTGATAACGACATTTATTTTCTATTATGCAACGACCGACATAGTTTTAACTATATACGGGGAAAAGGCCGGCGTCCTTAGAAAAACTGTGTATACGCTGCTTGTCGGCACGGGCCTTAATACTTTCTGGATATACATTATTTATTATATCGGCGGGAAGGCCAATTTTTCCCCGGAGATATACAGCCTTGTGACGATCCCGAACCCGGTCTTTGCATTGATATACTATTATTTGGGGGTCAAAGTTTTAAAATTACAGCCGCACCGGTCAGTACGGCTGCTGGCTAACACATATCTCTTCATTATGGCGATAAAGATGTTCCAGCGCATAGTCGGCAGTTACATTTTCGCGCAGAAAGACGGGAGCGTGTGGGGTGACTGGAACTATCTTTTGGACGCCGCGTCACTGGTTGCGTTTACCTTTTTCTATCTGATTATCTTTTTTATATCCAAAAAGCATATCGTTAAAAGCCGTTTTTTGATACCCTATACCGACAGGGTGCAAAGCCGGCCTATATGGGCAGAGATACTGTGGCTGTTTATAAAGACGGCGCTGTTATATTCCTTTATCGTCCTTTACGGAAAGTACGCAAACATTGACGAAAAATTGTATATAATAATTTTGTTTTTAGCGGCCGCAGCCTTTCTTTATATTAATTTGTCGTCGGATGCCCGGCGGGGGATGCGCGCGGAAATACAAAATAAAGCGGCATATATAAAAAGCCTTAACGACACTATCGACGATTTCAGCGGCATGCGCCACGACGTAAACAATATTCTGCAATCATATGAGGGTTATATAGAATCCGAGGACATCGAAAAGCTGAAAAAATACCACAGCTCGCTGTTCGACACCACGGTAATGTTCAACCAACAGGCGCATATAAATAAAAACTTCCGTGACAACCCCGCGATCTTCGTGCTTTTGATGGGGAAGATGAAGTCCGCCGAGAACTCGGATATAAAAATGCGCATCAATCTTTTGTGCGATACAGGCGAGCAGTTTATTCCGAACATAGAGCTGTGCAGGATCATCGGCGGGGTATTGGACGGCGCGCTGGCGGCGGCGGCAGAGACGGTAAAAAAGCGTGTGAGCGTCGTTTTCGAGGAGGGGGAAAAGGGCAGCTTGCTGATCGTAATCGATTACAGCGCCGCTGAAAACCCCGAAAAAAAACAGGCAGGGGCAGCGTGGGACAGTCTGCGGCGCGCGCGGAAAAGTGTAAATAGATTCCCGAACGTATCCTTGCAGACGACGTATCACGACGGTGAGATCACCGTGTATATAAATCTTACCAAGGCAGCTGATTGAAAAACATCCGGACGGGCAGGAAAAATTGTCAGAGAAACGCTTCTTTTAATTTTTCAGGGGCAAGCGCGCGGCCGGCGGCCTCGTCCAGCTTTTTTAGGACCCTTTCATAATCGCTTAAGGGTACGGCAAAAACTATTGAAACCACATTGCCGTAAGCCGTGTTTAAAACGGCGGCCCCGAATGCGTTGAGAACCCTCGTGATTTTTTCAGCCTCCGGGTACGAAACGGCGACGGAACAGACCGAGGAGTATTTTCTGGTAACGACCGTGGCCGCGGATACCGCCTCCTTTGCCGCGCGCGCGTAGGCCCTTGTCAAACCGCCCGCGCCCAGCTTTTTGCCGCCGAACCAGCGGACGGCGCAGACCAGGATGTGCCGCAGCGCGTTCGCCTTCAAAACCTCCAGCATCGGCATACCCGCCGTGCCCTGCGGCTCGCCGTCATCGGAAAAACGCGCGACGTTCCCCAGGTCGTCGGCAATGTAGGCGTAGCAGTGGTGAGTTGCGTCAGGGTAAAGCTTCCGGATATTCAAAAGCCCGGCTTCGGCGTCCTCCGCCGATTCTATCGGCAGGCAAATAAAAAGAAAGGCCGATTTCTCTATCTCGAAACGGCCTGTCGTTTTTTCTTTGATTGTTTTATATGACGTTACCATTTTTTTTGTTTATGGCAGGAGGGCGCGGCGCATTCCAACCCGGTCATTGCCCGCCGGCAAGCAGGTTTTTCTCCTCGTCCGAAAGCGGCATAAGCCGGTTGAAAACCTTATCGAAGGCTTCCAGCGCAAAATTCAGCTGTTCGATAGTGTGCGTGGCGATATAGCTTGTCCGTAAAATCGTCTGCCCCTCCGGCACGGCGGGGGCGATGACAGGGTTTACATAAACGCCGTTATCAAGCAGCGCCTTTGTGACCTTGAACGTCCTGTCCGAAAAATAGGTGTTGATCGGGATAATGGGCGCCATGCTGTCGCCCGCGGGGATGCCCAGCTGCTTAAAGCTCTTACGCATGTAGTCCGCGTTCTCCAACACCCGTTTCAGCCGCCAGGGCTCGGACTCGATTATATGCAGCGACTCTAAAACAGCGGCTGCGTTGGACGGCGGTATCGACGCGCTGAATATAAACGGGCGGCTGGTGTGCCGGCAGAATTCGATCACGTCGCGGTTCGAGGCCATAAAACCGCCCAGGGAGGCAAAAGATTTGCTGAACGTGCCCATCAGGATATCGACCTCGTCCGCCATCCCGAAATATTCGGCGGTGCCCTTGCCGGTCTTGCCCATGACGCCCAGGCCGTGCGAGTCGTCGACCATAAGCCGCGCGTTGTACTGCTTTTTAAGCCTGACCAGGCCGGGGATATCCGCAAGGTCGCCCTCCATCGAGAAAACCCCGTCCGTTACGATCAGCTTTGGCGCGTCAAGAGGCAGGTTTTTAAGCTGGTTTTCCAAATCGAGCATATCGTTGTGGTCGTACTTTACCGTTTTGGCAAAGCTTAAACGCCCGGCGTCCACTAAGCTGGCGTGGTTGCCGCGGTCGGCCAGGATATAGTCGCCGCGGCCGCAGATGGAGCCGATGATCCCCAAATTTGTCTGGAAGCCGGTCGAGAACGTCATAACGTCTGAAAAGCCCGTAAAGCGCGCCAGCTCTTCCTCGAGCCGGATATGTAAGGAAAGAGTGCCGTTTAAAAAGCGGGAGCCGGAGCAGCCCGCCCCGTATTCCTTCAAGGCTTTTACGGCAGCCTTGATAACGCGCTTGTCGCTGGTCAGCCCCATATAGTTGTTAGAGCCCAGCATGATCGTGCGGTGGCCGTCTATCGTGACCTCGGAATGCTGCTTTGACGTTATCTCGTGGAAATAAGGGTAGATGTTCTCTTCCTTGCCGTGTTTGACCATCGCCATAACGTCACTGCTTAAACATTTGTCGAAAAGATCCATATATATGTGAAACTCCTATACGATGCGTCCGCATAAGGAAAAAAGCGGCGCAAATATTATTGCATACGGCAGGCAGTAAAAACCACCGTTTCGTCAAAGGATATGATATCATATGTTTAATAAAAAATCACCTTAAAAACAAGGGGAAGGAATATATGCGGGAATTTATACTTGAAAACAACAGCGGCATGCGGGCAGTCATCACAGATTTCGGCGCGGCGGTAAAGAGCCTATATGTTTCGGACAGGTCAGGCGCGTTTATAGACGTCGCGTGCGGGTACGATACGGAAAGCGGCTATGAAAGCGGCGATAAATACTTCGGCGCGGTGATAGGCAGGTGCGCAAACCGTATCGCAGGCGGCAGGTTCAGCCTTAACGGAAGGGAAGTCCGGCTTACCGTAAACAACGGCAAGAACCACCTGCACGGCGGCGAAAACGGTTTCCATAAAAAAACGTGGGAAACGGACGGCGTGGTAAAGAGCGGTTTTTCAAGCCGCATCACCCTTACGCTCTTAAGCCCCGACGGCGAGGAAGGGTATCCCGGCAGCCTTAAGGCGTCGGCGACGTATTCGCTGACAAACGATAACGGGCTTATTATCGACTACTCCGCCGTATCCGATGCGGACACCATATTCAATCCGACGTTTCACGGGTATTTTAACCTGTCAGGCTTCAGGCAGCCGGATATCCGCGGCCATATCATGAGGATAAACGCGCGGCACGTCACCGAAAGCGGCGCGGACTCGATCCCTACGGGCAGAGTGATAAGCCTTGCCGCCCCCGAAAACGCGGCGCTGAGCTTTATGGACGCAAAGCCGGTCGGCCGCGATATCGGCGCGGCGCACCCGATGCTGAAAAATGCGGGCGGCTATGACTTCAACTATATTTTAAAGAAAAGTGTTTTTAATTACAAGAGGCCGCAGATGGCCGCCGAGTGTTCCTGCCCTGAAAGCGGCGTCAAAATGGCGGTTTACACCGACAGGCCGGGCGTACATTTTTATACGGGGAATTTTCTGGGCGGCGATAAGGGCAAGGGCGGGATCGTCTACGGCAGGCAGTCGGCGTTTTGTTTAGAGACGCAAAGCCCGCCCGACGCGGTAAATCATCCGGATTTCAAAAGCCCCGTCCTTAAGGCGGGCAAAGCCTTTTCAAGCCGCACCGTTTACATGTTTTCAGTCGAATAAAGGTAAGCGGCAGAGAAACTTGTCGAAAAACGTCTTTTTGTCGCTTAATTTGTAAGGACGGTTGCACATGCACAATTTTGTCGTATAATGGCTTTATGGGAAACGTGAAGCGCCCTAAGGGTGAATTGAGGAAGCTGGCGCAGGGCGCCATGAAGCGTATGAAAACAGGGTATTGGCCGGAGGCGAAGAGGATCAAGGAAGCCGCCAGGGCCGAGGCCGTAATCAGCGGCCGCGACGCGGGCAACGTCGATATATTTTACCGCAACAAGTTCGAGTCCGACCTTAAGATCACGGTCATGCCCGTGGACGACAGTATGTATTTAAAGGTGTGCGAAATGCTGGACCGCGACCGGGATATAACCAATCCGATCGCAGAGCTGCTTGACAAGGAAAAATACAACGCCCTCGACCCGTCGGGCAAGCAGCGGTATATTATGCTGCTGTCGGCAAAGTACCGCGAACTGTCGGAGCGGTACTACGCCGAAAGAAAGAAGCTTAACTGACTCGAGGCAGTGTTGCAGCACTGAACTTAAAAACCAGCAAAAAGCGGGTACATTGTTGTGTCTTAATAATTCTTTTATAGCGACAGCTTTAACGAATTACATGGACATTTTAGTGGAGAATAAGATTTGGGATGGATTTTTGAGGGCAGAACATGTCAAAAATTTTAACTCTAGCAGAGCTATAAGTTAAAATTTCAAGCATTTATATGCCGTTGACTACTCCTTTTTTTATACCCTTTGAAAAATCGTCAAAAATTGCTTGCAAGATTTTGCGATTTAGACTACGGGCTCAACAAAAGCGAGCGGCAAAGCCACACCGCGACGCGGCAATTTTCTCATAATTGACGCTTTTGTTCTTTCTTGACAAACTACAAAGTCTATGATATGCTTACAGAAAATTCATATTTTCTAATATCATATGTTAGATTTTGGGGAAACTATGTATATCAAGCGACATATTGCGGCAACGCTCGCCGAAATGAAGAAAGCTTTTCCTGTAATACTGGTCACCGGGCCGCGCCAGGTGGGAAAATCGACCTTATTGCAGGAGGAAATGCCGGATATTCCATATTTCACCTTTGACGATTATATCCTGCTTGATTCGGTCAAAAAAGACGCTCTGGGTTTTATCGGTTCGAACGCGCCGCCTGTCATTATTGACGAAGTCCAGTACGCGCCCGAAATTTTGCGCGCCATTAAAATGCGCGTGGATAAAAGAAAAACGGCAGGAGAATATTTTTTGAGCGGATCGCAGGCTTTCGAGCTGATGAAAGGGGTAAGCGAGAGTTTGGCCGGCAGAATAGGGATATTATGCCTGTCCGCGCTTTCGGCGAGGGAAACGGCCGGTGACGCCTTTTCCCTGCCTTTTATGCCGGAGGAGCGCTACTATGCCGAAAGGAGTAAATCGGCCGGCGAGCTCAGCATAAAGAAGCTGTGGGCGCGGATACATTGCGGCGGCATGCCAAAACTGATCGCGGATAAAAACGAAAGATGGGACCGCTTTTATTCCTCATATGTAAAAACCTATATCGAGCGCGACGTGCGCGCGCTTGCCCATGTCGGGGATGAGCTTGCGTTCATGCAGTTTTTAACGGCATGCGCGGCGCGCACGGGCGAGCTTTTGAATGTAGCAGGCCTAGCGCGCGATGTCGGTATCAGCGAGCCTACGGCAAAACGCTGGCTGTCTATACTGCAAACATCCGGAATTGTTTATCTTTTGCAGCCGTTTTCATTAAATATCACCAGCCGGACTATAAAAATGCCTAAGCTTTATTTTATGGACACAGGGCTTGCCGCCTACTTGTGTAAATGGCTTACGCCCGAAACGCTGGAAAGCGGCGCTATGTCGGGCAATTTTTTTGAGACATACGTTGTCGGCGAAATCATAAAAAGTTATCAAAACGCGGGGATCGAACCCCCGCTGTATTTTTACCGGGATGCGGACAGGCGGGAGATCGATATAATCATCTATCAAAACGGCATTCTGTATCCCGTGGAAATAAAAAAGACGGCAAGCCCGAACTCCGCGGATACAAAGCAGTTTGACAAGCTGCAGGCTTTTACAAAACTGAGAGTGGCCCCCGGGGGGGTCATATGCACCTATGATAAGGTCATATCCTTAGGCAGCGGGCATAAGGTAATACCGGTGAATTATATATGATACTAATCGCATTTAAAGCTGCCGTTTTAACGGTGTCTTTACGGCCAAACAAAAGCGTCAATTTGAAAAAATTGCCGCGTCGCGGACAGCCCGTTTTTGTTGAATCCGTCGTCTAAATCGGCAAAACTTGCAAGCAATTTTTGCCGATTTTTCCTAATCTCACGGATACGGCCTGCGCTTATCTAACGTTTTTACCCTCGTAAATCCACTCGTAAAAAACGGCGGTTTTAAACGCTCCTTAGTATGATGACGCCGAATATTTAGCGGGCGTGTAAAGTCGTAACTTTGCCGGCGGGCATTTCCTGCTGCCCGATCACTTTTCAATCCCAGCGCGATTTGCTATAATATATACCTATGGATTTTGCGAGTGAACTTAATGCGGAACAGCGGGCGGCGGCGCTGCACAGTGACGGGGCGGTATTGGTGTCGGCGGGGGCGGGCAGCGGCAAGACGCGCGTGCTGACCTATCATATCGCCGACCTGCTTATCAACAAGGGCGTCAAGGCCTATAATATCCTGGCGATCACCTTTACCAACAAGGCTGCCAGGGAGCTGCGTGAGAGGATAGATCTAAAGCTTTCGGAAAAGGTTGAATTCTTGTCCGATATGTGGGTCTTGACCTTCCACTCGATGTGCGCGCGCATCCTGCGCCAGAACATTGACAGGATCGGCTATAACAAAAATTTCTCGATATACGCCGACGACGAGACCGACCGCGTTATAAAACAGATCATAAAAGACAAGAACATGCAGCCCGAGGGATCTAAGGACGAGAAGCTGTATAAGGACGCAAAATATCATATAAGCAACTGTAAATCAAGCGCGGTGGACTTTTCCGTATACGCGCGCGACGCGGCGTTCGTTAAGGGCATCGACAAAATAGAGGAGATCTATTACGAGTACGAGCAGCGTTTAAAGGCCGCGAACGCCCTCGATTTTGACGACCTGCTCTTAAAAACATATGAGCTTTTGACTGGAGATGCCGGGGTTTTATTCCGCTATCAGGAAAAATTCAAATATATACACGTGGACGAGTTCCAGGACACCAACGGCATACAGTATCTTTTGGTGAAGCTTTTGGGCGGCCTCAATAAAAACATATTTGTCGTTGGCGACGAGGACCAGTCGATATACGGCTGGCGCGGCGCGAAATTTTCCAACATGCAGGACTTCCAAAAGGAATACGACGCGGTATTATACAAGCTGACGCAGAACTACCGCAGTACGCGCAATATACTTAATGCCGCCAACTCGGTCATAGCCAACAATACCTGCCGCATTGAAAAGGAGCTTTGGACCGAAAAGGAAGAGGGCGTCAAGCCCGAATACCGCGAGGAGGCGGACGAGCGGGCGGAGGCCGAGTTCGCCGCGACCACGATCAAATACCTGGTGCGCGAATGCGGCTGCAAATACCGCGGCTTTGCGGTTCTTACGCGGATAAACGCGCTTTCCCGCGCCTTTGAAGAAAAATTTATGGCGTACGGAATACCGTACAAGGTTTTCGGCGGCTTCAAGTTTTTTGAAAGGAAAGAGGTCAAGGACGTCTTATCGCTGCTGCGCATCGCGGTCAATCCCGACGACGACGAGGCGCTGGTAAGGGCTGTCGGCTTCTTGCCGCTTTCGATCGGCGCGGCGACAGTAAGCCAGTTAAGGGCGTATTCGGGGCTGTACGGCCAAAGCCTGTATAAAACCGTTATAAGTATAGAAAATAATACCGAACTTAGGCCCGCCATAGTAAAAAAGGTTTTACCACTGTCGCTGCTGCTTAAAGATATCACCGGGTATGCGGCGCGGCAAGAGCCGGAAACGTGCTTTTTAAGCGTGGTCGAGCGGGCGGGCGTAAACAAGCTGTACCCGGGCGACGACGAGGAAAACGTTTCGCGCAGAATGAACGTCGAGCAGCTGGCCGCCGGCATAACGGAATTCTGCCGCGACAATCCCGGCGCGGGCATGTCCGAGTACATACAGCAGATCGCGCTCTATTCCGATCTGGACACGATGGATGACGCGGATTACGTGTGCCTTGCGACCGTCCATGCGGTCAAGGGGCTGGAATTTGACACTGTATTCGTAGCCGGGTTAGAGGATAAGATCTTCCCGGTGTCACGCGCGATGGATAATCCCGGGGACTTAGAGGAGGAGCGGCGGCTTTTATATGTCGCCATAACTCGCGCACGGAGGCGGCTGTACCTTACCAGGGCGCAGACGCGCTTTCTTTACGGCGTCAGGGCGATCGCGCTGCCCTCGCCCTTTCTGAAAGAGGTGGACGGGATAAAGCTGAAACAAAGGGAGCCTGCGTTCAACCGCAATCCCGGCAACTGGGGCAGGGGCTACGGCGGCGGCTACGGCGGCTATTCAAGGAACAGCGAGTACGAGCCCGGCGGCTATGAGCCCGATTACCCGACGTCCGGCGGGGCGCAGAAGATCGAATACAAGAAGGATGTGCCGCTTAACCTTGTGCGCGCCGCCGACCTGATCAAGGATACGGGCAAAAACTTCAGCGCAGGAGACAGGGTCGAGCATCCTAAATTCGGGGCAGGCACGATCCTTATGATAAAGGACGGAGATATAGCCGACATAAGCTTTAACGAGGCGGGCAAAAAGACGTTGTCGCTGTTATTCGCTCCGTTAAAAAAGATATAATATATGGAAAAGCTTAAAAGACAAAAAGAGCTGACAGAAATCCTGAACCGTTACGCGTATCATTATTACGTGCTGGACGATCCCATTGTTTCCGACAAGGAATACGACGCGCTTTACGACGAATTGCAGGCGCTTGAGCGGGACTCGGGAATAATACTGCCGGATTCGGTCAGCCTTAAGGTCGGCGGCGAGCCGGTAAAGGAGTTCAAGCGGCATAAACACCTTGAAAGACTGTATTCGCTTGATAAATGCCAAAGCAAAGAGCAGCTTTTTGAATGGGAGCGGCGCGTAGAAAAGGTCTTGGGGTATGCGCCGGAATACACGCTGGAGTATAAGCTGGACGGGCTGACGGTGTGCCTTACCTATGACGGCGGCAAGCTTTTGACTGCGGCCACGCGCGGGAACGGCACTGTGGGCGAGGATGTGACCAGCCAGGCGCTGACTATACGCAGCGTGCGGCGCGAGATACCGTTTTTGGGGAAGTTAGAGGTGCAGGGCGAGGGGATCATGCGGATTTCGGCGTTCAATACCTACAACAGGCGCGCCGCCGAGGCGCTTAAAAATGATCCTTCCGCCAAAACGGAGATATTAAAAAACCCGCGCAACGGCGTGGCGGGCGCGATCCGGAACCTGGATCCCAAGGTCACCCAAAGCCGGAACCTTGATATCATTTTTTACAACGTAAACTACATCGAGGGCAGGGCATTGAATTCACAGGCCGAAATAATGGGCTTTTTAGCGGAGAACGGCTTTATAACCTCGGAATACCGGCTTATACGCGGCATGGAGAAGGTTTTTACCGAAATAGAAAAGATTGACCGCGGTAAGCTGGATTTCCTTATAGACGGCATGGTCATAAAGGTGAACAGCCTTAAGGAAAGGGAGGAGCTGGGCTTTACCGACAAATTTCCGCGCTGGGCGGCGGCGTATAAATTCGAGGCCGAGGAAAGCTCGACAGAATTGCTGGACGTTATTTGGCAGGTCGGGCGCACGGGCAAGCTGACGCCGCTTGCGGTCTTAGAGCCCATGGAGCTGTCGGGCGCGACGGTAAAACGCGCCACCTTAAACAATGCGGGCGATATTTTACGAAAGGGCGTCAAGATAGGGGCAAGGGTTTTCGTAAGGCGCAGCAACGACGTCATCCCCGAGATCACAGGCGTGGCGCAGCTTCCGGACGGCTGCCGCGATATCGAGCCGCCCGCCGAGTGCCCCGCCTGCAAGGCTGCGACCGAGGAGATCGGCGCGCATCTTTTCTGCACAAACCCCTCGCATTGCCCGCCGCAGATCACCGGCAGGATCGAGCATTATTGCGGCAAGGACTGCATGGACATAGACGGCGTATCGGAAAAGACGATATTACAGCTTTATAGAAAGCTGAACGTATGCACAGTTGCCGACTTATACAAGCTGACACCCTCTGACCTTACGGTTTTAGAGGGCTTTAAGGAAAAGAAAATATTTAACTTTATTACGGCGGTCGAAAAGAGCAAGCAGTGCGGGCTTGCCGCCTTCATCCACAGCCTGGGGATCGAGAACGTGGGGAAAAGGACGGCGGCGGATCTGGCCGCCCGTTTCCGCAGCTTTGACGCGTTTAAACGCGCGGCAAAGGAGGAGCTCCTGACTGTCAAGGAAGTGGGGGAGGCTGTTGCGGAGAGCATCCTGGAATTTTTTGCCGTCGAAGAGAACAACCGCATAATAGATGAGCTGCTAAGCGCCGGCGTTCTGCCGCATTACGAGGACGGCGCGCTTGCGTCAAACGCGTTTACGGGCAAAAAATTTGTGATTACGGGCACTTTATCGCGGCCGCGGGGCGCAATGGAAAAATTGATATCGGCAAACGGCGGCTATACCGTTTCATCGGTAAGCCGTGAGACCGATTATCTGTTATGCGGCGCGGATGCGGGGTCGAAATTGGCAAAGGCTGAAAAGCTGGGCGTCAAAATCATAACGGAGCAGGAATTTTCGGATATGGCGGAGGAGTATAAAAACGGCGGCGGAAACGCATAAAAACCCGCGCCCGCTGCACATAATAACGGCGGAGGGTAAAATTATGTTGTCGTATATGCCTATGCCCGTATCGGTGTACGACCTTATAAGCGCCAATTCGTCCGACGCCTATATCTTCGCTGCAGACGAGGTAAGGTAACTGCGCCGCGTTTGAGACAAATTTGCTATTGCTTCAGGTGGCAGGCCTTAGTTGCGGCGGCAGGAAAAATCCCGCCTGTATCAGCGGGACACTTTTATATTTTTCCGCCGGTGTTTTCCGGCATTTTTTCTATCCAGGGGAATCGTCCAAAATTCTTGCAAGTTTTGCGTATGCCGTGCAGCGCACTATATTACAACGTTGATTATGATATTGATTAGCGGATTTTCGGCAAGCTGTTTCATTACTTCGGGGATCTGGTCGAAAGTGACGGTGCGCGTGATCAGGGGGGCGACGTCAACGGCCTTATTAGCCAGCATATTTATCGCGCGCGCGGTAAAGCCCCTGCCGCTGTTTACGCCCGTTATCGTAAGGTTCTTTGACGCGACAGATTGCAGCGAGACAGTGATCGAATTCTGGATATTGCCCGCGCCGACAAAGACCACGCGCCCCGACGGGCCTGAAAAGTCAATGGATTTTTGCGCCCTGTCGCTGGCGGTCGAGATGTATGCCGCGGCCTCGCACAGCCTGCCGCCCGTTATTTCAGTGATTTTTTTGAACGCGTCGACCTCTGCGGTATTGATCGTATAATAAACGCCGGAGCCCTCGGCAATGTCCAGCATATCCTGCCTTGCATCGATAAGGATAGGGACGGCCTGGTAATAGATCGCCAGCTCCGCCATTATTATGCCTATCGCCGACGCGCCGATTATGGCGATATGCTGTCCCTTCTCCAGCCTGAGTTTGTCCAGAGCGTTCAGCGCGATCGCGACAAGGTCGGACAAAACGGCTTCGTCATCGCTGACATGGTCGGGCAGGAGATGGACGTTCTCGGTCGGCACGCACACAAAATCGCGCAAAAGCCCGTCGGCATTCTTGCCCATAGTAAGCGAAGTGCCGTCGCCGCCGCATATATACGGCTCGATGACAACGCGGTTCCCGCGCTGCGCCGCGCCGTCGCCGTCGGGATTTTCACTGACGATGCCCATTCCGAGGCGGGCAGGGACAAACGGAAAGCTTACGGGTTCCGCGCCTGTGAAAAAATCGATATCCAGTGAGGAAACGGCCGCGCGTTCCAGCTTGACCTTCAAACTGCCTGTCCCGGCGCTCTCCTTGCCCTCATATATGGACACGCTGCCCGGCGCGGTTATTTGCCAAATCTTCATACGTAAAGTATTCTAGCATAAAAGCCCGGAAAAATCAAGCGGCAGTGCCATTTTTGAAAATTCGGGGCGTTTATGGCAGTTTTTGACAATAAAACACGGCTTCGGTTATACGTCTGCGCCCTGTTTTTAAGTAAACGCTGAATAAATTATTCTTAAATTGCGTTTACCTAGTCATCAAACCGCGCAAAGCGCGTCATTCCGCGTAATACGGGAAAGGCCTGCACGGATCCATACGCTCCCGCAGTTCGGCAGCCCGCGCGGCGGCACGGGCAGTCTGCACCGCGCCGGCAGGATATTTCAAGGCGTTGGCGAAGCCTACCCGGATAACGGCGCCATCGGGCGCATCCGGGGGGAACGCCGCCCTGTGTACGGTATTGCTCTTGACCAGGAAAGCGGGGGCGGAGGTCTGCCGGACGGTATATACGCCGCAGCCGGATACGGAAAAGACGCACCTGCCGTTAAAGTCGGTCGTGCGGCTTATACTGCCGGCTTCGGCTGATACGGTTATTACGGCGCCCTGGACGGGCAGCGAACCGTTTTTCTGGAAGCAATAGCATTCAATTCTCATAATAATCTATATGCGGCGGCATGTAATACTAATCCTCATTTTAATTTACCAATCTTTCGCCATCTTTTCGGTACAAAGCCGCCTAAAATGCTCGCGCGTAGGCTTTGCTACGCGCTCCGCTTTTAACCGGCTTTGCCCCCAAAAATCTATGCGAAATATTGGTAAATTATAAATGGTATTAGTATAAAAACTTGATACTAAGCAGCGTTTAACACACGGCAACTCTTCAGTATTTACAATAGGAAGTACGCGTATACGCACTCAAAAAAAGCTTTACAATGTGTACTAAATATGGTAATATATGTGCAATACCAATACTAATCCGCGTATTAAATCGCTAAAACGTCGAAGTCTTATTGGTCTGAAATCCCCGTAAACCCTTGACAATAGGCTCTGCTATTGCCTGCGGTTTTACGGAAATTTTATCCCTCAAAAAACTTTTCGTCGTTTTTGGGTAATTTTAAACGCTGCTTAGTATAAATTCTACATAAAAAGGGAGAAACATTATGTCACTGTCAACTCTGGCAATTGTGTCGTGGAATCTGTTACGCAAATTCAGCGACTCGTGCTACCTTCACTGGGAAATACTTATAGTACTGGCTGTTTACCTTGTCGTCAGTTCGATCGCCTGGTTTGCCGCACGTCGTTTCAGCAAATTCAATATCCTGCTGTGGGTATTGTTTACGGCAGGCTCGCTGATATTTATTCCGTTCCTGACATGCTCGCTTGATATGGTGCTGTTAGGGCTGATATATATCATCAGTATCCTGCATCTGATACTGTGGCTTATCGGCAGAAAGAGGAAGCCCAAGGAAGAGCCTAAGAAAGAAGAGAAGAAAGAAGAGCCTAAGAAAGAAGAGCCCAAGAAAGAGGCCGTAAAGAAAGAAGAGCCTAAGAAAGAGGAGAAAAAGGAAGAATCCGAGGAAGACGAGGAAGCCCGTCAGGCCAAGGAAAAGGCTGACAAGAAAGCCGCTGCCGACCGTTTGGCGGCGTTGAACGCCGCCGAGGCGCAAAAGGCCGAGGAAGAAAAGAACAGGAAGCGCCGTGAGGAGCTTGCGGCTCAGCGCGCACAGAACGAAAAGGACAGGCAGCTGTATCTTGCGGCAATGTCGCTTTCCGCCGCGCCCGCGCCCGCATTCAGGCTGTCGCGCGAGGACGTTCTTGACCGTATGGACGAAATGGCCGAGGACAAATACGACTATCCCGTTCCCGCTAACGTACGCTTGCGCAGCAGCGACCGTGCGCCGGACTCGCTGCGCTGCGGCGTCTGGACCTTTGCGGTCATGTCCGAATCCAAGGGAGGTATCATAAGGTTCTTTGCCAGAATGGACGAGGGCTATTATAAAGAGCTTAAAAAAGATCACGTCTCTATCGAGCCCAGCGCGTTTGCAGGCAGCAACGACTGGTACAAGGTCATAATCGACGGCACTTATTTCACCAAGAAAGAAGTCTTTATGATGCTGGATAACTGGTATGCGTTCGTTATGAACAAGTACTACCGTTACGATAATGTCAAGAAAGCTTATGTGACCGACGAGGCCGCCGCGCTGCAAGCGGATTCCGAGGCCGTCACCGAGGCCGAGATCGAGAGCAAGAAGAAAGACGCTGCGCTTGAAAAGGCTGAAAAGGAACGCGCCGACGCCGACGCGCTGATGCTGCAGAACAAGACGGTGAACCTGAACAAGAAAGAGATGGCCAAGACCGCCAAGGCCAAGTTTGCCGCGGGCGTAGAGGTTTCGGAAAGGGACGACTACACCGTGACCGGTCTGCCGCTGGCTGACACCTATTATACCCCGAAAGGGATTTCCGATAAGGGCAAGGCAAAGAGGGTGTGCTACGCATACGTCTACAGTTTGACGGGCGGCAGCGTTAAGGTCATCGCGAAGCTGCCCAAGGTCTATGCCGAAAGGCAGGCCAAGGTGCACACCAACATGTGCCGCAGTAAGTTCCCGTCAGGAAAGAGCTGGTATGTCACCATAATCGACAGCACTTACAAGTCAAACGATGAGGTTTACGAGATATTGAACCGCTCGAAAGCGTTTGTCGAGAGCACCGAGACACGCGACTAATCGATTGCCGTTGTCCGCGCCTCCATTGCTCTCATGCTTGATTTAGTTTGACAAATAATGTATAATACAAAAAAGAAACACTGAATTATTTCAGTGTTTCTTTTTTAAGAAACGCCAAAAAACAGGATGCCGGGGAAAAGCGGCACAGGGCGTTTTTAAGATGTTTTTTAAGCCAAAAGGGAACGGGTGATAATATGAAACATACCGATGCGGCAGATATCTTTAAAAAACCGGAAGGTTTTATCGGCAGGAAGGCCGTCATATGCGGCTGGGTGCGCACGTCCAGAGATTCCAAGAACGTCGCGTTTTTAGAGGTCAACGACGGCACGACCCTGCCGCATATTCAGGTGGTGGTCGATAAAGCCGCTATTCCCGACTATGAAAAATTTATGCCGCTGTGCAGCGCCGTTATGGTCGAGGGGAACATTGTCGCGGCGCAGAACCCGGCGCAGAAGTTCGAGATGCAGGCGTCGGCGATAAAGCTGCTCGGCGCGTGTCCGGCCGAATACCCGATACAGAAAAAGCCGCACAGCCTAGAATACCTGCGCACAGTACCGCACTTAAGGGTCAGGACGAATACCTTCAACGCAATGTTCAGGCTCCGCAGCAAGCTTTCCGCGGCCATACACCGCTATTTTAACGAGCGGAATTACACGTACGTGCATACGCCCATCATTACCGGCAGCGACTGCGAGGGCGCGGGCGAGGTGTTCAAGGTAACGGCGATAGGCTATGATCCGAAATACAAGTCCGAGGCCGAATATAACGCCGCCGACTTTTTCGGCAAGCCCGCGGGCTTGACCGTGTCGGGGCAGCTTGAGGGCGAGGTCATGGCAATGGCCTTAGGCAAGATATACACGTTCGGGCCCACCTTCAGGGCGGAAAATTCCAATACCGCGCGCCACGCCGCCGAGTTTTGGCAGATCGAGCCCGAGGTCGCCTTTGCCGAGATCGACGATATCATCGCCATCGCCGCCGAAATGATAAAGTATATAATCAAGAGCGTTTTGACCGAGTGCAAGGACGAGATAGCGTTTTTTGAAAAGCATTATGAAAAAGGGCTTGCCGAAAAGCTGCAGGCGGTAGCGGACAACGAGTTTGCAAGGGTAGACTACACCGAGGCGATAAAGATTTTAAAGGACAGCAAAAAGGCGTTCCAGTATCCCGTTGACTGGGGCTGCGACCTGCAGACCGAGCACGAGCGTTACCTTACCGACGAGGTATATAAACGGCCGGTGTTCGTGGTAAACTATCCGAAAAAGCTGAAGTCCTTCTATATGAAGCAGAATCCGGACGGAAAGACCGTTGCGGCGACCGACCTTTTAGTCCCCGGCGTGGGCGAGATCATCGGCTGCAGCGAGAGGGAGGCAGATCACGCCAAGCTGCTGGAGGCCATAAACGAACGCAAGATGAACATAAACGACTATCTGCAGTATCTTGATCTAAGGAAATTCGGTACTGTTCCGCACAGCGGTTTCGGCCTGGGCCTTGAAAGGATGCTGATGTACCTTACGGGCATAGGCAATATCCGCGACACGGTACCGTTCGCAAGGTCGAAAGATAACCTGATGTAGCCACTGGATATTAATAAAAACAGTGACATAGAATATTGACATAGGAAAAACCATAGAGTATAATAAATGTAAAAAAAATGCACATAGCAGACGGGCAAATGCAAAAAAATTACACCGTCTGGAGGAGCATAATAATGCTTACCAAAGTCAGATTAAAAAATTTCAAATCGTTCAAGGAAGAAACAATTATTGATATAGAAGCAACAAAATACTCCATGCTTCTCGAAACTAATACAGCACAAGGTGTTACAAAAGGCCTCATGTTTGCCGGTGGTAACGCTACGGGCAAGACCAACGCAATTTTGAGTATAAGCGTTTTATTGGATTTGCTATTTGCGAACGCGTACATCAACATGGCAGCTAATTTTTGCGCATTTTCGAAAGATACCAGCATGATTTTAGAGTATACATTCAAGATTGACAATGATGAAATTGTCTATTTTCTTGAGTTCGCTCGCGATGGTACACTTAGCAAAGAAACGCTTACGCGGAACAACGAGACTATGTTAAACAGAATAGGCCTTTCGGCTGAGTCATATTTGACCGAAAACAAAATTTATGATCAGCTTAATGTTGAAAAGCGCACGCCTTTTTTAAAAGTAATATATTTTAATACCAAATTTACTAAGCATCCTACATTGGCGAAATGGTTTGTGTTTTTACACAATTCGATTTACTTTAATGTGCAGCGTGCTGCATATGCGCAGGAAGTATTAGCATTTAATAAGAATAATACTGTCAATATTTATCAATACCTGGAAAAAAGCGGTACTGATGAAATTAATAATTTCTTTGATTTGTATAATTTTAATCAATCAATCAGTTACGACCCTATCGTCGCCCCAATTGGAGGAGCAGCAATCAGCTTAAGAGAAAAGGAAATATATTTTCAGCGAAGTTATTTGAAAAACATAAAAATGCCAGTATTATTTGAATCACTCGGCAACCAAACTCTATTGCAAATGCTGCCCGCACTTTTGCATGCAGTAAAAAATGACTGCATGTTTATTGTCGACGAATTTAATAGCGCGTTTCATAACGATCTTGAAGAATTAATAGTTAAGTATTTTATGCAAGAATCTAAAAGGTCGCAAATGTTTTTTGTATCACACTCAACAAATTTGATGAAAAGCACTTTGTTGAGGCCCGATCAAATTTATACTGTAGATTTTTATGATAGTAAAGGCACCAAAATAAAAAGAGTTTCCTCTGAACGGCCGAGAGAATCGCAGAATTTTGAGAAAATGTATCTTGCAGGCGTATTTGACGGGCTGCCTAATTATGAAAAAAAAGATGGAAATTAATCTTAATCTTACGAAAAACATTGGTCAAGTTATATATATTGTTGAAGGCGAGAGCAAAGAATTTCGCATTCTCCAGCATATTTTCACTGAAGTTTTGGATTTTACTTATATTCCTGTTACTAGGGGACATAAGGTTTTTGAAAGCTATAAGAGTAAAACGAATCCAAATTCAAAAATTTTTGTGATTAATGCTGAAAATTCTAACTTAGCAAGTATAAAGACCGGAAAAGCATATCTAGATAATATGTTTAAAGATCTTGTTTTACAATATGGATTTGATTTGCAGAGGGCGGCTATATATTATATTTTTGATAGAGATCCATGTTCTAATCCGAGCGCTGTGGTGGACGAGTTAATGCGCAGTCTAAAAAATTCAAGGGATAATGAGGATGAGATGAACGGCTTATTACTTTTAAGTTATCCTTGCATTGAAGCATATCTTTTTGAAAGTTTTATGGATGATTGTTTTTCAGCAATAGTTATTAATGCAAAACAAGCAAAAAGTCAATCAAGTCGAAATGGATACGAAATCAATAGAATCAAAAAAAACAATATACAACATGCCGCTTATGAAATGCTTAATACTACCGCCAAACTATCTTTAGGGATTCGCATAGAAGACCTAGACAATTTTGCGGAAAAAAATCTTGAAATATTTTGCAAGCAAGAAGAAATCGTGCAGAACGGAAATTCCTATAAAATTCTAAGTCTTTTATCTCTTTCATTTTTTGATTTAGGTATTTTGGAGTTGATTCAATGACATGATTTTTGTGCGAAATCTCCGATATATGGTTAGTAGCTATGTTTAAACTTGAAATCGATTATATTATAGTAAAAAGCCGCGGTTTACCTGCGGCTTTTTCAGGGTTTAGGATAGCGCACGTTTCCGACCTGCATAATTATAAAAGATGGCGGGAGCTGGCTGCGGAAATAGAAAACGGCAAGCCCGATATAATAGTTATCAGCGGCGATATTGTTGACCGGCATAATTTACGGCGCGGGATCGCCGAGGGGTTTATTGAAGCGGCGGTTAAGATCGCGCCCGTGTACTTTGCGCCCGGCAATCACGAGGCGGATTGCAAGGGATATCCTGGCCTTGCCGGGTTCATGATAAGGAGCGGCGTCAAGGTTTTGGAAAACGCCGCCGAAAATATAGTTTGCGGCGGCGAAAGTATTACGATCGGCGGCTTGTCGGATCCGTGGTTTTTGGGAAAGAGCGGCAAAAAGCGCGGCAAGGAAGAAATAGCTTCCGATATCGCGGAGATATTTGACGGCAAGAGCGGCTTTAAAATATTGATATCGCACCGCCCCGAACTATTCGGGCTTTACGCGGCGGGCGGTGTCAGCCTTGCCTTTTCAGGGCATGCGCACGGCGGGCTGATACGGCTGCCGTTTAGGAGGGGCTTTTTCGCGCCGCATCAGGGAATGTTCCCCAAAATTACCGCCGGCCGCTACATAGCCGGGGAATCGCAGATGATCGTCAGCCGCGGATTAGGCGACAGCTTCGGCATATTAAGGCCGTTCAGGCTGCTGAACCGTCCCAACCTTATCTTTGCGGGATTGGAAAAGGAGTAAGAAACGCTTTTGTCCTTCCAAGGAAAATCGCAGCGCTAGACCCGGGCAGCCGCAAAAATACAGTGCGGCGAAGCCGCTTTTGTTATCTCTTCGACGTCCTTATCTTCGCCTCGCTGCCCGTTGTGACCATGTCGAAACCGTTGCTGATAAAAAAGTCGCGCTTGCTTACGGCGCCGTAAAGCTTCGGATTGAACTGAGGGTATTTTTTCAAAAGCTGCTGTGAAACCGTTGCGTAATACGCCCAGCCCTCGTTGTCGGCCTTTTCGTTTATGCTGTCTTTAACAACCTTTATTATTTGCTTCAGGTCCGGTTTCTTGACCGTTTCCTCGGCGCTTTTTATTTCCTTGCCCTTTGGCGGCGCGGCCTTCGGGGCTGCTTTTACCGCCGGCTCGCCGCCCTTTTCTGCGGACAGCAGGTCGTCCAGCATCAGGAACTTGTCGCATGATTTATTCAGGCTTTTATGCGTCAGCGCGTTACCGGCGACCACAACGTAAACACCGCCTTCCTTCAGCCGTTGCGACAGCCGCGAAAAATCGCTGTCGCTGGTGGCAAGGCAGAACGCGTCAACGGTTTTGGAATAGAAAATATCCATGGCGTCGATCACCATGACTATATCGGTGGCGTTTTTTTGCTTTATAGGCGCGAAAGCCTGCACGGGCAGGATCCCGTTGTCAATAGCGTGCTTCGCCCACGGGTTTTTACCGTTGAAATCGCCGTACACGCGCTTGTACTTGATATTGCCCAGCTCCTCTAACTCGCGGATAATGATATCGTAATAATCGGGGGAAATATTATCCGAATCGATAAGCAGTGCAAAAGTGAATTCTTTTTCCATTAACTACCTCTTTACCGGGATTATAGCCTAAACCGCCATTTTTATCAAGCGCAGAGAGGGCGCGGGAAAATCAGTATATACGGCGCGGGATAAAACGGCCTTTGACGCTTTGTCCTTTTTACACGGCTGTGATATAATCACTGTTATGAAACTAGGAATCGTCGGGTTGCCCAATGTGGGCAAGAGCACACTTTTTAACGCAATAACAAACGCAGGCGCGCAGGCGGCGAATTACCCGTTCTGCACTATCGAGCCCAATGTGGGCGTCGTGGCGGTGCCGGATAAGCGGCTGGACGTCTTGGGAAAGCTGTATAACACCAAAAAGATCACGCCTACCGCCATCGAGTTCGTCGATATCGCGGGGCTGGTCAAGGGCGCGGCGGCGGGCGAGGGGCTGGGCAATAAATTCCTTTCGCACATCCGCGAGGTGGACGCGATAGTGCACGTCGTCAGGTGCTATGACGACCCGAACGTCATACACGTGGAAAACACCGTGTCGCCCGCGCGCGATATCGACATCATCAACATCGAACTGATGCTGGCCGATATGGAGACCGCGAAAAAGCGTCTCGACCGCGCCGAGAAGGCGTTCAAGACCGGCGATAAAAAGGCCGGGACAGAGGCCGCCCTCCTGCAAAAGATTAACGCCGCGCTGGAAAAGGGCTTGCCTGCCCGGACGGCGGTGCAGGATATCAAGGAAGAGGAACAGGAGATCGTGAAATCGCTGTTCTTACTTACCACAAAGCCCGTTATATACGCCGCCAATATCTCGGAAAAGGATATTGCATCCGAAAACAAATATGTCGCGGAGGTAAAAAAGATTGCCGCTGCGGAAAAAGCCGAGATGCTGGTCATCTGCGCCAAGATCGAGGAGGAGCTGGCGGGCCTCGAAAAAGACGAGCGCGATATGTTTTTAAGCGAGCTGGGGCTTTCGGCAAGCGGCCTGGACAGGCTGGTCACCTCGTGCTATAACCTCCTGGGGCTGATGAGCTTTTTGACCGCGGGCGAAAAGGAAGTCCGTGCATGGACTATCAAGAAGGGGACAAAGGCTCCGCAGGCGGCCGGCGCGATACACACCGACTTCGAGCGCGGCTTTATAAAGGCCGAGATCGTGGGATATAACGACCTGGTAACGTTAGGTTCTATGGCGGCGGCAAAGGAAAAGGGGCTGGTCCGCCAAGAGGGAAAAGAATACGTCATGCGCGACGGGGATGTTGTACTGTTCAAATTCAACGTTTGATTTGCGGGCGCGTGCGGGAAAGAGGCGTGATCCGGGCTACGTTTGCCACAACCGCTCCTCCTGTATGCAAATACGCGGTCGTCGCGGTTTTGTCAACTGCCCGGCTGACACCCCTTTCCCGCACGCTTTAAAAAATATAGATCACAAAATAAGGTTATTTAAAGATGGATTACAAATCTGAAATCATAAATGCGCTTAAACAAATTTTCCCCGAAAGCGACCTTGCCGGCGCGGAGGAGAGCATCACCGTGACCCCGGAAGGGAAGGCGGGTGATTACGCATTCCCGTGCTTCCGGCTGTCCAAGACGCTGAAAACGGCGCCAAACGCCATTGCCGCGGCCGGGGCGGAAAGGTTTGCCGGTTTAAAGGCGGGCGGCGGGCTGATAAAAGCGGTGGACGCGGACGGCGGATATTTGAATTTTACGCTTTACAGGGAGGCCTTTTCGGCGGCGGTCGTAAATGAAATCATGTCGGCGGGGGAAGGCTTCGGCGGCTCGGACGAGGGGAAGGGCAGGACCGTCTGCATAGACTATTCGTCCGTCAATATCGCAAAGCCGTTCCATATGGGCCACCTTTACAACACGGCCCTGGGCGGTTCGCTGTACCGTATATTCAAGAAACTGGGATACAGCGTCGTCGGCATCAATCATCTGGGTGATTACGGCACGCAGTTCGGCAATCTTATCACCGCCTATAAAAAATGGGGCAGTGAGGCCGAGCTGAATAAGGACGGTATACACGCGCTCTTAAAATGGTACGTCAGGTTCCATCAAGAATCCGAAAAGGACGAGGGCTTAAACGAGGAAGGCCGCGCGTGGTTCCGCCGCATCGAGGCAAAGGATCCAGAGGCATTAAGGATCTTCAACCTGTTCAAGGAGATAACGCTTATCGAGGTCAGGGGAGTATATGACGAACTGGGGGTGCAGTTCGACAGCTGGGACGGCGAAAGCTTTTTTACCGACAAAATACCCGCCGTGGTCAAAGAGCTTAGGGGAAAGGACCTCCTGGTGACCAGCGAGGGCGCCGAGGTCGTTGACCTGGAAAGCTACAAGCTGCCGCCCGCGCTTATCCTGAAGAAGGACGGCGCCAGCCTGTATATCACGCGCGACCTGGCCGCGGCGGAGTACCGTAAAAAGACATATGATTTTCATAAATGCCTGTATGTTGTCGCCTATCAGCAAAACCTGCACTTTAAGCAGCTGTTCGCCGTATTAGAGCTTATGGGGAAAGAATGGTACAAGGACTGCGTTCACGTGGCGTACGGTATGGTCTCGATGCCCGAAGGCGCGATGAGTACGCGTAAGGGCCAGGTCGTTTTCTTAAAGGACGTTTTAAAGCTGGCAGCCGAAAAGACCGAAGCCACGATAAAGCAGAAGAACCCGGATTATCACGGCGACGGGTCGCTGGCGCGGCAGATAGGCACGGGTGCGGTGATCTACAGCGTCCTGCAGAGCTCCAAAATAAAGGACATTGTATTCGATTACGACAAGGTATTGAATTTCGAGGGCGAAACGGGGCCGTACGTAATGTACACGCACGCGCGCGCCTGCAGCGTCTTAAGCAAGGCCGGATATAAACCGGTGAAAACTGCAAAAATTTCCGAAACGGCGGCGCGCCATATCTCGGGCGGCGAGGCGTTCGCGCTGATAAAGCGGCTGAACCGGTACCCTGCGGTGGTCGCCGCGGCGGCGCAGGAATTAGAGCCGTCCCTTATCACGCGGCACATAACCGACATTGCCCAGGACTTCAATAAGTTCTATTTCGCCGAAAAGATAATCACGGACAACGCAGAGGAGACGCAGGCGCGGCTGATGCTGACCGACGCGGTAAGGCAGGTATTAAAGGAAGGAATGCGGCTGATATTGTTGCAGGCGCCCGAGAGGATGTGACCTCAGACTGCGCAAAAACGCCGTGATCGCCGTAATAAGCCGGATTTTGACTTCGTCCGAGTACGTCTAAGTACGCTTCCTCCGCCAAAACCCGCCGTTTTTCGCCGCTGACAACCTTTTATCGCAGTCTGAGACAACTTGCGCAAAAACGCCGTGAAAGTAAGGTAGTTTAAAGGGAAAGTTTAAGGAACCGCTGAATAATTCGATATAATTTATAGCCGCGTCTTTTTTGCCTGGAAATGCCTTCTTAACTTAGCAAATAGTTCTACTATTTGCGTAATAAACAAATCATTTCCCGGGCTAAAAAATACTTGCTCTAAATTGATCTCATTTATTCATCGCTTCCTTAAAGTTTGCTTAAAATCCTGCGCGAATATTAAAATCCGATAAGATATGGTATAATCATCTTACGGACATATTTCTTTTATGTCACAAAAAAAAGGTGTTACAAAGGGGTGGCTTTCAAATGGCTGAAAAAATCCTTATTGTCGAGGACGAGGCGAAGATAGCGCGGTTTGTGTCGCTGGAGTTGGAGCACGAGGGATACAAGACCGAGACCGCGCACGACGGGCGGCTGGGTTTGGAGCTGGCGCTGAAAAACGATTACGAGCTTTTGATACTCGACCTTATGCTGCCCGGCATGAACGGACTGGACGTTTTAAAGGCATTGAAGGCCGAAAAGGATACGCCTGTGCTGATCCTTACGGCGCGCGACCAGATAATAGACAAGGTCAACGGCCTGGATATCGGTGCAGACGACTATATGACAAAGCCCTTTGCGATAGAGGAGCTGTTTGCGCGGGTCAGGAACCTTATAAAGCGCAGGGAGGTTAAGAACGGCCGCAGCATCACCGTTGATAAGCTGAACATCGGCCTCAACGAGCACAGCGTGACCTATGACGGCGAAGCGGTAAGCCTGACAAAGAAAGAGTACGACCTCCTTATCTACCTTCTTAAAAACCGCAACACGGTGGTGACCCGCGAAAAGATCTTAAGCGCCGTCTGGGGCTATGATTTTTACGGCGACACCAACGTCGTGGATGTTTACATAAGGTACATACGCAGCAAGATCGACGACAAATTCGGCATTAAGCTTATAACGACATTGCGCGGCACGGGTTACATTATAAAAGAAACTCTGGATCAATGATCGGAAAGAAGAGCGTTGGAAAAAGATAAAGCCGTAAAAAAGCGCAGAGAGCCGGCGATAAAGCCGGCAAAGCCGCCTAACAGCAGGAAGGGCGGTTTTTTCGCCTCGTTTGCGGCGGGCGCGACCTTTCTGCCGCGCAAGATCTCGGCGGGCTTTTCGGCATTTTTTAAAAAGCGCAAGATCAAGATATCGACAAAGGCAACGCTTATATACGGCATAATCTTTACGGTCGTGTTCGTTCTGGCCAGCGCGCTGATAATAGTGATATTCAACGGGTATTTAAGCCATTCGGGGAAAGACGCTTCCGACGCGCAGCGGATGGGGCAGCTGACGATCCTCATCGCGGTCATTTACCCGATCGCGATCGCGCTGGTCCTCGCGCTGGGATACTACGTCATACGCGGGATTTTGGAGCCTGTGAAGCGGATGACGGATACCGCAAAAACCGTCAGCACCGAAAACCTGAGCACGCGTATGTATGTCAGCGGCAACGGTGACGAGGTCGATATACTGGCCGATATGCTGAATCAGATGCTGGACAGCCTTCAGATCGCCTATGAAAAACAGATGCGGTTTGTGTCAGACGCCTCGCACGAGCTGCGTACGCCGATAGCCGTCGTACAGGGCTACTCGAGCCTACTTCGGCGGTGGGGGATGGATAATAAGGACATCGCGCTTGAGGCCGTCGAGGCAATCGACAGCGAGAGCCGCAATATGAAGAACCTGGTTGAAAAGCTGCTGTTCCTTGCGCGCGCTGACAAAAAGACTATGACGGTCAGGCTTGCCAACTTTTTTATAAACGAGCTTTGCGAGGAGGTCGTGCGCGAGACAAAGGTCTATGTAGGCGACCACGACATAGAAATAGGCCAGATCGAGGCGATCAATATCGACGCCGACCGCGAGCTTATGAAACAGCTCTTACGCATATTCTTAGACAACAGTATAAAATACACGCCTATCGGGGGCAAAATCACCTTAAGCTGCTATGAGGAGGACGACGACAGCTGCGCGCTTATCGTGACCGACAACGGCATAGGGATGGCCGAGGAGGATCTGCCGTATATTTTCGAGCGGTTCTATAAATGCGACAAGGCCAGGGTGCGCGACGGCGGCAGCACCGGCCTGGGTCTTTCGATCGCGAAGTGGATAACGGACAACCACAACGCCGAGATCACCGTTTCGTCAAGTCTGGGTATAGGCACCACGATAAAGGTGGTTATCCCGAAAAGGGCAAACAGCGAGGAAAGCTACGCCGAGGAATAAGGGCGTGAATTCCCGGGCATATCGTATGCTCACAAAAGCCGCAAATCCTGTTTACGCCCCAAATGCTTGCAAAAAACAAGGTTTTTATATAGAATTATTATATTAAGGAACCACTGAATAATTCGACAAAATTTACAGTTCACCGGTTCCTTTGCAGTCCGCGTTTTATATTATTAGACGATACCATGGAGGGAAAATTATGGAGCAGAACAAGACAGGCACTGTCGACAATTACGGCAACGAAGGGCCTAGGCTGGTTCAGGACGTCGAGGTCTTCAAGTGCCCCAACTGCGGCAATGACCTAAGCTTCAGCCCGGAGACGGGCAAGATGGCCTGCCAGCATTGCGGCACCGAGCAGGCGATCGATGTAAGCCGCAACGTGCAGTCCGCTGCCGTAGATTTCAATCTGGATAAGGCGACCAAGTGGGCGTCCGAGACGCGGACCTTCAAATGTGAAAGCTGCGGCGCGACTGTCACTTTCGACAGCGCCGAGTTTTCAGCCGAATGCCCGTATTGCGGCAGTAACAAGGTTTTGAAGATAGAGCAATTCGACGGCATACGCCCGAACGCGCTGCTGCCGTTCGTGCTGACTGCGGCGCAGGCGTTCGCCGCGTATTTCAAATGGCTGAAAAAGAAACTGTTCGCGCCCGGCAAGATGAAAAAAGAGGCCAAGGTCGAAAAAACGAAGGGTGTTTACTGCCCGTGCTGGACGTTCGATTCTGACACTTTTTCGTCTTACAGCGGCGTCGTGGGCGACTATTACTATGTGACGGTGGGCAGCGGCAAGAATGCGCGGCAGGAACGCCGCATCCGCTGGCGCAGCGTTTCAGGCCGCTATAACCGCAATTTCAGGAACGTAGTCGTCGAGGCCAGCCCGCACCTTGACCAAAAGGATATAACCAAGCTGGGGCCGTATCCTATAAACGACGCGGTAGTGTACGACAGGCGCTTCCTCTCCGGGTTCTTTGCCGACCACTATGACCGGGGCCTAAAAGACGGCTGGACGGTGGGTTCCGACCTCATGAGAAAGGATATCTACAACGATATCAGGCGCAGCCTTAGATGCGACGTTGTGCAGACCCTGAACGTAAATACCAACTTCAACTCCAACAAGTTCAAGCACGTACTGCTGCCCGTATACGTCTGCAATGCGCGCTGGAAAGAAAAGCTGTACAATTTTTTCGTCAACGGCATAACCGGAAAGGTAACCGGCAAGACCCCCGTATCGCCCCTTAAGGTCGGTATCGCGGTAGGTATCGGATTGGTCGTGCTGGGCGGGATAATCGCGCTGGTAATGCTTTTGGGCGGTTGATTCGGATGCGCACCGTTTTCATAAAACTATTTTTGCGAGGAAAAACTGATGGAAATAGGAAAAGAGAAGTCAAAAACAGCGCTACTAGAGAATAAGAAGGCTATGCTTATCTTTATGCTCATTTGTACGCTATTGCTTGCAGGAAGTCACTTTTTTGTTTTAGGAAGTACGGTTATCGGCATTTGGTCGAGAGGATTTTGGGAGATTACGCCGGACGCCGAGAACATATATGCAGATATTGCATTTAATATTGTCTATGTTCAGTGGGCTTTATTTGTTATTGGAACCATTTTGATTGTATTTTTATATTCTTTCCGTGCAAAAAAGCCAATATATATTGTGTTGATCAGCGTTTTTTGTTTGTCTTTTGCGCTCACTATAACTAATATTATCGCTTTTCTTGAATTAACCAAAGGGCAGCCGATAAGGGCGCGGTTTTTGCAGATTGCACTGCTTGCATTTATTTTTGCAGTTTGCTCTTTGGTTATTATTACATTGGTACGCAGGTTTGACCGCTATCTTAAAGAAAGAAAGCAGATAAAAACTGGCCTGATTAATAATGTCATTCCTGTGTGCTAAAATTTCAGGAGAAAAATGTTCAAACTTGAAACACCGGCGACGCCGGAAAAAGTTAACTCCTTGAACGTGCTGGTGCTGGCATTTGTGGGCGACGCGGCGCATACTCTGTTCATTCGTACCAGACTGTGCGGGGAGTCCGACGGCAAGGCCGGCGCGCTGCATACCCGCGCCAAGCGGTACGTTTCGGCCAAGGGGCAGGCGGACGCATTTTCGCGCATAGAGCCGCTTCTTTCCCCGGCGGAAGCCGACGTATGCCGCAGGGCAAGGAACCACCACAATAAAACGGCGGCAAAAAACGCCGATCTTGCCACCTATAAGAGGGCGACCGAATTCGAGGCGTTAATAGGCTATCATTATCTTTTGGGGAACGGGGAAAGGCTCAACGAGCTGCTGGCGCTCTCGCTGTAATCTCAAAAATTGTTTTTTGGCTGCAGCCGCCTTTTTCCATAGCCTGCCGTCAGACCTCGTTATCCAGTAAATAATCAACGGAAACCTTGTAGAATTGCGACAGGCGCACCAGCATCGCCGGTGAAGGCGTGTGCCGGTTGTTTTCATACGACGTATATGTGGGCCGGCTTATCTGCAATTTTTCCGCGACTTCCTCTTGCGTAAATCTCCCGGAAGCTCTTAATTCTTTCAACCTTTTCCCGATATCCATATACATATTGTTGCATATATCGCGCGGCATGTCAAGACGCGCGGGTGATAAAACCGGCTTTGCGGCGTGTTGTTTCGCCTTGAAAAAAAGCCCGGAATATTGTATAATAAACATAGTAATTTGCAAAAAGGCGATAATAAATGAGCAACGCTGATAAAATCTTTATTGACAACTGCACCGATATTATAAAAAACGGCTGCTGGGACACCGCCTTCGACGTGCGGCCGAAATGGGACGACGGCGCGCCCGCGCACACGGTTAAGCGTTTCTGCATCGTCAACCGGTACGATTTAACCGCGGAGTTCCCTATACTTACGATACGGAAAACGGGCTTTAATAACGCGGTGGACGAGATCCTTTGGATCTGGCAGAAAAAGTCCAATAACATCAAGGACTTAAACAGCCGCATCTGGGATTCGTGGGCGGATAAGGACGGCTCGATAGGCAAGGCCTACGGCTATCAGCTTTCGGTAAAGCACGAATATCGCGAGGGGCGGTTTGACCAGGTGGACAGGCTGCTGTTTGACCTTAAAAACAATCCGAACAGCCGCCGTATGCTTACAAATATTTACGTCCACGCGGATTTAAAGGATATGGGGCTCTATCCGTGCGCCTACAGCTTTACCTTAAACGTTACTGACGGAAGATTGAACGGTTTGCTGAATCAGCGGTCGCAGGACATGCTGGTGGCAAACAACTGGAACGTTGCGCAGTACGCGGTCCTCCTGCATATGTTCGCGCAGGTCAGCGGCCTTAAAATAGGGGAATTAGTCCACGTCATTGCCGACGCGCATATATACGACAGGCATATCCCGATTGTCGAGGAGCTTATAAAAGCGCAAACCTTTCCCGCGCCGGGGTTTGAGATAGATAAAACCGTAACGGACTTTTATAAGTTCAATATAGACAGCTTTCGGCTTATTGACTACAAATTCAATCCGCTGGGAATAAAAATACCCGTGGCGGTGTAAGGGATTTACTTGGGAGAACCGGATTGACAAAGACAGAAAGCGATTATAATTATATACTGGAAAAATGGCAAGAGGAGCAACTGATAACGGCTGCCGATATCGACAGCGTCCTTTATAATTTCAGGATATTATTCGCGTATAATTCGGGCAGGATAGAAAACGACGCGATAAATTATCACGACACCCGCGAGATATTCGATAAGGGCCGCATTTCCTCTTATACGGGCGATCTTAGAACTCTGTTCGAGCAGCAGAACCAAAAGGACTGCTATGAATTTCTGAAAAATAAGATAGAGGAAAAAGCGCCGCTGTCCGCCGCGCTGATAAAGCAGATACATTTTGAGCTTACAAAAGGGACGTATGACGACAGGCGGTATATCCAAAACGGAGAAAGACCGGGCGAGTTCAAGAAAAAGGATTACATCGTAGGCCGGTTTGAAGCAGGCGCGCACCCCGAAACCGTCGAAAGCGAAATAAATGATTTGTGTGCGGAGCTTAACGCGACGGACGCAAGGAATGCTCTGAAAGCAGGGTGCTACCTGCATGCCGTTTTTGAAAACATCCATCCGTTCGCCGACGGAAACGGGCGCGTGGGCAGGACTCTTTTGAATTTTTACCTTATCACTCACGGGCATCCGCCGGCCGTAATATTCGAGGAGGACAGAAAGGAATACTATGCTGCCCTTGAAAAGTATGACGGATCAGAAGAAATAGAGCCGCTCTATAATTTCTGCAAGGCGCAATGCGTCAAAACATGGGCAAAGCAGTACCGGATCGAAGGCCGAAAGTGAAGAAAACCGGGCAAACAGCGACATATTCTTTTGAGGATCAACATGAAACTGATAGTAGCAGTCGATAAAAACTTCGGGATAGGGTATAAGGGCGGATTGCTTTTTTCTATCCCGGAGGATATGAAATATTTTCGGGAAACCACACTAAACAAAGTCGTGGTGATGGGGCGCGCCACATACGAGTCCCTGCCCTTTAAGCCGCTTAAAAACCGCGTCAATATCGTTTTGTCGGCGGATATGTCGTATAGCCCTGCGGGCGCGACGGTCTGCCGCTCTGCCGCGGACGTTTTTAAGGAGATAAAAAAATATCCGCCCGGCGACGTTTATATCATCGGCGGCGAAAGGGTCTATCGCGAGTTCCTGCCGTATTGCGATACCGCGCTTATCACAAAGGTACGCAGTGCAAGAGAGGCCGACAGCTTTTTTCCTGATATAGATAAGCTGGATTGCTGGGAAAAGGTTAAGGAATCAGAAGTGAAGTCTTTTGAGGGGCTGGAATTTACTTTTACCGAATACGGGAACAATAACACGAAAGCCATATAGCCGGGCATCATATTTTTCAGCAGGGGACAGGGCAGGACGGAACGGGTACCGGGAATTTCCGGAACGCAAAGTAAGCTTGCATGGTCTTTCCTGTCTTAGTTGATAATTCGGCTGATTTATGATAGGATAATCATATTCTATCAGGAAGTGAATAATAATTATGAAAATTGAAGGCAGAAATTCTATCAATGAGGCGCTGGAGGCCGGGGCCACTATCGACAGGCTGGTCGTGGCAACGGACGTAAAGGACGCCGCGGGCAACCGCATTATCGCAAAGGCGCGCGAGATGGGGGTAAAGATCCAGTTTTTGGACCGCAAGATCGTTGATAAGGAAAGCTTAGGCGGCAATCATCAGGGCTTTATCGCGCATACCACCGAATTCAAGTATTGCGAGCCGGACGATATTTTCGCATACGCCGAGAGTAGGAACGAAAAGCCGCTGATAATAATTTTGGACGGGGTCGAGGATCCGCACAACTTAGGCAGCGTCATAAGGGTCGCCGAATGCGGCGGCGCGCACGGCGTCATCATCGGCCGCCACCGCGCTGCGTCGGTCAACGAGACTGTCATAAAGGTCTCGGCGGGCGCGGCCGAGCATATGCGTGTCGCGCGCGTTACAAATATCAACGACGCGATCGAGGACTTTAAAAAGCGCGGCGTTTGGGTCATGGCGGCGGACTTAAACGGCCAGGATATCTACAAGACCGATTTAAAGGGCGCGCTTGCCCTTGTAATAGGCGGCGAGGGCACGGGCGTAAAAAGGCTTACCCGCGAAAAGTGCGACGCTGTGATAACGCTGCCGGTCTTCGGAAAGGTCAATTCATTGAATGCGTCGGTGGCTTGCGGGATAGCTTTGTACGAGGCTGTGCGGCAAAGAGGGCTGGAAGGATAAACGTCAAAGACGGCTTATATGTCATTCTGGGCAAAGCGAAAGATTTTTAAGGTAATATAGATTTTTGGATACTGAAGAAAACGTCAGGCTGGCCAAAAGGGGCGACGAGGGCGCAGCGGAAGCTGTTTTGACAGAGTTTTCGCGAATGGTGACGGCGCTTGCCCATAATTACGCGGACTACGGCGACGAGCAGGATATGGTGCAGGTGGGGCTGATCGCCGTAGCAAACGCCATAAAGGACTATGACGACCGTAAGGGCGCCAAGTTTTTTACATATGCTTATATGTGCGCGGAAAGGCGGATGATCGACGAGGCCAGAAAGAACAGCCGCAGGATAAAGACAGTTGCGTTTGAAAACGTTCCGGAGCCGCAGTATGACGGCGGCATGGCCGAGCGGCTTATCGCAGAGGAGCTTTTGCAGAAGATCTCCGGCGCGCTGTCCGAATTCGAGCTGAAGGCGCTGATGCTTACGACTCAGGATCTTTCCTATGCCGAGGCGGCGTTACGGCTGGAAACCACTGCGAAGGCCGTTGACAACGCCGTTTCAAGGGCAAGGAAAAAGATCCGTGCGCTGGCCTAGCCGCCGTACAAGATTGTGAGGTTAATATGGCATATACCGCACTCTACCGTAAATACCGCCCCGCCACGTTCGATAAACTGATCGGGCAGGAGCATATCGTCCGCACCCTTACAAACCAGATCGAGGGTGACAAGGTCGGCCACGCCTATCTCTTTACAGGCAGCCGCGGCACGGGCAAGACCAGCGCGGCCAAGATATTTGCGAAAGCCGTCAACTGCTTAAAGCCGGAAAAGGGCTCGCCGTGCGGCAAATGCGCGTCGTGCGCCGCGCTGTCCGATCCTGCCAATCTGGACGTTTTGGAGATCGACGCGGCGTCGAATAACCGCGTGGACGAGATACGGGAGCTTAGGGAAAAGGTCAAGTATCCGCCGGTTTCAGTCCGGTATAAAATATATATAATCGACGAAGTCCATATGCTGACGGACAGCGCGTTCAACGCCCTCTTAAAGACCTTGGAGGAGCCGCCGTCCTATTGCATTTTCATACTTGCCACGACCGAGGCGCATAAGCTGCCTGCAACGATCCTGTCCAGATGTATGCGTTTTGATTTCAGGCTGGTCGCCAGCGAGAAGATCGCCGCCGTGCTGACAGAAATTTTTAAGGACATAAAGAAGCCGTTCGAGCCGGACGCCGTAAACGTGATCGCCGCCGCCGCCGAGGGCAGCGTGCGCGACGCGCTGTCGATCGCCGACATGTGCGTGTCGTTTACCGGCAAAAAGCTGACGGCGCCGGACGTTTTGGAGGTTTTAGGCGCGGCGGACACGGGAACGCAATTTACGCTGTGCGACGCCATAACCTCCGGCAAGCCGGGCGGCGTCCTTAAGATATTGGATACGCTGATATCCGGCGGGAAGGCCGCAAGCATCGTCGCAAAGGATATGGCGGGGCATTTCAGGAATCTTTTGGTGATAAAAACGTGCGGCGTTTCCGAGGGGATACTGCCGCTGCCCAAAGAGATTATAAACCGTTATTCGGAACAATGCCGGGACATATCGTTTGAAAAGCTGTACGAATGCGCCGAGGGCTTTGCCAAGCTGGACGCGGAGTTGCGGTTTTCCGCCTCGCCGCGTATATTGCTGGAGGCGCTGTGCCTGAAACTATGTATGGGCGCGGGCGATAATAACGAAAAGGCGCAGGCCGCGCCGCAAACAAGAAAAGCTCCGGCTGCCGCCGCAGAGAAAAAGACGGAAGAAAGCTATAACGCCGCGGCCGGATACGGGCCGGAGTCCCCTTCCGGCGCCGAAGCGCGCGCCGTATGGGGCAGGGTGGTCACGGCCTTAAGGGAAGAGGGCACCGGCCTTTTGTTCGCCGTGGCGGCCGATAAATCGGGGGTCAGGATCACCGGTAAAACCCTGATCCTTACGCTTTCGGACGAGAACGACTTTAATCTTATGAACAAGCCGGTAAATATCTCGACAATCAACGGGATATTGGAGGGCGACGGGCTTAGCTTTCAGCCGGAATACAGACAAAAAAAGGAAAAAGCGGACGAATATAAAAAGGTCAAGGAACTGGGCGGCGACTCCGTCAGGTTCAATAAATAAACGCGGATAAACAATTTTTATTTGGAGGGTAATGCAGATATGAAGTTTCCCGGCGGTATGGATATGCAGTCCATGATGAAGCAGGCGCAGAAGATGAGAGAGCAGATGGAGGAGGCGCAGGAGGAGCTTGAGGATGCCGAGCTGACCGGGCAGAGCGGCGGCGGAATGATCGTCGTTATCCTGAACGGCAAGAAAGAAATGCAGAGTATCAAGATAAAGCCCGAGGCGGTCGATCCCGACGACGTCGAGATGCTGGAGGACCTTATTACCGCGGCTTTCAACGACGCCGCCGAGAAGGCGGACAAGCTGTACGAGGAAAAAATGGGCCCGTTCTCCGGGATTTAACCGCTTTTTCTTTTTTGGCCGGACTGTTTTCTTTTGGCAAGAATAATGTCCGAAGGGATTATATGGACAACAATATAGAGATCATTGCAAAGCTTATAAATAAGTTCAGTAAATTGCCCGGAGTGGGGATGAGGACAGCGCAGCGTTACGCCTACAGCGTTATAAATATGAGCGCGTCCGAGGTCGCAGAATTTGCGGAAAGTATGCTTTCGGTCAAGGAAAAGATCGCTTACTGCACCGTATGTGGGAACTTTACCGAGAAAGGTGACGACCCCTGCGGTATTTGCCGGGCGCGTGACGCATCGCTTATATGCGTCGTGAAGGAGCCCAAGGACGTTCTGGCGATGGAGCGGATGCGCGGTTACCGCGGGGTATACCATGTGCTGCACGGGACGATAAACCCGCTGGAGGGCAAGGGACCTGACGATATCCGCATAAAGGAGCTGCTTAAACGCGTGACGGGCGGCGCGGTTTCAGAGGTCGTTATCGCCACAAATCCCGACGTCGAAGGCGAGGCTACTGCGGCGTACATCGCCCGGCTGCTTAAGACTTTCGGCGTCAAGGTCACCAGGATCGCCCAGGGCGTGTCAATGGGCAGCGAGCTGGAGTATACCGACGAGGTAACGCTGTCCCGCGCGTTCGAGGACAGGAAAACCATCTGATACTGATCCGCTTTTAAGGAAACAATGAACAAATACCTTTGAATTTGGCTGTGGATTTTTGAGATAAAAATTGACGGACACGCGCAGACAATATCGGGATATTCATTGTTTCCTTAATCCTGCCGTTTTTACAGCATTTCTCTTATTACGGTTTCACAGTATTCCTGCGGGTCGTCTATAATTACAGCGAACTTGATCGAGAACAGGTCGCACATAGTGTGCACATTCAGCTGCTGCAGTATTATATACGCTGCGCCGACTTCGGCAAGGCGCCCGGTGCGGCTTTCCACAGAATTGCCGATAAGGAAATCCACGCGCATCAGCTTGCCTATCTGCGTTTGCAGATAGCCGGGGACAAACAAGGTGCTTTGTACGGTCTCCGGAATAGGGCGTTCGGGAAGCTCCGCGCCGTTGCCGCCGGGTACGGCGGGCCCGTTGCCTGCCCGGTCCGGATTTTGGCAGGGCATCCCGCTGTCGTTTGTGCCGCAGCCGAGTTTGCTGAGGCTGAAAGGGGTGTAATCGTATGGCATTTTTATGTACTCCTGGTTTGATTGTTATATTTTAAGTATCGTGGTATTTTGCTGTCGGACGGTAAAAGCAATGCGCGTTGATACTGGTGTGGTACGTCCCGCTGCCGTTTCTCGGGAAGGTTTGTATGCACGGCGCGTACGGATTGAAATACCACAGGCATTCGCCTACCGACGCCATGCCGCCGCCGCCTAACGCCCAGTCGGCGATATCGAAATGCACCTGCTCGGGCGGGGAATTATAAATATTCTGCATATTGGGCATACCGTTTAATTCCGTAGTGGCGCAGTCGAACTGGCCCGGCTGGAAAATCACTTTCCTCAGGTTGCCCTGGCAGACACGCTGATACTCGCCGGTCGGCACGTTGACGCGGTTCATGACAACGATCGCGACAGCGCGCATACCGTTGTCGCCCTCGCCGCCGGCCTCGCATTTTATTATTCTTGCAAGCAGCTCTCTGTTAGTAAAGGACATCGCTACAATCTCCGTAAATCAGGGCAGAGCATTTGGCGCCCCAAAGGGCAGACCCGGCCCTGCGTTAGTCCAGTATATGGAAAAAAAACTTTTTTTGACACCCGCGAAAAAAACGAGCCTAGAAAAAGGGGCAAAAAAACGGGAAACAATACACAATAATCGGGGCGCCATTATGCTATACTGGTATCTATGAAATACACGATTTCGGCCGCAGCGGCCTTTGGGATGGAATCCGTCGTCAAGCAGGAACTGAAAAATATGGGTATCGCGTACGCCGCGGCGTTTGACGGCCGGGTGGAGTTTCAGGGCGGCGCGAACGAGGTAGCAAGGTCAAACGTGTTTCTGCGCGCGGCCGACAGGATATATATAAAACTGGATGCGTTTCCATGCCCTGATTTCGACACGCTGTTTGAAAAGGTCAAGGCGGTGCCGTGGGGCGATATCATCGCAAAGGACGGCGCGGTGCAGGCGGATGTCAAGTGCGTGCAGAGCAAGCTGTTTTCAGAACCGGCTTGCCAGAGTATTGTAAAAAAGGCCGTGATCGAGCGGCTGAAACAGAAATATAAGACCGACAGATTTGCGGAAACGGGCGCCTCTGTCCGCATCGACGTGGTGATAAGGAAGGATAACGCGGTGCTGTCCGTCGATACGTCGGGTGCGCCCCTGCACAAGCGCGGCTATCGCGAGCTTACCGGCAAAGCGCCGGTAAAGGAAACCTTGGCGGCGGGGCTGATCCTTTTGTCGCGGTGGGACGGCCAATATTTCCTCGATCCGTTCTGCGGCAGCGGCACCTTTCCGATCGAGGCCGCGATGATCGCAAGGAATATCGCGCCGGGCGGCAGCAGGCCGTTTGCGTTCGAGCAGATACAGGGCTTTAAGGAAGCGTTCAAAGCCGCAAGGGAGGAGGCCGCGGACTCTGTAAAGCAGTTTGACGGCACGATCAGCGGCTTTGATATCGACCGGGACGCCCTGGGGCTTTGCCGCGCGCACGCGCAAAAAGCCGGGGTCGAGAAATTTGTGCATTTCCAGCAGTCCGATATGCGGACCCTGAATATAAAGACGCCTAAAGGCTTTATCGTTACCAATCCGCCCTACGGCGAAAGGCTGGGCAGTCAGCATGAGACCGTAAAACTGTACCAGGATTTCTACAAGTTGTACAAGGGCCTTGACGGCTGGAAATGCTTTGTACTGTGCGCCCACCCGGAATTCCAAAAGCATTTCGCGCGCGCGGACAGGGTCAGGAAAATCTACAACGGCGGGCTGGAATGCGGGTTTTACCAATACGGCGTCAGCCGGACTTAAAACGTTTGGTAAGTTTCTCAGCGTTTCCTTCAGAAATATAGTAATACGGCGGCGCACCATATAATGCGCCGCCGTTTTCATATTCACCAAATCCTTGTAAGCTCCATATTATGGAACAGCAAAGTTTATATTACTTTCGCTGTCAGCACGACATTTTCCGGCGTTTCCTTTTTTTGACCGGGACGGGAGGGTATATGGAGTTTTATGACGAGGTACCAAGCCATAAGGCCGTTGAGGATATGGTGAGGCGGTACCACGAAAAGTGTGCGGAGAAAGCCGGGGCAAGGAGCGCTTTTGCCGCGCAGGTCGAGCCGGAGCCCTTGCCGGGGACGGCGCCGCCGCCGCTTACGGGAGAGCCGCCGCGGCAGGCGCCCGACGCGGGCAACGGATACATACCGGGAAACGGATATAATTTTAACGGCGAGTTTGTTGACGAACCGCAGGGATACTATCAGAACGAGCCGCAGGGATTCGTCAATACGCGCGGTGACTACCCGAATTTCGAGAATGATTTCAACCGGGACAGGCGCGGCGGAAATTGCGGCTGCAATGACGGCTGTAATAATCCGTGTTATAGCGGAAACCCATGCAAGCGCAACTGCTGGCGCGTATCGCCGCGGGCGGTCAGGCTGTGTCAGGAGATAATCGACCGGATGAAGGACGTCCGCGCGATATTTATCATGCTTGACCGGCAGGGGTTTGTGGGCTATACCCGCGAATTCAACCGGCTTATAGGCGAAAAGACTGCCAATATCCGTATTATGGAACGCGTCTACGAATGCCTTACCGGCTTCCGCCCGCTGGATTACCGTCCCGACTTCTATTACATACGCGGTTTCTGCGGCGGCTTAAGGCAGGCGTTCCTAGAGCAGAGCGCCATCATTGACAAAATAGCGGCGCTTAACCGGCTGATCCCCGACCCGAACCTCAGCCGCACGGTCACGGCTGTTGGCGCGTCCGAGCTGCGCAGTTTAAACGATATCAACAGAATGTATGAAAGGTGCAGATAAGTGCTGCCGCACTGTATTTAGTAATTTGCGGTAACCGTCTGCATTTGACTTAAAAAACATTAAATAGTATAATAAGGCGAATCTTATAAGGGAACGAAAGGTTCCCTTATTTGTTATATCTTTAACCGCGCGGGAGAGAGGAATTTTCATGAGAGCAATATTGACCGTTATCGGCCACGACAAGAAGGGAATAATAGCAAGGGTGTCGGAATATCTTTCGGCGCAGAACGTCAATATCGAGGATATCAGCCAGACGATTTTACAGGATTATTTCGTAATGATAATGCTGGTCGATATCGGCGGCGCGAAATCCAAGATAGCCGATATGTCCGAAAGCCTGGATAAGCTGTCTAAGGAGATCGGAGTGAGCATACGGATACAGCATGAGGATATTTTTAAGTCCATGCACAAGATATAGCGGCATATATGCGGCGGGAACGGCGCGAAAACGCGATGTTGCCGGCCTGGCGCGTATTGCGATACGCGGCGGCGGCCGTCAAATCACATTATCGCACCGCTGCCTTGCATCTATGCCGCTATATCCCCGTCAAGGAGGACGCGGCGCCTTATATATGCGGCGGGATCGGCGCGAAAATGCGATATTGCCGACCTGGCGCGTATTGCGATACGCGGCGGCGGCCGCCAAATCACATTATCGCACCGCTGCCTTGCATCTATGCCGCTATATCCCCGTCAAGGAGGCTTATATATGCGGCGGATTAGGGCGGCTGGCGTCAAACTCTGCCGTCTTTGCCTAATCATTATATAGTTTCAGCGGATATAACAGAAACTACCGGAGCGCAACATGTTAAACAAAAACGAAATAATCGAAACTGTGGAGATGCTGGACAGCCAGAACCTGGACGTCCGCACTATTACTATGGCGCTGAGCCTTTTTGACTGCGTGGGCGGCTCGGTAAAGGAAACCTGCCAAAGGATCTATGAAAAGGTCACCGGCAGGGCGCGGGATATTGTGAAAGCAGGGCGCGATATATCGGGCGAGTACGGCATCCCGATAGTCAATAAGCGCGTGTCCGTAACGCCCGTCAGCCTTATAGGCGCGGGCCTTTATAAGCGCGAGCCGGGCGCATATATCGAGATTGCGAAGACCCTGGATAAGGCGGCAAAAACCCTGGGCATAGATTTTATCGGCGGTTATTCCGCTTTGGTGCATAAGGGCGTGACGGAATATGAAAAGGCCTTTTTGGACAGCATTCCGGAGGCGCTTTCCGAAACCGGGCTTTTGTGCGGCAGCGTCAACGTGGCCGGCAGCAAGTCTGGCATCAATATGGACGCGGTACGCTTTATGGGCGCGGCGATAAAGGATATAGCATACAGGACCAAGGACGCCGGCTGCATAGGCTGCGCCAAATTGGTCGTATTCGCGAATTCGGTGGAGGACAACCCGTTTATGGCGGGCGCATACAACGGCCCGGGCGAGGGCGACGCCGTGATCAACGTCGGCGTCAGCGGCCCCGGCGTGGTCAAGGCCGCGCTTGAAAAATACAAGGGCGCGGATCTTTCCGAGCTTTCCGAAGTGATAAAAAAGACCGCGTTCAAGATAACGCGTATGGGGCAGCTGGTCGCCGGCGAGGCGGCGAAAAGGCTGAACGCAAGTTTCGGGATAGTTGATCTTTCGCTGGCGCCGACCCCAAAGATGGGCGACAGCGTGGCGCATATTTTGGAGGAGATCGGCCTTGAGTCCGTGGGGGCGCACGGGACGACGGCGTGCCTTGCGATGCTTAACGACGCGGTCAAGAAGGGCGGCGTGATGGCGGCGCGGGACGTGGGCGGGCTGTCGGGCGCGTTTATTCCCGTCAGCGAGGACATCGGCATGATAAACGCCGTGAAGCGCGGCGCGCTGACGCTGGAAAAGCTGGAGGCCATGACCTGCGTATGCAGCGTGGGCCTGGATATGATCGCCGTGCCCGGCGACACGCCGGCCGAGGTCATCTCGGCGATAATTGCCGACGAGGCCGCGATCGGCGTCGTCAACAATAAGACTACGGCGGTCAGGATAATACCCGCGCACGGAAAAAAGGTAGGGGATACCGTGGACTTCGGCGGCCTCTTGGGCACCGCGCCGGTCATGGCGGTAAACCAGTTTTCGCCCGCGGCGTTTATAAAGCGCGGGGGGCGGATACCCGCGCCGCTGCATTCGTTAAAAAATTGAAGCCTTAAAGGTGACACAACAATAAGAATGTTATTATGAAAAGAAGTGAAATAGACAATAAGTACAAATGGGACCTCTCCGCGATAATAGCGGACGATGCGGCGTGGGAAAAACTGTTTTCCGAAACGAAGAAAGAGATGGGCGCGGTCGAAAGGTATAACGGGAAGCTTTCGGATAGAACCGCGCTCCTAAGCTGCTTAACGGCGCGGGACAAGTATTCTTTAGCCCTGGAAAAGCTGTACGTCTACGCCAAGATGAAGAAGGACCAGGACGTTACCGACCAAAGGTATAAGGGGCTTTCCGACAGGGCGGGAACGCTGGCTGCGGACTTTTCCGCGCTGGCCTCGTTTATCACGCCGCAATTGTCGGCTTTGCCCGACGAAACTCTAAGGGCGCTTATTTTGGACAAGGATCTTTCCGGCTACGACTATTATTTTTCCGAAATCCTGCGCGAAAAAGCGCACATCCTGCCCGAGGAGGCCGAAAAGGTCATGGCGCTTTGCGGCGATTTTTCGGGCGCGTTCTCGGACGTGTTCGGGATGATCGACAATGCGGAGCTGCCGTTTAAAAAGGTTGACGACGGCACCGGGAAAAAAGTGAAGCTTACGCACGGGTTATACAGTACGCTTTTACAGAACCCGGATAAAAAGATACGCGCGGCAGCCTTTAAGGCGAACTACGCCGCGTATGAGAGCCTTATCAATACAATCGCCGCGACCTACGGCGGCAGCGTCAAAAAGGACGTGTTTTACGCAAGGGCGAGAAAATACGGTTCCTGCATCGAGGAGGCCTTAGAGGGCGACGACGTGCCGAAGGGCGTTTATGACAATCTGGTCGCCGCCGTTCATGAAAACCTTAAACCGCTGCACCGTTATGTCGCCTACCGCAATAAGGTTTTGGGTGAAAAGGAAGGCGCGGCCGGCAAGCCGTACAGGATCCATATGTATGATATGTACGTGCCGCTGGTGGACAACGCCGACATCAAATTAAGCTATGAGGATGCGTACGCGCTTACGATGGAAGGGCTGAAGCCGCTGGGCGCCGAGTATCAGGACTTACTCAGAGACGCGTTTAAAAACGGCTGGATAGACGTTTTCGAGACCGACAACAAGCGCAGCGGCGCATACAGCTGGGGCGCGTACGGCAGCCATCCATATGTCCTTTTGAATTTTCAAAAGACGACTCACGACGTTTTTACCATCGCGCACGAGATGGGGCACGCGATACACAGCTATTATTCGGACAGAAGCCAGCCCTTCCCAAAGGCAGGCTACCGGATATTTGTCGCTGAGGTCGCCAGCACCGTAAACGAAATGCTGCTGCTTAAACACCTTATAAAAAAAGCGGACGCCGACGGCGCGAAATCGGCCGGGCTGAAAAAATACCTCCTGACCTATTATCTCGATATGTTCCGCACCACGCTGTTCCGCCAGACAATGTTTGCCGAGTTCGAGATGATCTCGCACGGGTTTGCCGAAAGGGGCGAGCCGCTGACGGTGGAGACCTTATCGAAAGAATACTACCGGCTTAACAAAAAGTATTACGGGAACGGCGTTATCCATGATAAGCAGATACGGCTTGAATGGGCGCGGATACCGCATTTTTATAACAGTTTTTACGTTTACAAGTACGCGACCGGCATAACCGCCGCCGCCTATATCGCCGGGGACATCCTTCAAAACGGGGCAAAGGCGGTCGAAAGGTACAAGCAATTCTTGTGCGCGGGGGGCAGCAAGGGCCCGTACGAGATATTGAAGGATACCGGCGCGGACTTAAAAGACCCGGCGGTTTACGCCGAGGCGATGAAGGGCTTTTGCGAGGCGCTGAGTCAGCTGGAGGATATGGGCTGACGGGTATTCTTGCGTTTCTGCTTAAATTACAGCCGGCAATTCCGCTTAACTTTAAGCCATAAGTGTGGTACAATATTTTCTATGAAAAAAGCGTTTGTGTTTTTGTTATGCGCGGTTTTGGCCGTGTCGGCAGCCGCTTTTCCGGCCCCCGTTAAGCAAGCCTCCGCGGCGGCAGATCCCAGCCGGGATATTTTGGAGTATGATTTTTACGAGGGCAGCGGATATTACGAGATTAACTATTACCTGGCGGTGTCAAAATTTACTGCCGACAGGTTATCATTTGGAATATCCGGCGGGGTAAACACGCTGTTCGACAGTATCGAGACCTTTTTTTATAAATACGAAGAGCTGATGTACGATAATACGCACTCCAAGTTTATGCGGAATAAAGATCTGGCGGCGTTCGACTATGATACAAATCCTCACTACATTTTCAATATGTATATTTACTTTCAGGCCGACAGTAAAATGGATGCAGGCGAAAAATACCGCGAATACTTTAAACGCGGCGAGGGTACGCCGCTGAAACCCGATAAATCCAATCTTTTTGCCGATACGTACGAGACTACCGATGTCACGCATTTTTATGCGGGCGGCCTTCCCGATTATCCGGATTATATATCAAATACTATTCTGTACGGCGGGATACAGCGGCTTGCATTTTTAAACACGGTCATGGTGCCGTTTCTGCTGTACGGGAACAGGATCACGCTTAAAGACGGTGAAGAGGTCAAAAAAATCGATTATCCGGGCCTCCGCAGCCTTTTTCCGTCGTATTTTAACGACAGCAGATTTGATTCCCGCAACACAATATACAGTAATAGCAATTACAGCCTTTTGCATTATCACGTCTGCGACACGGGGTATATTAAAACCGACGCGGACATACAGGAAAACGACATGGGCACGCGCTGGCACGGCTGGGAAATCGATACCTCAAGCTTTAACAGGGAGATCAGCATAACCTATGTCCAGCTTAATGTGATAAATATGTACCTTCTGGCGATACTTGCCGCAGGCGCGTTGATCGGTATTATGTGCCTGTTTGCAATTGTTTTACCGAAATACAAGCGGGGGAAAGCAGACAGCAGCGCAGGCGGTTAAACAAAATCGACAATGTTTGATGACAGCCAGGGCGGCTTGAAAGGAAGCCGCCGACCGGACAGAACGTGGGATGAGCATCTGTGTCCGGCCTTAAACGTCCGGAGAATAATATGAACGACAATTTACGCAACATCGCGATCATCGCGCACGTCGACCACGGCAAAACGACCCTGGTCGACCAGATGTTAAAACAGGGCGGAGTATTCCGCGTAAACCAGAGCGTCGCCGACAGGGTCATGGACTCTAACGACCTTGAAAGGGAGCGCGGCATTACAATTTTGGCCAAGAACACGTCGATAAAGTACGGCAATTACAAGATCAACGTTATCGACACGCCCGGCCACGCGGACTTCGGCGGCGAGGTCGAGCGCGTATTACAGCTGGTCAACGGCGTGCTTTTGATCATCGACGCATTCGAGGGGCCGATGCCGCAGACGCGTTTCGTACTGCAGAAGGCGCTGGAGCTTTCCTTAAAGGTCATAATTGTTATCAACAAGATAGACCGCCCGGACGCGCGCCTCAACAATGTGGGCGACGAGACGCTGGAGCTGTTTTTGGAGCTTGACGCGACCAGCGACCAGCTTGACAGCCCGATAGTCTATTGCAGCGGCCGGCACGGTACGGCTTCCCTGCATCCCGGCGAGAAGGGCGACGACCTTATCCCGCTGTTCGAGACGATAGTACGCTATATCGACCCGCCTAAGGGCGACCCTGAGGCTCCGCTGCAGCTGCTTATTTCCGCCCTCGATTACAGCGATTATGTGGGCGCGATCGGCATCGGCAGGATCGAGCGCGGCACGATCAACATAGGCCAGCAGGCCGTTATATGCAACTATCACGGCGGCGCGCAGAAAAAGGTCAAGATAAGCAATATTTACCAGTTCGAGGGACTGCAGCGCGCGGCGGTAGATATTGCTTACGCGGGCGATATCATCTGCGTTTCCGGCGTCGAGGGCGTGACGATAGGCGACACTATCTGCGACGCGGGCTGTGCCGAGCCGCTGCCCTTTGTCAAGATAAGCGAGCCGTCCGTCGAGATGACCTTTGCCGTCAACGACAGCCCGTTTGCGGGTAAAGAGGGCAAGTTCGTCACCAGCCGCCATTTACGCGAAAGGCTGTACCGCGAAACCTTAAAGGACGTGGCGCTGAGGGTCACGGACGGCGAAAGCAGCGAGGTTTTCAAGGTGTGCGGCCGCGGCGAAATGCACCTTTCCATATTGATCGAAAACATGCGGCGCGACGGCTATGAATTCCAGGTCAGCATGCCGCGCGTCCTCTATAAGGAAATAAACGGCAAGAGGCACGAGCCTGTGGACAGGCTGGTCGTCGATATCCCGGAGGGCAGCATGGGCGCCGTGATGAGCAAGATGGGCGTAAGAAAGGGCGAGGTCGTGCATATGAACCCGCACGGCGACCGTATCAGGATCGAATTCAAGATCCCGTCAAGGGGCCTGTTCGGGTATAAATCAGAATTTTTGACAGACACCAAGGGCGAGGGTATACTGAACTCGGTGTTTTTGGGCTATGAGGAATATAAGGGCGAGATCGAACGGCGCAAGACCGGGTCGCTGATCGCATACGAGAGCGGCGAGGCCGTGACCTACGGCTTGTACAACGCGCAGGAACGCGGGGTGCTGTTCATAACCCCCGGCACGCCCGTTTACGAGGGAATGGTCGTCGGCGAAAACCCCAAGGCCGAGGACGTTTTGGTCAACGTATGCAAGCGTAAGCACCTGACCAATATGCGCGCCGCGGGCAGCGACGAGGCGTTAAGGCTGTCGCCGCCGCACATAATGTCGCTTGAGGAAGTGCTGGAATTTATCGCCGACGACGAGTATATCGAGGTGACGCCGAAGTCCTTAAGGATAAGGAAAGTCATCCTGAACGCGGGGCAGAGGAATAAGGCAAGGAACGGCACGACCTCACGCGTGTGATTATCAAAAGCTACCAAATAAAAGGATTTGTTTCCCTGTGGACGAAAGGAAAAACGACAGAAAAAGAAGCGCGTCTTCCGCCGCAATAAGCGCGGCGCGGATACTGCCGCACAATACCGAGGCGGAGCAGTCCGTACTGGCCTGCGTTTTTTTGGATAAGAACGCGACCTTTTACATAATGGAAAACGTTAAGGCCGAGGATTTCTATAACGAGCACCATACCGAGATTTTCGAGGCGATGCGCGATATTTACGCCAAGAGTATCCCCGTCGATTTTATCACGCTGACCGAGGAATTAGAGTCCCGCAGCGTGATGGAGAGCGTGGGCGGGATGACCTATATTTCCGCGCTTACCAACATAGTGCCGTCGGCGGCGAACTTCCGCCACTATGTCGAGATCGTCAAAAAGCATTCGCTGACAAGGCGGCTGATCGCGGCTGCCAACAGGATCGCGGACGCGGCGTTTAACCCCGCCGAGGCCCTGGACGATCCGGAGGCCGACGTCCTGGCCTACGCGGAAAAGCAGATATTCGATATCGGCGAGTCGCAATCCAAGGGCGCGCTGTCGCATATTTCGGAAGGGCTGGACGAGGCTATCGAAAAGATCGACCTTATCCACCGCGACAAGGACGCGCTGCGCGGCATCCCCACGGGCTTTCGTGACCTCGACTATATAACGAACGGGCTGCAGAGGAGCGACCTTGTGCTGGTCGCGGCGCGCCCCTCGGTCGGTAAAACCGCGCTGGGCATGAATATCGTGCAGAATATCGCGCTTAAGGCCAGGAAAAAGACGCCGGACGGCAAGAATACCGAGTTTTCGTGCGCGGTTTTTTCACTGGAAATGTCAGCGCGGCAGCTGGCGCACCGTATGCTGTGCTCGGTATCGGGCGTGTCGATGAAGGACTCTTTGTCCGGGCGGCTTTCAAAAGACGGCTTCAAGGAATTATGGATCGGCAAGAAGAGCCTTGCCGGCGCGCAGATCTATATAGACGACTCCTCGCTGGTGACGCCGGTCGATATTTTGTCAAAATGCAGAAGGCTGAAGCGCGAAAAGGGTCTGGACGTCATACTTATCGACTATCTGCAGCTGATGTACAGCGGCGCAAGGAAGGTCGAGAACCGTCAGACCGAGATCGCCGAGATAACAAGGCGTTTGAAGATCGCCGCAAAGGAGCTGGACGTTCCGATACTCCTGCTGTCGCAGATGACCCGCGACGTGGAAAAGCGCGTGGGGCACAAGCCGCAGCTGTCGGACCTGCGCGAGAGCGGCGCGATCGAGCAGGACGCGGACATCGTTATGTTTATCAACAGGAAGTGCGAGCGGGACGATATGTCCAAGTCGGAGCTTGACCGTAACACGATCGAGCTTATATTGGCAAAGCACAGAAACGGCGAGATCGGAACCGTCAAGCTGCTTTGGTACGGCGACAAGGTCTCGTTCGGCGATTTTGATGAAAATTACGCCGGGGATTATGTCCCGGCGGAAGGCGAAGGGGAAGAATAAGGCGGATGCGTAAACGGGGCGAGGGCGAAAGACCTATGATCGCGTGGTACGGCAAGCTGTTTTACGGTGCCGGCACCCTTTCCTATGCCGTTGTTTCGCAGATGATGCTGGGGCTGATGATGCTGTTTGCGACCGACGCGCACAATGTTCCGCCTTACCTTGCGGGGCTTGTTATGGCCGCGGGCTTTGCCGTCAGCGCGTTCGCCGACCCTTACGCAGGTTATATTTCGGGCAGGACAAAGAGCGTGATGTTCGGAAAACGCTTTGCCTATATCCTGGGCGGCATATTCCTGACCGCTTTCTTCAATATTCTTTTGTGGGCCATGCCCGTAAACATGGGGACGGCGCTTAAATTCCTGTGGCTGTTTATGTTTACGGTCGTCTTAAGCGCGATAATATCGGGCTTTTCGGTGCCGTACAACGCTTTGTCTGACGAGCTGTCGGGCGACTTAAGCGAACGGGCAGTCATCGAGAACTGTAAAAAGGTATTTTTTCTGGCGGCTTTGGCTGTGCCGACGCTGCTTTTGGGCTTTCTGATAAGGGACACCAAGGATCCAACGGGCTATGCAAACCTTGCCGCTGTCAATTCCTGTATAGTAATCGCGGCAGGGCTGTTTATGTTTTTCAGCACATATGCGCACCTGCCGCGCTTAAGCGCGAAGTACGCGCTTAAGGAAAACCCGAAATTAAAGTTTAAAGAGATATACTACAGCTTTTTCGACGGTTTGAAGGAAAGGGCTAGCCGCAATATAATACTCGGTTATACCGCTAGTATGATGAGCGCGGCGTTTTTGATGTCCGCGGGGCTGCATTTCCTTATATATACCATGGGCTTGTCCACGGCGGCGGTCGCGGGGGCTTTGAGCGCGCTGTTCTTTTTTATGATTGCCTCGCAGCCGCTTTGGCAAAAGCTTTCTAAAACGCATGAAAAAAAATTCCTGATCCTTGTCGGGACGGTCGCGGCATTGATTGGTATTTTGATCATATGCGTCGTTTTCGCCGTGTTCAGGTACGCCCGCGCAGGGGGGACGCCTTTACCGTATATCATTATTGCCATGGCGGTGATCGGCGCGGGCAGCGGCGCGATGCACACGGTGCCGTCGCTGATGCTGGCCGGTATAAGCGGCGGGGAGAATCCCGCAGGGAATAAGCACGGGCATTTACAGCTGATGTCGTTTATGTTCAAGGCTGCCCAGGGCGCGGTCATGCTGCTTTGCGGCGCGCTTATGTCGATATTCGGCTTTTCCGGGTCAAAGCCCGTTCAAAGCAGCCTTACCGTAAGTGCGATCGGGTGGATCGTGATATTGGGCGCCAGCTTGACATTGGGTGCGGCCGTCTATTTCTATACGGCGTCCGGAAAAGATAAGATGCCGCGGAAGGCAGAACCCGCGGCCGTTGAAAACGAAGCCGGCGGCGCGGAAAAAGAGAAGGAGCGCCTTCCGGAAGATACCATCGTGCCTGCAGGCGGCAGTAAAGGAGCGGAAGAATGAAAACTGATATCGAGATCGCGGCGGAGGCCAGGCTTAAAAACATAGCCGATATCGCGGCGGGGCTTAAAATCCCCGACGGCGCGGTTTCGCTTTACGGGAAATATAAGGCCAAGGTTTCGGTCGAAAAGCTGGCCGTAAGGAAGCCGGGCAAGCTGATACTTGTCACCGCAATCAACCCGACCAAGGCGGGCGAGGGCAAGACAACTATGTCTATCGGCCTTGCCGACGCGTTAAGGCTGACGGGCGTAAGCGCGTGCCTCGCCTTGCGCGAGCCGTCCTTAGGCCCCGTTTTCGGGATGAAGGGAGGCGCGACAGGCGGGGGCTATTCGCAGGTGGTGCCGATGGACGAGATCAACCTGCATTTTACGGGCGATTTTCACGCGATCACCTCGGCCAACAATCTTTTATGCGCGCTTATCGACAATCATATTAACAGCGGGAATCCGCTTAATATCGACGTTACGCGGGTGGTTTTTAAACGCTGCATGGACATGAATGACAGGGCGCTCAGGAATATCGTTATCGGCCTAGGCGGCAGCACTTCGGGAGCCCCGCGCGAGGACGGCTTTGAAATCACTGCGGCAAGCGAGATCATGGCGGTTTTGTGCTTAAGTTATGATCTTGCCGACCTTAAAAAGCGGCTGGGAATGATAGTGGCGGCCTATGACAGACAGGGCAAGCCCGTAACAGCGGCGGACTTAAGGGCGGCGGATGCCATGGCGATACTTTTAAAGGACGCGATCGACCCGAACCTTGTGCAGACGCTTTCCGGGACGCCCGCTTTTATACACGGCGGGCCGTTCGCCAATATCGCTCACGGGTGCAACAGCGTCAGGGCGACCAGGGCGGCGTTGTCGGTATCCGATTATGTGGTGACGGAGGCGGGCTTCGGCGCGGACCTTGGCGCGGAGAAATTTATCGATATAAAGTGCCGCGCGGCAGGCTTTGAAATCGGCGCGGTGGTACTGGTCGCGACCGTGCGCGCGCTGAAATTGAACGGCGAAGCGAATGCTGGCAAGCTTAAGACAGAGGACTTGGGCGCGCTCAAAAAAGGGCTGCCCAATCTTATAAAACATATCCGCAATATCAGGGATATATATAAACAGCCGTGCGTTGTCGCGGTCAACCGTTTCGATACCGATACCGACGCGGAAATAAAAACCGTCATTGCCGCGGCGGCGGCCGAGGGCGTGAAGGCTTACCCTGCCGAATATTTTGCAAAGGGCGGTCAGGGCGGGCTTATGCTTGCCGAAGCGGTGAAGGAGATGCTGGATAAGCCCGCGCATAAAATGTCGTTTGCATACGGGCTTGACGACAGCTATATCGATAAAATTTCCGCCGTTGCCAAAAAGGTTTACGGCGCGGCGGGCGTTGTGTTTTCGGACAAGGCATTGAAGGAAATAAAAAATATCGAGGGGAACGGGAACGCGGGCTTGCCGGTGTGTATCGCCAAGACTCAGTACAGCCTGAGCGACGATCCGCTGCTTTTCGGCGCACCCGAGGGCTTTACCGTAAACATCAGGGAAGTAAAACTGCGCCGCGGCGCGGGCTTTGTTGTCGCAGTGGCGGGCGACATGCTGCTGATGCCGGGGCTGCCGAAGGTCCCGAATGCGGAGGGAATGCAGGTGACGGACGCCGGCGTTATCTCCGGGTTGTTTTAAAATCAGGGTTTGGCCAGGGTTGCGCGGCACAAACCTTATTATGCCGGCTTGTGTTACTGCGACTCCGGGGCCCGTCGAAAATACGCCTTTGCATAACACGCTTTGCTCAGCCTTATGAAGGTTGCGGCAAAGACATTTGGCTTTAAAGGATGTTGCGCGCGGCGGGATATAACTTCCGCGTCCTATGAAGGATGGATAGGACGGGGGGAGCGGCACGGCGCAGCTAAAGATATAAGACTAATTTGGCAGTGGAAGAGAAAACTGTATGGGGATGGTTATGGAGAATTTAGAGGCTAAGAACTTTATAGAGGAAATTATAATCGACGACCTTAAGGCCGGCAGGGTCAAGGATATCGTTATGCGGTTCCCGCCCGAGCCTAACGGGTACTTGCACGTGGGGCATGCCAAGGCGATCTGTCTGAACTTTATGACGTCGGCGAAATTCGGCGGCAAGTGCAATCTGCGTTTTGACGATACTAATCCCGTAAAAGAGGATATCGAGTATATCAATTCCATACAGGAGGATATCGCGTGGCTTGGGTTTAAATGGGACGGGCTTTATTATGCTTCGGACTATTTCGAAAAAATGTACGAATGCGCGGTCAAGCTGATAAATAAGGGCAAGGCGTATATTTGCGAGCTTACCGCCGAGCAGATGAAGGAGTACCGCGGGACGCTGACCGAAGGCGGCAAGGAGAGCCCATATAGGAACAGGCCGGCAGAGGAAAGCCTGAGGCTTTTTTCCGAGATGAGGGCAGGCAGGCACGCTGACGGCAAATATACCTTGCGGGCGAAGATCGATATGGATTCGCCCAATATCAATATGCGCGACCCTATCATTTACCGGTCGCTTAAGGCCTCGCACCACAGGACGGGCGACAAGTGGTGTATTTATCCTATGTACGATTACGCGCACCCGCTGGAGGATGCGTTCGAAGGGATCACGCACAGCGTCTGCACCCTGGAGTTCGAGGATCACCGGCCGTTTTACGACTGGGTGATCAATGAAATCGGCTTTGACGTGCCGCCGCACCAGTATGAATTCGCGCGGCTGAATATCACGCGCACGATCATGTCTAAGCGTTATCTTAAAAAGCTGGTGGACAGTAAGTTTGTGGACGGCTGGGACGATCCGCGTATGCCCACTATCGCCGGGATGAGAAGGCGCGGCTATCCGCCGGCCGCCATCCGCGACTTCTGCACGCGCGTGGGCGTCGCCAAGGCCAACAGCGAGGTCGAGGCGAGCCTGTTAGAGCATTGCGTAAGGGAAAACCTTAATCTGGCCGCCGGGAGGGCGATGGCCGTCGCCGACCCGGTTAAGGTCACGATCATCAACTATCCGGAGGGGAAGTGCGAGGAGGGGTACGTGGACAACAACCCCAACGACGAGAACGCGGGAAAGCACGCAGTGACCTTTTCGCGCGAAATATATATCGAACGCGACGATTTTTCGCTTGCACCGCCGCCCAAGTATTTCCGGTTGACCAAGGGCGGGATGGTGCGGCTCAAGGGTGCGTACATCATCAAATGCGTTGACGCGGTGCTGGATAAATCGGGCAAGGTCAAGGAGCTTCTGTGCGAATATATCGAAGGGACGATGTCGGGCAGCGATACCAGCGGCATCAAGGTAAAGGGCGTCATACACTGGGTGGCGGCGTCCGCGGCGGTGGACGTGACGCTCCGCCAATACGATTACCTGTTGACGGCGGAAAATGCCGACAAGGATTTTAGCGAGAGGCTCAACAACGGATCCTTAAAAGTTGTAAAGGCCAAGGCCGAGCCGTATGTATTAAAGGGCGGCACGTTCCAGTTTATCCGCCTGGGCTATTATTGCGCCGATAAGACAAGTACTGCCAAAAAGCCGGTGTTCAACGAGATAGTGCCGCTAAAAGACAGCTTTAAAGGATAAAGGCGCTTCCTTAATGCTACGGCGGCATGGGAAAAGTGCAAAATATCGTAAAATGTGTTATAATATAACAATAATCTATGAATTATTATTATAAGCTCATAAAAGATGAAGATGTAAAAAGCTTCATAAAGTTTCAGATGATCATAATGTGGGTGCCCATTTTAGGCGGCGTCATGGCGATCATCATGATGCAGATATTGCTGTTTAAACGCGCATCCGAAAAGATAGTTACTTTTGACCTGGCCGTAATACTGGCCGTCGTTGTACTGGCCGTCCTGTTCTTTCTGTTCCGTTCAATGATAAATCCTATAACCGGCCTTATTTTTTATCTGGCGGCGCTGGCGTTCCTTATGTATCCTGCGGCCTATTTCGGCATCGCCAGCGAGACGAAAATAATGTACGAGCTGCAGGAAGAGGACAGAAAAAACCGGCCGGTTTTAAGCCCCGACCTGACCCCTGCCGATATACAGCCTGTCGCCGTAGCTACAGAAAAGCCTAGGCAGGAGACACCCGCAAAGGCATACCATGACACAGCAAAAGCCGCCGCCCCCGAAGAAAAAAGCGCCGGGGGGAAAGCACAAAAGAAACGGTTTTCGTTCCCGGCTTTTTTCCGCGCCGTCCCGCAAAAAATCGCGTCGGTGCTGCCGCGTAAAAATATTGCCGGGCACGAGGACGAAACAATCAACGCGGTAGTCCTCTACATAACGGCCGAGCGTTTGCAGATATTAAAGGAGCACGGCTTCGATATCGATTTCTCGTTGTTTTGGGTAATAGATGACGGCAGCAGGAAATCGGAAATAATGGAGTCGCGCCCTGTGCTGCAGGAGGGCTACGCCTGTTATTTCCGGCTGTCGATGTCGCGCGGCGAAAGCAAGAACACGCTCGTGTTCAAGCTGTCCGAGATCAGGGAAGGCAAGCAGACGCTTGCAAGCCGGCGGATATATCACCAGGCGGACAGCATCACTGAAACCATTGAAAAATATCTGGGATAGCGATCAACGTTTCATTTTGGGAACCTTAATACTTGATCGAGTTGATGTAGTTGACCTTTTTAGAGCCGCCGTTTACTACGCGGCCCAACACATAGCTGTCGTACCCCTTGCCTTCAAAATGCTTAATAAAACCCTTTTCGCTGCCTTTCTTTACCACCACCGTCATGCCCGCGCCCATATTGAAGGTTTTTAAAAGCTCCATATCGTCCGTGCCGGTTCTTTCCTTGATAAACTTAAAAATCGGAAGGGGGCGCAGCAGGCTGAGGTCTATTTCAGCGTCCAGCCTTTCGGGCAATATGCGGTTCAGGTTGCCCGCAATGCCGCCGCCCGTTATATGCGCCATCCCGTGGAGCGCGGGGTTATTAAACAGGTCGATCAGCGCGTTATAATACGGTCTGTGCGGCTTCAAGATAACGTCGATGAATTTCTCGCCGTCGATAAGAGTGTTTTCCAGGTCCTTGTCCTGCGCCATCATCATCCGTAAAAATGAATAGCCGTTGGTATGGATACCGTTGGAGGCGATGCACAGCACCGTGTCGCCATCTTCTATTTTCGAGCCGTCGATTATATTGTCTTTTTCGCATACGCCCACGATACTGCTGGTCAAAATATACGTGCCTGATTCGACGACGTTGGGCTGTTCGCTGGTCTCGCCGCCGGTCAATACGCTGCCGTTTTCACGACACGCGGCGGCAATTCCCTTTACCAGCCTTGTGATGATCTCGGGCTGGAACTTGCCGCAGATGATCGCGTCCTGCACCGCAAGCGGCGTCGCGCCCATCACCAGGATATCGTTGGTCAGGTGGTTTATCATATCGCGGCAGATATCCTCGACCTTGTCGTACTTGATGGAAAGCTTTTGCTTAGAGCCCGGCTCCTCGGTCTTCATTACCAGCACCGGGTGTTTCATAGCGGGGAAATGTATATCAAAAAGCGAGGCGAACGCGCCGACGCGGTTTAGCACCCTGTCGCTGCCCACGGCCACGACCTTGCCCATTTCTTTCTTTGCCGCGTCCGCCACGTCGATATTGACGCCCGATTTTTCATAGGTGATTTTGTTGTCCATATTACCCTCCGGAATGTCATTTAGTATAGCACAAAACGCGGAAGGTTAAAAGCAAAAGCCCGGGCATTTCATTAGACAATAAAAACACCGCTTGATATAATATCCGTTGTCATAAACTATTGCAAAAAATACAGCCGAACGCGCTTTAGGCAAAGAAAAGAGAAAAAAATGAAAAAATTAAAAAGCTTTGAACTCAGGAAAATGTGGCTGGACTTTTTCAAGTCGAAAGGCCATACGATAATCGGCAGCAGCTCGCTGATACCCGAAAACGACCCGACCGTGCTGTTTACCACCGCAGGTATGCACCCGTTGGTGCCGTACCTTCTGGGGCAGAAGCATCCCGGGGGCACAAGGCTTGCCAACGTGCAGAAATGTGTGCGCACGGGCGATATCGACGAGGTCGGCGACGCGACGCACTGCACCTTCTTCGAGATGCTGGGCAACTGGAGTCTGGGCGACTATTTCAAGGAAGACATGATAAAGTGGAGCTTCGAGTTTTTAACAAGCGAAAAATACTTAGGGATCGATATAAACAAGCTGGCCGTGAGCGTTTTCGAGGGCGATAATGACGCGCCTAAGGACGTCGAGTCCGCAAAGATCTGGGAAAAATGCGGGATACCTAAAGAGCGCATATTTTACCTTCCGAAAAAGAACAACTGGTGGGGCCCCGCGGGGCTTACGGGGCCTTGCGGGCCGGACACCGAGATGTTTGTGGACACCGGCAAGCCCGCCTGCGGAAAAGCTTGCAGCCCTGCATGCGACTGCGGGAAGTACGTCGAGATCTGGAACGACGTGTTCATGCAGTACAATAAAAACGCCGACGGCAGTTTTGCCCCTTTAACGCAAAAGAACGTCGATACGGGGATGGGGTTAGAGCGCACCGTCTGCATGATCAACGGGATAAAAAGCGTTTACGAGACCGACCTTTTCCAAAATATAATAGCCAAGATAGAAGAGCTGTCGGGCAAAAAATACGCGGACGCGGTCAAAGAATTCCGCATCATCGCCGACCATGCGCGCACCTCGGCATTTATGATAGGCGACGAGCGCGGCATTACCCCGTCCAACGTCGACCAGGGCTATGTGCTTCGCCGGCTGATACGTCGGGCGGTGCGTTACGGCCGCAACCTCAATTTAAAGGTCGGCGCGCTGTCCGAGATAGCCGGGAGCGTTATCGAAACGTATAACGGCGTCTATCAGGAGCTGACGATAAATAAGGACAAGATAATCAGCCAGTTAAAGGCCGAGGAGGAGCGTTTTGAAAAGACGCTGACGCAAGGGATAAGGGAATTTGAAAAGGCGGCGGCAAGCGCGAAGGACGGCTGCATTGACGGGACTACGGCGTTCCACCTTTACGATACCTACGGCTTTCCGATCGAGATGACGGTCGAGTTTGCGGCGGAGAAGGGCATAAAGGTCGATACCGAGGGCTTTAAGACGGCGTTTTCGGCGCATCAGGCGCTTTCGCAGGCGGGCGCGGATCAGCGGTTCAAGGGCGGTTTAGCCGACGCAAGCGAGGAGACTGCCGCATTGCATACGGCGACGCACCTGCTGCACGCGGCGCTGAGGTCAGTTTTGGGCGAGACCGTTGCGCAAAAGGGCAGTAACATAACGGCGGAGCGGCTGCGTTTCGATTTCTCGTTCGAGAGGAAGATGGAGCCCGCCGAGATAAAGCGGGTCGAGGAGCTTGTAAATCAGGCGATCGCGGGGAAGGCGGCGATAACCTGCCGCGAAATGACGGTCGAGGAAGCCAAAAGCGAGGGCGCGATAGGCCTGTTCGGGCATAAGTACGGCGATATGGTCAAGGTCTATACGATGGGCGCGTTCAGTAAAGAGATCTGCGGCGGCCCGCATGCCGGAAATACGGGGGACTTAGGAAAATTCGTCATCCAAAAGGAAGAGAGCAGCAGCGCCGGGGTGCGCAGGATCAAGGCCGTGCTGGTAAAGTAGGTTAAACACAGAGGATTAATCAGAGTTTATATAAAACAGTCGCAGTTCTTAAAATGGCGGCGGCGGGATATCCCGCCGCCGCTTGCGTTTTGCGGATAAGAATATACTTTTTTCCGCGGATATGCTATACTATACACAGGGAAGTACAGGTATTGCATTTTGGTGAAACGCGCTGACCGCTTATCACAGATCCTGCGTATAATAATATATCATGAGTAAAAATAAAGAGAAAAAGGTAAAGGCGCCGCGGCGCACTATTTTCGGCGATATCAGGGCCGACCTTAGGGCTGTTTTAAGGAACGATCCTGCGGCGCGGAACGCGTTCGAGGTCGCGCTGACATACAGCGGCTTCCACGCGCTGATATACTACCGCTACGCGCACTTTTTCTTTAGGCATAACTGCAAGCTTTTGGCGCGGATGATATCGCAGACGGCCAGGTTTTTCACGGGCGTCGAGATCCATCCGGGGGCAACGATAGGGCGCGGCGTCTTTATCGACCACGGCACGGGCGTCGTTATCGGCGAGACGACCGAGATCGGCAACAACGTCATAATCTATCAGGGCGTGACGCTGGGCGGCACGGGCAAGGATAAGGGCAAACGCCATCCTACGATCGGCGACAACGTGATGATCAGCGCGGGCGCAAAGGTGCTGGGGCCGTTTACCGTGGGCGAGGGCAGCAAGATCGGCGCGGGCAGCGTCGTCTTAAAGGAAGTGCCGCCGCACAGCACTGTCGTGGGCGTGCCGGGCAGGGTGGTGCGCCAATACAACCAAAAGGTTGCTGATGCGTTGGATCAGATAAAGCTGCCCGACCCTATCATGGACGAGTTCCAAAAAATCAACTGCCAGATAGAGCGGCTGTATAAGATGCTAGAGGAAAGGAATAAGGAGGACGGCAAAAAGAAGTGATACCGATAGTGATTTTCTTTACGATAGCTGTCGTTGTTTTTATAACTGTGTCGCTGGCCTCCGGCAAAAGGAACAACAGAAACAACAGCGGCCGTAAGGATAACGGAACCGATAACTTTTGGTACCGCCCCGGCAATACCTATAGGCCCGGCGGCGACGGCATGCCGCCTTACGGCCCGTCCGATACTCCGAACCGCGGCGCGCCGCCTGCGCCCGGCAGCTTTGCGCCTGGAAACAGCGCGTCCGGCCAGCGATATGACCCTTACGGCGAATTTAAGAACGCGTCAGAATGGCGCTCGGACGAGGGCAAGACTGAAATAGAAATACTGTCGGGCGCAGTTAAGCCCGTTAAGCTTTTATGGTCGGCTGAATATGAAGAGGAATTAGAGCAAGATGAAGAAGAAGAGGAAGAATTTGAGGAATTAGAGGAAGAAGAGGAGGAGATCCTTTCTGATCTGACTCGGGACGACGAGAACGGTTTTTATAAGGAATTAGAGGAAGAGCTGTCGGGATCGCCGGAGGAAGCAGCCGAAAGGAAAAGGACGCTTAAAGAAAACGTCGCGGCGGCAGCGTCCAAAATCGAATACATGCCGGAAACGAACAGAGCTGTTTATAAAGCGCCCGAAATGACTCCGGTTCAAAACAGCCTGCCGCAAAACAAAACCGTTGCGGCTGAATGCCCGGTACCTGTGAAGAATGCAGCTGCGCCCGTTATAAATAAAGTGCACGCGCCGGCAACAGTGTCCGGAAAGGAAACCGAACATAAGGCGTCCGCAGTTAAGGGCATGAGCGAATTAGAGGAAATAGAATTCGAGGCCGGGATCGAGCGCGGAAACCTTGATATCTTACAGGGAAGCGGAGATATGGAGACGGGAAGGGTCATATCGGTAAGCTCCGTTTCGGGAAACTATTGCCGGGTCAGTTTCGAGATAAAGAATTTTGACGGGACGTTTATAAGAAACGCGCTGACCCGTAAGGACGATAAATTCGCGCCGGGATCGGCGCATTATATATTGCTGGATCCAAAGGACAAGGAAAGGTGCACCGTGCTATGAAAATTTTTAATACGCTTACACGCCAGAAAGAGGAGTTTATACCAATTTCCGAAAAGGCCGTCACAATGTATTCGTGCGGCCCTACGGTCTACAACTTTGCGCATATAGGCAACCTGCGCACCTATATTTTTATGGATATCATCCGGCGCGCGCTGAAATACAACAGCTATAAGGTCAAGGGCGTGCTGAATATAACCGACGTCGGGCACCTTTTAAGCGACGCGGACGAGGGCGAGGACAAGATGCAGAAGGCCGCAAAGGAGCAGCAGAAGTCCCCGTATGAGATAGCCGATTTTTACACCAAGGTATTTATGGCCGATATCCAAAAGCTGAATATCGGAAAGCCGGAGATCATTGCAAAAGCCACCGACCATATCAAGGAAATGCTGGATTTCGTAATTGCGCTTTACGATTTGGGGTTTGCCTACGAGACAAGCGACGGGATCTATTTCGATATATCCAAATTTCCGCAGTACGGCAAGCTGTCGGGCATCAACTTGGAGGAGCAGCAGGCCGGCGCCCGTGTGGAGGTCAACCCTGAAAAGCGCAACGCCTCGGACTTTGCGTTGTGGAAAAAAGCCGAGCCGCAGCACATAATGCAGTGGGACTCGCCTTGGGGCAGGGGATATCCGGGCTGGCATATCGAATGCTCGGCAATGAGCAAAAAGTATCTGGGGAAGGTTTTCGACATACACAGCGGCGGCGTCGACCATATCCCGATACACCACGAGAACGAGATCGCCCAGAGCGAGGCGCTTGAGGGTAAAAGAGCCGTAAACTACTGGATGCACGGTGAATTCATGCTGGTAGATAACGGCAAGATGAGCAAGAGCCTGAAGAACACCTATACCATAGAACAGCTGGAAGGTATGGGCTATTCTGCGCTGGATTTCAGGTATTTCTGCCTTAACGCGCATTACAGAAAGAAGCTCAACTTCACCTTTACCGGGCTGGACGCGGCAAAGACCGCGTTTTCACGGCTGAGGGCGGCGTTATACGAGAACAAGGCCGCGGACGGCAGCGCGCCCGCGCCCGACCTTTCAAAATATATGGAGGAATTCCGGGAGGCCATAAACGACGACCTCAACGTGCCGCAGGCGCTGGGCGTTATGTGGACGATGGTGAAAACCGAGAAAAGGCATCCCGCCGTATTTGGCGCGGCGCGGGAAATGGACGCAATATTCGGCTTGAGCATTAATAATGTGACCGACGAGACGCCGAAAACGCCGGCCGCCGCGGTCCCGGAAGAAATAACCGCCCTATGCGAAAAGCGGATCCATGCCAAGAAGGACAAGGATTTTGCGCTCTCTGACAGTATCCGGAAACAAATAGAGGAAAAAGGGTATACTGTTACGGATAAGCCGGGCAATACCTATGAGGTTGCCGCAAAAAAATAACGTTTACGGCGTGCTTCATCTTTAAACGGAGCTCAGATGATAAAATTTATTCATTGTTCCGACGTTCATCTTTTGACGCCTTATCGCACAAGGCTTACTTTCGAGCGCGCCGGTATCAGGCAGGCCGAGGCTTTTTCCGCGTTTGAAAATATGCTGGAATACGGGAAGGCCGAGGGCGTGCAGTTCGTACTTATTACGGGCGACCTTTTTGACGGCGACAATATCGATATATTTGGTTTCAACATGATCTGCGCGCTTTTCAACAAGTACCCCAAAATTGATTTCTATATAGTCTGCGGGAATTACGATCCGTATTCCGAGGGCTGCCCTTACGATATTTTCCGCTTTCCGAAAAATGTGTATGTGTTCAAGAGCCGCTGGGACAAGAGCGTAAAAAAGGGCTACGCGGTCAGCGGGTTCAGCCTTTACGACGGCGACAAGAAGGTGTCCTTCGACGGATACCGCGCCGAGCCGGATTCCGTCAATATCGTGTGTATGCACGGTATCGTCCCCGGAGTGCCTTCGCCGCTGGAATACAATGTGCTGGACTTGAAATCCCTGCGCGGGAAGAAGATCGATTATCTGGCGTTAGGTCACGTCCACCATTATAACAAAGGTAACATCGAGGGGACAGATTATGCGTACGCGGGCGTTTTGGAGAGCCGCGATTTTACCGACAGATCCTCCGGCTTCATTTTAGGCAGGATAGATGACGGGAAAATAACGACCGAATACATAAAGAAAGAGATCCGCCGGCACAGGGTGATAAAGGTCAATTTCCCGCCGCTTTCTATAAAGGCGGAGCAGCTTGCGCTTATTGACGGGGCGATAAAGGACGCGCGCGCCGAGGACCTTGTAAGGTTAGAGCTTTCCGGCGAGGTTTCCATTGACAATATGTACGGCGAGAAGTGGCTGTTACAGCAATATAAAAGCAAGTTTTTCTATTTAGAGGTCGATAACTCCGCTGTGGTCTTATCCGCAGAGTGGCTTAAAAGGCTGGATCCCGCGACGATGGCGGGCAGCTATTACGAGGCGGTTATGGCTAACGGGCAGCTTGCCGCGGGCGAAAAGGAAAAGATCCTGCAATTCGGGTTGGAGGCTCTAAGCGGCGCGGAGGCGGCAAAATGAGGATACGCGAGATCAACATAACCGAGTTCGCGGGGTTGAAGAATTACAGGCGGACTTTCACTGACGGCGTAAACGTTATTTTTGAAAACAACGGTTTCGGCAAGACGACGATAGCGTCCTTTATCAGGGCGATGCTGTACGGGTTCCCGAAAGCGCGCAGCTTCAGCGTGTCCCAGAATATGCGCCTTAAGATGACGCCGTGGAGCGGCAGCGATTTCGGCGGCACACTTACAGTCGAAACGGACAACGGCGGGCTTTACCGTATCGAAAGGATTTTCAGCGGCCGCGGCTTTTCAGATATCCTGAATGTTATCGATGTAAAAACAGGCGCCGGCGACGACAGTTTTATGCCCGTTCCGGGCGAGAAATTGCTGGGAGTCGGCGGTGAAAATTTCGAAAGATGCGTCTACGCGCCCCAGAGCGGGGTCAAGACGGGCAATGATCTCGGCATGACCGCAAGGCTGGGCCGCGCATTAGAGGAAAACGGCGGCGGCGCGGCGCTGAAAAAAGCGCTGAAAGCATTGGAGGATTACCTTGCGGTATTGGCGTCGGAGGACGGCAGGCTTAAAAAGATAAGCGCCGAGCTTAACAAAGTGGAGCGGCAAATAAAGGCTGCCGACGCGCGCAGGGGCCAGCAGCTGGCCGGATTGAAACAGAAGGTCGAGCTGAAGGCAAAGCTGATAAAGCACGAGGCCGAGATCGAGTTGCTGAAGACCAGCCGCCTGCCGCAGATAGAGCTCAACAAGACTGCCGCGCTGTATCAGAGGGTCGAGGGGCGCCGGCGCGAAAAGCAAAAGCAGCTTGACGCGATGAACGAATACCTGACCGACAGGCAGCTTACCGCTGAGGAAACCGGCGAAATAGACGAATGCCTTAAAGGGATCAAGGCGATAGAGGACGGCGTTAAGGCAAGGGAAGCGGCGGAGATAGAGCGGGCGGAGCGTCAGGCGCGCGAGGCCGCCGGGCTGTTGAAACAAACGGCCGCGCTCAGGAAACAGCTGAAACAAAAGCGTGTCAGGGTCAGGACGGATAAAAAGCTTATCGGGATCGGACTGTTAGGCGGCGCGGGCATATTCCTTGCCGCGGGTATATTTATGTTCGCCTACGGCCTTGCGTGGGTGGGAGGCGTGTTTTTCGGGCTGGCGGCGGCCGCGGGCGCAGCGGGCTTTTTCTTTTACCGGACAGGTACAAAAGAGGATGCGACGGCGGAGGATGCCGTGCCGGCCGCGGAGAATGATGCGAAAGCGGAAAATAAGGCGGAAGACGCTTTGGACGAGCCGCTGCCGCAGCCCGTTAAGAACGCTGCCGGACCCGACCTGTTGGCTGAGGAAAATCAAAAGCTTATATATACCGAGCGCGCCCTCTCGATTGCGTCAAGGGGGATAAAGGGCGCGGACAGCCTTATCAAGCTGGAGGCCGCGCTGAAAAAATACGACGCCGACATTGCCGCAAGGCGGCAGGTGCTTGATGACCTTAAGGCTTTTGACGAGACGCTTTCCGAGATCAAGGCGGACCTTCACGGCGTGGACGAGGAGATCCTTTCACGCAAGTTTATGGAAGCCGATTTCGATATCAAGATACCGCAAAAAAGGCTGAAATACCTGGAAAACTCGGTAAAGACGATATTGACGCAGCTGGGGCAGATCGAGGGTGCGGAGGCCGCCGGCGCCGAGGCGACATTGGACCGTACGGCGCTGGTGCAGTTAAAGAACAATCTGTTAAAGGACAAGGACGAACTGGAGACAGTCATATATAATGTTGACAGCGCGATCTACCATCTTTCCGAGGGGCGCGAAAGATTGCAGAATAATTACGCGCCGCCGCTTACCGAGAAAGCCGCCGGATATATAAGCGCTCTTGGTTTAGGAAAAAGCACAGGGATAAAGGTGGACAGCGACCTGAACATCCGGATCGAAACAGACGGAGAGCTGCACGATATCGAGTATTACAGCCAGGGGATACAGGATCTGACGTATTTTTCACTGCGTATGGCGATGCTGGATATCATCTATAAGACCGAGAGGCCGTTCATCGTGCTGGACGAGCCGTTTGTTAACCTGGACGACCCGCACATGGAAATGGCGCGAAGCTTACTGAAAAAAATAGGCGGAACAAAGCAGATCATTTATATGACATCGCAGGCCGCGCACAATATATAAAATGCAGTTTTTGACTTATCAGCGGAGAAAAAATGGCTGAATTCCAATATACCCCTATAACTTTATGGCAGGACTTTGATGCTGCCGACGTCGAGACCGAGGTCAACGTTGTCCGTTCCCGCCGCAGCGGCGTTTTGCTTGTCAAATCGCTGTTTTTTTCCGGGAGCAATAAGGGGCTGGCGATATTTGCAAATCCCAGCGACCGCCCCGAAAAGAGCCGCATCTACGCGGAGTATTGCCGGCCGGCAAAGAAAGCCGCCGACAATGCGATGGCGGCGGTCATTATTGTGAACGAGCCGGGCAAGGGGATCAACGGCGCGCTGATGCGCAAGCTCTCGCGTGAGAGCGGCTGCGCCGTACTGTCGCTGGATCTTGACGGGGGCGACGAGCCGCTCTCCAGCACGAGGTACGCGCCGGACGTAAGTTACGCAAATTATTCCGCGGCGGCAAAAGCCGGTTTCGGGTTCAAGGACGCCAGAAACTCCTGTATTTACGAGTGGGCTGCGGTGACGATGAGGGCGGTCACAGTATTGTCGGCTTTTCCCGAGATCGACCCGGATAAAATAGGGCTTTTTTCGATCGGCAAGGCGTGCGATATCGGGGCGGCGGCGGCGTACCGCGATGCGCGCATAAACCGCTTATGTATACTTTTCGGCGAGCCGAACGCCTTTTCATATGCTGACGAACGGATGCAGAAGCAGTATACCGCCGCGCTGTCGGTAAAGGCTTATGCGCAGCATATCAAGTGTCCCGTTCTGTATATGGGCGCGACAAACGAGAGCGCGTATGATATTTTCGAGGCGTGCGAGGTCTTTTCCAGAGTCCAGGCTCCCGGCGGCAGTTTACTGTCGCTTTCAACGGGGCTTGATCACGAGATCAGCTTCGACAATAAGGAAAACCTCAGGCTGTGGTTTTCAGGGATGCAGGAGGGATTGCCGCCTCCCACGCGCCCGGCGCTGGAATTTAATATCAGCGAGAACAAGCTTTACGGCGCGCTGGAGATGTCCGATCCGGCTGTTTCCGCCAGGCTTGTTATTTCATACGGCGCGGCGCAGGGGAAAACCAGGCACTGGGTATACCTCCCGATGCAGCAGACGGGCAAGAACGAATACATAGCGTCGGTCAAACCGTTTACCGGCCAGGCAATATTTGCATATGCCGAAGTGGTCTGCGCGGCGGGGATGCGGCTCTCTACCAGGGTCGCGGTAAAGAATCCGCCTTTTACCGGGATGCCGGAACATGCGCCGGAGCGGCGCAGGCTTATCTATAATGCCGAGGCAGGTACCGGCGGCTTTACGACGATTTCAGGCAATGTAACGTTCCACAGATTGTTAAACGTCGAGATGAAGACGGGGCCGCTGGGACTTTCGGGCATCAGCAATAACGTGGGATATCTTGCGACATATAAGATCGGCAGCGAGCTGCACCGCGGCGGCGACGGCGAAAGCCTTTTAATTGACATTGCCGCGGGAAAATCGACGGAATTGGAGATAATAATACGCGACAGGGAAGGCGAGGAATATATTTACAGAAAGCACATAACCGCAGGCCGCTGGCAGAAGGTCGCCGCCGAGGCAAAGATGTTCAAGACCGCGGGCAACAGGCCGCTTGCGGCTTTTGACAGGGCCGCGTTGCTGTACTTTAAGCCGTCCCAGGGGCATATACTTGTATCCAGCATGCTTTGGACATAATAGGCTGCCGCAGCGGGAAAGTGATTATTAGATATATTGTGACAAAACGCCGGGTCTTTTTAATGGCACAACGCCGGTAAAATTTGTTATAATAAAGCAATTAATACTAATGCTGATCCGCGTTTTAAAATTACCAGAAACGCGGATTAGTATCAAAAGCATTGTTTTTGTATATCCGGGTCCGGGGCTCTGCCCCTGGGTACGATACCGGTTGATTCGCTATAGTTTTGCAGGGGTGCGTACGGGAAATTATGTTTAAGAGAAAGAGAAAAGCATACGACCCGGAGCTCGCGGTAAAGGAGGAAAGCCTTTTATTCGAGTTCCTGGAGATACTTCTTATCGGCCTTATCGCCGTTGCGATCGCTATGTTCATAAGGACAGAGGTCACCATCCAGCGCAACGTGGTCGGGCCGTCGATGATGCCCACATATAACAACGGATATTACGAGGGGGATACGGTATATATAACGCGCATCTCAAAGATAAGGCGCGGCGACGTGATTGTATTCAGGGCGACGGAGAAAAAGGATTATATAAAGCGCGTCATCGGGATCGAGGGCGATACGATAGAATTCAGAATTGAGGGCGACGGCGCATACAGGGTCTGGCGCAACGGGAAAAGGCTTCAAGAGGATTACATCTTAAAGGATTCAAACGGCGTCCCTAAGTTTACCAAGCTTGAAAGCTGCCGGCCGAACGTTGTATATACCGTTGAAGAGGATTGCTATTTCTTGATGGGCGATAACAGGGACGACAGCCTGGACAGCCGCGATTCCTCGGTCGGGCAGATCAGTAAGAGCAGGGTGGAGGGCAAGGTGTATTTGTACGTCCCAAGGGGAGACAACTATATCAAGTCCCTTTGGCGGCAGCTTTTCGGATAGAGCACGCTGTAACGCTGATATGTTTTCATAGGAAAAGGCAAAACACAGCAGGAAGTCATTATATATTTTTATTCACCAAGGAGTTTATTAATCGTTATGGTCAAGATCGTCACGGATTCGGGCAGCGATATCCCGAAGGACTGGTATGCCAGGTACAATATCGAGGTCATACCTATGAACGTTATTTTGGGCGGGAAGGAATATCTGGACGGCATCAATATCGGCACCGCAGACATATATAAGTATGTCGGCGACACGGGCAAGCTGCCAAAAACGTCCGCTATCTCGCCCATGGTATACCACGAGTACTTTGACAGATACAAACGGGAGGGGCACGAGGCGGTTTACATCGCTATTTCGTCCGGCATATCGGCGTCGTACGCCAACGCCGCCGCCGCGGCAAAGGAATATAAGGGCGTTTACGCCGTGGACAGCAGATCGTTAAGCTCCGGGATCGCTCTCTTGGTGCTGTACGCATGTTCTTTACGCGATGCGGGCCTTAAGGCCGCCGATATAGCCAGGAATGTGGAAAGAAGGGCGAAAGACGTCCAATGCTCTTTCGTGGTCGATAATCTGGAGTTTTTGTACAAGGGCGGCAGGTGCAGCGGCGTCGCAAGGTTCGCGTCCAGCCTGCTTAAGATAAAGCCGACGATTGTGATGGCTGACGGCGCGCTGTCGGTAGGCAAAAAATACATGAGCAGCCTTTCCTCCGCGCTGTTAAAATATGTTGACGACACCTTTATCCGCTGCCCCGACCCCGATCTCCGCCATATCTTTATTACATACACGACCGCGGAACAGAGCGACGTAGATGCGATCAAGCAGAGGATACTGAAAAAGTACCCGTTTATGGAGGTGCACGAAACGCTGGCGCAGGCGACGATAACCAGCCACTGCGGCAAGGGCACCCTGGGTATATTGTACATGACAAAAGACGAAAAAGAGGGTTTGTCATAGGCCGGCAAAAAGGCATATGCAATCGCTCCGAATTTTCATTGTTTCCCTGAAAGATACGCGCGAAAGCGCACTGCGGGTTTATCCGCGGTGCGCTTTTTATTTGCGCCCGCAAGGGAAATATTATATAATACTCTCGATTATGTTTAACTTGATTATAACTTTCCTTGCCGGTATCGCCGTTTTTATGTTCGGCATGAAGTATATGGGCGACCAGCTGGAGTCTGCGGCCGGAAAGCCGATGAGAAAGCTGTTTGCAAAAATCTCCAACAACCGCTTTGCGGGCGTCGGGATAGGCGCGGGCGTGACGGGGATCGTCCAGAGCTCCGGCGCAACGACAGTCATGGTCATCGGCCTTGTCAACGCAGGCGTTTTATCGCTGTTTCAGGCAACCAGCATAATAATGGGCGCAAATATCGGTACTACCGTTACCGGCCTTATCATTTCCTTAAAATCCTTCAATATAATGGGGATCATGGGGCTTTTCGCGTTTGTTGGCGTGTTTATGCTGCTGTTCACAAAAAACGGCCGCGTCAAAAAAATTGCCTGTGTCCTGATCGGCGTCGGCCTGTTGTTCATCGGCCTGAATATCATGAGCGGCGCGGTGAACGGCATAAAGGACCTAAACGAGGATGCGCTGGTCAGCTTTTTTTCGGCTGTCCACAACCCGTTCTTATTGATACTGATCGGCATTTTTGTGACCGCGCTGATACAGAGCTCGTCAGTTACGACGGGTATCGTAATAATCACTATCAGCGCAAATATACAGGGCTTCGACATCCTGTCCGCGTTTTATATTATCTTAGGCACCAATATCGGGACGTGCCTTACCGCATGGCTGGCGTCGATCGGCGCGGGGGTAAACGCAAAACGCGCCGCGCTGATACACCTTTCCTTCAACGTTATCGGGACCGTACTTTTTACGGCGGTGTTCCTCTTGATAGGGAGGCATGTGCAGGATGCCTTGTACAGCGCGTTTAATTTCAGCGGTGACGGGGACGGCTTTTTCACGGCCGCCGCGCCGCAGATAGTCGCATGGTTCCACGTCGTGTTCAACGTGACTACAACCTTAGTCCTGCTGCCGTTTGTAAAAATCCTGGTCAAGTGGTCGGAATTCGTCATACGCGACAAGAACGGCAAGGTAGACTATGAAAAGCTGTACTACCTGGACGAACGTATTTTAAACACGCCGCCGATCGCGGTGGCGCAGGTGCTGAAAGAAACTATCAATCTGGGAGAGCTGGCAAAGAGCAATTTTGACCGCGCTTACCGCGGTTTGCTGGATCCGGAAGCCGCGAATCCCGCGCTTGTCGCAAAGGACGAAAAGCAGATAAACTTTATCACGCACGCTATCACACATTACCTTGTCCAGATCTCGTCGATGAACCTTTCTTCGGCGGACGAGAAGCTGATCGGGTCGCTCCACCACGTAGTGTCGGACCTGGAGCGTATCGGCGACCACGCGCAGAACATCTCGGAATTCACAGAAAAGATCGAGGCCGAGACCATCCTGCTGTCCGCGGCGGCAAGGGCGGAGCTGAAAGAGCTTTACGACGTATTGATGGAGCTGTTCGAGCTTTCGCTGCACACTTTTACGACCCGCGACGCCGGCAATCTAAAGAAGGTCAACGAGCTGGAGGAGACGGTCGATACGATGCAGCGCGAGTTTACCGACAATCATATTTTACGCCTTAAGGCGGGTGATTGCGGCGTCGAGAGCGGCGCGATATTTACCAATATCCTGTCCGATTCCGAGAGGGTCGCCGATCACCTGACCAATATTTCGTACAGCTTATTGATAAGAAAAAACCCGGCGCTGAAAAAGACGACGATCGAGGTCAAGCCTTAACTTCGTTTTTTTACGGTAGATCATATTTAGGAAACAATGAATAAATACTCGAGTTGATTTCGGACAGATTTTTGATACAGATTTTAAATTGCCGCCGCGGGCAATGCCGGGGCATTGACAAGGCGGGAATTTAAAAGCTGTACAAAAAGATGCCGAAAGCAGCCGAAAA
>JAVBLK010000015.1:0-8418 GCA_031553565.1 Eubacteriales bacterium
ACACATAACAGTATTGCCCTGAAAGCTTTGAGCAGGAACGGTAACTCCCTGTTAAAAGCAACAAACGCGGCTATCGCACAGCCTAACCGTCGTGCGGCAGCACCCTTTAATATTCACTTTTGATGGTGCAAATAGATTGCAGCAGAAGGTTTGTAAAAAGCATCGGAAATTTCCGGTGCTTTTTTGGTTATCCTTGAAGGGCGCATCGTCGGCCCTTATTGGTAAAATTAACTGCTCCTCCGGAGGCTTTCCTGCGGTCTGCACTTTTGTCAGTTTTTGCCCTCAAAACTATCGCCAATATTCAAGTTGATTAACTAAAATTTGATTAAACTTGGAACATTTTTTTAATAAAATATATTCATTGACAAAAAGTTGTTGTTCTAGTATAATTAAGTAATAAACTGGCTAGTTACTGTTAATGTAATAGCTGTGTGTTAATTGAGGCAGATTTAATATTCTAAAACATACATTTAGATTTATTTTAAGGGAGGAATTGTTAAAATGACTGAAAATCAAAATAGTCTTGAAGAAAGAATTCTATTGTTTAAATTAAGAGAGGTTTGTTATGTATAAAAAAATATTTTACATAAGTGCAATATTGGTTATATTTTTTTCACTTACCGCTTGCGGAAATAAGTATAATGCTGTGATGTATGATGATGCAGGCGAGTGGATCGTAAAAGAGTTTCGAGAAGCAAATTTGACCCGTGGTACGGTTTATTTTGAAGGCGAAGAGTTAGATGAAACAGAAACGCTAGCGTATCCAGAGGACAGGGCATTTATAATAAAAGACCAAGATAAATACAATAAGATATTTATAGATTCTCCAATAAAACTCGAGTTTGGAGAAGATATGCTCATAATATATTTTTTTACTGATAATTTTACTAATACATATAAAATAAAAGAAATGAATTTAGAAGACAGCGTTTTAAAAATCTATTACAAAGTTAGTTTACCTCACAAACAAAGTTCAGCGCCTTTGCAACGGTGTTTTGCAATAAAAGTGGATAATCTCGATATTGAGTCTGCAAAGCTTATAAAAGCATAGCTTTCATTACTAGAGATTAAAATATATGAATTATTTTTAGGAGTACGCATGAGTAAGTTTAAAGCCATTAGTTTTCGTGCAATTATACTTACAGACAGAACTTTTTCTGGTGACTTTAACGGAGACGGTTTTAGCGATACGGCGGCCTTCGAGGATTTCGGCGGCGGGATAACCGCATTACAAGTATGGTTGTCAAACGGCTCAGCTTTTGTATATAGCGCAGCATGGTGGTCATATAACTCATATGACGCAAACTTGATAACAGGACGCGTAGTATGCGGCGACTTTAATGGCGACGGGAAGGATGATATTGCCGCGGTTTATGATTATCTGGGCGGTGATGCGGCAATCCATGTATGGCTGTCAACAGGTTCGTCCTTTTCATACCAAAGTAATAGCGGGTGGTGGTTTGATTATGCATACGGAACGTCACAGATAACATGGCGCATTGTCGCCGGAGATTTCAACGGTGACGGTAAAGACGATATCGCAGCGGCATATGATTATGGGATGCCGGCGATGACGATCCATGTATGGCTGTCAACAGGTTCGTCTTTTGTTTACCAATCCAACAGCGGCTGGTATTCTAATTCCCAATATGGAGCGGAGCGGATAACCGGCCGTATGGTAGCCGGCGACTTTAATGGCGACGGGAAGGATGACATTGCCGCGGTTTATGATTATCTGGGCGGCAATACTGCGATACACGTATGGCTGTCAACGTTTTCATCTTTTGCATATCAAGGAAATCAAGGATGGTGGAAAAACTTTTAATAATCATATAAAATAAAAGCCGCCTGCGGAAACTCCGCAGGCGGCTTAACATAAAAGAAAAAGTTAGGTAAACGCTGATTAATTCGATAGAACTTTGACGCATCGTCTTTTTCGACCTAAAACATCTTCTTTTTTCGTCAACAGCTCTGCTATTGCCTTCAAAAACAAGCCGTTTTCTGCCTGAAAAATACTTGCTCAAAATTTATCTCTTTTAATCAGCGTTTACTTAGGAGTCATAGACTTTGCTTGTGCCTGATTGTTTTAGATGACGTTGATGCCTAAGGTCTTGTAAATCCTGCCAAAATTCAGGTAGTTATCGATTACGTTTTGCGTCAGGTGCTCGGTCGTGCCGGATTTGACGGCGGCGCCCGCCTTGTTTACGCCCGAGAATACGCAGCTGGAATTCAGCGCGGCCTTATTGGAAACAATCAGCTGGCCGTCGGCTGCGAAGTTTTCGATCTCAAGTGTGAAATACGCATCGGTCATGCCGCTGAAGGTCGTGCTGCCGATCAGCTGTCCTGCCCACACATAACTGGGGGCGATGTTGGTGTCGATATTGATAATGCCCGTGTTGGCGCAGCCGATAAATACTTTTTCGGTGTGTGTGGCGGCATTCGGTGCGGTAACGCCGGTCTTTATGACCATCTGCCATACCAACCCGCCCGCGACAAGACTGCCGTTGCGGTACTCGTAAACGCCTTCACTGACCTTTGCCAGCGCTCTTATCGCTGAAAAAGTCATATCGACGTTGTTTGTGCAATTCTTCATTTCGACGAGGTTTTTAGCCGTGCCTTCCAAAATAGCTACAATGCCGGATCCGCCGCGGCCGGTTATCGTACCCGACGTCTTTACGCCGTCAAACTTGCAGTTCGTCGCGCTGGATACAAGCGCCGAGCATACCTCAAGCGGCTTGTTGATGTTTACGTTAAGAATGAGGTTCTTGAAAACAGCGTTTTTGGCAGTGTTGAACATCGCGCTGTAGCTGTATGCGTTCCTGCTGATAGCAAGATTCCGTATTGCGTGGAAATCGCCGTTGAAGGTGCCCCTGAACGTTGTCGTATCGTCGCCCGCGACATTGCTTTGCGCATACTGGCCGTATGTGACCTGTGTGATAGCCAGCGGCCCGCCGATCGGCAGCCATTCGTCGCCCGCTAAATCGATATCCCTGCCAAGCTTGACTTCCTTATTCTCAAACAGCTCGGTTCCGGTGCTTACCAGACTGGCAAAGCCGAAAAGCTGCGCTTTGGTTTCGAGCGTGAATACGGAGGCCTCGGCATTGTCGGTATACCAGGCCGTATCGATCGCGGTCTGGTTGACCGGCGCATTTGTCACCGTAAAGGTGGTAGAAGTGCCGTCAGTAAAGGTGATAGTATATGTGTCGACATTGCCGTCAGTTGAAGTCTTTTCTACGGAAGCGATGCCGTTGCCGTCAGTACCGTTCGAGCCGTCTTTTCCGTCTTTACCGGCCGCGCCGTCTTGCCCGTCGATGCCGTCTTTTCCGTTAGAGCCGTCAAGGCCGTTTGTTACCGTAAAGGTGGTAGAAGTGCCGTCAGTAAAGGTAATAGTATATGTATCGGTATTGCTGTCGGTAGCAGTCTTTTCAATTGAAACGATCCCGTTGCCCTTGTCGCCCTTATCGCCCTTATCGCCGGCTGCGCCCGCCGCGCCGGTATCGCCCTTGTCGCCTTTTTCACCGGCAGCGCCCGCCGCGCCGGTATCGCCCTTGTCGCCTTTTTCACCGGCTGCGCCCACCGCGCCGGTATCGCCCTTGTCGCCCTTGGGTCCTTGCTCGCCGGTGTCGCCCTTATCGCCTTTGGCGCCCTTTATCGATGCAAGCCACTCATCATATGTACCCTCATAGCCCTGGGTAACGGCAAGCTGGTAAACGCCGTACCGCTCGTCATCCGTGGTGACGTCTGTTGTGCCGCACGCTGCCGCAAAAACCATTGCGAACGCCATCAGGCACGCGATCAGCAAAAATTTTAATTTGCTAAATTTTAACATTTTATTAACTTTCCTCCATATATAAGTTTACTACGTTTCATCTTAACCTATTTTTCTGCAAAAGTAAAACGTTTTGCACAATATTTTTTATAAAATATGTTAACATATAGTTAACAGTTGTGATAAATAAAATTTACTTATCGGTAATGGCTAATCTAGACATGCTTGCACCTTTATATACCTGTTATCTGTGCCGACGCCGCGGCAAGTATCCGCACAATAAAAAATGTGCTATATATATCTTTTGTGTTTTTAGCGAAAATATCATATAATAAATAAAAGAATCGTTGAATAATTCGATATAATTTATAGCGGCGTCTTTTTTGCCTGAAAATGCCTTCTTTACTTAGCAAATAGTTCTACTATTTGCTGCAAAAACAAGTCATTTCCCGCCTAAAAAATACTTGCGCTAAATTGATCTCATTTATTCATCGCTTTCTAAAATATATTTTTTGAACGAAATTGCGGTCAATGCCTTTTAAAGAATAGGAAGAGAAAATCTTGAAGTTACTTATATTTGATACCGAGAGCTGCACCGGCAGCAGATTTGACGGGAGCCTTTGTGAATTCGGCTACTGCGAAAGCGACGGCTTTTTCAATATTGTCACGCAGGAGAATATCCTGATAAACCCGAAACCGCCGCGCTTTAAGTTAGGGCGCAGCGGGGAGGAGCCTATGATAAAGCTGGCATATACGGAGGAGGAATACCGCAGAAGTCCGGAATTCCCCAAGGTCTATGACCGCATAAAGGAGCTTTTGAGCGGCGGCGCGGTAGCCGTAGGCTTCAGCATGCTGAACGACATACATTATCTTAATAACGCATGCGAGACATACGGCAAGGAAAAAATCGCTTTTAAGTTTTTAGACGTGACACTGCTATATATGCTGCTGCACAAGGAAAACAAGCAGCCGGGGCTGTCCGTGATGGCGCAGGAGTTCGGCATAGACTTTATACCTCACCGCGCCGATGAGGACGCCAGAGCCAGTTTAGAGGTTCTAAAGGCCATATGTGCCGCGCTTAAGCGTGATTTAGAGGAAATTATTGCCGAATTTGGCGTAGTTTTCGGTGACAACGGCGGAGCAATGATCAAGGAAGGCAGCGTTAAATTCCTGACCGATATGGGTATCGGGATAAAGCGCGGTTCACGCTCGGCAAAGACCTTGCTGTCAGAGTTCCTGAAAACCGTCCGGCCGTCCGCGCCTGTCGTAAAAGGCGAGTATTCAGGCGAGAGGGTGTGCTTCAATTACGGCCTCGAGTACGACGACCCGGCGCTTGCCCGGAACATTATTCAAAAGCTTTATGATACCGGCGCAAAATACAGGGGCGCGCCGCTTGACTGCACACTTTTCGTTTACCGCGAGGGGCTGCCGTTTTGCAACAAGCTGCCCGTAATTAAGCAGCGCATATCGGGGCGCGGGCGCGTAAGGATGATAGAGGAAAAGGAGTTTCTGAAAAGAATAGGGGAGCTGCCCGGGTTAGAATTTGACGACGAAAAAATATTACGCGATTACCGCAAGGCGCAGAAAAAAGAAAGGTATAGGCGCGCCGCGCATAAGAACACTGTGGTACGCGGCTTTTCAGCGGCGGGCTCGGGCGAAGAATAGAGAAGGAATGGGTCCGGCGGCTGTCATTTGATAAGAAAGGATACAAGACCTGATAAACACGATGTCTTTACGGCAAAACCCCGCGCGTTATGCGCGGGGTTGGTTTTTTAAAGCATATTATATAAGTCTATCACTATATTATCAACTTTTGTTTGACGGGCTGCGCAAAAAAACAAGGCTTTTTCTGTCAGCTTAAACTTTGCGGGCAGTATGCCCGTCCGCTAAAAGAATTCATTTAACGTACTGTCTGCCGCGGCTATTTCCCGTCGCCCGGCTTTTTAGGGCGCGTTGATTTTTTGGCGGCAGGAGCGGGCGCGTTTGCGGCGGCGGTTTCCTGCGAGGCGGAGTTATTCTTTCTGCGCGCTGCGGGCTTTTCCGCGTCGCCGCTATCCTGGTCCGCAGATGGGGCGGCGGGCTGCCCGGCGTCCGGCGCCGGCTGCTTGCCGTATACTATGTTCCGCGCCCAGCCGCCTATAAGGGGGATGGTAAATTGTTTGCCGTTGTACGCCATAAAGGATGTGAAAACCATGACGGCAAACAGGAACAGATAGCACAGACCCATCAACACCTGGAAGATTATAACCAGCGCGAAAACGCCGGATGAGACAAATATCAATATAAAGATAAAAAAGAAAATAGCGACGACCGCAAATACTGCCCACAGCAGCAACGCCTGAAAAGCATTAAAGCGCACATATTGATTGTTTCGGTCGCGCTTGGCAAAGCCGAAGAAAAAGCCCAGGATGATCGCGGTAAAATAAACAATGCAGGCTTTCAGCGCGGAAAGGTCGTCGATCTGAAATTCGGCAGTTTCCAAAACTTTCTTTTTTTGTTTTTCGTTTTCCATATTTTCCTCCCGTTATGCTTATATATTGTATTCGTATTATACCATAAAATATGTGTTTTTACAAGTAGGAAAAAACACAGGTGCGGCCTCAAAGAAATCTGCCTTGTTGCCCTGCGGTGCTGAGCCTTATACGAAAGATCTTTATGTAAAGCTTTCCTTGCGTTAAAATCCGAAAGATATAGACTTTCACGTAGGCCGCGTATTTTTCCTAAAGCGGATGCGCATACTAGCGTACTCTTAAGGAACGCTGAAAGTATAAGAATAATTTACAGCGGCGTCTTTTTTGGCCTAAAACAACTTCTTTTTTCGTCAATAGCTCTGCAATTGCCTTCAAAAACAAGCTGTTTTATGCCTGAAAAATACCCGGTCAAAATTTATCTCATTTATTCAGAGTTTACTTAAAAAACAGGAGACGCGACAGAGTAATGAAAAAGAATCTTGTACGCTTTATTGCGCTTTTTGCCGCAGCTGTGATTTTAACGGGTGCAGCGGTTTTTCCTGAAGGCGCGGTTTCGGCTGCCGATCCGTCGGGCGTTATCAGCGTGAACGGGTACGGCCGGATCGCCTTAAAGCCCGACACAGCAATTTTGACAATAGGCGTCCGTTCGCGGGCGGAAACGGCGGAAGCCGCTTATAACGAGAGCGCGCTTAAAATAAACGCGGTAATAGCCGCGATAGGGAAAGCGGGAGTCAGCGACGTGCGGACTGCGGAGCATTCGCTTTATCAGGAATATGAACGTATGGCGCATAAGCCGTCCGTTTTTACCGCGGTCACGATGCTCAGGGCCGCGCTGACAGACCTTGACCTTTTGCCGGAGGTCTATGCCGCGGCCGTTGCCGCAGGAGCAAACGCCGACAGCGGGCTGCAATTCTCAATAAAAGACAGGGCGGCGGCGGACGCGGCGGCGTTATCACTGGCCGCCGACGACGCGGGGAAGAAAGCGGCTGCGATAGCCAGAAGCCTGGGGCTGACATTGGGCGCGCCCGTTGAAGTAACAGAGAGCCTTACATTCGGCGGCGAGATATACCGCGCGCTTGCCGGGGCGGAGGGCGGTGCGGATATGAAGGCGGCTGTGCGCGAAAATATCAAGGCCGGCGAGATCGAAGTGGAGGCAAGGCTTTCGGTAAAATATCGATATTAGCGTAAACTTTTAAATACCACATTGCCGGCGTATGGAGCAAAACGGCATAAACTGCCGCCGCAAGGTATCCGCTACGGTCTGCTTTACTTATGTAAACGCTAATAATTCGACATAATTTACAGCGGCGTCTTTTTCGCCTGAAAACGTCTTCTTTCATTCACAAATAGTTCTACTATTTGCTGCAAAAACAAGCCGTTTTCTGTCTTAAAAATACTTGCTCTAAATTAACCTCATTTATTCAGCGTTTACTTATTAATTTAAAACGTTACGTTAGTATAAAAACATCAGAAAACATTTGCTAAATGTAAAAAAACTGTGATATACTAATACTAATCTATGGATTCATTAAGCCCTGTCTCCCTTTAAAGGACAAACAGATTTAATCCGAAATCCAAATTTTAAAGGGAGGTACCACTATGCCAGACAAGACTCTGAAATGCAAAGATTGCGGCGCTGACTTCGTTTTTACCGAAGGCGAGCAGGCTTTCTACGCTGAAAAAGGGCTTCAGAATGAACCCCAAAGATGTCCGGTTTGCCGCAAGGCCAGGAAGCAAAACCGCTTCAACGGCGGCGGAAGACGCGACGATTTCAACAGATAATTATTGAAAGATAATTCAAAACAAAAAAAGACGGATCGCAAGATCCGCCTTTTTTTTGTGTTTCCTCTATGATCAGGGGAGTTTAAATAATAGCGAATTCTGGCATAAAAAAGTACTCGCAACAAATTTGGAGAGGGCATTCCGGCTGGGCAAAAATGTCCCCCTGACCATTTTTAAAAACTTGTTGAAGGTATGCACATTTTGATGTATAATTAGATTGTAGTTTCAGATTATAACTTTCATATATGTCAGGTAGAGGAGTGGACAAATTATTGGACATATAAACTAATATATGATAAACTGTAGGTATGGAAAAAGAAAGAATAATGAAATGTCCGAAGTGCGGCGGGTTAGTAGTGAACAGCGGTAAAACAGAATACGGTTCTCAAAGGAAAC
>JAVBLK010000055.1:0-29268 GCA_031553565.1 Eubacteriales bacterium
GTCAGCTTTTCCTATTCGCAGGCAATAAAGGCATGCGGAAACGCGGAAGCGCTCGCCATTCTTTGCGGCGAATTCTTAGAGAGCGGGCTGCATAAGAAAATCGAAAAGGCCTTTGCAAAAAAGGATTATACCGAGGCGGCGGCGCTCAACGCGGAATTGGGCGCATATGCAAAAAGGCTTGCGATGCCCGCGATATCGACCTATTCGGGCAGCATGGGGAAATGCTTGTCCCAGGGTAATTATGAATACGCCAATATGTATTTCCGCGACCTGTACGAAAATTGCGAAGGCGCGGCGGAGATACTCAAAAAGCTCATAGAATAAGGTTTTATTCCAGAAGCAGACAAATCGGTGTAATACCCCGCGGCCTTGCCGCGGAAGCCGCCGCAGGCGACGGGTCCAGGGCTTGCCCTGGGGTATAATACCGATTTATTATATCCCTGTTCGCCCTTCTGGAAAACGAGGTCAATATATCGTAAGTTATCGTTCCGCAGCTTTCCGCAAGACCGGCGGCCGTCACGGCTTCGTTTATAAGATACGCCGTCCCGCCTTTTTCAGCCGGCGGCGTAACGCCGGTAACGTCAGCCATAAGCAGATCCATACATACGTTGCCGATCACCGGACACAGCGCGCCGTTAACAGAAACCTTGCCCAGGTTAGAAAGCGCCCTCTTATATCCGTCGCCGTAGCCCGCCCTTATGACGGCGACAAGCGAGTCGCGCGAAAGCCTGTAATTATTGCCGTAGCCGATATATTCGCCCGCCGGAATGTTTTTCACCTGCACGATGCGGGTCGAAACCGACATCGCGGGCTTAAGGTGAAGGCTTTCGCCCCTTGCGCCGCGCCCGAAGCCGTATATCGCAAGGCCCGCCCTGACCATTCCCATATGGTATTTTTTGTCCGTTAAAAGCGCGCCGGAGTTTGCCGAGTGTATCGTAAGCCCTCCGTATTTTACGCGCCCGATACTTTTTTTTAAGGCTTTAAGCATTCCGCAAAACTGCGCATACTGGTATTCAAGATAGTCTATATTGCCGTCGGCGGTGGCGTAATGCGTAAACGCCCCGGATAATATCAGGCCGTTTTGCCGGGAAAAAGCTGTAAGGGTTCGTGCCAGCCCTTTCCTGTCCGACAGCCCCAAACGGTTCATCCCCGTATCAAGCTTGATATGCGCGTATGCCGGCATCCCCAGCTTCTTTGCCGCCGCGCCCAAAACCTCCGCATCTTCCGCGTCCAGCGCCGTGCTTACGACGCCGGTCCTTATCAGGCTTTCGGCGTATTCCTTTTGCAGGCCGCCCACGATAAGTATACCGTTTTCTATCCCTGCCGCGCGCAAAGTCAGCGCCTCCTCGGCGGTAGCCGTCCCGAACAGGAGCAGGTCCCGCCTGCCGGTATTTCCCGCCTCGATAGACAATATGCGCGCAACGTCCGTAAGGCCGTGGCCGTAGCCGTCCGCCTTTACCATTACGCAGACCGCGCCGTTGTTTGTCACTTGCGACACTGCGTTATAATTGTATACAAGCGCCGCCGCGTCAACCGTTATTCTAAGGTCGATATGCCGTCCCCGCCTTTACGCATTGGCGGCTTCACCGTAAAAAACCGGACTGAAGGCCGTCAAGCAATCGTGCGGCAAGGCTTTTACAGGCATATTAAGGAAACAATGAATAAATGAGGTGAATTTAAAGCAAGTATTTTTCAGTATGAAAACGGCTTGTTTTTGCAGCAAATAGTAGAACTATTTGCAAAAGAAGAAGACGTTTTCAGGCGAAAAAGACGCCGCTGTAAATTTAACTTAATTTTTCAGTGGTTCCTTAAATATTTTCCAGAAGCTTTACGCCGTGCGCTTTAAGCACCTCTGACGCGTTTTTATCGTCCCCGACCCTGAAAAGGATTACCGCTCTCTTATCATTTGTATGAGCGAACGAGTACAAATATTCGATGTCCACGCCGTTGTCGTCCAGCGTTTTGAGGACGTACGCAAGGCCGCCCGGCTTGTCCGGCACCTCGACGCCGATAAGGCGGTTGGTCGTCACCGTAAAGCCGTGCTCTTTCAATACCCGCGCGGCGGCGGCGTTGTCGCTGGTCACCGCCCTAAGTATGCCGAAATCGTTGGTATCGGCGATCGACATTGTCCTAAGGTCGATCCCGGCGTCTCCCAGCACCTTGGTAAGCTCCTGCAAGCGCCCTTTTCTGTTCTCGATAAAGACTGCGATCTGTTCCACCATATATAATACCTCCTTAATGCCGGTTATAGACTGTATACGTAAGGCCTATCCCTTATTTCTCTTGTCGATCACGCGTACCGCCTTGCCCTCGCTCCTTGGTATCGACCGCGGCTCGACCAATTTTACCGCCGCGGACAGGCCCAGAGTATCATGGATCTTATGTTCCAGTACGCCGCGCAGGCGTTCGATATTTCTTACGGTATCGCTGAACATCTGCTCGTTGAGCTCGATGTGGACCTCCATAACGTCCATCGTGCCGGCGCTTGCGACATGTATCTGATAATGCGGCGAAACCTCGGGCATAGACATAAGCACCGCCTCGATCTGCGACGGGAACACGTTGACGCCGCGGATGATCAGCATATCGTCGCTGCGACCTAAGAGCTTGCCCATCCTTACGTGCGTCCTGCCGCATCTGCACGGGCGGCGGTCCAGCGAGCATAAGTCCTTTGTGCGGTACCGTAAAAGGGGCAGCCCCTCCTTTGTGATAGTGGTGAACACCAGCTCCCCGACCCTGCCGTTATCGGTTATCGGCTCCAGGGTTTTAGGGTCGACTATTTCCGGGATAAAGTGATCCTCCCATACATGCAGCCCGTTTTGATATTTGCAGTCTATCGATACGCCCGGCCCCATGATCTCGGACAAGCCGTAGATATCGTGGGCGCGTATCCCCAGATTTTTCTCTATGTTATTACGCATTTCCTCCGTACACGGCTCGGCGCCGAAAACGCCCGATTTCAAGGCTATGTCAGTCGGCTTGATCCCCTGCCGGCCCATCTCGTCGGCAAGGTAACAGGCGTAGGACGGCGTACAGCACAGCACGTCGGCGCGAAAATCCATAATAAAGGTTATCTGCCGCGCGGTATTGCCGCTGGAGGCCGGTACTACCGCCGCCCCAAGTGTTTCGGCGCCCATATGCATCCCCAACCCGCCGGTGAACATCCCGTAGCCGTAGGCGATGTGTATCACGTCGTCTTTTGTCGCGCCCGCGGTGACAAGGCACCGCGCCGCCAGCCCGCCCCAAATTTTAAGGTCGCTTTCCGTGTACCCGACAACCGTCATTTTGCCGGTCGTGCCGCTGGAAGCATGGATCCTTGCCAGCTCTTTGCGCGGCACCGCAAACAATCCGAAAGGATAGTTATCGCGCAGATCCGTCTTGTCGTTAAAAGGCAGCTTATAAAGATCGGCAACCGACTTTATATCAGACGGCTTCAGCTTTAAAGCATCCATCTTCGCGCGGTACGGCCCGACGTTTTCATAGACGTATTTCACCGTCCTTACCAGCCGCTCCGACTGCAGCGCGTCTATTTCTGCGCGCGGCATTGTTTCAGCCGCCTTATCGTAATAGCATTCTTCGATTTTTTCCATTACTGCATTCCCTGAAATCGTTGATTTATTTACTGTGCGTAACCTGATAAGAGCGCGTTTAAGTTGACCGCGAACGCCTTTTGCGGCACCGTCATTTCCAGCGCATTTTTCATGATCTCGATATCCAGCCCCAGCCTTTTGGTAAGCGCGCCCACCATGACCGTGTTCCCGGCCTTTACCGTTCCGGCGTCTTTCGCCAGCTTTAATGCGTCCAGAGTATATACATTTTTTGTCGCGGCTTTCAATTTATCTATAGTATCGGCAGGATATACCGCCGCGCCGGAGGCGACTGACGAGGGCAGCCACTTCTGTATATTAGTGATTATATAGCCGTCTTTTTTTATCATATATGAATAGCGGAGCGCCTCCAGCTGTTCAAAAGCCAGCAGCGCGTCGGCAGTCCCCTCGGCAATTATCGGCGAAAAGATCTTTTTGCCCGCCCTGACATGCGTTACGACGCTGCCGCCGCGTTGCGCCATACCGTGAACCTCGGACAGCTTGCAGTCCATGCCGCAAAGCCGGGCATAATTCCCCAGAATACGCGAAGCGAACAACGTCCCCTGCCCGCCGACCCCGGCGATAAAGATGTTCAACGTACCGTTTTTATCCATAGCTTTCTTCTTTATTCCTTACATACTGCCGCTGTCCGCGGCGCATTATTCGCGAACGATCGCGCCGAACCTGCACAGCTTCTGGCAGACGGCGCAGCCTGTGCACTGCTCACTCGTTATGACCGCATGGCCGCTCTCCGCCTTGTTCAATGCGGGGCAGCCTATTTTAAGGCACAAACCGCAGCGCGTGCATTTCCCGTTTACATATAGCGGCTTTTCATGCTCCTTTACGATCAGCGCGCAGGGGCCGCGCGTAATGATGACCGAGACGCCCGGTGCCGCAAGCCCGGCTTTCAGCGCCTGCTCCACCGCGCCGATATCGAAAGCGTTGACGACCGAAAGGTTTTTGACGCCGCACGCCCTTACCACTTCCTCTAAGGAAAGCTTGTAAGTATCCGTTTCCTTCAAGGTCTTGCCGGTCGCCGGATGCTGCTGATGCCCCGTCATGCCCGTCGTCGAGTTGTCCATAATGACCAGCTTGGTATTAAGCCCGTTATACACCGCGTCTATAAGCCCCGTGATGCCGCTGTGTATAAAGGTCGAATCGCCTATTACGGCGACAGTGCTTTTGCTTGCCTCCGCGCCGCGCGCCTTTTCAAAGCCTATCGCCATCCCAAGGCTCGCGCCCATGCAGAGGACGGTATCGACCGAGGAAAGCGGCGAAAGCGCGCCCAGGGTGTAACAGCCGATATCGCCCATGACGGTCAGCTTTAATTTAGCCATGATATGGAACACACCGCGGTGCGGGCAGCCGGCGCAAAGTACCGGCGGCCGCTGCGGCAGCGTCATATCCTCGGCGGGCGCGGGCTTGATATTGAGCAGCTTTTCGCGTATGATATTGACGGATAATTCGGATTGCTTGGAAAAATACTTCTTGCCCTCGCACATAATGCCGTGGGCCTTTAACTGCATTTCAATGAACGGCTCCAGCTCTTCAGCGACAACAAGCTTCTTGACCTTTTTAGAAAAAGCGCGTATCGCGTCCACCGGCAGCGGGAAAACTGTGCCTGCCTTAAAGACCGACGCCTCGGGCAGCGCTTCCTTAACGTACTGATAGACCGCGCCCGCGCACACAATGCCAAGCTCCGCGCCCGCAAGCTCCTCGCGGTTGATATCCATAGAATTAACGTCGGCGGCGATCCTGTCCATGCGCTGCTCGACAACGACGTGCCGCTTTTTGGCAATGCCCGGCATCATAACATATTTTGCGATATTTTTCGCATACGGCTTCAAGGCGTAATCCTGCCGCACGTTTTCTGTAAGCGCGCTTTGACTGTGCGCAACGCGCGTGCACATCCTGAGGAGTACCGGCGTATCGTATTTTTCGGACAGCTCGAACGCCAGCCCGGTAAAATCCTTGGCCTCCTGGGTATCGGACGGCTCCAGCATCGGCACGTGCGCGGCCCTTGCGTAAAACCGCGAATCCTGCTCATTTTGGGAGCTGAACATCCCCGGGTCGTCGGCGACAACAACTACAAGCCCGCCGCTTACGCCCGTGTAGCTTGCGGTAAACAAGGGGTCGGCGGCGACGTTCAGCCCGACGTGCTTCATGCAGACGATCGCCCTTGCCCCGCCTATCGACGCGCCCACGCCGACCTCCAGCGCGACCTTCTCGTTCGGCGACCATTCGGCGTTTATTTCAGGGTATTTCGAGATAAGCTCGGTTATCTCGGTGCTGGGCGTACCCGGATACGCCGACGCAACGGTACAGCCTGCCTCATACGCGCCCCGCGCCACGCCGTAATTGCCTAAGCGTAATTTTGCGTTGTTATTGATCTCGCTCATAAATTGTTTTTCCTGCTTTATGTAAAATTTTTAAGGCTTGGATATAGTATTATTTATTCCTGAGGTCCTTGACCCGCTGAGCCTTGCCCTCGAACCTCTTTAATGTCAGCGGCTCGACCAGCTTTATTTTGGCGTCGATCTGCAATACGCTGCGTATCTTGTTAGCGACGCGGCACCTCAGCGCCTCCAGCTGCCGGATGTTTTCCAGTAGGCTGCCGTCCACGACCTCGACAAGTATCTCGATCTCGTCCATATGGTTTTGGCGCGTCACCGTTATCTCGTAATGGTTGCCGACGTCGGGCATCTCAAGCAGCACGCTCTCGATCTGCGACGGGAATACATTGACGCCCTTGATGATCAGCATATCGTCCGTGCGCCCCTTGATCTTTTCCATCCGCGCGTGCGTCCTGCCGCACTTGCACGGCTCGTATATAAGCCGCGTTATATCCTTGGTACGGTAGCGTATCACCGGTATCCCCTGCTTGGTAATAGTCGTTATGACCAGCTCGCCCCACTCGCCCTCGCGGACGGGCTTAAGCGTGTCGGGATCCAGGATCTCCGGATAGAAGTGGTCCTCGGCAATGTGCATGCCGCACTTATAGAAGCATTCGCCCGAAACGCCCGGCCCCATGATCTCGGACAAGCCATAGTTGTCGTTGGTATGTATCCCGAACAAATCGGAGATCTGATTATGCATTTCGGCGGTGCTTGCCTCCGCGCCGAAGAAGCCCAGTCTGAGCGCCAGTTCCTCGCGCTTTATACCGCATTTATTGAGGCTCTCGCCAAGGTACAGCGCGTATGAGGGCGTAGAGACCAGCGCCGTGGCGCGTAGGTCCTTCATCATATGAATTTGCCTCTCCGTATTACCGCTGCTGATGGGTATGACGGTCGCGCCGATTTTCTCCCATCCGTAGTGTAATCCCAGCGCGCCGGTGAACAGCCCGTACCCGAACGATATCTGCACGATGTCGTCCTTTGTGCCGCCGCACGAGACCAAAAACCGCGCCACACAATCGCTCCAAATATCCAGGTCGCCTTTTGTGTACCCCACCACGATCGGTTTTCCGGTCGTGCCGCTGGACGCATGTATACGCACGATATCGCTCATCGGCGCGGTAAACAGGCCGTAGGGGAAATTGTCGCGGAAGTCTTCCTTGACCGTAAACGGCAGGCACGTGATGTCGTCCGGCGATTTTATCATGGACGGCTTTACGCCCGCGGCGTCAAATTTTTTGCGGTATACAGGGTTGTTCTCATAGACTTTCGAAACGGTTTTTTTAAGCCGTTCCAGCTGCAGCGCCTTAATTTCCTTGCGCGGCATCGCCTCGAATTCCCGGTTGAACATTTCCATTGTGCTTTTTCCTCGGTTCGTTTTTATGGCCGGGCTGCGTAAGTCCCGGCTGCCTTGAATATCGTCAGGCTATTTTTCTTCGGCAGAATGTTTTGCACAGTAACTTTTATATAAGCGCGGACGCTTTGCTTTCAGCCATTCATTGAGCTCGCCGCGCGCCTTTTCCATCTTTTCAGACAGAAGTGCGTTCGCAGCTGCCTTTTCGATATGTCCCATCTTCAAGCCCTTGTAAGCGTCCAGTGTAAACGGTCGGCCGTAATATACATAATTACGCCTGAAAAGCTTATGCCGGCGCCATATAATGACCGGCGTTATCGGGCTGCCGGTCTTTATCGCGAACATTATTGCGCCGGATTTAAGCTCCTGCATCTCGCCTTCGTCCTGCTTGTTGCGCGTCCCCTCAGGAAATATGACCAGAACCTTGTCGTCCTTCAATATCTTCAGTATTTTTTTGACCGCGGCAACGTCAGCCGTACCGCGCTCTACCAGGACCGAGCCGGCCGCGGGGATGATCGGGCCGAGCACGGGCACGCGCTGCAGCTCCTTCTTTGCGATAAAGTGCAGCATGCGCCGCGTATGCACCGCAATGATCACAGGATCGATCAGCGCCAGATGGTTGCACGCGATTATCGACCGCTTCTGCGGGATGTTTTTTTTGTTGATAACTTTTGCCGGGAAAAGCAGCCTGAACGGCAAAAACACCAACGACCATACAAGGTAATAAAGAAACGCCATGCTTTATCCCCGTTCCCCGATAATTTTGATCATATCATTGACTACTGTGTCCGCATCCATATCCGAGGTATCTATTTCCACCGCGTCGTCCGCCTTCCTTAAGGGGGCGACCGCGCGCTTAGAATCGTTTTCGTCACGCTGCAGGATCTCAGAAAGCACCCCGGCCTCGGTTATGTCCTCCGCGCCTTTTGCCGTAAGCTCGAGATACCGCCTGTGCGCGCGGACCTCAGGCCTTGCGGTAAGGTAAAATTTGAACCCGGCTTTGGGCAAAACATACGTGCCGATATCGCGCCCGTCCAAAACCGTATCCTGCGCGGCGGCGATCTCCCGCTGCAATTCCACCATCCTGTAACGCACTAAAGGTTTTGCCGAAATGTCCGAGGCGGCGCGGCTGATATGCGGCTCGCGTATCTTGTCCGAAACGTCCTTTTTATCCAAAAGCGTCCGCTGCGCCCCGCCCGAATATTTAACGTCGATCCGCGTTGCGCCCAGCAGCCTCTTAATTGCCGTATCGTCGTTTATATCGACCTTTTGGGAAACAGCCTTCAGCGCCAAAGCGCGGTACATAGCCCCGGTATCAAGGTACAATATACCCAAAGTCTTTGAAAGGGCTTTTGCCACGGTGCTCTTTCCCGCGCCAGCCGGCCCGTCGATTGCAATATTCAAAACAGGTTTTTTCTTTTTTATCATAAGTCCACCAAATTATGGGCGTAAAATACTGTTTAATTAGTATATAGTTTTTTAGGTAAAAAGTAAAGAGCGGAAAGCCGGATTTAAGATTCTTGTTGTATACTGCGATTATATACACAGCAAGGGCTGTTAAATCAGCCCTTGCATTTTCAACCGCAGATATTACTCTTTATACAGCTTACCTGAAGATATAAACTATTCGGCTCAATCACCGCCGCGGATTCAAAATCCGATTCAGCTCTTTCATTTTTTTGTCATCGGGCGGCGCGGTATCTTTAAGAGTGTAGTCAAGCCCAAGCCTTTCCCACTTTGCCGCGCCCATCGTGTGATAGGCCAGCAGCTCCGCCTTTTCGGGCTTGTATTTATCTATAAGCGTCTTCAGCGCCGTTACCTGATCCCTTGTGTCGTTGATCCCCGGCACAATGACCTGGCGCAGCCACAAGCGTTTTCTTGCCGCCGAACAATATTCCAAAAAATCCAGGACCTTATTATACAGGCCTGAACCTTCGGGCAATCCGCATAAGCTGTCGTATTCCTTTCCGTCCGTATGCTTGATATCCAGAATTATAAGGTCGGTATATTCCAGAAGTTGCTTTACACTGTCGTTGAAAACGCTGCCCGCGGTATCGAGCGCGGTATTTATCCCCGCCGCCTTCAAAAGTTTAAAGAACTCCGCTAAAAACTCCGCCTGTAATAACGGCTCGCCCCCGCTTACGGTAACGCCGCCGTTCTGACCGTAATATTCGCGGTACCTTATGACCTTATCAAAAAGCTCCGCCGCGGTACATTCCGTGCCGCCGCCCCTGACAAAAGTATCGGGGTTGTGGCAATAGCGGCAACGCAAAATACAGCCCTGCATAAACACGGCCGTGCGTATCCCCGGCCCGTCCAGGGCTGCAAATGTCTCTATCGAATGGATGTTGCCCTTGATCATACGCCGCTTAAAGAGTGCTGTGAAAGGTTCTTGCGATAACCTCTTCCTGCTGCTGCTTGCTTAAAGAATTGAACCGCACCGCATAGCCGCTGACCCTTATCGTTAAAAGAGGATATTTGTCCGGGTCGTTCATGGCCTCGATCAGCTTTTGCTTGTTCAGGACGTTCACGTTCAGGTGATGCGCGCGGCGGCCGAAATACCCGTCCAAAAGTCCGGCGAGGTTTTGCACCTGCGCCTTTCTGCCCTTGCCCAAGGTATCGGGCGTAACGGAAAAGGTGTTGGATATCCCGTCGCGGCAGTCGCAGAAATCTATGCCCGCCACCGTGTTAAGCGAGGCCAGCGCGCCGGAATTATCGCGCCCGTGCATCGGGTTTGCGCCCGGTGCAAACGGCGCGCCGGCAGGCCTCCCGTCCGGGGTCGCCCCGGTCTTCTTCCCGTAAACTACGTTGGAGGTTATGGTCAAAAGCGACAAGGTGTGTTCCGCGCCGCGATAGGCCTTGTGTTTACGCAAATTGTCCATAAACTCGGCCACAAGCTCCCGCGCCAAAAAGTCCACGCGGTCGTCGTCGTTGCCGTATTTCGGGAAATCACCCTCGACTTTAAAGCTTTCGGTGATGCCGCGCCCGTCACGGACCGGCGTAACGCGGGCGTACTTTATCGCGCTCAAGCTGTCGGCGATGACTGAAATGCCCGACGCGCCGAACGCCATAAACCTGTGCACGAACGTATCGTGCAGCGCCATCTGTATTTTCTCGTAAGCGTATTTATCGTGCATATAGTGTATGACGTTGTTGGTGTTGACATATAAACGGCACAGCCACGCCATATACAGCGAAAGATTTCTTCTGACCTTGTCGTATTCCAGCGGCCGCACGTCCGAAAAATCATCGGCGGCGGGGAGCTTTACCAGCTGCTCGCCCGACATCTCATCGCGGCCGTTGTTCAGCGTCATAAGAAGGACCTTCGGCAGGTTGCACCTCGCGCCGAAAAACTGCATCTGTTTTCCTATCTTCATCGCCGAGACACAGCAGGAAATCGCATAGTCGTCGCCGTAGTCCATACGCATTAAATCGTCGTTCTCGTATTGGATGCTGTCGGTGTCGATGGAAACCGCGGCGCAGTATTTCTTGAAGTTTTCGGGCAGACGCGCGCTCCACAGCACCGTCATATTCGGCTCCGGCGCAGGGTACAGGTTGTAAAGCGTATGCAAGAAGCGGTAGCTGGTCCTTGTCACAAGGTGCCGCCCGTCCAGGCCTATGCCCCCGATGCTCTCGGTCACCCACGTCGGGTCGCCGGCAAACAACTCGTTATAATCGGGCGTCCGCAGCTGCCGCGCCATCCTAAGCTTTAGTACAAGCTGGTCAATAAGCTCCTGCGCGCTCTCCTCTGTCAAAAGCCCGCTTTCCAAATCGCGTTTTATATAAATGTCCAAAAAAGTGCTGACGCGCCCTAAACTCATCGCCGCGCCGTTCTGCTCCTTGATCGCGGCAAGATACCCGAAATACAGCCACTGCACGGCTTCATGCGCGCTTGACGCCGGCATCGAGATATCAAAACCGTAAAGAGCGGCCATCTGCTTCAATTTATCTAAAAAGTCGATTTGGCGGAACACTTCCTCGCGCAGGCGTATGACCTCCTCGGACATATCCATTGCGCCCAGGGCCTCCATATCCCTGATCTTTTCTTTTATCAGAAAGTCCGCGCCGTACAGGGCGACCCGGCGGTAGTCGCCGATTATCCTGCCCCGTCCGTACGCATCGGGCAGGCCGGTGATAAGCCCGCTCTTTCGCGCGGCCTTCATCTCGTCCGAATACACGCGGAAAACGCCGTCGTTGTGCGTCGTCCGGTATTTAAACATTTCCTTGATCTTCGGGGATAATTCATAGCCGTATGCCCTGCACGCCTGCTCCGCCATGCGGATGCCGCCGAACGGGTTGACCCCGCGGCACAAGGGCTTTGCCGTCTGGAAGCCGACGATTATCTCGTTTTCCTTGTCCAGATATCCGGCGTTATAACTTAAAAGGGAGCTGACGTCGCTGTTGTCTATTTCCAGCACCCCGCCCCGCTCCGCTTCTTTTTTCGCTAATTCAAGGTATTTTTTGTTAAGCTTTTTAGTCCTTTCGGCAGCGCTCGCCAAAAACTCCGCTCCGCCGTCATAGGGGGCGTAATTGTCCTGTATAAAGCCCCTTACATCAATATTATCGCGCCACTTGACGCCCTTAAACCCACTACGGTAGTCTGCTTCTTTTGTATTTCCCATGCGGAAAGTATACAATATATTGCGCTTTTTTGTCAAGGCGGCATAAAAGCTTTTACAGCATGCTGTTACGGGCTTTCGCGCCGGTCCCGCACGTATATATGCCGCCCCCATGACGGGTAAAAAGGCATAGATGCGGCGGCAGCGGTGCGACAGTCTGTTTTGCCGGCCGACGCCGCGTACTGAAACGTACGCGCAAGGCGGGCGAAACGGGCTTTCGCGCCGATCCCGCCGTATATATGCCTTTTTACACTATTTCGGCGCCGCCTAAACAATATTCGTTAATATAAAAGACCACGTACTGGCCGCCGGTTACCGCTTTCTGCCTTTCATAAAAGAAAACCGATAACCCGCCGTCTTTTACTATCACGCGCACTTTTTGCTCGGGCTGGCGGTAGCGGAACTTGGCGTTACAATCGAATACGATCCCCTGCTCGCTTTGCTGCGCGCCGGTAAGACGGATCACCTCGTCAAGTCCGGGTATCCAGTTTGCGCCTGCGGCAGCAAGCTTGCCGGAATACAGCTCCTCCATATCGCCGCAGGAGACATAGAGTACGTTTTCGGCCACGTCCTTCTTTATAACAAACCAGCGTCCCTCGCCCGCGTCCTTGTCGCCGCCAAGCCCGAGGCCGCGCCTTTGCCCGATCGTATAATACATCAGGCCGTCGTGCTGCCCGACGGTCTTGCCGTCCGGCGTTTTTATATCGCCCTTTTGTGCGGGAAGGTACTTAGATAAAAATTCCTTGAAATTCCGTTCGCCGATAAAGCACAGCCCCGTGCTGTCCTTTTTCCCGGCGGTATCGAGGCCGAACGCGCGGGCAACCGCCCTGACCTTATCTTTCTTTATGTTCGCCAGCGGGAAGATAACGTGGGAAAGCTGCCGTTCCGTAACCTGATTCAAAAAATACGACTGATCCTTGCCCTCGTCCGCAGCCTTTAAAAGATAGTGTTTGCCGTCCCTTTCGCGCACCCCGCAATAGTGGCCGGTCGCAATATAATCCGCGCCTAATTTTAACGCGTAATCCAGAAAAGGCCCGAACTTTATCTCGCGGTTGCACAGAACGTCAGGGTTGGGCGTCCTGCCCTTTTTATACTCCTCCAGGAAATACTTGAAAACGCGCTCCTGATAATCTTTGGAAAAATCGACGGAATAATACGGTATGCACAGTTTATTGCATACGGACTTTACGTCGTTAAAGTCAGCCTCGGCCGTACAGAAGCCGCCGTCGTCCTGTTCGTCCCAGTTGTGCATAAACAGCCCGACAACATCGAACCCCTGCTGTTTCAATAAAAGCGCGGCCACCGAGGAGTCCACCCCGCCGCTCATTCCCACAACGATAGTCTTGCTCATACCGAAATTATACGTTAATAAGGAAAAAAATGCAACTCCGGCGCCGCTTGGACAGGTTGGCGTATTCCGGGCAATTTTTGGCGGTTTTTCCTATCGATTTTTCCTATGGTTGAAAAAGGGGCTTGCCGGAAATCCGGCAAGCCCGCGACTGTAAAAGTAGTTCATATTGTTATTTTAGACGTCATGCGTTCGACCGTTTGTCTTCTATCCTTTGCCCGGTGGCAAGCTTAACGAGCAATATTATTATGTCTACCAGCTGCCATATGCCCAGTATGCTCAGCATAATCGACGCCGGCTGATTTAAGTATTCGTGCTCATAATTATATGCCCGGATGCGGACGTTGTTATTCACGCCGAAATAATCGCCGGCAAAATAAATGTTGCAGTCGAAGCGGCTGCTGCTATAATAACCGTTGTTGAAATAGCTGCTTACCGAAAGCTTATATGCGTAATCGGCAATCCTTATATAATCGCCATGTTTATAGATAACTTTGCCGTCAGCGCTTCCGTCAAAATATGCATTCGTGCCGCAGTATTCAAGATAGTACTCAGGATAATAGTCGCCTCCGTACCAGCCGGTCCCAAGGCTCTCGATGCGGAAAACACAAGTATCGCCGCCGCTGCCCTGCACATAAACATAGTCGCCTGTATAATTTACGTTTGCGCTGTTTTTGTCATAGCCGCTGTAATATGATACCGTTGCCGTGTTCGCAACGGCAAAGAAAGTTATCATCACCGCAAGCGTCAGAAGTTTTAATACGCCGCGCCCGAAGTGCCGCTGCAAAAATTCGTATATAGGAACGAACGGCAGCAATAACGCGGTAATAAACGCGGCGGCGTAAGACTTTCCGCGTTTTTTCGCGCCGGCGCCGCTGTTATCGGCAGAGTAAGGATTTACCGCGGGCTGATACTGCCCGTGACCCTGCGGCATATTATAACTGTAATACGGATTCCCCCGCGAGGGGTAAACGGGAGGCTGCAAAGGCGCCTCTCGATGATCTCCGTATCCGGCGTAAGGCTGCGGCGGGTAAGCCGGCGGCTGATCATAGTACCGGTTTACCGGAGGGTAAGCCCGTGCGTTATTATATTGATCGTACGGCAGCGGCGCGCTGCGGTATTGCTGTGCAAACTGCGGCCGGGCGTACCCCTGGACGGGCCGCGGATTATACGCGGGCGCCTGTTGATACTGCGGCTGCTGATATTGCTGCGGATGCCGCGGCGCCGGCGGAGCGTACCCTTGGACAGGCGGCGGCGGATATCCCTGTACGGGCGGCGGCGCGTACATCTGTTCCCGCGGCGGAGCATAAGGCTCCGGCTGATATGCCGCAGGCTGAACCGGCTGATATTGAAACGCCGGATCGTTATATTGGCCGAACGGCGCCGGCGGCGCATAGCCTTGTACAAACGGCTGTGAATAATACGCCCCTGCCGCATCGCTTGCAGAGGGTCTTACAAACTGCTGCTTATAGCCGCAATTCGGACAGAAACCGGCCGGCTCGATAAAAGAGCCGCATTGAACGCATCTTATCTGCATAAGCGTTACCTCCCTGATATCATTGTGTGATTCTTTCAGTCCCTCATCCGGCTCTTACGGGGCGCTTTGCATAAAAACGCGCCGCTGTAAAAGAAAAATCATATGCTGCTATATATATAATAATATAAAAGGCGCAGTATTGCAATAGCGCAGGAAATAATAATCTATTTCTAATATAGTAAGTTAACTTTAAAACCAGTTTCAGGTTTGAGTAGATATTTGAGGATAAAACGGGATAAAAGCGGAGCCTTTATTAGAAATAAAAGCGAGCAGTTTATACCGTTTTATACCAAATAGATGCCGAAGATAAGCTGGTTTTAGAGTTTGTTTACTATAATACGATATACAAACGCGGCACAAACGCGCGGTACGGCAAAAGCCAATCATTATCGTCAAAATATGACGTAAGGTCAGAAAAAAAAGTAGCTTCGCCACGTTTATCAGGCCGAGGCTTCTAATAATTTCTACTGCGATTTTTTCCAGGATATAAAAAGATATAAAAAAATACCGCCGCGGCAAAAACCGCGGCGGGAGAACAGCCTCCGCCATCCATAATCCGGCTTCAGACGACCTCGGGTATCATTTCGTCATAATAGAGCTCCATTACTTTTTCGCGGAAGGAAAAGATGACCTCGGCGTTGAAGCAGTTGTAAAAATCGTTGATGTTCTGCCCCACCGCGTAGTATTCGTTCAAAAGCTTGTGCAGGTCGATGTTCTTCATATCTATTTCCCAGAACAGCGAATATACGAACGCAATGTGCCGCATCGGGTCGTCGGGTATACGGATAAACTTCTTGACGCCGTCAACGACGATCGACCGGTCGAACTCCGCGTCGAAATTAAACGTCTTGGCCGCCGCCGCAAATACCGCCAGCAGCCTCCTGGAGCCTGCGATACTCTTTAAAATATTCCTTATCCTTACGTCGGCAACGATAAACTTGCTGGACATCATCTCGATGCAGCGTTTGTCGAAAAGCTCGATGTTTTCCACTCCGTCGGTAATAAACTTTAGATCCATATGTAAGATTATACCATAAATACATTAAACCGCAAATTAAATATCACGCCCGCAAAAGCACGTGTTTTTGACATTTTTCGAGTTATTTTTAAAACTTGCATCTAATTAACGCCCGAAAGCGCATAGCCGTTACTTTGCGCATTTTAATTGCTTTTTCTGCCGTGCAGCGTTATACTGTATACATAAAAACAAATTTTAGCGGAGGGAATTAATCATGAAATCACTTACTATCAGCCTCAAGATGATGGAGAACGTCAAGGAATTCGTCAACATCGTGTCTAAATACAATTACGACATCGATTTAAGGAGCGGCCGTTTCGTGATCGACGCAAAATCGATCATGGGTATCTTCAGTTTGGATCTGTCAAAGCCTGTGATCCTGGAGATCTACAGCGACAAGTGCGACGACCTTATCAAGGATCTGAAAGGTTTTATCGTCAAATAACCGTCTTTAGCAATTTGATCTCAAAAATATGAGAGGCCGTCCTTATTTTCGGACGGCCTCTTTTTTGTGCGTTTATATTATAATACAGCGGCAATATACGGGAGAAGCTTATTTCCGGCTGAAATTAGACCGGCCCGCTAAAAAGGATCAGCTTTTAATCCGGTAAACAAACGCCGCGCCTTTTTTGACCGAAACAGAAACCGTTTCGCTGACCGCTACGTTAGATATCCCCTGCGAGGTCAGCCGCGATATGCTGAGTCCGGCTAGCGGATAGATCAGTCCTCCGGACTCCTTGAATAACACCCGCTCAGAGTACGGCAGCACCGATATGAGATCACCCTTTTCACAGGGGATCTCCAGATACGCGTCGGTAAAATAGATCTCGGTATCCTCGTCGTATATGACCGCGTCCGCGCCCAGATAGTATGCGATCGGCAAGAGGTTGATGTTGCCGGCCACCTGATCCGCCCTGCCGCCCAGCGCGCCGTAAATATTGATGCGTGTAAAGCCCGTCCCGCACAAGCGCATTATTCCCAAATGCCCGTCCGTCTGGTCCTTGTTCATATTGTACGGGATAGCCTCGACGCCCGTCACCGCGCCCGAGACCGAGTCCATATCGCCTATTACCGCGTCGCAGCGTATTCCCGCGCGCCTTATAAGGTTATAGCCGCCGTCGGCGCACAGCACGTACTCCCCCTCGATTTTGTCGGGGATAAAATTGCCGTTAAGGATCAGCGCAGCCGCCTTTTGATTTGAAGCTCCTTCGCCTTTCATACACAGAATAATATTACATTGCGCCGCTTTTGTCAACAGCGTCCGCATTTTTTTGGGTATCGCCTGCGCAACGCCCGTTTAAATCGCCGTCAGTACACGTTTTCATTTTGTTCCCGTTTCTTCCCGCGCCGAAGTTTTTCCCGTCGTCCATATAGTTCATGAATTTACGCAAGGCAGGCACATATTGTATAAACGCGGCGGGCACAAGGCAGATTGCGATATCGATGAGCAGTACGCTGTTATAGGCAAGGCTGTACGGCCACAGCCCCCAGCCCTCCGGCACATACGCCTGAAAAAAGACTACGCCGCTGATGATGGAGCACGCGAACCTAAGCAGCCCCGCCGCGGTTATGCCGAGCAGAAAGTCGCATTTTTTGAAAGCCTTGATATGCTTGAACGCGCCGGCGGCCGCGACCGCGCCGAAACCCAGGAAATAATCCAGCAGCACCTGCACCGGATGATAGATTTGCGGATCCTGTATAAGCTGCAGCGCGCCGTATGCAAGCCCCACGATAAGCCCCTTGCGAAAGCCCGCGATGTATGCGAATAATGCGATCGGCAGCATGCTGGCGATCGTTATCGAGCCTCCCTGCGGGTTGTGCCATACGCGCCAGAAGGACAGCGCAAAGCTTAGTCCGACGCAAACAGCCGCCAAGGCAAGGTCTTTTGTCGTAAACTCGTTTTTCTTGAACATCAGGCTGAAAACTAGCAGCCCGACCGCGGCCGTCACCAAGAGTGCAGGGATAAACCAGTTGAGAAACATAAAAACTCCTTTTTGTTTCTCCGCTTTTTTGAATTTAGGCAAGGCAGAATTTGAATTTTAAAGGGACAGTTCCTTATTAGCCGTGGCATGGCGGCCAATAAAAAAGTCCTCAGGCTTCTTGTTAGAAAGCTTAAGGACCTAAAAAGAACAACGCTCTTAAAACCGGCTTCGCTTTCCTACGCGGGTATTAACCCACAGGTTCAAAGGGACATGCGGACACACGCAATCTCAACCTGTTATAACAGGTGCCCCTAGCGGAAGTCGCAGGTTTTTATAAAACCCGCAACTTATTTATTATGGATATATCTTAATACCGACAGCAATATTTGTCAAGGATATAACAGATATTTCTTTGCTCACAGTATAATTTGCAATCTTTCATACCTATAAGTATTCGCGACCGGCGCGAGGGCGTCAGTCCATCCAAAGCGCCGCCGCGCCTACCAGGCCCGCGTCATTCCCCAAGGTTGCAGTATTCAGCTGTGTTTCGGGCCCGTATTTCCCGCCGTACGAATATTTTTTGATTTGCTTTCTCAACGGTTCCAGCAGCCTTTCGCCCGCGGCGCATACGCCGCCGCCCAAAATGACTGCCTGCGGACGCAGAGTATTTATAAGGTTTATTATACCTTCGCCTAAATAATTGATATATTTCTTTAAAACGGCGGTCGCAGCCTTATCGCCGCGCTCCTCGGCCAAAAACGCCGTCTGGCCGCCCGCAAATTCGATGTTGCCGCTGCTTACCTGCCACATCTCGCTGTCCTTATTCTTCAGCATTGCCTCCTTGGTCATTCTGACAAGAGCCGTTGCCGATGCGTAGGCCTCAAAGCAGCCGCGCCTGCCGCAGGTGCATTTTATGCCGCCCGTGCGGATGACCATGTGCCCGGCCTCGCCGCCCGCTGATTTATTTCCCTCGACTATTTTTTTGCCGATGATTATGCCGCTGCCGACGCCCGTGCCCAAGGTTATGAGTATACTGTCGTCATAGCCCTTTCCGCCGCCGAACAGAGCCTCGCCTAAGGCCGCGACGTTAGCGTCGTTACTGACCTTTACGTTTACAGACGTGTGTCTGTGTATCTCTGCCGCAACCGGAACCTTCCGCCAGTTCAGGTTGTTCGCATATGTTACGACGCCGTTTGCGCTGTCGATCATTCCCGGCGAGCCCACGCCTATGCCTGCCACATCCGACATTTTAACGCCTGCGCGGTCGGCGACTTCCTTTGCCAAAGCCGCCATATCGGCGCAGATCTCCTGATACGGCCTGTCTGCGCGCGTCTTTAAGTTGCCCTTGGATAAGATCCTGCCGTCGGACGCGACCAGCCCGGCCTTGATGTTTGTTCCGCCTAAATCGATCCCTATGTAGTACATAATAAACCCCGCGCCTTCTAATAAATTTGTGTGCCGATAATTATGAATTTTTCCGGGCGGCAACATTTGCGCCGCCCGCAGCCTATAGATATTGTAACATAACCGGATAAAATATCAATGTATTTTTAGTGGATTCGCGCATCCGGAGCCGGAAATTCTGCCGCCTTTACTTATGAAAATGCCGGAAGGGCGCCGAGGAACATTTTAAGCCCGGCACTATTATGATGGTATATGAGTAAATACAATATCGACCGGATGACCGTAAGGGAAGTTATGGCCGTGCCGGAGCTTGTCGCCATCATTGAAAAACACATACCGGGCATAACGCGGCATCCGCTGCTGTTTATGGTAAAGGGCAGGCTGATGCCCGACGTTATAAAAATGGCCGGGAACCACGCCGATCCAACAAAGATCAGGCTGATGTATGAGGAAGCCGCAAGGCTGTAAAACGCGCAGCCTTTACTTAAAAATGCGACTGTAATTCTTATTCTGTACATATCTGAAAAGTTTTTTGCGTTAAAACGCGCTTTGACATATTAAAACTTTCAGGTATATAATGTCCGTAATGAAAACTGTAATAAGAATTATTAAATGCGCAAAAAACTGGCGCGGGGCGCTGATTCTTGCGACCGTCTCGCTGGCGTTTGTCATCGGCATAAATCTGGCCGCACCCGCCTTCGTGCGGCAGCTTTTGGGTACGATCGAGGACGGCGGCACTGCGGGGCAAATATGGATCATCGCGGGCGTACTGCTCGGCCTTTATATCCTTCGGACGGCCTTCCAGTTCATCAACAGCTATTTTGCGCACGTTGCCGCGTGGCGAAGCGTCGCCGATGTAAGAAAGAAGCTTTACGGCCATCTGCAAAAGCTGTCGCTGCGCTTTTACCGCGACAAGCAAACGGGGCAATTGATGTCGCGCGTCGTCGAGGACACCGCCAATTTCGAGGTGCTGATCGCCCACGCCCTGCCCGACCTGATCACCAGTTTAATAATGTTCGCGGGCGTACTTGCCATAACCTTCTATATCTATCCCGCGCTTGCCGCGCTTACCTGCATACCGCTGCCGTTTATCGCCGGATGCTCCTTCTTCTTCCGCAAAATGAGAAAGCATTTCAACGAGCGGCAAAAGCGCAGCGCGGAGCTGAACGCGACCTTGCAGGACAATTTCTCCGGCATAAAAGAAATACAGGTGTTCAACCGGCAGGATCACGAGGAAAATGTTGTCGGCGGCCTTGCGCATAAGCACGCTGACCAGACGATGAAGGGCATATTCTGGGTATCCGTCCTGCACCCGTCGGTAAACTTTTTGACCGGGTTAGGTACGCTGATAGTGGTTCTTTTCGGCGGCCTTTTCGCACTTGCCAAGGTTATGCCCGCCACCGAAATAACCGTTTTCCTGCTCTATTTAAGCCTGCTCTACACCCCTGTCGCAACCTTGGCAAGGGTTGTCGAGGACTTGCAGACCGCCATCATTTCCGGGCGGCGCGTGTTTGAAATCATGGATACCGGGAGCGACATTGCCGATTTGCCAGGTGCAAAAAATTATCCCATGCTCACCGGTGACGTGGAATTTAAGGACGTCAGCTTTGAATACGACAAGGAGATCGCTGTCTTAAAGAACGTATCGTTCCGCGTAAAACCCGGACAAATGGTCGCTCTTGTAGGGCCGACCGGCGCGGGCAAGTCTACGGTCATCAGCCTGCTTGCGCGGTTCTACGACGCCGATAAGGGCGTTATATCGATAGACGGAATAAATATCAGGGATATGACGCTGTCAACCCTGCGCGATCAGATCAGTATCGTGCTGCAGGATGTTTTCCTGTTTAACGGCACGATCGCCGACAATATCGCCTATGGCAGGAGCGGCGAAGTCTCCTTTGACGAGATCGTTGCGGCGGCGCGGGCTGCCTGTATACACGACTTTATCGGCGGCCTGCCCGAGGGCTATAAAACGATGATCGGCGAACGCGGCGTCAGGCTGTCGGGCGGACAGAAACAACGGCTGGCGATCGCGCGCGCGATCTTGCGCGGCTCCCCTATCCTTATACTTGACGAAGCGACCAGCGCGATCGACAATGAAACCGAGGCGGAGATACAAAAAGCCATTGCCGAGCTGTCCGGCAAATGCACTATGATAGTTATCGCCCACCGGCTGACAACGGTAGAAAAGGCGGACGAAATACTTGTCCTGGATAAGGGCGGAATAGCCGAGCGCGGCAAGCACGCGGAATTGTTGGCGGCAGGCGGCGCGTATGCCAAGCTGCAAAAATCATAAGGATATTCTACGGACATTTTTCTTTGAGCAGGTGTGCGCTTTGGCCCGTCAAAAGAAAGCTGTCCGACCAAAAAAGAAAGCCAGGATGACTAGATAAGAAATAAATGCCGACCGGGTTTAAATACCTCGCGTCTTGCTGCGTTTCTTTTCTTGAGCATGCTTCCTGTAATATTTCACTGCCGGGGCGGAGATATTTGTTATTTTTTCTAGACTTTATCCGCTTTCTCTTCTGCAACCGCAGCTTCCTTAGCCTTCCGGCTTTTCTTTTTTGAGCGGACAGTAAGGAATATTATCAGCGCGGCGGCCGCCAATCCCAACACAACTAATACTACTATCTGATATGCGCCGAAAAACTCCGTTATCTTAAGCCAGTTATCGCCCAAAAGAACTCCTGCAAAAACCAGGGCGGTGTTCCAGATAAGCGAGCCCAGGGCAGTAAGCAGCAGAAAGCTGACAAAATTCATCTTAGCAATGCCCGCAGGGATAGAGATCAGGCTGCGCAATACCGGCACCATGCGGCACAGGAACACCGCCTTGTTTTCGCGCTTTTGATACCATGCGCAAGCCTTTGTTATGTCGGCGGGCTTCAGCCTGATAAACTTTCCGTACTTCCCGGTGAATTTTTCGATCCTGTTAAGTCCCAGCAGCCTGCCGAAAAAGTACAATACTATCGCGCCCGAAAGAGCGCCCGCCGTCGCGCACAGGATGACAAAGAAAGGCTGCAGCCGGGTATATGTGGTCATAAAGCCGCCGAAAGCCAAAATGACCTCCGACGGTATCGGCGGAAAAATGTTTTCCAAGGCAATAAGCAGGAACACCCCGATATATCCTATCGAGTCCATAACTCGCATTACCCAATCGACCATAGTATATTTATATGCGGAAACACTAAAAAGTATGGTTAAGGAACCGACGAATAAATGAGGTTAATTTAGAGCAAGTATTTTTCAGCGCTTGTTTTTGCAGCAAATAGTAGAACTATTTCTGAAGGAAAGAAGACGTTTTAAGGCGAGAAAAACGCCGCTGTAAATTATATCGAAATATTCACAGCGGCGGATTTTTGAGATAAAAATTGACGATTGCGATTATCAGTTATCGTAAGGGATCGCTATATCAACCCCCTCCGGGGTCAACAGAAATATATTGCTGGAAATGCGGTGTACGCAGCCGCACAGGGCGTAGATCGCGCCGCTGATAAAATCTAGGATGCGCTGCGCGACGTCCTCGTCCGTGCCGTCAAGATTGATGATAGCCGGCTCCTTGCGTTTCAAATAATTGATAAGCACCTGCACGTCCTCGGCCGAGCGCGGCTGATAGATTATAACGCTGCCATAGCTGCGCTTGGGCGCGGCGGTCACATTCTGCGCGGAAAAATCGGGCTGGCGATAGACCTGCCTGTCGCTTTGAAGCGGGTCAAACCTCTGATTGCGCTGGGAGGTAAAGCCGTCGTTTTCGCGGCTCTCGTCCTCCTGTCTGTTCCCGTTAAACCAATTACTGAATTTACTCATTTCGCCTCTTTCCCGGCCGTGTCAACCGACGAAAGCTCAGACCGGGATCAACTTGTAATTCTATTTGCGCAAAAGTATTTGCGGACACTGTTGTTATATACAGGCATTAAAAATGCGCTGCGCACTATGAAAACAAAACGCGCCCCGGCCGCACCATAGTCGCGCCGCATTCTATCGCTGTTTCATAATCCTGCGACATTCCCATCGAGAGAATATCAATATTATTGTCCTTTTCCCTTAATATATCATATAAACGCCTCATTTGTAAATACAAATCCCGGCAATTTCCGCCGTTTCCCGCCATTTTCGGCATAACTGTCATAAGTCCGCGAACCGCGATACGCGGAAACTTTTTGCTTTCATCGTAAAAATCAAGTACGGCGTCCGGCGCGATCCCGCCCTTTTGAGTCTCGCCCGACAGGTTCACCTCGATGAGGATATCCATTTTCGCAATATTTTTCAGCGCGCACTGCCGGTCGATTTCAAACAGCAGCTGCGGCCTGTCCGCCGATTGGATCAGCTTGACCTTATCGATGATATACTTGACCTTGTTGGTTTGCAGCTGCCCGATGAATTGCCAATCGCCCGCGTCCGCGGCATTCCCGTACTTTTCCAAAAAGTCCTGAACGCGGTTTTCCCCGAATATGTTTATATTATATTTGGACAAGCCCCGGATTAGACCTGCATCCGCGTATTTTGTGGCCGCGACGATAGTAATATCGCCGCCGCGCCTCCCCGATTTTCGGGCGGCGGCATCGATCCTTTCGCGTATGATTTCAATGTTCTTTTCAATATCCATGTTTTTCTCAGTACAACGGGTACCGCATCATGCGCGCTTAACGTGTCCGGCCTTACCCAGGATATGCCGGGCGTAAAGCGCGGCGATATCGCGGCCGCCCAGTGCGCAATACGCGCCGAAAAACGCATTGCTGTTGACCTCGCAAACCAGCGGCCCGTCCTTCCCCCTTAAAAAATCGACCGCGCAATAGTCCAGGCCGATGGTATCAGCCGCCTTTTCCGCCGCCGCAGTATATTCCTGTTCCGCGTTTATAAGGCGCATCGTACCGCCCCACTGGACGTTGCTGCGGAAATCAATTTCCGAACGCCTTTCGCACGCCCCTATCGCCTTACCGCCGATAACATAAATGCGGATATCCGTCCCGGCGCTCTCCGCGATAAATTTTTGATATAAATGCGGCTTGTACTGCAGCCTGAAAAAAGCGGCGTCAAGGCCAGCCCTGTCCTTAATAAGGTAGACCTGTTCGCCTAAAGAGCCGTATGCTTCCTTTGCGACCAAGGGGAACCCGAGTTTCGCAGCCGTAAAATCAAGGAATCCGCTGCCGCCGCCCGCGCAGCCGTCAAAGACAAGCGGCGGCTTTATCGTCTGCGGCGCCGGGATCCCCGCATCGCAGAGAACCCCGTGCGTTAAGAGCTTATTATCGCAGATCTCTATCGCGCGCGGCGCGTTGAATACGGACAAGCCCGACCTTAAAAACCCTTCGGCAAGCAGGATATCCTTATCCCAAAACAGCACAAACGAAAAGCCTGATGTTTCAGCGTCAAACGGCCGCCCTCTCCGGTAAAGCCGCGTTCCGCTGTTATAGGCAAGGCTGAAAGCACCCGATTCCTCGCAGGTGATTTCAGCGGAGGATTCACGAAAGCCGCGCTTAAACGCCGCCAGCATATCAGTGACCTGCCGGTTGACAAAAGAACCGTTGTATATAAGGAGTCCGCGCATAGTCAAAGTATATTAAAAACCGCCCCATATGTCAAGGGCGCAATCTTCCGGGCGCGGCATCCAAGCAAAGAAAAAGCGGCTTCGTCACACTTGTAATTTGCAGCTGCCCGGGTTTATTGCTGCGATTTGCCCTATGGCAAAAGAAAAGGGCGCGGATACTATGTTTGTTCCGCGCCCGATAAATCTTTAAAATCTATGCTGTATTCAATGTTATTTATTCAGCGGTTCCTTAAAAGCTGTATTCCGCTTTAAGGTCTGAAAGCGCATACCTGAGCTCGATCGCAAGCGCCTCTTTGCCGGCCTCGTATTTTATCCGGACCTTGCGCGCCTCTGTGTCAACCGCCGCCCTGTTTCCGTTAAGCAGTGTTTCTACCTTTGCCAGAATACCCGCCGCACCGTCAAAAACGGCCTTGGGGATCGGTTTGCCCGCTCTGATATGCGCGTCATACTGCGAATTAAGGAAACTTAAATCAGTCATAAGTATCTCGAATTCGTCAGGCAGCACTTTTTCTGCCGCGGCCGCGATGTCTGCGGTCTCCAATAAATCAAGCTCGGCGGCCTTTTCCGCGTATTCCGTCTGCAGGCTTACTGACCTGCGCATATATTCGATATAACGGTTTATCCCTTCGCCGCTCTCGCCCACGGTCTGTATCAGCGCGGGATTGCTGTTTGCCGCCTCGCTGGCAACCGCCGCCTCAGTGGGGAGCTTTCCCCCGCCCAGCGCCGCGCCGGCAACCGCCAAAAACAATCCGCCCGCAAGTAAAAATTTACCCATAATTAATCTGTCCTTTATAAATAATCCGCACCGGCCGTCTGAAAAGGAACTTACACCTTAAGCCGTATCCCTGTGTTTGACTATATTATAAAACCATTTTCCCACAATTCAGTCACAAAGAGCACACCGTTTTATAATGTTTCGCTTTTAAGGAGCGGCTTCGCCACATTGTCAGGCCGCTGCATTTGAGCATCTCTACTGCGGTTTTACCTAGTGCATAAAAGAAAAACGGCTCTAATAGCCGTTTTCACCAGTAATAATGCGGGTTTGGTCTGGGTGACAAGACTTGAACTTGCGGCCTCTAGAACCCCATTCTAGCGCGCTACCAAACTGCGCCACACCCAGAGATGTATTGATCGCTTATTATCGTGCCCGCAGCGTAAAACTGCTTTTTGTATTATACATTACCGGAGGCTGTTTTGCAAGCGCTTTATTGCCGGTTAGACGTAATATCAGCTTTTATCAAAACAGCCGCCATTCGCCGGACGGCCGCCAAAAAATACGCTGATTTATACAGTTTCCGCCGCCGGTTCGGCAACAAGCTCTTCGCTTGAAACAGTTTCGGAAGTGCCCGGGCGCAGCAAAAATTCACGTACCTTTACGTTTTTATTTGTATAACGCGCCGTTTCGGGATTGACACGGGCAAAGGAAATCGCGCGCTGCGGACACCAGTTTATGCAGGCCTGGCAAAGCTCGCAATTATTTGAAAAGCGCGGGAGGCCGCCCTCTACCTTTATCGCATGCGCGGGGCACACCCTTTCGCACAAGCCGCAACCCGTGCAGGTTTCCTCAATGTGATAAAACTTTATGATAAGCGGCCGCGCGAACCTGAACAGGGCGCTGACCATCCTTGAAAGCACATTGACGCCCGGAATATCTTGCTGTTTCCCAGCCTCTATCTCCGCCGCTATCTCGGCCACGGCGCCGTCTTGCGCTGCCGTCCTTGTCGATAAAACCTTTTCGGACGGCGACCCGAATATCGGGATAAAGTTTTCGACAGCGGGGATCCCGCGCGCGTATGAAAGCTTGCCTCCGCGGCGTTTTAACAGCCGCTTTGCCTCGGACAACGCGCCGCCCTGGCGGCTGCCATAGGTCACCAGCGCGGCAATGTACGAGCCGGGCTTAAACTCGGCGGCCCTAAAAAAATGTCTGACCATAAGCGGCATTCCGTATGCGTATGAAGGATAAACCACTATGACCCGGTCATAGCCCGCAAAGATTCGGCGGTTCCTGGAAAAAGAGGCGATATTATATACCTCACGGCACTCAAGGCGCGCGGCAAGATCCTTTGCCGCAGCCAGCGAATTGCCGGTGCCGGAAAAATAGAAGATTCCCGTTTCCATAATCATACCTAAAAAATAAATAAATAAATCCGTTTTTGCCCAGCAGTTGACAGCAGCAGCATATTAAAGGCGTGCTAAGGAAAAGAACGGAAACAAAAAAAGAATGATCCTCCGTTTTTTTCCAACATATACAGTATACTACCCAACGTAGAAATTATCAAGAGGAAATTGAAAAATATGTCGAAAATGGCATAACGCCGGGCGTTCGTTCGCAAAAAATCCAAGCTGGGAGGATTTTAACGTTTAATATACGCTGAAATACCGGCTTTCCGGGTAGCGTTTTCGAAAAAACGCATCCGCACGTCCCTTTCAAGCGTTTTACATTGACAAATAAAAAGTGTTAAAATGTGTGGAGATTATTTTTAAGGAGCAACTTATGAAGCTTTACAAAAAAGGAAAGACAAAAGACGTATACCTGCTGGACGACGGCAATTATCTGCTGAAATTCAAGGACACCGTTACGGGCCATCCCGGCGGAGAAAAAGACCCCGGCGGCAACAGCGTTGTAGGCGAGGTTGCGGGCGTAGGCATGAACGCTATCAAGACAACGGTGTATTTTTTCGAGCTGTTGAAGAAAAACAATATCCTCACCCACTATGTATCCAATAACGCGGAGAAAAACGAAATGACCGTCCGCCCCGCCTCCGTTTTCGGCAAAGGGCTGGAATTTGTCTACCGCTTTACAGCGACGGGCAGCTTTATAAAGCGTTTCGGCGACTACTGCAAGGAAGGCGATCGTATCGACGTGTTCGAGGTGACCTTAAAGGATGACGAAAGGAACGACCCGCCGGTTACAAAGGAGATCCTGTCCGCGTTAAAGCTTTTAAGCGAGGAGCAGTACGAATCGATCAAATCGCAGACAAAGCAGATCTGTAATGTGCTGAAAGCCGATCTTAATAAGAAAGGGCTGGAGCTGATCGATATCAAGCTGGAATTCGGCAACGTTGGCGGCAAGGTCATGCTGATCGACGAAATAAGCGGCGGCAATATGCGCGTCTATAAAAACGGCAAAAAGCTGGACTATAACACGCTGTCGGAGCTTATTTTAAAGAACTGACCGGTGCAAAAACCGGCTGCCGGAAGCTTGCAGCTTTTGGGCAGGCAAAAAATAAACCACTACAGACTAAACAGGTAGGTTCGGAGGACGGCAAAAGCCGTCTAAAGGTTTAAACGCCTTGTCATTCTGAACGCAGTGAAAAATCTTGTCATTCTGAACGCAGTGAAAAATCTTGTCATTCTGAACGCAGTGAAAAATCTTGTAATTTAAGATCACCGTTGCCTTAAGATCCTTCGCTTTGCTCAGGATGACACCGCTCTGCTGTTTTCTCCCGTTTTCTTTTCTTTTTAGCGGTTGACCTAAAGGCTTCAGGCTTCGCCTTAAGGCGAGGGGTTTAACCCCCTCTTACAGAGACTAAACTGTGGTTGTTTCCAGGCGGGATAAGCGGTTACCCGGCTGCTGCCGCCGCAAGAACTTAAACATGCCGCCCGCAGATTTATTTGCGGGCGACGTTTTTAAAGCCGGAAAATTACCTGTCTGCGATAACAAAAGCGCAGTTCCCCAAAAATTCCGTCAAAATGCCAAACTAACTTCCGCCAAGACCCCTTGTCACACTAACTTCCACATCTAACTTCCACTGTGAAACTTACTTTAGCCTTTGCCGTCCCAAAAAAATTCCGCCGGCCGCGCAAAGTCGCGTAAAGTCCGTCAAGATTTTTATTCTATTTTGTTGACAATAAAAAGATAAAATGCTATTCTAGCATAAGTTGTTTTTCCGCTGTGACGCGGGGGTTTAGCTCAGCTGGTAGAGCACCTGCCCTGCAAGCAGGGGGTCAGCGGTTCGAATCCGCTAACCTCCACCAAGTTTCAAGGAAAAACAGCTCCGGCTTTTATACCGCATACCTTCTTTAAGCGTTTTTAAAAGCCGGTCACCGCTGGATTGTAGCTCAGGCGGTTAGAGCACCACCCTGATAAGGTGGGGGTCGGTGGTTCGAGTCCACTCAATCCAACCAAAAGACAACGGGTGCCGGAACGAAAAGTTATGATTTCGGTCCGGCTTTTTTATACCCCGGGAAAACCTGCAAAAATTGCATGCAAGCCAGAGGTTAAGGAAACAATTAATAAATACTCGAGCTGAATTCGGACAGATTTTTGATGCAGATTTTAAATTGCCGCCGCAGGCAATGCCGGGGCATTGACAAGGCGGGAATTTAGAAGCTGTACAAAAAGATGCCGAAAGCAGCCGAAAAGGCTTATTCAATGGAGTTTTCACCATAAAAATGATATAATAAATCGGTATTATACCCCAGGGCAAGCCCTGGACCCGAATATTCAAAAACAAAGTTTTTGAATATTCTTTCCGCAGCAGAGCTTATGGGTATTACACCGATTTGCTTAGATCTCCTCGCAACCGATGTAGGGCAAGTTG
>JAVBLK010000007.1:0-55576 GCA_031553565.1 Eubacteriales bacterium
GGGTCGCAGCAAGCTGCGGGGAATTAAACCCTGTACTCCCATTTTTCTTTTCTCGTCATCCTTACTTTCTTTTTTGGCCGGACTATTTTCTTTTGACGGGTCTTGTGCATTCTCGCTCAAAGAAAAATGTCCGTAGATTAAGAGTTGCCTTTTTATAAAGGGCTGCCGCGTTTTTACACGCGACAGTCCTTTATTGTTTTTTATGCTGGATACGGTTTCTTTAAACCGCGTTTGCAAAGGTATTGTCAACGGCTTTACTGTGCGCGACCCGCTCAGATGCTTTCAGCCTGCCCGCGTTGATCATTATGTCCTGCATGAAATTGAAATCCTTTTCATTCATAACCGGCGTTTTCGCCCACGCGCTGATCGCCTTATACGATTCTACGACATAGCCGCATGAGGTCACGTCGAAGCTGAAGGATTTTGCAAGTACGGCAGCAACGGTTGCGGTATCTTTTTCCATAAGGAAATCATAACCCTTTTTGACCGCATTCAAGAATTTTTGCGCTTGCTTGCTGTGCTTTTTCAGATAGCTGGGGGTTGCCGCAAAGGCGGTGAAAGGTACGTTACCGCTCTTTTCGCCCACAGATGCGACTATAAACGCCTTGCCCAAGGCTTGCTGCTGCGATGCGGTGGGCTCGAACATTGTGCAGTAATCGTATTTGCCCGCCGTATCCTGTGTGAATGTGGCGGCCAGCGTGGCGAAGTCGTTGATGTCGGTAAACATATTGACCTGCTTTGCCCCGGTGGGAGTGGCCGAATGTGTGTAGCCTAATTGGGTCAAAACGTACCTGAGCGTCATTTCGGGCATTCCGCCGGGCCGCCCCATAATGACCGTCTTGCCCGACAGGTTATCCCAGGAAAAATCCGGTTCGGCCGTCTTGCCCATTAAAAAGCTGCCGTCGCAGGCTGTAAGCTGCCCGAATATAACGGGCGCGTCCTGCTTGCCTTCGTTTTGTGTGTAAACGACCGTTTCGGGGCCGGAAAGCGCGATATCAGCCGCCTTCGTCATGACCGCGGTCAGCGCGTTCTGGCTGCCGTTGGCGTCGGTCATCGTGACGGTAAGGCCCTCGTCGGTAAAATAGCCGTTTTTGTCGGCGATGTACAGCGGCGCATAGAAGATGCTATGCGTTACCTCGCTGACCCGGATAACGTTCGGGTCGTCTTGGCATGCCGAGAAAGTAAAGCATGCCGCAGCCGTCATTAAGAGCGCGGCAATAACGGCAAAGATTTTTTTCATTGATTTTCCTCCATAGTTTTTTATATAGTTTTTTTTGAGTACGAACGATTATGTAGCTTCCGGCTGCATATAAGTAAAGGAATCGCTGAATAATTCGATATAATTTATAGCCGCGTCTTTTTTGCCCGGGAATGCCTTCTTAACTTAGCAAATAGTTCTACTATTTGCGTCAAAAACAAGTCATTTCTCGGGCTAAAAAATACTTGCTCTAAATTAATCTCATTTATTCATCGCTTCCTAAACAGTTTGCAATATCAGTTTATTCGCATAACCGCGCCCGATGTGACATAAAAATAGACAAAAGGGAAAAGCGCCCGAAATTTGCGGGTAAATAAAACAAAAGGAGTACTATGAAAAAAACAAGGATTTATAAGGCAGCGGTTCTTGTGCTGACACTTTTGATTGCCGCAGGTATACTGGCTGCGTGCGGCAGCGGCGTGGATTCGGCAATCACCAATAATATTTCCGAGCTGACCACTAACATTTTCGCGGGCAATTCCGAAAACATCGAGGTCACTCTGACAACGGGCGAGCGTGAAGCGCCCTATGCGGTCGACGGCGTTTCAAGCGCGCGCAGCCCGTATACGATCGTGTCGATAAAGCCGTTGTCGCAGGGAAGCGATCAGACGGCGTACGACTATGTTATAAAGGCCGATAAAAACGAGTACAGGGGAAAATTGAACCTGCATCCGTTCGGTATAACCTTTACCGACACTATCAGTAAAAAGACTTCCGGCACGGTCAGTATCACGGTTTCACGCGGAGAGTATACCGAGGAAATATCGCTTAACCCGCAGCATAACGCAAATATGATATCCTGGGAAACGGCGCTGGAAACAGGGATAAACTGTATAAGGAGCGAGGTCAGCTCGCTTTACCAGGGCAAGAAATTGAACGGCGAGGTGTACGTGCGCTTTACCGGCGACCCGATGAACGAAAGCCCGGATTATTTTTGGTACATAGCGGTCGTCGGCAATAACGGCAAGACCTATGCCGCGCTGATCAATCCGTTGTCCGGCGAGGTCGTGGCGGCAAAGAAGATATAAACCGCAGGCGCTTTCGCGTTGCGAAAGCCGCCCCTTCCGGGCGCGCGGCGTGACCCGCCGCTGCCTTCTCTTGCAACCGGCGTCGCCCGAAATCAAATGTCCGCCTGCGGCTGCCGCTTGTTTCGGACTCCTTGGTCTAGAGCCGCAGGCGCTTTCGCGTTGCGAAAAAGCAATATCGCGCATTTGCGCATATGCGAATCTACTGTATAAGGGTTTGTTACGCGCCGGCCGAAGAGGAAAATTTGGCCGGCGTTTAAATTTTTGTCTCACATCCGCGCTTTTTTATATTTTATCCACCTGTATAATTTTGCTTGCGTTTTGGCGTCCTGTTTTGTTATAACAGTTGCTATGGGGGCAGACTGCCGAATAATAAAAGCCGGTGAAACAGACTTCCCGGCCGTATTAAGCAACATAGATACGCCGCCGTCCGTACTATATACGCGCGGCGATATTTCGCTGTTAAAAAGTAATTGTATGGCTGTCGTGGGCAGCCGCAGATGTACGCGCTACGGCCGCGATGTCACCAAAATGTTCGTTGAAGGCCTTGTCAGGAACGGCTTTACGATCGTCAGCGGGCTGGCGTCGGGCATCGACACGGTCGCGCACGAGGCCGCGCTGGCCTGCGGCGGCAAGACTGTCGCGGTGTTAGGCGGCGGTTTTAATAATATCTATCCGCCCGAGAATACGAACCTGTACAATTTGATCTGCGAAAAAGGTTTGTGTATATCCGAATATGCGCCTGACGTGCCGCCTACGCGCTTTTCCTTTCCGATGCGAAACCGCATTATCAGCGGTATATCGGTCGGCGCGCTCGTTACCGAGGCCGGGGAAAAGAGCGGCGCGCTGATTACCGCTTACCGCGCCCTCGACCAGGGCAAGGAAGTGTTCGCGGTGCCGGGCAGTATCCTTACCGACACGCAGAAAGGGGCGAACGCGCTGATAACAAAGGGCCATGCGCTGCCGGTCATGTCAACCGAGGATATAACGCGGCGGCTGGGTATCGAGTACCGGCCGGAGGGAAAAACTTCGGCGCTGCAGCTTGACATGGAACAGGAAAGGATATTAAATATACTGAAAACTGACGGCGAACAGCACATAGACAGCCTGATCGTAAAAACCGGTATGGCGCTGCCGCAGCTGAACAGTATGCTGTTTACATTAGAGCTTGCCGGAATAATCGCCAAGCTGCCGGGTAACTATTTTAAGGCGTTATGAGAATAGCTTAAGCATTCAAATATAAAGATCACATAGCATTTCAATAAATAAAGGAAACCAATGAATTTAGTTATCATCGAAGGCGCGGGAAAGAAAGAAACAATTGAAAAATACCTCGGTACGGGGTATAAGGTTTTTGCTACAAAGGGCCATGTAAGGGATCTGCCGGTGCATTCGCTGGCTGTAAACGTCGGCAATAATTTCGAGCCGCGTTATGTCATTATGGAAGATAAAAAGGCGATCGTGGACGACCTGATAAAAAAGGCCAAGGCCGCCGACCAGGTTTTCCTTGCGACCGACCCTGACCGCGAGGGCGAGGCCATTTCGTGGCACCTTGCGCATATACTCGATATACCCGAAAACAAGAAGGTCCGTATCGAATTCAACGAGATCAGCAAGAAAGCTGTCATGAGTGCGCTTTCCGCCCCGCGTGAGATCGACATAAACCTTGTAAACGCGCAGCAGGCAAGGCGCGTCCTCGACCGCCTTGTGGGCTACAAGCTGTCGCCGGTGCTGTGCAAAAAGATACAAAAAAACCTTTCTGCAGGACGGGTGCAGTCTGTTACCCTAAAGCTGGTCGTCGACCGCGAGCGCGAGATACTTAACTTCAAGCCGGAGGAATACTGGACGCTGACAGCGCACCTTTATAAGGACGGACAGAAGTCGCTGCTGTTCAAGGCTGTGCTGACGCATAAGGACGGCAAGAAAATAAAGGTCACGTCAAAGGCGCAGATGGACGCGGTATTAAAGGATATCGAAAACGCAGTCTATACGGTCTCGTCCATAAAAAAGAGCGTGACAAAATTTCACGCGCCCGCGCCGTTTATCACCAGCACTATGCAGCAGGACGCGCTGAACAAGCTGGGCATGTCCCTTAAAATGACTCAGAGCGCCGCGCAGGAGCTGTACGAAGGCGTGGCCTTAGGCAGCGAGGGAAAGACCGCGCTCGTCACCTATATAAGGACGGACAGCGTCAGGGTCAGTCCCGACGCTATCGCCGCCGCGCGGGAATATATCGCGGGCAGGTACGGAGAAAAATATATCCCGGAAAAGCCCAATTATTATACCTCGAAAAAGAGCGCGCAGGACGCCCACGAGGCGATCCGGCCGATCGCGGTAGAGCGCACGCCCGACAGCGTCAAGCAGTTTTTGACCCCCGCAAATTATAAATTGTACAAGCTTATTTACGAAAGGTTTTTGGCCAGCCAGATGTCAGAGGCGCTGTACAACACGGTCGCGGTCGATATCGCGGCAAACAACTGCACCTTCCGCGCAAACGGCAGGACTGTGCTTTTCGAGGGCTTTACCGCCGTCTATAATTCGCACGTCGAGGAAAGTAATAAGGACGGCGCCGATGGCGACAACGCAAAGATCCCGCCGCTTGCCGAAGGCGAAAAGGTCAATTTAGAAAAGCTCAATCCGGAACAGAAGTTTACCAAGCCGCCGGCAAGATACACCGAGGCAAGCTTGGTCAAGGCAATGGAGGACAAGGGTATCGGCAGGCCGGCAACGTATACGCCGACGGTCGCGATCCTGTTCTCGCGCAGCTATATCGAAAAAGACGGCAAGGCGCTGAAACCGACCGAGCTGGGCTTTCAGGTCACAGATATGCTGGTCAAGTACTTCAAGGACGTGATGAACATACAGTTTACCGCCGAGATGGAGGAAAAGCTGGACAATATCGAAGAAGGCGGCAAGATCTGGCAGAACGTTATAGCCGATTTTTACAACGGTTTCGAGGAAAAAATAGCGTTTGCGATGGGCGACTCGTTCTCCTTGAAGCCTGCCGATGAGGAGACTGATATCATTTGCGACAAATGCGGCGGCCCGATGGTGATCAAGACCGGCAAGTTCGGCAGGTTTGTTTCCTGCAAGAACTACCCGAAATGTAAGAATATTAAAAATATCGATGAAAAGGGGAACGTTGTGGAAAAAAGTGAGAAACCGGCGGGAGAGCCGTCCGGCTTAAAGTGCGAAAAGTGCGGCGCGGATATGGTGATGAAGGACGGAAAGTTCGGGAAATTCTTGTCGTGCTCGGCTTACCCGAAATGCAAGAACATCAAAAACGTCGATAAGGACGGCAACGTCCTGGAAAAGGGACAGCGCGCCGAGCCCGAGGTGTCCGATAAAACATGTGACAAGTGCGGAAAGCCGATGGTCGTAAAGCAGGGCAGATTCGGCAAGTTCCTGTCGTGCAGCGGCTATCCCGACTGCAAGAACATACTTAATATCGCGCGTGACGGCAGTATTTCCGCCCCTAAGCCCAAGGAGCCTGCGGTCGAGACTGATGTCGTGTGCGAAAAATGCGGCGCCAGGATGGTGGTCAAGACGGGCGTAAAAGGAAAATTCCTGGCGTGCCCCGGATACCCTAAATGTAAGAACGCGAAGCCGTACAGCGGCTGACCGGCGGTTTGCTCCGCCCGTGACGGCAAGAATTTTTTTACAGCAGATGATTAAGCAGCAGAAAGAAGTAATTATAATAGGCGCGGGGCTGGCCGGATGCGAGGCGGCGCGCCAGTTGTCGAAGCGCGGTGTAAAATCCGTGCTTTTTGATATCAAGCCGCAGCGCATGACGCCCGCGCACAGCAATCCTTGTTTCGCGGAGCTGGTGTGCAGCAATTCCTTAAAGAGCGAGGATGTTTTGACCGCGTCGGGATTGCTCAAGGCCGAGATGCGCATCATGGATTCTCTGGTTTTAAGCGCGGCGGAAGGCTGCCGCGTGGCGGCGGGTACTGCGCTGGCGGTTGACAGGGATCTTTTTTCGGAAAAAATCACAGAAATTATCAAAAACGACGCGAATATAACAATAAAATGCGGCGAGGTGTCGGTTTTCGATAAGGACGCCGTTTATATTGTTGCAGCCGGGCCCTTATGTACGCCCGCGCTTCTATCGGAAATATCAAGGCTTTGCGGCAGCGGGAACCTTTCTTTTTATGATGCCGCCGCGCCTATAGTCACCGAGGAAAGCATAGACTTTGAATCGGCTTTCAGGGGTGCGAGGTACGGCAAGGGCGGCGACGATTATATCAATTGCCCGATGGACAAGCAGCAGTACCTAAGCTTTTTGAACGCGCTTATTACCGCCGATATTGTGAAGCTGAAGGATTTCGAGGACGGCAGCGTTTTCGAGGGCTGTATGCCGGTCGAGGTGCTGGCAAAACGCGGCGGCGACGCCATACGTTTCGGCCCGTTAAAGCCGGTCGGGCTGACCTGTCCCGACGGCACAAAGCCATACGCCGCCGTGCAGCTGCGCCGCGAAAAGGCCGCGGGGGAGATATTCAACATTGTAGGCTTCCAGACAAACCTGACTTTCAAGGCGCAAAAGCAGGTCTTTTCTCTTATCCCCGCGCTCAAAAACGCAGAATTCGTACGGTACGGCGTAATGCACCGCAACTCTTTTTTAAACGCGCCTAAGGTTTTGGACGGTTGCGGGCGGCTGAAAGCCGCGCCAAACATCTTTATCGCAGGTCAGCTCTCAGGCGTCGAGGGTTATATGGAGAGCGCGGTAAGCGGCATAATGGCAGGGATAAACGCGGCAGGGCTTGTTTTGGGCAGGCCGCTTATAACGCTTTCTGCGGACACGATGACCGGCGCGCTGTTCAACTATCTTACAAATGCGTCCGAAAAGCATTTTCAGCCGATGAACGCCAATTTCGGCATCCTTAATCCGCTGGCTGTTGCAAATAAAAAAGCGCGGTATCAGGCCTTTTACGACCGGGCAATAAACGAAATAACCCGTGCTTTTCCCGTCGTTATATAAATGACATTTTTTTGTCGATAATCCGTCACGGCTTTTGCCTATCCTATATTTATGCGCCGCGTGTTCGCTTTACAAAATCAGGCTTTTTTGCTATTATGATCTATAAAGCGTTTGCATAAAAGTCTTGCGGACGCCTTATATTCAGCCGATGGCCAAAAAACGGAAGCGGCGGCGCAAAAAAACAAAATGGAGACAATTTAAGTTATATGGAACTACACGGAACTACTATCGTTGCCGTAAAGCACGGCGGCAAGACCGCGATCGCGGGCGACGGGCAGGTGACGGGCGGACAGAACTATGTAATGAAGAACAACGCTATAAAGGTGCGCAGGATATTCTCCGGCAAGGTCATAACGGGCTTTGCGGGCTCTGTCGCCGACGCGTTCACTTTATCCGAGCGTTTCGAGGAAATGCTGCATAAATACAGCGGGAACCTTATGCGCAGCGCGGTCGAGCTGGCGCAGATGTGGCGCGGCGACAAGTTTTTAAGGCGGCTGGAGGCTATGATGATCGTAGCCGACCAGGAGACCCTCCTGATCATCAGCGGCATGGGCGACGTCATCGACCCGGAGGACGGCGTGTGCGCGATCGGCAGCGGCGGGAACTACGCGCTTGCCGCGGCAAGGGCAATGCTGCAAACGACCAAGCTTTCGGCAAAGGATATTGCCTTTAAGGCTATAAAAATAGCCAGCGAGATCTGTATCTTCACAAACGACAGTATCATTGTTGAGGAGATATAATTCGCATTTTCTTTGGCGCGGCATATCAGGGCTGCCCGTCATTCGAGCCCGGCGAGGGAAAGATAAATAATGGAGAAGGGCGGCAGCGAAAGATACAAGTATCTCCGCCTTTTGATAAAAAAATAGTATTTTCAGGAGTAATTAATAAATGGATCTTACACCTAAACAAATAGTTGCGGAGCTTGACCGGTTTGTAATAGGCCAGAGCGCCGCTAAAAGGGCGGTTGCGGTCGCCCTGCGCAACCGTTACAGGCGGAATCAGCTGCCCGACGACGTGCGCGACGAAATAACCCCTAAGAATATTATCATGAAGGGGCCTACCGGCGTCGGCAAGACCGAGATCGCGCGCCGCCTTGCCAAACTGGTAAAAGCTCCTTTTATCAAGGTCGAGGCCACCAAATACACCGAGGTCGGTTATGTCGGCCGCGACTGCGAGTCCATGGTGCGCGACCTTGCCGAGGTCGCGGTAAGGCTGGTGCGCGAGGAAAAAATGAAGGAGGTCGAGGTAAAGGCCTCCGAAATAGCATATAAGAAAATTGCCGATGCCGTCGTTACGGCAAGAAAGAAGAATAATACCGACACCGCCGAGGCCGTTATAAAGGATCAGGTCGTGCAGGAGCTGAAGTCCGGCAAATTAAACAACGAATATATCGAATTGCAGCTTACCGAGGCGCCCAAAAATATGGAGATCATGCCCGGCAGCGGCATCGAATTCAACCTCGGCGATATAATGGGCGGCATGATGGGCGGCAAGAAGAGCAAGCTGAGAAAGGTCACGGTAAAGGAAGCTCTTGCCATCGTAATCAACGAGGAGAGCGACAAGCTGATCGATAAGGACGGCATAAACGCCGAGGCAGTGCGCAGGGCCGAGCAGGAGGGTATAATCTTTATCGACGAGATAGACAAAATCGCAGGGAAGGCCAATTCCTCCGGCACCGACGTCTCGCGCGAGGGCGTCCAGAGGGATATCCTGCCGATCGTCGAGGGCAGCACGGTCATCACAAAATACGGGCCTATCCGCACAGACTATATACTTTTTATCGCCAGCGGCGCGTTCCATATGTCGAAGATGGAGGATCTCATCCCTGAATTGCAGGGACGTTTCCCGATCAAGGTGGAGCTTAACAGCTTGCGCCACGAGGACTTCGTACAGATCCTGACCGTTCCGGAAAACGCGATAACTGTGCAATATCAGCAGCTTTTATCTGTCGACAATATCAAGCTGAAATTCACCAAGGACGCGATAGACGAAATTGCCAAGATATCTGCGCTGGAGAACGATACCTCTGAAAACATCGGCGCAAGAAGGCTCCACAGCATTATGGAGTTTTTATTAGAGGATATTTCCTACAACGCGGGCGCAGATATCCCCGAAACCGAAATAAAGATCGACCGCGCCTATGTAAAAGAACACCTGACCAAGACGATTGAAAAGCATGACTTAAAAAAATATATTTTATAGGCTGCGCCCCGCGCCGACCGCGAATTCTTCAGGCATAAAAAAAACCGGCGCGGGCTGCGAAAGAGTGCTTATGTAACCCTGAAAAGCCGGATAAAGTTACAGATTTAGGAAAAACAGATTTTGATCAACAAACAGAAAGGGACTCTGGACGTTCTGCCGAATGACAGCTGGAAGTGGCACAAGGTCGAAACGGCGGCAAGAGAGACCGCAAGATTATACAGCTTAAAGGAGATACGGACGCCTACTTTTGAGGCGACCGAGCTTTTCCTGCGCGGAGTGGGCGGTACTACCGATATCGTCACCAAGGAAATGTACACCTTTACCGACAAGGGCGGCCGCAGTATCACCTTAAAGCCGGAGGGGACCGCAGGGGTCGCGAGAGCGTACATCGAGGCAGGCTTATCCAACGAGCCTCAGCCCGTCAAAATGTACTATTTTACGCCTGTGTTCCGCTATGAAAGGCCGCAGGCCGGACGCCTCAGAGAGCATCACCAGTTCGGCGTTGAATTATACGGCGCGCAGGCGGCGTCGATGGATGCGGAGGCGATCCTTATCGCAAAGAGCTTTTTTGATTCTCTGGGCATAAAGGACTTGACGCTCAATATAAACAGCATCGGCTGCGAGACCTGCCGCGCCGGGTACAACAAGGCCTTAAAGGATTACATTAAGCCCAACCTTGACAGTATGTGCGACACGTGCAAGGTACGTTTCGACAAAAACCCTTTACGGATACTGGATTGCAAGGAAGAGGGCTGCAAGACGCTTAATAAAAACGCGCCCTCGGTCATCGATCATCTTTGCCCCGATTGCGCCGCGCATTTCTCTAAACTGCAGGGATATTTAAAGGCTTACGGGATAGAATATGTAATAAACCCTTTGATCGTGCGCGGCCTTGACTATTACAACCGCACCGTATTCGAGTTTGTCAGCAATTCTATCGGCGCGCAGGGCACCGTCTGCGCGGGCGGCAGGTACGACAGGCTCGTGTCCGACGTAGGCGGCGGCGCGACCCCGGCGGTGGGCTTCGGCCTCGGGCTGGAGCGGCTGATCAACGTAATGACCGCGCTGGGGCTTATGGGAGAGGATATATCCGCGCCGGACGTATATATCGTGACTGCGGACGCGGCGGCGGAAACGGCATGCCTGATCTTGGGGAAAGAGCTGCGTGAATCGGGGATAAGCTGCGAGTGCGACCATATGGGGCGCAGTATAAAGGCGCAACTAAAATATGCCGATAAGCTGAAATGCCGCATGTCCTGCATCATAGGCGGCGACGAGTTGAGCAATAATACCGTAACCGTAAAGGATATGGGCGCGGGCGGACAGGAAAGCGTAAAACGTGACCGGGCTGCGGCGTTCATAAAAACAAGGCTTTACGGCGGAGTAAAAAAATGACCGAATCAGGCAAGGTAATCGATATAAAGGACGGCCGGGCGGTCGTGCGGTTCGAGCGCAAGTCCGCCTGCGACAGCTGCAATATGTGCCTTATGCGCAGGAAAGATATGCACATCGATATGACGATGGACAATCCTGTCGGCGCAAAAAAGGACGATACAGTCATCGTGGAATTGAATCCCGGCGCGCTTACTGCCGCGGCTATGCTGGTTTACGGGATTCCGTTTATCGTTATGGCGGCCGCTATAACTATTGCGTTTTTATTGAAAGCATCCGACGTCATTATGGGCGTGGTCGCGGTAGGCTTTGCCGTGCTTGCGTTTGCGGCGATGGTCTTTATGCAGAAAAAGGTCAAGTTCAGGCGCAGGCCGGAGCCGAAAATTATCAGGGTGGCGCAGGCAGCCGGCGGCTTCAAGTAAAATGCCTTTCGCCATTTTTCCATTATACTGCATGTCGTCGGGCACGTTGTCAGGCGGCGGCTAAAAGAGCAAAAAAATATTTGAGGAGAGCAAAAATATATGTCCCAATTTGTAACAGAACTTGATGAAGAAAGCTTTAAGGAAATGATTGCGGGCGATAAGCCTGTATTAGTGGATTTTTGGGCGGAATGGTGCGGCCCGTGCAAGGCGCTTGCGCCGTATATCGACCAGGTCGCCGGGGAGTTCGCCGGCAAGGCGCTGTTCGGAAAGGTCAACGTGGACGACTGCATGACGCTTGCCGCCGAGTACGAGGTCAGCACGATACCGACCGTTATGGTCTTTAAAAACGGGCAGCTTTTAGAGCGCAGCGTGGGTTTAAGGCCGAAGCCTTATATCGCGGGGCTCATCAGTAAGCATCTATAAGAAAAAACGGTGGAAGTTAAGGAACCGCTCTAAATTATTATCATTAATTTATCGTTTCCTTGATGACTTTCACTTTAAAAAATACGCAAACGGACTTTGCTTTGTAGCTTTACAAACAATATTCTCTTTTTTGGCCGGCGTTTTTTTACAGGCTTTCTGTTACCGGCTTCAATAAAGAAAAACGTCCGTAAAAGGAAAAAATATGTACGACATTTCGGTAATCAGGAAATCAGACGCCGTCGTCGCGGAGATGATGGAGCGCGAGCTTAAGCGCCAGCAGAACAATATCGAGCTTATAGCCAGCGAGAATTTTGTGTCCGAGGCGGTTTTGGCCGCGGCGGGCAGCCACTTGACCAATAAATATGCGGAAGGCTATCCCGGACGCCGCTATTACGGCGGCTGCGAGTATGTGGACGAGGTCGAGAACCTTGCGATCGAGCGCGCGAAAAAGCTTTTCGGCGCGGAACACGCAAATGTGCAGCCGCACTGCGGCTCATCGACAAATATGGCCGCGTACAGGGCGCTGATAAATAAGGGCGACACAATTTTGGGACTCAGCCTTGCCAACGGCGGGCATCTTACGCACGGCTCACCCGTCAGCTTTTCAGGGCAGGATTACAACATAGTGTCCTACGGCGTCTCGGAAAAGACCGAGACGATAGATTATGACGATCTGCAAAAGCTTGCGGAGATCCACAAGCCTAAAATATTACTGACGGGCGCGTCCGCATATCCCAGAAGGCTTGATTTTAAACGGATGAAACAGATCGCCGACAGCGTCGGTGCGTTCTTTGTGGTCGACATGGCGCATATCGCGGGACTGGTTGCGGCAGGTATGCACGAAAGCCCCGTGCCTTACGCGGATATTGTCACCACTACAACGCATAAAACCCTGCGCGGGCCCAGGAGCGGCCTGATACTGTGCAAGGAAAAGTACGCTAAGGCGGTCGATAAGGTCGTGTTCCCGGGGATACAGGGCGGGCCGCTGCTGCACATCATAGCGGCAAAGGCAGTCGCGTTCAACGAGGCAATGCAGCCTGCGTTCAAGGAATACCAGAAACAGGTCGTAAAGAACGCGGCCGCGCTGGCCGATACCCTTAAAGCTAACGGGCTCAAGCTGGTCAGCGGCGGCACCGACACGCACCTGATGCTGCTGAACGTATATGCCGGCGGCGCGACAGGTAAGGAGATAGAGGTTCTGCTTGATAAGGCTAATATTACTCTCAACAAGAACACGATCCCGTTCGAGACTCTTGCGCCTTCAGTTGCCAGCGGCGTCCGTATCGGCACACCCAGCGTCACGACGCGCGGTATGAAAGAGCCTGAAATGAAAATAATCGCGGATCTTATTACCAGGATAATCAAGGAAAAGGAAGCGGCGGTAGACACAGTCAAGTCAGCGGTCGTAAAGCTGTGCGCTAAATTTCCTCTTTATGAAAGCGTAAAGATTTGAATTTAGACTATGACCGTTTTGATGTTTACATAAAGAAAAAGGCGATAGATGAACAAAATATATTTTGACCACGCCGCGACGACTGCGGTAAGTAAAGAAGTCTTTAAGGCAATGGAGCCGTACTTTTGCGAGATATACGGCAACGCCAACAGTCAGCATTCGTTCGGGCAGGCCGCGGAAGGCGCTGTTGCAAAGGCAAGAAAGCAGGTTGCCGCTGCGTTGAATTGCGCTGCCGGCGAGATATATTTTACCAGCGGCGGCACCGAAAGCGACAACTGGGCGATCACGGGCGCGGCGTATGCCAATATCAAGAAAGGCAAGCATATAATAACGTCCAATATCGAGCATGCCGCCGTACTGGAAACTTGTGCAAAGCTCGGCAAACAGGGCTTCGAGATAACAAAGGTCCCTTGCGACAAGCAGGGGATAATCGACCTTGACAAGCTGAAGGCGGCGATCCGCCCCGACACGGCCTTGATATCCGTCATGGCGGCGAACAACGAGATCGGCACCTTGCAGCCCGTAAAGGAAATCGCGGCGCTTTGCAAGGCGGCGGGGATCATCTGCCACACCGACGCGGTGCAGGCGCTGGGCGCGGTACCGCTGGACGTAAAAGACTTAGGCGTCAATCTTTTGTCGGTATCGGCGCACAAGATAAACGGGCCCAAGGGTATCGGCGCGCTGTATATAAAGGCCGGAACTAAGATGGACAAGCTGATCGTCGGCGGCCATCAGGAGCGGACTTACCGCGGCGGGACCACAAACGTGCCGCTGGCGGTCGGGTTCGGCCAGGCGATAGAGATCGCTGTAAGGGACCTTGAAAAAAACGCCGCTTACGTGACGGCCTTAAGGGAACGCTTTATCGACGGCGTCTTAAAGGAAGTGCCCTATGTCAGGCTGAACGGCCACAGGACAAAGCGGCTGCCCAACAACGCCAGCATATCGTTCGAGTTCATCGAGGGCGAAAGCATCCTTTTCTCGCTTGACCTTGCGGGCATCGCTTGCAGCAGCGGCAGCGCGTGTTCGTCCGGGAGCCTGGACGCCTCGCACGTGATACTCGCCTTAGGCTACACCCATGACATTGCCCAGGGCACAGTACGCTTTTCCTTCGGAACGGACAATACTGCGGCGCAGATAGACTATTGTATTGAGCAGCTTAAAACAATAGTAGAACGCCTCAGGAAAATGAGCCCGCTGTTCGCCGAGGCCAAAACTGAGAAAAAGCTGATTTAAAATCAGAAGCCATACGGGAAATTATATTTGATTAATTATAATTTAACTGATATCCAAAAAGCAGAAAATTTTGATTACGATATAATTTGACCGAGATAGAGCACAACTAGCTTTTAAATGAATAATATCCACCCTAAGTCCGACCGAATTTTTTACCACGTCAAAAAATTCGCGCCTGGTCGGAAGGTGACGGAGCAAGCGGGCGAGAGCGGGATTTTCCCTGAAAGGGAAAATTTCAGCGGCGAGCGCAGCGGCAAGGATTTCAGGGAACTGGTTTTTCTGAAAAGCGAAAACAAGTTAAAGAATAGAAATAATAGCAAAAGAATAAAAAAAATCCGCCCTAAGTCCGACCGAATTTTTTACCACGTCAAAAAATTCGCGCCTGGTCGGAAGGTGACGGAGCAAACGAGCAGAGCGGGATTTTCCCTGAAAGGGAAAATTTCAGCGGCGAGTGCAGCGGAGGAACTATGTATAACGAAAGAGTAATAAAAGAATTTACCTGCCCTAAAAACGTAGGGGAAATCGAGAATGCGGACGGCGTCGGAAAAGTTGGCAACGCCAAGTGCGGCGATATCATGAAGATGTTCCTTAAAATCGAGAACAATATCGTGGTCGACGCAAAATTCCAAACTTTTGGCTGCGCTGCGGCAATTGCTACCAGCAGCGTCGCGACCGAGATGGTAAAGGGCAAGACCGTCGAGCAGGCGCTGAAGATGACCAACGCGCAGGTAGTGGCCGAATTAGAGGAATTGCCCCCTCAGAAAATACACTGTTCGGTACTTGCCGAGGAGGCTATCCATGCCGCGCTTGACGACTACAAGTCAAAGCATCCCGGCATTAAGAAGTGACCCGTCAACGAATGCCTGCAAATAATCAAGGGACAAAAGTTAAAAAGCCTGCTGATTTATGAGTTCTTGGCCGCGTTAGCGATCGAGTCGACCTTTTGTTTTACAGCCTTTTTACCTTTGTGGACCATTTCGCTGGCGGGCGCATTGCCCTCAACTAACATTGCGCCTACAACAGCGCCGATGGCCATACCCAGCAGTATACCGTTACGCATAAGATTGCACCTCCTTCAAAAGTAATCCGTAAAAAACTACGTTTTACTTGAGGTTAGTATGCGCGGTTTTTGTCGGATTATGCGGAAGAAGATATCAGTACGGCACCCCGGAGGAAATAAATTTGCGGAAACTCGGAATAGATTACGGCGACGTAAGGTTAGGGCTTGCGATAAGCGACCCGATGGGCATCATATCCAGCCCGCTTGAGGTCTACACGCGGAAAAACACAAATGCCGATTTTGAATACCTTGCGCGTATAATAAAGGAAAAAGAGGTCGATACAGTAGTAATAGGCCTGCCCGTCAATATGGACGGGACTAAGGGTATCCGCGCCGAAAAAAGCGAGCTGTTCGGCGGCGAACTGCAAAAATATGTTTCCGCAAAAATCGACTATGTGGATGAACGCTTAAGCACCGTCAGCGCCGAACGCGCACTGATCGAGGGCAATATGCGCCGCGAAAAGCGGAAGGAAGTCATCGATAAGATTGCCGCGCAGATCTTTTTGCAAAACTACCTCGATATGCCGAAAGGCCGCTGAAGCAAATATCCGTAAGAATATATACTACATACCGCAGAACGCGGATTTAAAGGAGATAAACCAAAATGGCTGATAAAAAGAACGGCGGCAAAAAGCCCGAGCAAAAGAAAACGGCTGCCAGCCCTGAAAACAACGTCGAAATTTTCGATGACGGCGAGATCATAACCCTTTACGACGACAAGGAAAAGCCGGTTAATTTTACGCAGGTCGCTTGCGTGGAATACGAGGGGAATCTGTTTGTCCTGCTGCAGCCCGCAGAAAAACTGGAGGGCATTGCCGAGGACGAGGTCGTTATTTTCAAGCTGGAGGAGGGTAAGGACAACGATATGTTTGTGCCGGTCGACAGCGAGGAGACGCTCAACAGGGTGTTCGAGCAGTATTTAAAGGCCGCCGCCGATGACGAAAGCTGCGGCTGCGGCTGTGACGACGAGGACTGCGAAGGCTGCGGGCACGATCACGGCGATAACGGCAAGGAAGAGGACGAATGCGGCTGCGGCTGCGGTCACGGCCATACCCATAAAAAGTAAGCGCATGCGGCATCGTATTCCGCTGTCTTTTGAAGAGCGCAAATTTCGTATCCGCCGGAATATACCCGCCTTTTAGAAATGGCGAATGCCGTTAAAATGTTTGCGTAATACCATATTATTTGCTATAATAACTCAGAATTTTAAATACGCACCCGAGGGTACAGGCCGCATGCCGCCTGCGTTTCCGTAAAATTTTAGTACGGGACGTGGCTGCCGCCGATGGGAAGGAAGCTTTCCGGTAAAACCGCGGGGAGGTAACAAGGAGAAATTTATGCCGGTCATTTCAATGAAACAGCTGCTTGAAGCAGGCGTCCATTTCGGACACCCCACCAGAAAGTGGAACCCGAAAATGGCAAAGTACATCTACACAGAGCGCAACGACATCCACATCATCAACCTGGAAAAAACCGTCGTTCTGATCGAGGAAGCCTACAAATTTATCGCCGACGTTGTCAAGAGCAACAAGTCGATACTTTTTGTCGGGACCAAGAAACAGGCGCAGGAGGCTATCGAGCAGGAAGCGCAGCGCTGCGAAATGTTCTATATCAAGTCGCGCTGGCTGGGCGGTACGCTGACCAATTTTACGACTATCCGCAGCCGTATCGACAGGATGAACAAGCTGAACCAAATGGAGCGTATGGGCGACTTCTCGATGCTGCCTAAAAAGGAAGTTCTAAAGCTTAAGGCCGAACGCGACGTTTTGGAGAAAAACCTTGGCGGCATCAAGGATATGCGCACCTTACCCGGCGCGCTGTTCGTGGTAGACCCGAAGAAGGAACATATTGCCGTCAGAGAGGCGCGCAGCCTTAATATCCCGATCGTGGGCATCGTTGACACCAACTGCGATCCGGACGAGGTCGATTATGTAATTGCGGCAAACGACGACGCCATAAGGGCGGTCAAGCTGATCGCCGCAGGCATTGCCGATGCGGTCATCGAAGCGAAGGGAGGCGTACAGAACGCCCCTAAAGCAGAGACAGCAGTCAAGGCTGATATGACCGAAGCGCTGACAGGCGAAATCCCGGCGGAAGAAAAAGACGGCGACCAGGAATAGTTTTTTCTGTATTTAACGAAATACGCTAAAACATATTTTTGGATCGTACCGCAGGCTGAAAAATATATCTGGAGGGGCTGCAACGCAAATAAGCCCCGATAAAGTGAAGGTACAGCAAACAGGGACTGGCGGAACAGTCCGCTAAAAAGGAGTTTTTATGTTTACTGCTCAAGACGTAGCAAAATTAAGAGAGCGCACCGGTGCAGGCATGATGGACTGCAAGAAGGCGCTGACAGAATCTAACGGCAACTTTGAAAAAGCGGCCGACTATTTAAGGGAAAAGGGTATCGCGGCTGCGGCCAAGAAAGCCGACCGTATCGCTGCCGAGGGTATTGTTGACAGCTATATCCATATGAAGGGCAAGATCGGCGTACTGGTCGAGGTCAACTGCGAAACCGACTTTGTTGCAAAGAGCGACGATTTCAGGGCGCTTGTACACGAGATCGCGCTGCAGATCGCGGCGGCAAAGCCGTTGTACCTTAACCGCGAAGAGGTTTCCGCCGATATCATCGCCAAGGAAAAAGAGATCCTGATGGCACAGATCAAGAACGACGAGAAAAACAAAAACAAGCCCGCCGCTATCCTGGAAAAAATGATAGAGGGCAGGATCGCAAAATACTACACCGAAAACTGTCTGCTTGATCAGGAATACATCAAGGATCAGACAATGACGATAACCCAGCTTATCACCAATACGGTCGCTAAGATCGGTGAAAAGATCACGGTACGGCGCTTTGCGCGTTATGAAATGGGCGAGGGCATCGAAAAACGTACTAACGACTTGAACGCCGAGGTCAACGAACAAATAAGTAAGATGAAGAAATAATCCCTTAAAAAAACAAGGCTGTTTAACCGACAGCCTTATTTTTTAACCCTTGGGAAGAATCGTCAAAAATTGCTTGCAAGATTATTGATTCAAACGGCGGATCCATCAAAAGCGATATACAGATTTTTTTACATGCTGACCGGTTGCATAAAGGAGTATTTAAAATGGCTAAGTATAAAAGAGTCGTACTAAAGATCAGCGGCGAGGCGCTGGCGGGCGAGGACAAGTCCGGTATCAACGCTAAAGTAGTAGATCATGTTGTAAAGCAGCTTGCCGCGATACACAGATCCGGAATCGAAACGGCGATCGTTTTGGGCGGCGGCAACTTCTGGCGCGGCCGGCAGGGCACAAATATGGACAGGACGACAGCCGACCACATGGGGATGCTGGCGACTATAATAAACTCGCTTGCGCTGCAGGACGCGTTAGAACGCGAGGGCGTTCCCACCAGAGTTCAGACGGCGCTTACCGTACCGCAGGTGGCCGAGCCGTATATCCTGCGGAAAGCGCTGCGGCATTTTGAAAAGGGCAGGATAGTCATATTCGCTTGCGGCACAGGCAATCCGTTCTTTACGACCGATACGGGCGCGGCGCTGCGCGCGGCCGAAATCGGCGCGGACGCGGTGCTGATGGCTAAAAATATAGACGGCGTTTACGACAGCGACCCTAAGAAGAATCCCGCCGCCAAGAAATATGACGAGATCTCCTATATGGAAATCATAAACAAAGGCCTGTCGCTGATGGACACCACCTCGATAACAATGTGCATGGAGAATAAGATCCCCGTTATCGCGTTCGCTCTCTCCGAAAAGGACGGTATACTGAAGGCCGCAAAGGGCGAAAAGACCGGAACGCTGGTGCATTGATGCCATGGCCATACTTTTACTGCAGCATCCCGCTTTGTCACAGTTATATAAAAGGCGGAGCATACTGTTGCAATTTTAGATGACGTACAGCGGAACTATGATATAATATCAGTCAGAGAGTCACTATAAATATCGGAGGTATTTTTATGCCGTACAAACCGCAGGTTCAGGAAGCGCTGGATAAAACAGCCGCCAAGATGGAAAGAACTGTCGAGCACTTTAATTCCGAGATGGGTAATGTCCGCGCAGGCAGGGCAAATCCGCAGATCTTAAACAAAGTCACAGTTAATTATTACGGAACGGCTACGCCTGTTACGCAGATGGCAAATATCAGCGTACCCGACGCAAGGACCCTTGCGATATCCGTTTGGGATCAGTCGGCGGTAAAGGACGTGGTCAAGGCGCTTTTGGCCTCCGATATCGGCATTACTCCCAACGACGACGGCAAGGTGATCAGGCTGGTGTTTCCGCAGCTGACCGAGGAAAGGCGCAAGGACCTTGTTAAGAATATCAAGAAGACTAACGAGGATTGCAAGGTCGCTATCCGCAACGAACGCCGCGATTTAATGGAAACGCTTAAAAAGCTGCAAAAGGACAGCGTCATTTCCGAGGACGAATTCAAGACCGTCGAAAAGGACGTACAGTCAAAGCTGCTCGATAAATATATCGCAACATTAGACAAGCTGCTTGCGGCGAAGGAAAAAGAAATACTGGAAGTATAGGCATTTCCTGAGTGATACCGCGAAAATCACTGATTGCCGTTTGAAAGGTACGCCGTCCGTGTACCTATTCGGTAAATTTACATAAACTTTTCAAAGGACGCATAAAATGTCGGATCAAACTTTGCCGAAGCATATTGCCTTCATTATGGACGGTAACGGCAGATGGGCAACACAACGGAATCTGCCGCGCAGCGAGGGACACCGCGAGGGCGTAAGCGTAACAAAGAAAATCGTCTTCGAGTGCTTTGAGATCGGCATACCGTATGTTTCGCTGTATGCGTTTTCAAGCGAGAATTGGAACAGGCCGCAGGATGAAATCGACCAGCTGTTTAAATATTTAAGGTCATTTTTCAGATCGGAGCTGCCTAAATTTATCAATAAGCGCGTCAGGATAATATGTTTAGGCGACCGGTCAAGGCTTTCAAGCGAGCTTATAGAAATCATCGGTGAAGCCGAAAAAAAGACCGCTGCCTTTACCGGAAAAGCGTTTCTGATCGGGCTCAATTACGGCGGCCGCCCCGAAATCATAAGGGCAGTCAACAATATTATCGCATCCGGGATAACTAAGGTCGATGAAGCGCTGTTTGAACGTTTTCTATATACCGCGGGCGTTCCCGATCCCGACCTTTTGGTAAGAACCAGCGAAAGGCGCCTCTCGAACTTTATGCTGTATCAATGCGCATACACAGAACTGTGCTTCATCGATAAATTCTGGCCGGACTTTGATAAAAAAAGTCTTGAGGAAGTATTAAAGGACTTTGCAGGCCGCAAACGCCGTTTCGGCGCGATAGCGGCGGGCGGCGGCAAGTAAAACCGCGCGGCGTCAGCGAGCGGCTTCCGGGTTGCAATAAATAAACATGAAAAAACGCTTTATAACCTCTATTTTTATCGTATTAGTCGTTTTGGGCGCATTTGTGTCCCGCGTTTTCAATACCTTTGTGTTCGACGCGCTGATACTTTTTGTTGCGGTTATGGCGATCCTCGAGGTTTCGCGCGCAATCTCGGCAAACGGCAAATATGAAAAACCACTTTTGTTTTTTTTGTTCGCGCATATTTTTATATGCTATCTGCTGATCAAGATCGGGCAGTTCACCGATTCGTTCCTGCCTACAAGCCGTTACAGCTCCTACCTATATTTATCGATCGAGATACCGGTAATATTTATCGTGATGTTCGTCTCGTCGTTTTTCACAAACAAAATTACTTTCGGCAGAATGGTCAGCACCGCTTTTATAATGTTCTATCCTACCAGCCTGATTATTTTTACGCTGTCTATTAACAATATTTTTCCTGCTTTCGCAATTCCGGCCGGCACGGAATTAATGGATGTGATATATCCTGCTTACGCTGTGACCGGCGACACACAATTAATAGGTTTTTTCGGGCTGGCAATGCTTTTTGCGACCTCGATGCTGTCCGACACGATGGCGTACCTTGTCGGCGTTACGGTAAAAGGGCCAAAGCTTTGTCCAAACCTGAGCCCTAAGAAAACTATAAGCGGCGCGGTAGGCGGCCTTATAGGCGGCTTTATGGGCGCGATGCTGATATATATGTTCGCGAATGTACCGGCGTTGTCCTTCCTGCAATTTTCAGGCTTTGGCGGGATACCTCTGTATCATTTTGCGATAATGGGGGTCTTAGGCAGCGTGTTTACACAATTCGGCGACCTTGCGGCAAGCTATCTTAAACGCGCGTGCGGCATAAAGGACTTTTCGGACGCTTTTCCCGGCCACGGCGGCTATATGGACAGGATAGACGGATTGATGTTTAACTCGTTGTTCATATATCTCTATATGCTGCTGTTTGTCATAATGCATTTGTAACGCAGAGTTTTCCTAAATATATATCATGCTTTTTCGGATTTTCAAGAAAGAATTTTTATCGGTAGTGAATTGATTTGAGAAATATTGCAGTTTTGGGAAGCACCGGCTCGATCGGAAGGCAGACGCTGGAAATCTGCCGGCGGTTCCCCGATAAATTTAAAATACGCGCGCTTACGGCAGGCAATCCCGCCGCAGTTTTTTCAGCGCAGATAAACGAATTCAACCCCGATTTCCACGGTTTCGGCGCAGAAGCGTCAGTAACCGCCGCCAGTCTTGAATCCGTCGATACGGTCGTTGTCGCCGTTTCCGGCATTGCCGCATTAAGGCCGGTAATGGCGGCAGTATGCGCCGGCAAACGCGTTGCTTTGGCAAACAAAGAGGCCTTGGTCGCTGCGGGCGATATAATTATGGCGGCCGCAAAAAAGAGCGGGGCGGCGATCATCCCCGTGGACAGCGAGCACTCCGCTATCTTTCAATGCCTTTCGGCAGGGCGGCGCAAGGATTTGCGGCGCGTAATACTTACCGCCAGCGGCGGCCCGCTGCTAAACGCGCCTGAAAGCCGTCTTGTTGACATTGCACCTGAGGAAGTCGTAAAGCACCCGCGCTGGAAAATGGGCAAGAAGATATCGGTCGACAGCGCGACAATGATGAATAAGGGGCTGGAGGTCATCGAGGCAAGCCGGCTGTTTAGTTTAAAGCCGGAGCAGATCGATGTGGTCATCCATCCGCAAAGCATCATCCATTCTATGGTCGAATACTGCGACGGCTCTGTCCTGGCGCAATTGAGTAATCCCGACATGGCGATACCTATCAGCCTGGCATTGTTCCATCCGTCAAGATGCCCCGATACAGGCGTGCCGCCGCTGGATTTTAATACGGTCAAGAGCCTAGACTTTATGCCGCTTTCAAAAGGGCGGTTCCCGTGCTTTGACCTGGCGGTAACTGCGTTTAAAGCGGGCGGCGCGGCGCCTTGCGTACTAAACGCCGCCAACGAAGCGGCGGTCGATTTATTTTTGACGGGAAAGATACCGTATTTGTCGATACCGCAGCTCGTCGGCGCAGCGATGGATAAATTTCACGCAAATGTGAAACGGATAAACGGAATAGATGATATAATTGAGCTTGACGCATTGGTAAGAAAAGGCATAACCTGCGGCGCGTAATACAGTAAACACTGTAAAACCAGCCGTTTTTATCCTTAAGGAAACACTGAAAATTTAAGAATAATTTACAGCGGCGTCTTTTTCGGATGAAAACGTCTTTTGCTTTTGCAAATAGTTCTACTATTTGCTGCAAAAACAAGCCGTTTTCTGCCTTAAAAATACTTGCTCTAAATTAACCTCATCTATTCATTGTTTCCTCAAATATCTACTTAACTGAAACTGGTTTTAAAGTTGCTTTACTATACATAAAATATACACTGGCTTTTTTTGCAAAACAAAAAAAATGTAAGGAAAACATATCTTGATAAATCTGATCGGCTCTTTCGGAAGCGTAATGACAACGATCGGCGGTATAGCCGTAGCCCTTGTCATTTTGCTTGTTATGATAACTATCCACGAACTCGGCCATTATATCGCGGGCAAGAAACTCGGCTTTAAGATTAATGAATTTGCCGTCGGGTTCGGCCCGAAGCTGTTAAGTAAGAAGCGGAAGGACGAAACGGTTGTATCCTTACGCGCTATCCCCTTAGGCGGCTTCTGCGCGTTCGAGGGCGAGGAAGAGGATATGCCGAACCCGGAGGCCTTCAACAATCAAAAGCCGTGGAAGCGGATGATTGTTTTGTCGATGGGCGCGATATTCAATATTGTGTCGGCGGTCATCTTTTCATTTATCGTGCTGCTGGCGGTCGGCAACGTGTACACTACAACGGGGATAGAGGTCGCGTCTGTCTATAACCTTTCTGCGCCGCCCGAAGGCATAGTGCTTGTTGCAGATACCGAAAACCCTAATAATGCCGTGCTCAAAGATGGCGATATCTTTATATCCGTAAACGGGCAAAATCTGAAGGATATCAAAAATTTTGACGCCGCCGCCTTTTCAAAGCTTGTGACAGACGCGGGCGACACCTTCGGCGTTGTGGTAAGCCGTGACGGGACAGAGACCGCGCTGCTTCTTACCAAATGGACATATAAATATTACGAGGAAGGCCAGGACCCTTCGCAGGCCGTTGAAAAGAAGGGTATCGGCATAACGATGTACAGCCTGTACAAGGACGATTACAATGTTCTTACGGCACTGCGCGACTGCGTGCCTTATACCGTCAAGCTGGCCGGCATGATATTATCGTCACTGGGGCAGCTGTTTACGACCTCGACAGGTATGCGCCAGATGGGCGGCACTATTACGACGATCGCTGTCATGGGCAAGGTGACGACCGCCAGCTTTAAAGGGATGCTGAACCTGCTGCCGCTGATCGCGGTCAACCTCGGCGTGTTCAACCTGCTGCCGATACCCGCGCTTGACGGCAGCAAGATATTGATTTGCGGCATAGAATGGATACGAAAGAAGCCGCTGAACCGGAAAGTGGAGAATATGATACACTTTGTCGGCTTTATCCTTTTGATAGGCTTTGTGATTGTGGCGGATATATTGCAGCTTTTCGTCTTCAAACAGTTTTAAACGCCACGGTTGGGCCGTGATTCGGGCTGCGTACGCAAAATTCCCTAAGTTACGTACCTTTCGGTACGCTCCTGTCGGTCAATTTTGCGCCTGCTGCCCGACTGACGGCCTAACCGTGGCGTTTAACGATACACCGGCATTTTCCTTAGAAAAATGTCCGTAAAATGAAAGCGTTTTCATTTTTTTGGCGCGGCGGTTGCCGCGCCTTTTTATATATGCTATAATTTGTTTATATGGAAGCTAAACAAAAAGCTCTTGTTAACCCGTCGGAGAATGTTAAGAGGCTTACCCGGCGCATACCTGTAAAAGATATTTTTATCGGCGGGGGCGGGCGGATCACAATACAGTCTATGACAAATACAGATACCTCGGATGCGGAAAAAACCGTTGCGCAGATAAGGGAGCTGGAGGCGGCGGGCTGCGACATCGCACGGTGCGCCGTGACCGATATGACGGACGCGAAAGCGCTTAGGAGTATCACGGAGAGGGTAAAGATACCTGTTGTGGCCGATATCCAGTTCGACTACCGGCTGGCGGTCGCCTCGATCGAGAACGGTGCGCACAAGATACGCATAAACCCCGGCAATATCGGCGGCGCGGAAAAGGTGAAAATCATCTGCGACGCGGCAAGGGCGGCGGGCATTCCCATACGCGCAGGCGTCAACAGCGGCAGCATAGAAAAAGACCTGTACGATAAATACGGCAACACGCCGAAAGCCTTATCCGAATCCGCATTGCGCAGCGTCGCGCTGCTTGAAAAATGCGGTTTTTACGATATAATCGTATCCGTCAAGTCCAGCGGCGTCAAGCATATGATCGAAAGCAACCGGCTTGTCTCAAAATCGGTCGATTATCCGATACATTTGGGGGTGACCGAGGCCGGCGCGTTCAGCGCGGGAATGGTAAAGTCCGCGATAGGGATAGGCAGCCTGCTGGCCGACGGCATAGGCGACACTATCCGGGTTTCTTTGACCGGCGATCCGGTCCAGGAGGCCGGCGCGGCAAGGAGCATCCTGCGCGCGTTATCTCTTGACAAAAACTATGTCGAGATAATCTCGTGCCCGACCTGTGCGCGCTGCCATATCGACCTGGCCGCGCTGGTTGACGATATAACCGCCATGACTGCGCAGATAGAAAAGCCGCTTAAAATAGCCGTGATGGGCTGTGTTGTAAACGGCCCCGGCGAAGCGCGTGAGGCCGATTTAGGGATAGCGGGCGGGCTTGACAGGTCGGCTATATTCAAAAAAGGCGTACTTTTAAAGACAGTAAACAATGAAGAACTGATGCAGGAGTTTATTACCGAATTATGCAAGATAACGCTCTCCTAGAAAAAATGAACGAGCTGACGGACGGACGGTTTTCGTACCTCCGTTTAAAGAGCATCGATATAACCGGCGGCACGGGCGCGTGCGTCGTTACTTACATATACCCCGAAGCCATGGACAGTATCGGGAAAGACGCCATGGACAGCGTCGCCTCAGTTACGCAGAAATTGCTGGAACTAAAGGGCGCGGAAGTCCTCTTTAAAAAGAGCCATCTGGACGCGGAATTTTTGACCGCCGATATTTTCCGGTTTATGTCCGAAAGCCCCGCGATCGGCTTCCTGCTGGATACCAAGGACGTTATGGCCGAATTACGGCCGGGAGCCGCCGAGATAAGTATAAGTCTTTTCGGCTCGGTTTACGATTACGCGATAAAAACTAATTTAAAGCAAAAGCTTTTTGACTATTTAAACAAAAACTACTGCGCTGAATTCAAGATAGAATTTGCGGTGAAAAACGGCGAAATAACCGCCGCGCCCCGCGACGAAGAAGCAACCTACAGGGCGTTCGGCGCAAAGACTGTCAGGATCCGCGAGGTAGAAAAGTTTATCGGCGGCATAGTGACCGAAACGCCGCGCCGTATTATTGACGTCAAAGCCCCCGGCAATAACATTACCGTGTGCGGCACGATCAAATATATAAACCGTTACGATATAAAAAAAGGTAAGAATCCGGAAGGCAGACACGTTTTCAATTATACGATCGAGGACTATTCAGGTAAAATCAAGGTCGTGTATTTCAGTAAGGCAGACACCGACAAGCGCGCCGATACGCTTATCACCGGCACAAAGATTGCGGTAAGGGGCAATGTCGAACAAGACAATTACAACGGTATGGAGCGCCTCGTACTGTTCGCATATGACATATCGCTGTGCGAGATCTTGCCGGAGGTGACTGAAAAGAAGGTCAAGGCGCCGCCGCCTAAAAAGTACAGGACAGTATTCCCCGAAAAGGTAACGTATACGCAGCAGGAGGATTTCCTGAGAGAATCATACGATCTGTGCCCGCTGTTAAAAAACACCGCCTTTGTCGTTTTCGACGTCGAGACGACCGGGCTCAATACCAGCGACAAGATAATCGAGCTTGCGGGCTGCAAGGTGGAAAACGGAGTGATCACGGAGCATTTCTCCACGCTGGTCGACCCTGAAATGCTGATACCGGCTGCCAGCACAAAGGTCAATATGATAACAAACCAGATGGTGGCCGACGCGCCCAAAATACAGGATGTAATAGGCGATTTTTACAAGTTCACAGAAAACTGCGCCATCGTCGCGCATAATATCGAGTTCGACCACGGATTCATAACCAGGGCGGGCGCAGAATATCAATACATATTCGACAACAAGCAATTCGACACATGCGAGCTGGCGCGCCGGCACGTCCCCAACCTCAGCAATTACTCCTTAAAAGCCGTCTGCCGCTGTTTCGGAATTGTAAACGACGAGGCCCACCGCGCGCTTTCCGACTCGATTGCCACCGCCAAGGTTTTTATTAAGCTTGCGGAAAGGATCAAGTAAAAATATCCGGTTATAAGAAACAAAAGCGTTCTTAAAGCTGTGACGCTTATGCTATTGACATATATGCAAAACAAGATATAATAAATATATACAAATCTAGGGGGGGGGCTATTATGAAAAAACGTTTTTTTGTTGTATTAGCGGCGCTCGCCGTAACGGCGGCGGCATTGTTTTCAGGTTGTGTTTTTCAGCCTAAGCAGGAAGAGGTGGACGCGCTGAATGATTTTGTCGGACGCTATTGCTCGTTTCAATATTTTGAGGCGCACACAGATGTCACCACAGAGCTTGACACAGGCGACGGGACAGGCGTAAAAATCAATACATTCACCTATGATTTTAAATGCGACCGTTCCGGCGGCAGTTTGCGCATGATAAAGATACTGACCAAAGCCGTTTCGCCGTCCAGCCCTACCACATATTACATCCGGGACGGCAGGGTTTTAGAGCGCACTCCCGTACTGGAAACTTTCCTCGATGAAAGATCAAACCTTTCCGATACTAATTATTCCAGGCAATACGGCTTTATCGATTTTGAGTATCAGCGCGCCTGGCTGCAAAAGATTAATCTGGACGGGAACGGGTCGCATTACGAGCTGACGATGAGCCTTAAGGGCATGAAACAGATCCTGGACAACGGCTGGCTGTGGGATACGCCTTATAAAATGGCAAGCGGTACGGTTACGTACACTTTAAGCGATGGCAGGCTGTCAAAGTTTACGACGGAATTCAAGGCAACGGGCTACACCGAAAAAAGCGTAACAACTTTCAAGTCATTCGAAATGCCGGCCTTTGTTTATCCGGACGATTTTTAAGGGCAGGGGCATTTCTTATATCCCGGGAAAAATCGCAGCATAAAACCCGGGCAGCCACAAAAGTGCAAGTGCGGCGAACCCGCTTTTCTTGTGAAGAGGATGCGTTGAAGCCCGTTATCCGAGTATTGCGCTAATCAAATTCTAATGTCCGGGTACGCTTTAAAAATTGATTTATATCTAAAAGTGTCATATAATTATAATGACAAAAAATAACAAAATAGGGGTTTATTATGAGAAACGTTAAAAAACTTGCGCTTGTAATTTCGGCGATGTTGCTGCTGACAATACTTGCCGCCTGTTCAAATTTCGGCCTTGTCGAATCTTACAAGTCTGTAAAAGCCGTATCGCTGCCGGCGGGGGCAGCCGTGAGGGATTTCTCGTATTTTGAAACATCCCCGATAGTTTCCTATTCCGTAACGGAAAACGGAAAAGAAAAAGCGGGGCTTATGAACGTCTTGACCGGGAAAACCGGCGCGCTTTACGAGAATTATGTCACTCTGCATTTCGGGATCTTAAAATATTCCGTATTGGAAAAAGAGGGCGAGCCGCTGAAATACGGGCTTGCCGACATCAACGGCGATCTCCTGGAAGGCGCGCTTTTTAAGAAAGTTGATTTTTCGCATTACAGCGGGTTCCGGGTTTCCACGGTTATTGCTGACGGCGACGAGTACATATATGACGGTAAAACGCTTACCAAAGTTTTTGATTCAAAATCCGCGTTTTTCCCGTCATCACGCGAGCTTCTCGGCGTGACGGAAAACTATTTTTTCTATACGGACGACTCGGATAATTTACTTGCCGTTTCCAGAAAGGGCGTTTTAGAATATATATACGAAAACATTTTGGAGCCGGATGAATTCGAATATTCGATTATCGGAAAAAATAAAGTTATGTTCTCTGCGGTTTTTGAATTGCCTGACGACGCTGCCGAATATGATTATTTTATGCCCGGCGAAGGCAAGATAATCCACATTACTTATATTATCGACGCATCGAAAAAAACTGTTAAAACACACAAACAGTCCGGCGACGATTTATTGATAATGCCAAGTTCGAAATATTCGGATTTGAACTGGGCGCAAAGAGAAATTCCGAAAAAATTTGCTAACGATGTTTATGCTCTTTTCTATAAAGCTGACGGCAAGAGGCTGACAGGCGAAATATACTCAGCCATCCTGAGCGCCGGCCTGAAAGTCAAGCATAAATTCAGCGGCGAGGGGTTGACATTTATCAACGAAAACCGCTACTTGATAGAGAATAATAACTATTATACGATCGTTAATCCGTCCGGCAAGGTAATTGCCTATACTGATTTTGATGATTATTCTGAAAGCCGCGCTGTGTTTTACGTAAGCTCCGGCACTAAATTTTTGTACGGCGTTTTAGACGCTGACGGCAAACAGGTAGTCGCGCCGGAATACAGCAATATAATGCCTTTCTTCGGCGGACACGCGCTCGCGCAAAAAACAAGCGCCGACGGTTTGAAGCAATATTTCAGCATCAACGGAAAATATGAGGCAACGGAGATCGTCGTGCCGGCCGGCTCAACTGTTGACACCACTTATAAAGGCTTTTATGTAATAAGAGACGATAACGGGGCAAAACTGTACAACTATGCAATGGAGGAGGTTACCGGCGTTTATTCATTTGACGGTTTCAATTACCACATGCCCGGTACAAGCGCGCGTGCGGTTTTTATCAGCTATTACGCGACAAAGGCAGACTTCGACAGCGACAAGCTGAACTATCTTTTGATGAAATAGCCCGGACCCGGATATCCGGCCCCGGAAGGCTTTTGATCATAATTATATAATGTTTGGTCACGGTTCGGCACAAAGGCGTTCGTCAATGTACACGCCTTTGTGCTGAAGTGCCGCGCTGAAAAACAAATGAAACTTTCCGCATTTTTGCTTGCAATACCGCAGGAAAGCTGTTATAATAACGTTAACTAAACTTAGACTTGATTTTTGAGTGGGACAGGTTCCCGCTCAAATTTATTTTTATGGGTTTTTTTATCTCTTTATGCGGGTACCGGCCATACAGGAAGAGGGAATCAGAAGATTCTGTCAAAGGAGATCCAGCCGCGGTACTGAAAGCCGGAGTAAAAAAAATTCGCTGTCATAGTCGGTGAAAGAATTACTGAAAAACGGAGTTATAAAAATTTGTCAAACAAAGTGATAGAAGCCGTTACAACGCACATTTCGCCCATTATCGAAAAGATGGGGTATGAGGTCGTAGAGATCGAATACGCAAAAAAAATGGATAAGGAAATGCACCTGACGATTTATATCCATTCTGATAAAGGCGTATCATTGGACGATTGCGAGAAGGTAAATAACGCTATCGAGACGCCCTTAGACGAGCTTGACCCAACCGGCGGACAGCCTTATACCCTAGACATATCCAGCCCCGGCCTTGACCGCGTTTTCAAGAACGAGCGCGACTTTATCAGAAACGCCGGCAAGGAAATCGAGGTCAGCCTGTACGCGCCGGCGAATTTTTTCCCGGACGATAAAAAGAGCAAGGGCAGCAAATATTACGAGGGCGTACTGAATGGTTTAATAAACGGCAACGTGGAATTCACCGGTTTTGACGGGCGCGAATACAGTATACCTTTCAAGTCGGTCGCCGCGGTAAGGCAGCTGATAAAATTCAAGTGACGGCAAGAAAAAGCTGTACAGCAAGTATACTTTTTCCGGGACGCGGTTTATAGCAATTTTACAGAAATAACAAATACGAATTTAATTTTAGGAGATAAAGGAACAAAAAAAATGATAAACAAAGATTTCTTCCTTGCGCTTGACGATTTAGAAAGGGAAAAGAAGATCAAAAAAGAGATCTTCATAGAGGTGCTTGAGACCGCGCTGGTTTCTGCGTACAAAAAGAATTTCGGGGAAGCCAAATCCGTCGAAGTCCGTCTTGTCCCGGAGCGTAACGCCATTAAAGTCATCGCATACAAAACGATCGTGGAAGAAGTTCTCGATCCTGAAAAGGAAATATCGCTGGAAGCCGCAAAGCAGATAAAGAAAGCGTACAAGGTCGGCGACATCGTGTCAGAGGAAGTCACTCCCAAGGAATTCGGCCGTATAGCGGCGCAGACGGCAAAGCAGGTCATAATGCAGCGGCTGAGGGAAGCCGAGGGGCAAATGGCGTATGACGAGGTCATCGAGAAGGAAGAGCAGCTGGTCACCGGCGTTATAAGGCGCATCGAGAACAACAACGTCTATGTGGATATCGGCAAGTTAGAGGCCGTTATGATGCCGCAGGATCAGTCACCCAGCGAGAAATATAACGTCAATGACAAAATAAAGGTGTTTGTTAAGAAGGTACGTCAGGGGCTTAAAGGGCCGCAGATCATGGTTTCACGCGCAGCGCCCAGCTTTGTCAAGTGCCTTTTCGAGATAGAAGTACCCGAAATAGCGGCAGGAATTGTTACAATAAAGGGCATTGTACGCGAGCCGGGCTACCGCACAAAAATATCTGTATATTCCGACGACAGCAGCGTGGACGCGGTCGGCTCCTGTGTCGGCAACCGCGGCGTCAGGGTAAACTCGATCGTGGCGGAACTTGGCGGCGAGAAGATCGATATAATCCCGTGGTGCAGCGATGCACTGGAATACATTGCAAGGGCTTTGAGCCCCGCCAAGGTCATTATGGTCGAGGTCAACGACGATGAAAAGACCGCGAAGGTCGTTGTGCCCGATGACAAGCTGTCGCTTGCTATCGGTAAGAGCGGCCAGAACGCAAGGCTTGCGGCGCGTCTGACCGGCTGGAAGATAGACGTCAAGTCCTATACCGCGTCGCTTGAAGCCGCCGCCGAGCAAAAGACCGAGGTCGTAAACGTGGCCGGGATCGAGACAGTGCCGCTTGATTTTGACGAAGATTTATTTGCCGACGTAGGCGATATCAACGCAGCCGTAACCGCGCCTGCGGCCGCGGCAGAAAAAGCCGGTGATGCCGATGCGTCCGATGAAGAAACAGAAATAACGGAACCGGCCGACGCTGCGGATGCGCCTGTAAATGAGAAATAACAGCGGCGCGGATAAACGCGGCGAAGCCCCGAAGGGCGCGCGGATAAGGACATGCGCGGCTTGCCGTGTCAAGCGCGATAAGTCGGCCTTCCATCGCGTAATTTTGCAAAAAAACGGCGCGGCATATCTGGACGAGACCGGCAAAGGGCAGGGGCGCGGCGCATATGTATGCAAGGACGCGGTTTGTATCGAGAAGCTGATAAAGCAGCGCGGGCTGAACCGCAGTTTCAAGCGCGAGATAGACAAAACGGTTTATGACAGCTTAAAGCTTGTCGCGCCGGAGAGTTTAAAATGAACGGCGATAAAATAAAAGCACTTTTAGGCTTTGCGGTAAAATCAAGGAAGCTGCTTATCGGGCTCGATAACATCAAGGAGTGCAGGGGCAACATCTACAGCGTTTTTTACGACGGCACACTGTCGGACAAGTCGCGCAAGGAGCTTTTGTTCTTTGCCTCGGCAAAAAACGCGGTTGTTGTAAGATGCGATGCGCCGCTCGGCGAGATTACCGGAAAAGGTAAATGCAAGGCGGCGGGGCTGACAGACGAAAACTTGCACAACGGGATCATGAAGGAACTTGACGGCGGCGCAGGCGGATACACAACCGATAATAAAGACAAGCAAGGAAATCCCGCACAGAACAGCGGGAGTAAAATATAAAACGAACATTTGCGCTTGGATCTATTTCATGTTTTGCCTGAAGCGGATCGGAGAACGGGCCAAAGCGCATTCTTGAATAAAGAAAATGTACGAATAATTTGAGGTTTGCAATTTGAAAACTAACGAAGTCAAAAAGACGGCTGAAGAAACCAGCGAATTCAAGTACCTGAAACAGCTTAACGGCCTCACAGAGGATGCTGTTTTTGTCAAGCTGCTGCAAGATTTGCGGAATGTCAAGTCACAGCTTGACACAGTTTCCAAAGACCTGAAGGAAAAAGAGCGCGCAAAGCAGGAACAGCGCCGCGAAGAAGAACGCCGCGCCGCGCTCGTAAAGCAGCAGCAGGAGGCCGAGCAGCAGCGCCGTCTTTTAGAGGAACAGCAGCGGCTGGCCGCCGAGGAGGCCGAAAAGCTGGCAAAAGCTGAGGCAAAGGCAAAGAAGGCCAAGGAAAAAGCTGGCGAAAAACCGCCTGCCGAAACTCCGGCTGCGCCCGCGCAAAACGCGCAAACGGCAGCTGCCGAAAATGCCCCTGCCGCGCCGCAGCCGCCTGTACCCGAAAAAGCCGCCGAAAAAACCGCCGAAAAAGCCGCTGAAAAGCCTGCGGAAAAGCCGCCGGTTGCCGCCGCGGCCCCGGTCGCGCCCGAAAGGCCGCCGCTCCCTGCAACGGGGCGCATCGTTTCGACCCAGTATATCTCCGGGCGCAACCAGCCGCCTGCAACGCGCAGCCGCCAATTCGACCCGAACCAAAGCTTCCGCCATGGCGCGCAGGGTACGCAGGCGCCTAGGGCTCCCGGCGCGCCCGGTGCCCGTCCGCCTTTTGCACCGGGACAGCGCCCGCCGCTAAGGGGAAACCGTCCCGCCGAAATGCAGGTCAATATTCCCACCGGACAGACGCGCACCGGCGAGCAGAAGAAGCGTTCGGGCGAGCAGAACAAGTCCGAGGACAAGAAGGGAATGAATATGCGCACGCTCATAAGGAAAGGTTTTGTCGAGGCCGACGACCTTTACGGCGAGGAGCGCATGGGCAGCCGCAAATTAAAGAATAAAAAAGTAAAGGACGAATATAAATTTGTCCCGATAAAAATTGAACACGCTGTCATAACAAACAAGGATCTTACCGTCAAGATCCTTTCGGAAAAAATAGGAAAACCGGCTACCGAGATCATTAAGCAGCTGATGGTTTTGGGTATTATGGCTACCGTCAACAGTATCGTTGACTTTTCCGCCATGGAGCTGGTCGCAAACGAGCTGGGCATAACGCTGGAATTAAAGCTTGATAAGACCAAGGAAGAGCTTTTGGAAGATATCCACAGCGCGGAGGCCGCCGACACGGCCGGCATGGTCAAGCGTCCGCCTATCGTTGCGGTCATGGGACACGTCGATCACGGTAAAACCTCGCTGCTGGACGCGATCAGGAAGACCGACGTTGCCGAGGGCGAGGCTGGCGGCATCACGCAGCACATAGGCGCGTATACCATTATGGCTGCAGGCGAGCCGATCACGTTTATCGATACGCCCGGCCACGAGGCATTTACAGCAATGAGGGCGCGCGGCGCGCAGGTCACGGATATCGCCATCATTGTCGTGGCAGCCGACGACGGCGTTATGCCGCAGTCAATAGAGGCGATCAACCATGTAAAGGCTGCCGGAGTGCCGATAATAGTTGCGATCAATAAGATCGACAAGCCGCAGGCCGATGCCGAGAGGATAAAGCAGCAGCTGACTAACCACGGCCTTCTTACCGAGGAATGGGGCGGCGATATCATCATGGTGCCGGTTTCTGCAAAGACCGGCAAGAATCTAGATAAGCTGTTGGAGAGCATCCTGCTGGTTGCGGAGGTGCGTGAATTCCGTGCCGATCCGGGCCGCAAGGCGACCGGTACTATCGTCGAGGCGCAGCTGGATAAGGGCAAGGGCCCTGTCGCGACTGTCATTGTACAGAACGGCACACTGCGCGTGGGCGACTCGGTCGCGGCCGGGCTTGCCATCGGAAAGATCAGGGCGATGTTCGACAACAACGGCAAGAGCGTTAAGGAGGCGAAGCCCTCATACGCTGTGTCGGTTTTGGGCTTTGACGCGGTGCCGGAGGCCGGCGATATACTGCACGTTGTGGACGACCTTGCGTTCAGCAAGCAGCTTACCAGCGAACGGCGCGACAAGCTGAAGTCCGAACAGATAAAATTTGCGAACAAGATCACATTAGAGGATGTTTTGGCTAAAACCAATGAGTCGCACAAAACGCTCAACCTTATCATCAAGGCGGACGTGCAGGGCTCGGTCGAGGCGCTTAAATATTCGCTTACAAAGCTTGCGAACGACGAGGTCAAGATCACTATCGTTCACGGCGGCGCGGGCGCGGTCAACAAATCTGACATTATGCTGGCGCAGGCGTCAAAGGCCGTTATTATCGGTTTCAACGTAAAGGTCGACACAGATACCAAACGCTACGCAGAAGGCGAGGGCGTGGACGTAAGGCAATATTCTATAATCTACGAGGCGATCGACGATATCGAGGCGATGACTAAGGGTATGCTGGCGCCAGTTTACCGCGAGATGCCGCTCGGCAAGGCGGAGGTCCGCAATATATTCAAGGTCACGGGCGCGGGCGTTATCGCGGGCAGCTATATACTTGACGGCAAGGTTGCGCGCGGCTGCAAGGCCAGGGTGAAGCGCGGCGAGGAAACGGTTTTCGAGGGCACCGTTACGGGGCTTAAGCGGTTTAAGGACGACGCAAAGGAAGTTGCCGCCGGTTTCGAATGCGGTATCAGTATGGACGGGTTCTCGGCGTTTGTCTTGGGCGATATCATAGAAGCGTACCTGATCGAGCAGGTTAAGCCTGTTTAAAGCAAAAAAATCGGTATTATCCCCTGATTTCGGCGTGTAACGCATAAAACGCTGCGGCAACCATACGCTAAGTATCAGCGGTGACGCTAAGTAATAGTAATACTAACCCTAATTTTAATTTACCAGTCTTTCGCCATCTTTTCGGCACAGAGCCGTCTAAAATGCTCGCGCGTAGGCTTTGCTACGCGCTCCGCTTTTAGCCGGCGTTGCCCACCAAAATCTATGCGAAATATTTAGGTAAATTATAATGGTATTGTATAAGAAATACCGCCGTGCGGTCAGCACAGCAGAACCGGAGAAAGAACAATGGCTAATTACAGGATGCAGCGCGTTAATTCCGAGATCCAGAAAGCTGTTATGGAGATCATAAACGGCTCGTTAAAGGATCCCAGGCTTACCGATATGATCAGCGTTACGCGCGCGGACGTCGATCAGGACTTAAAGAACGCTAAAATATATTTAAGCATCTATTCCGGCGACCCGGAGCGGAAACAGTCGAACTTCGACGCTATCAAGAGCAGCTCCGGCTTTATCCGCCACGAGCTCGCAAAAATTCTGCCGCATATCAGGCAGGTGCCCGTTCTTAATTTTTATATCGACGAAACGCTGGATTACAGCGATAAAATCAATAAAATACTTGCAGATATAAAGAAGAACGACGGGAAATAGAGCATTACGGCATAAGGCTTAAGCAGGCTTTTAAATTACGCATTGCCGGCGTATATTTGGCAAAACGGTATAAGATGCTTGCCCGTAAGGTTTCGCTGCGGCACGCGCTTTTATCCCATATTGCCCTCAAGTTTCCGCCCGGCGTGCTTGTAATTTTCAAATTCACTGTACGCGCCGTTTTTCATCCGTTTATCCGTTTCCGCCACCCGGTTCTTTCAGCCGGCACACTTTGCCGCAAGGCACAAAGAAAAGGGCGTTTGATTAAAATATGAACGACAATAGCAATAAAATCATTTCTGTTCTGAAATCAGCAAAGCGGCCGGCGTATTTTTGCCATATGCGGCCGGACGGCGACACGCTGGGTGCGGCATTCGGGTTGAAAAAGGCGTTCGGCGGCGACGTATTCTGTGATTCCGGCGTATCCTCATATTACGATATTATACCGGGTATCGAGGGGCTGAACGCATCAGAGGCGGAGATATCCTCCTATGACCTGCTTATCGCTGTCGATTGTGCGGACGCGCCGCGGCTGGGGAAATATGCCGCCGCATTTTTAAAGCATCCGAATACGGTCAATATCGACCATCACTATACCAACGATTCTTTTGCAAAATTCAACTATATACAGCCCGCCGCTTCCAGTACCGGCGAAATAGTTTTCGGTCTTTTAAAAGCCGCAGGCATGCCGCTTGACCGCGAAACGGCGGTATGCTTATATATCGCGGTAAACACCGACACGGGCAATTTTACGCATAACAATACAACGCCGGAATCATTGCTGATGGCGGCGGAGCTGCTTAAACACGGAGTGGACGTGTCGTTTCTCAATTCCAAGCTGTACAAGGAAATGCCTGAAAACCGGTTAAGGCTGCTTTCAAGGACGCTGGATACGCTTAAGCTTTTTGAAAACGGCAGAGTAGCTGTGCTGGATATCACGCTAAAAACCTTTGCGGAGCTTAATTGTAAGGGCGGCGACACCGAGGGGTTTGTGGAATATGCCGCCAACTGCGCCGGCGCGCTGGTGGGCATACTGATCACCGAGATAGCGCGCAACTCCTATAAGGTAAGCCTCAGAAGCAAGCCGGGCATCGATGTCAGCCGCGTTGCCGCCGCATACAACGGGGGCGGACACAAGCAGGCGGCAGGCTGTTTGATTTCGGGCAAGCTGCCGGACGTAATAGATAAGCTGGTATTCGCGTGCGGCAGAGAGCTGGCGTAAGCCGCACACTGTGAAGTAAGTTAACTGCCGCCGGCGGCCGGTGCGCTCCTAAGCAGCGTTTCAAAATACCCGAAAACAGCGAAAGGATTTCACCGAAAAGCCTTCGATGTTTTAGCCGCGGATAAGTTACAGGAAAATAAATGATAACAGGTTTTTTCAATATAAATAAACCGTCGGGGCTGACCAGCGCGGCTGTCGTAGGCCGGGTCAAACGTATCATCCGGCAAAAAGACTTAGGGCATATGGGAACGCTTGACCCGATGGCGTCAGGGGTTTTGATAGTCGCGGCGGGACGCGGGGCTACAAAGCAGTTCGATATCCTGCACAAGCGGAAAAAAGAATACGTTGCCGGATTCAAATTCGGAACGGATACCGACACCCTTGATACTACCGGAAAAGTCATTAGTTCCGGCGGCGCGGTGCCGGATGAGGCCGATTTAAGGGCGGCGCTGCCGAAGCTTACCGGAAAGCTTATGCAGATGCCGCCGGCCTTCAGCGCAAAGAGCGTTAACGGCGAAAAGGCATACAAAATTGCCCGGCGCGGCGAAACGGTAATTCTTTCCCCAAAAGAGGTCGAGGTATTTTCGTTCAGCCTTTTATCCCGTGAATCCGCCGATACGTTTGTTTTTAAGGTAATATGCGGCGGCGGCACATATATCCGCAGCCTCGCGCGGGATCTGGGCGCGCTGCTGGGTACAACTGCCGTTATGAGCAGCCTTGTAAGGACGGAAAGCGCGGGACTTAATGTGAAAGGCGCAGTGACCCTTGAAGAGCTTTCGGAAGGCTTTGAAAAATATATAATTCCTGTCGGCGAAATGCTGGATATGCAGGGCGCGGCAGATGGAAACAAGGCATAAGCGGCATAAGTGTTCTATAAAACAGCAATTTGTAGAATACTTTTCAACAACAGTAAATCCGGCGCATAGTCAGTAAATATGATCGTATATAAATTCAGCGATATTAATAAGGAAAAATCACCGTTGTGCGTTGCGCTCGGTTTTTTTGACAGTATTCATAAGGGACATGCAGCGATTATCACCGGCATAGTATCTCATGCGCGCGAAACAGGCTGCTTGTCGGCGGTCATGACCTTTGACAACAACCCGTTTTATGCTCTGGGGTACGATACAAAGCTTATATATACGTTTTCCGAGCGTTGCGGTATTTTGAAAAACCTCGGCGCAGATATCGTGATCGCGGCGGAGTTTGACCGGGCGTTTATGTCTACGCCTGCGGCGGAGTTTTTAAGGATGCTTAACGCAGGCAAAAACATCAGGATGATCTCGTGCGGCGAGGATTATAAATTCGGGCAGAATTCAGAGGGGGACGTTGCCCTTTTACGCGGATTTTGCGAAAAAAACGGCATACAGCTTTCGATAGTACCGCAAATAAAGGCCGGCGCAGTCAAGGTTTCCAGCTCGCTGATCCGCGGGAAACTGCTTTCCGGCGACATCGAAGGGGCGAACCTGCTGCTCGGCTCGCCATACAGTGTTTCAGCGCGCGTGTCAGAGGGGCGGCATATCGGCACAGCGCTGACGTATCCTACGGCAAACATCCAGCTTGACCCGGAAAAATTGCAGATAAAGGCAGGGGTTTACTTTACCAATGTCTACATAGACGGGACAAAATATATGGGGGTTACCAACGCGGGCGGCAAGCCGACGTTCGGCCTCGATAATTACAGCGTTGAAACTTATATCATAAATTATAATTCGGACTTATACGGGCAATATATAAAGGTGGAGTTTATTAAGCGCGTGCGCGGCATACAGGCCTTTTCCTCGGCATCAGAGTTAAAGGCAATGATAGCAAAGGATATAGCTTTACGTTATAAGGAAGGTTAAGACACAGACATTTTTCTTTTAACGGGTCATGCGCGTTTCTGCTAAAAGTAAAATGTCGCGGATTAATATTACAAGGAGTATCATTTATCGAAAATGCAGCGGAAAAAATAAGGTTCGGGCCGTCGGGCAACTCTGCGTCTTTTTATGCCGAGGGGCATAAAAGCACGGTCGAGACGGCCGCGTGGCTTAAGGCGAGGGGGCTTGACGCCTTTGAATACTCCTTTGGGCGCGGCGTAAATATCGGCGACGCGGCCGCGGTAAAAATCGGCGCAGAAATGGCGGCGAACGATATTGCCGTAAGCTGTCATGCGCCGTATTATATAAACCTTTGCAACCCTGACGACGCCGAGGTCGTAAAATCGTTCGGCTATATCAAAAAATCCGTCCGCGCGATAAATCTGATGGGTGGAAAAAGGGTGGTGTTTCATACCGGCTATTTCGGAAAACTGGGGACAGACGACGCGGTAAAGCTGGCCGCCGAAAGATTGCGTGTGCTTATCGCGCACCTTGACGAGACCGGCGCCGGCGATTTTATCCTGTGCCCGGAGGCGATGGGCAAGCCCAGCCAGTTAGGGACATACCGGCAGGTAATAGAGCTGTGCAAGATCGACGAAAGGCTGATCCCCGCCTATGACTTCGGGCACATAAATTCCTTGACCGGAGGCGGATTAAGAGGCTACGGCGATTACAAGGAAATATTTGACTATACGATCGGGCATCTCGGACGCGGCAAGACCGAAAAACTGCATATTCATTTTTCCAAAATACAATACGGCGCAAAAGGCGAAATAAGGCATCTTGATTTTACCGACGAAAAATATGGGCCGGATTTCGAGCCGCTGATGCAGGTGCTGTCAGATTACCGCCTTTTACCGAGGGTTATTTGCGAATCCAGTGAAAATATGGCGGAAGACGCTTTGCAAATGAAGCGGTATTATGATAAAATAAGTAATACTGAGCGGCGGTAAAAATGCTTATTTTAACCGCAGATTAGTATCAATAAACCGGTACTATTCCCCAGGGCAGGGCCCTGGACCCGAATTTTCATAAAACTAAGTTTTTGAAAATTCTTTCCGCAGTAATCGGAGTATTATGTATAACAAGGCCGGGGCATATATTGTTTTCGATGCAGATATGCGGTTTTACCTTACGGGGCAAAAGGTTTCATTCGGCTGCGTGGTATTGACAAAAAAAGCCAATTTTTACATTTCCGACTCGCGTTACGAGACCGCGCTGCGGACCTCGCTGCCGGATTACGAGATAATAATCGTAAAGCGCGACGGCTTGTATCCGGCGCTCTGCGCGCTTAAAGATAAACTGGGCATAACGACCTTCGGCGTCGAGGACGAAACGCTTACATACAACGATTTTGTCGCGCTGAAAACCGCGTTAGGCAGGAACGCCGTACTGATCAATGCCAGCCGCGAATTCGGAAGTATGCGCGCCATCAAGTCTCAGGCCGAGCTGGATAAAATAATAGCGGCGCAGAAGCTTACCAGGCTGGCGTATGAGGCGGCGCTAGACAGGTTGAAGGCGGGGGTGACCGAGCGCGAGGTCGCGGCAGTCATCGTTTACGAAATGCTGCGGGGCGGCGCGGACGATTATGCGTTTTTCCCGATAGTGTCTTTCGGCGAGAATTCTGCTAAGCCGCATCACAGCCCGGACGATACGCGCCTTAATAAGGGCAATATCGTTATGCTCGACCTCGGCGCAAAGTACCGGGGCTATTGCAGCGATATGACGCGTACTGTCTTTTACGGCGAGCCGGGCAAAGACATGGAAAGGATATATAACATCGTCCTGTCAGCGCAAGAATCGGCTCTTGGCGGCATCAAGCCCGGCATGACCTGCCACGAGGCCGACTCGCTTGCCAGGGAATATATACGGGCTAAGGGCTTTGACAAGGAGTTCGGACACGGAAGCGGCCACGGCGTCGGCGTCAAGATACACGACGAGCCCAGCCTTTCGCCGGGGAACACCGCAGTCTTGACAGAGGGTATGGTCGTCACGGTCGAGCCGGGCATATACCTGCCGGGCCACGGCGGCGTCAGGATAGAGGATATGATATATATTACCGAAACGGGCACAACTAATTTGACCAATGTCAAAAAAGGGCTTACAATAATAAAATAAACGCCGGACATTGTATCGATATCCGGCGCGGGTTTAAGGGGAAGCGATGAATAAATAAGGTTAATTTAGAGCAAGTATTTTTCAGTATGGAAACGGCTTGTTTTTGCAGCAAATAGTAGAACTATTGGCAAAAAAAGAAGACGTTTTCAGGCGGAAAAGACGCCGCTACTAAATTTTACCGAATTATTCAGCGATTCCTTAAAAAAATCTTTACATAAAAGGAAAAAAATATGATAGCAGCAGGTGATCTCAGGAAAGGAATTACGATCGAAATGGACGGCAAGGTCTATACAGTCGTTGATTTCCAGCATGTCAAGCCCGGAAAGGGCGCGGCGTTTGTCCGCGCTAAGCTTAAAAACGTCATGACGGGGCAGACGCTGGAATTGACGTTCAACCCGTCCGAAAAGTACGAGAACGCGCGTATCGACCGCAAGGAAATGCAGTATTCGTACACCGACGGCGAGCTTTATTATTTCATGGATATGGAAACCTACGAGCAGCTCCCCTTAAACAAATCGCAGATCGAGGACGCGCTCCCCTTCATCAAGGAAGAGATGATGGTAAATATCCAGTTCTACAAGGGCGAGGCGTTCAGCGTAATGCCCCCCAACTTTGTCGAGCTGACGGTGACCGAAACCGAGCCCGGCGTTCAAGGCGACACGTCCAAGGCGGGCACGAAGCCGGGGACTTTGGAAACCGGCCTGACGATCCAGATACCGCTGTTCATCAAGCAGGGCGAAAAGATCCGCGTGGACACAAGGGAAGGCGGCTCTTATTTGGAGCGTGTCAAGTAAATAAACCGGTAAAGCAGCAGCTTATAACTGTTGTCTTAGATGCCGGATCATTCAATGAGTTTTTAAAACCCTTAGGGCAAATTTCCCTAAGGGTTTTTTGTTTTTAGTAAAACGGGGTTACGGGATTGATCCCTCGCCTGAAGGCGTAATCTTTAGCTGGTACATTGTCATTGCGAGGAGCCGTCAGCGGTTATGCTGCTGAGAGAAAGCCATTCATGCGGCGACGCGGCAATCCAGGAAGAAAGCTGGATTGCTTCGTCGCAGGCTCCTCGCAATGACGGCGAGGATCGCCTTTATCGCAAAACTCCCCGCAATTAGGATGAATTCGGCTGTAGAGCAAGTTTTTGCGCCGTTTCATATAACCTGACATTCCTCAATGTTGCGCCCGACTTTAATAACACTCATAATCCGTTGCTTGTCCCAATATATTATCGATATGCTGGATAAAATTTTGCCCGCTAATATCGCGGACGCGATCGGGCGGCATTTGAATTATGACAAGGTCTACGAGATCCGTATGCGCCTGAATCGTCCGGTGGTGATAAACTATGCCGGAAAGTATGCGCATCTGACTGACGGCGGCCTGTCGGACGAGCCCGAAAACGCGTTTAAACTTGACCGTAAGGCGGCGGAGGGCTTGATTTACCGAGCGAGCGGACACTCGGTCTATGCGTTTAACGACCAGATCAAGCAGGCGTTTATCACCGTTTCGGGCGGGATAAGGATAGGTATCGCGGGCGAGATAGTTTGGGAGAACGGCAAGGTTGTAACGATCAAGAATTTTACTTCGGTCAATATCCGCATACCGCACGCGGTCAAAAATTGCTCACTCAACGCTTTCAGGCATATTGCCGACGGCACGGTCAACAACACGCTGGTAATATCGCCGCCGGGCGCGGGCAAGACAACCTTTTTGCGCGATCTGTGCGTGCAGTTTTCGCGCCTGGTCCCGATACAGAACGTCCTGCTGCTTGACGAGCGCAGCGAGATCGCCGCGGTTTCCGAGGGCACGCCGATGCTTGACGCCGGGCTTTATACCGATATAATGTCGGGCTGCACAAAGGAATTCGGCTTTTCGCAGGGCATTCGATCCTTGCGCCCCGACATAATCGTTACGGACGAGCTGGGTACAAGCGCGGACATCGCTGCCGCCGCGCAGGCCATGCTGCACGGCGTAAAGATCATTGCCTCGGCGCACGCATATGGCCACAAGGATCTTACTGTCAATCCCGACTTTAACGAGATAATAAAAAAACGGTTATTCAAGCGGTATCTGATACTCAGCAGCCGCCGCGGCCCGGGAACGTACGAGGGGATGTTCGACGAAAATTTTAACGCCCTCACGCTTTATTGATATGCTGCTGCTTAAAATAATTTGTATCGCAGGCGGCTTCGGTATGTGCGCATACGGCGGCTATATGTATTCGCGCCGCTATGTTTACCGCCAGCAGTATTTTAACGGCCTGTTGCAGTTTTGCGAAAGGCTGATAAGCGACATACGGTTTTCGCATATTTCACTTTATATCATTTTGGAAAAGAACGCGGACAGCTTTAAAGGCCTTTTATCGCAGCAGCTCTGCGGTATAAGCCGCCTTTTGTCGGACAACCGTTCCACCGACGAGGAAACCTTAAGCGAATATGTGGCGCAGGGAGTTTTGACAGACGCCGAATACACGCAGATAATCCGTTTTTTCAGCGTATTAGGCAAGAGCGACGCCGACAACCAGACCGCCTCGGTAGAGTCATACGCCGCCCAATTCAAGATATTTCACCAGGAAGCCGACGAAAAAAAGAAAAAATATTCCTCGCTGTATTGGAAGCTCGGCCTTTTGGCAGGGGCGGCGATCGCGGTTTTTATCATATAGGAAAGCGGTAAGCCGAAACAGGCATTTTTCAGGCTTGTCCTAAATACATTATAACGTGAGCATCGACATCATTTTCAAGATAGCGGCGGTGGGGCTGATCACCGCCATCGTCAATCAGCTGCTTAAAAAGGCGGACAAGGACGAGATCGCCACGCTGTGTACTTTGGCGGGGCTGACGATAGTTATCCTGATGGTGGTCAGTATGATCAGCGAGCTTTTCACAACAATCAAATCCTTATTCCAGCTTTTTTGAGTGCTGCCGCACGCAGGATATAAAAATTCAATACAGCGTAGTTTTATCGGACAAGCCACAACAAGGCGGTGGAAATTGGAGATTTTACAGATAGTCGGCATCGGTATAATCGCCGCCGTCGTGATAGTGCTTATCAAGGATATCAAGCCGGAGATCGCAATAATAACCGGGGTCGCGGCAGGTATCCTGATTTTCATTATAACCGTCAATATGCTGATGGAGATCATCAGCGTGTTCGTCGCCCTTATCGACAAGACCGGCGTTTCAAGCACCGCGGTCTCGGCAATGCTGAAGATCATCGGGGTAGGGTACCTGACCGAATTTGCCCAGGGCATCTGTGAGGATTCCGGCAGCAAGTCGCTGGGCGACAAGATTGTTTTCGGCGGCAAAATTATAATACTGTACCTGAGCCTGCCGATAATCAGGACGCTTTTCGAGATAATAACAGGGCTTTTGTAACGCGGCAGGGCAGTTTTTTTAAGGACAAGCCATATAGACCCGTACAAAGAAAAACGCAAGCAAAAGGCGCAGAATGAAAACAAAAGCGTTTAACTTAAGATTCAATATTGCCCGCGCGCCCCTAAAGAAGCGCAAAAAAAAGCTGATCGCGGCTTTTATTATCATCATCGCCATTTTTATCGCTTTTACCTCCTTCCAATCGATTCTGGCGGCGGGGGACAACGCGGATGCCGAGGCCGACCTTTCCGATACCGTAAAGGAACAGCTTAATAGCCTTGACCTTACCGGGCTTGAAGCATACCTGAATTCGCTGACCGGCGACGATTACGCGCTTTTCGGCGGAATGAGCTTTAAAGAAAAGGTTTCCGGGATCATAAACGGCGATTTCAAGATAGGCTATGACAGTTTTTTCTCGGCCATTCTGAACCTGACCTTTAAACAGCTGCTCAGCTATCTTCCGGCATTTCTGACGATAATAGCGGTCGCCATACTTTCGACTCTTTTGAACGGCGCAAAGGGTAAAACGGCTGCGACCGGGGTGGAAAAGATCATCCATTTCGCCTGTATGTCGGTCGTCGTGATCATCACGGCGGCCGTGATAACACAGCTGGTATTGCTTACGCGGAACACCGTAACCGCGCTGCAGCGGCAAATGAATATGATATTCCCGATCCTGCTTACGATCATGACCGCCCTCGGCGGCACGGCGTCCGTCGCGGTCTATCAGCCGGCGGTCGCGGTGCTTTCACAGCTTGTGTCGGGGATAATGGTCAATGTGATCCTGCCGATATTTATTTTTACTTTTGTGTTCAACATAATAGGGAGCCTGGGCGACGGCATAAAGACCGAAAAATTCTCCGGCTTTTTCAGCGGGCTCTCGAAATGGGTAATAGGTATCGTATTTACCGTCTTTACCGCGTTTTTAAGCATACAGGGCATAACGGCGGGTACGCACGACAAGATCTCGATCAGGACTGCTAAATATGCGATCAGCCACTATGTGCCGATAATCGGCGGATATCTGTCCGAGGGATTCAACCTGATAATGGCAGGCAGCGTTTTGATTAAGAACGCGATCGGGTTTTTAGGGGTTCTGCTGCTGCTGATCAGCATACTTTCGCCGGTCATCACAATACTGATCTTTTCGCTCGGGCTCAAGCTGACCGCGGCTGTTTTAGAGCCGGTCGACGGCGGCAAGATCTCCGGCTTTTTAACGGCGGCGGGAAAAAGCCTGACTATGCTGATCGTCATAATACTCGCGGTCGCGTTTATGTACCTTATAACACTGATGCTGATCGTCTGCACGGGGAATACGCTGATGGTCTGAAGGAACGGAGATTACTATTATATATGAATGCGGTATCTGCCTGGATCTTAAGTATTGCCGGCGCGGCGCTTTTGGGCGTTATGGTCGACCTTATCGTCCCGGACGGGCGTATGCACAAGTATATACGCAGTATTTTCGGCGTCATTACAGTCCTGATAATAATCGCGCCGCTGCCCGGTATGATAAAAAACAGCAGCTTCGATATCGATATTGACCTGAATACTGCGAACTCCGCCGCCGACAACAATTATATTTACACCGTTTATAAGAATAAGGTAGCTGTTATGGAAAAAGGGCTTGTCAATTATCTTTCCGACAACGGCTATCAGAAAACCGCCGTCACCGTCAGCGTCGATACCTATACCGAGAAAATGCGCATCACCGCAGTATATATCAGCCTTAAAAACGCGGTTATAAGCGACGAGAAAAAACATATAGATAAATATACCGAGGTCACGCGCCTTGCGGTTACTTTCCTGAATGTGGGAAAGGAAGTTTTGATTTTAAGCGGATAGACTGCGCCGCACGGCTGCAAGGTGTTTTTATGTGAGGAGGTCAAGTTTGGATACAGAAAAAAACAAAGCGTCAGAGGGCGGCAAGGTTGTTCCGGCTGTCGAAACTGCCCCGAAAAAGAGCGGCGGGCTGTTGGACAAGCTGACGGGCTTTTTCGGGTTTGGCGGTGAAAAGAGCGCGGGAAAAGGCGGGGGCAAGGCCAAGGAAGACCCTGAAAAGGCCAAACGGCGCAAAAGGATACAGATAATCGCGGCGGTCGTGCTGATCGCGATAATGCTGATAATCTATTTCTCGACCTTTATTAAAACCGATACCGCAAAGCCTAAGGACACGGCAGGTACGGTCAGCGCGGCGGACTACTGCGAAAAAACGCAAAAGGATATGTGCGAGTTCCTGTCCAGGATAAAGGGCGCGGGCAAGGTCACGGTTCTGATAAACTTCGAAAGCAGTACGGAACTCGTGATCGCATACATAACGAACATCAACACTACGACCAACGTCGCGGACGGCGGCAAGTATATCGAGAGCAGCCAAAACAGCCAGAACCCCGTGATATTGACCCAGGCGGGCAGCCAGATACCTCTGATCTTAAAAGAGATCTATCCGAAGGTAAAAGGCGTTATTGTCGGCGCGGAAGGCGCAAGCGACGTATCCGTGAAATTGGCGCTTTTCGACGCGGTAAGGACTTATTTCAAGCTTGCCGCAAACGACGTGCAGGTATATGCGACGGATAAAGCCAGGTAATGTGACTGGCAGTGCACAGCGAATTTTTTAGTGTCATAAAACCGGCGGCTGCGCAATATATATAACCATAAAGGAGGACATAATAAAAAATGTTGACAAAGAAAAAGAAAATTTTTATATTGGTGGGAATGGTGGCGCTTTTGGTAGTTACGGGCTATGTAAACGTACTGTTAAATAACGCCGCGCTGGCGGGCGCGGACAAGACCGAGACCGGCAATTTCTTTACGACCTACCGCACCGAAAGGCTGGCAACACAGAACCAGACGATCCTGTACCTGAACGGAATAATCGAAAGCGAGGCTTCCAGCGCGGAGGCAAAGGAACAGGCAAATCAGCAGAAGCTGCAGCTTACTTCCGCTATGTCGCTGGAAAACACTCTGGAAGTACTTATAATGGCGAAGGGGTTTGAGGACTGCCTGGTGACGGCAAGTACCGAGAACATAAACGTCATAATTAAGAAAGCCGAGATCAATGAAGAAGAAATGGCGCAGATATTGTCGGTCGTGGTAAACGAGGGGAAAGTACTTGCAAAGAACGTTAAGATCATACCGATAGCGTAAAAACGCAGTGCAGTATTTTTAATCTGTGCAAGGCTTGAAAAAGATATTTGCTTATGATATACTAATGACGGTATCTTTTTCAGAAAAAGACCTTTGCAGGAAACGTTTAAATGGCGCAGAAGAGGAAAACACCGATAATAAAGACCGGCAGTATTTCGTACGGCAGGAATGTCGTCCGCAATATTATTTCGCTTGCAGCGAAGGAGATCGCGGGCGTTTCCGGCCTGCACGGCAAGGGTATCAGGATCGAGGTTTTCGGCCTTAACATCAACGCCGAAGTGTACATCGTCATGGAGTACGGTTATTCAGTCCCCGACGTCGCCTACCGCGTACAGGAAAATATCAAGCGCGGCGTCGAGACCATGACCGAATACAAGATCGACACAGTTAACGTGAACGTGCTGGGCGTTCGTTTCCCCAACGAGGAAATAGTAAACGCGCCTATGTAAGACGCTTATGCCCTTCGACTGACCATCGGAGGGTTTTTCCTTGAAAAGCATAAGCTTTTATAAGATGGACAAGCAGTCAGGGGAAAAAGGAAATTGCATTTTTATTACGCGACGACGAGCAACTTGCTTGCAAGGGATGCGAGGAGGAGCGAGCAAATCGGTTAATACCCCGCAGCTCTGCTGCGGAAGAAATATTCAAAAACGTTGTTTTTGAATATTTGGGTCCAGGGCTCTGCCCTGGGGTATAATACCGATTTATTATATGATACGATGGACTCTGCTCTGACATTTTGCGGGCAAAGAGCGGGGTCGGGCGCAGTCCGTATCAAACCTGCTATTTGCCCGCAAAGGAGATGTGTATGAAAAGGTTTCTGAAATGGTTTGTCGCTTTCCTGCAGTTCTTATTCGGCCTTGCGGCCTTTGCCGCCATCGGATTTTACATATTTGATAAATTCGATATCGCGCAACTCAAGGATACGGAGTACCTGAAATATGTCGCATACGGGTGCGCGGGACTGTTCGTCGTCCTTTCGGTCGTGGTTATGGCAATCGCGGCGTCCGGCAAAAAAGCGCGCGGCATCGTCATTTATGACGAGAAGCGTTTTTGCGTAAACATCGGCGAGGGCAAAATATACCGGCTTGTAAAGAAAGCCGCGGCGGCATGCCAGGGCGTTGCGCTTAAGAAAATGAAACTGCAAGCTACATCCTCCGGCTATGTCCTTATGCTGAAGATAAATATCGCTTACCGCAACGCAAACGAGGCTGCGACCGAGCTGAAGTTAATGTGCGAAAAGCTTTGCGCGGACGTTTACGGGATCAGCTTTGCCGGAATACAGGTGAATATTGGCAAGGTCAAGAGCAGCGAGAACGTGGACGAAGCAAAGCAGGAGGCCCGGACGGCTATGGAGCTTTCGGCTGCGGTTTCGGCCGCGCCCGCCCTTGAAACCGGCGGCGCATACATCCTGCCTACGGCCTCCGAGCCGGCGTATGAAAGCCCGGCGCAGTATTTCGCACCGGAGCCCGAGCCGGAGCCTGCGGTTGAAATCAAGCCCGCCAATGCCGGAGAATCCATAAAAGACCCGGAGCCCTCATACACCTTGCACAGCGCCGCCACCGAGAGCGCCGCCGCGCAAAGCACCGTTCTGCGCGTGGATAATCAGCCTAAGGAAGAGCCGCTGATCAAGGTTACAACCGCCAAGCCGGCTTCACAGAAGAGTTCGGCCAAGGCTCCCGCGGCGGCATCGGCGCTGAAAAAGAAAACTACGGCAGGCGGTACTGCGGCAAAGCCGGCGAAACAGAAGGTCGATCCCGGCGACCCGCCGCCTTTCAAGCTGTAGGATATAAACGGCTGATAAAAAAATACTTTGCACCACGGAGAAACACAAAAGCATGAGCAGAAAGACCGCGCGCGAAACAGCGTTGAAACTTGTTTACGAATTCATAATCAGCGGAAGAAAAAACGAACTGACCTATAAAAACCTTACGTCATCGGAAGATTTCTCTTCCGATGATTTATCGTATATAGCCGACGTTTATAACGGAACGACAGACAAATACGACGAGATACTGGCGATCATCGAAAAGAATACCGAAGGGTACCGGACCGGGCGTATTTACAAGGTAGACCTTGCGATCCTGGTGCTTTCTGTATTTGAAATATGCTTTTATAAGGGCATATCGGGTGCGGTTTCGGCAAACGAAGCGGTAGAACTGGCTAAAACCTTTTCCGCCGAAAAGAGTTACTCGTTCGTAAACGGGGTATTGGCAAAAATCATTGCGGGGGTAAACGCCGCCCAATAAACCGGCGTATACAAGCGGAACTGAACTCGTACGGCTGATGCAGGTAGGTTTTTGGAACGGCTGAAGCCGTCTAAAGATTGTTCTGACTTATTATCACGCGAGGAGCCTTGAGATAAAAGCAATCCAGTCGCCCGTCATTGCGAGGTGCCTTGAGATAAAAGCAATCCAGTCGCCCGTCATTGCGAGGAGCCTTGCGACGAAGCAATCCAGCTTTCTTCCTGGATTGCCGCGTCGCCGCCTAATTACTTTTTCTCTCACCAATTAACCGCTGACGGCTCCTCGCAATGACAACGGACTACCTGAAGCTTTTGCCTTAAGGCGATGGGTTTAACCTCATATCTTACGAAGTCCACGGAAAAGGAATAATATTTACTATGGCAAAAATTATTGACGGCAAGCTCCTTTCGCAGGAGATCAAACAACAGTTAAAGGCACGTACGGCCGCGCTCTTAAAAAAAGGCAAGACTGTAACCCTGGCAGTGATCATGGCGGGGGAGAACCCTGCCAGCGCGATATATGTGAAGAACAAGGTCGCAGCGTGCCAGGAGATCGGCATCAAATCGTTATCGTATCATTTTAACGCGGGCGACGACGAGGAAAAGGTTGCCGAGCTTATAAAAACACTGAACGCGGACGTTAATATCGACGGTATACTTGTGCAGCTGCCGCTGCCGCAGGGCATGAACGAGCCCAGGCTGCTGTCTCTGATATCGCCGGAAAAGGATGCGGACGGCTTTCACAGCGTTAACGCGGGGAACCTGTTCCTTGGGCGGCCTTGTGTGCCCGCATGCACGCCCGCGGGGATCATCAGCCTTATAAAATCGACAGGGCAGAAGATCGCCGGGAAAAACGCAGTTGTGATCGGCCGCAGTAATATCGTAGGCAAACCGGTAGCCATGCTGCTGCTTGCCGAAAACGCGACCGTTACTATATGCCACAGCCGCACCGCCGATATTGCAAGCTTTACAAAAAATGCGGATATTTTGGTCGTTGCCGTCGGCAAGGACCGTTTTATATCGGGTGAAATGATCAAGAAAGGCGCGATCGTGATCGACGTAGGTATGAACCGCGTTGACGGCAAGCTGTACGGCGACGTAGATTTCCCTTCGGCTGAAAAGGTCGCATCATACATTACGCCCGTTCCGGGCGGCGTAGGCCCCATGACAATAGTAATGCTGATGGAAAATACCATAAGTGAAGCGGAACATAAGCTGATAAAGTAGAAAACAAAACACTCACATTTCAATAGCATTGCAAATAAATTTAATAAACTAATCTGACTTTTCAGGGTTTCCCTGAAAAGGACTCTTACAGTAGTTCGCGCCGAATTTTTTATGCCTAAAAAATTCGCGATTGGCGCGAGTCAGCATAATGAAAACTTATACGATAGAACAACTAAACAGCTATATCGAACGGCTTTTATCCGAGGAAGAGATTATCCACAATATCAGCGTGGAGGGCGAGGTCAGCGGCCTTTCTTTTTCGGGTAAGACCGCTTTTTTCGTGCTTAAGGACAGCGCGGCGCAGCTTTCATGTATGTTCTATGATTTCCGCGGTTCAGAATATCTGCCCAGGGACGGCGAAAAGGTCGCGGTGACCGGCACGCCGCAATATTCTAAAAAATACGGTTCCTTAAAATTCTCGGTCATGTCCGTAAGGCCGGTCGGCCGCGGCGAGCTTTACGAGCGTTTTTTAAAGCTTAAGGCCGCCCTGTCAAGTGAAGGGCTTTTTGACGCAGCGCGCAAAAAAGCGATACCGTCGTCCGCGCGCAGGTTCGCGGTCGTAACCAGCCCTGAAGGGGCGGTCATACACGACATAATCACTACCGCAAGGCGGCGCGACCCGCTGTGCGATATACTTATATATCCAGTCAGGGTCCAGGGCGCCGGCGCGGATCAAGAGATCGCCGCGGCGGTAACGGCGTTGAATAAGTACGGCACCGGCGCGGAATTAATAATCGTCGCGCGCGGCGGCGGCGCGACCGAGGACCTGGAAAACTTCAACTCTGAAACCGTCGTACGCGCCGTGGCGGCAAGCGTACTGCCCGTGGTTTCGGCGGTCGGGCACGAGACCGATACGACATTATGCGATTTGGCGGCGGATGTGAGGGCGGCTACGCCCACGGCGGCGGCAGCAATGGTCACCGCAGATATATACGGCGCGGTTGCCGCAGTTAAAGCGGCGGCGGAAAGAATGTCGCGCACCTTCAGGCTTTTTATTTCGCAAAAGCATTCCGCCCTGTATATGTCGGCAGAAATAATGAACAGGCTGTTCAAGAATATATTTACGGAAAAGCGCAACATGGTTATTACGCGTGCGGCCAGACTGAAGCTGCTGTCCGAGGCGTTCCTTACTGACCGGTTGAACCGGCTCAGCCAGCATAAGATCCGGCTGGAAAAATCCAACCCCTTAAGCCTGCTTGAAAGCGGCTACGCAAAGCTTTTTGCAAAAGTACCCATATACAGCGCGGGGCAGCTAGGGCCCGGCGACGACCTGGACGTTTATTTGAAGGACGGCATTGCGTACACCAAGGTAAAGGAAGTGAAAAGAGTATGAATTTCGAGGAATCCTTAAAGGAACTGCAAAAAATCATCCAAAAGCTGGAGGACAAGACCACGCCGCTTGACGACGGAATCAAGGAATTTGAAAAGGGCGTACTGATCACCCGCGACTGTTTGGAAACAGTGAATAAAGCTTCCGGCAAGGTGGCCTTACTGCAAAAGGATCTGGATAAACTGATAGAAACGCCCTTTGCGGAGTCAGAGGAGTAAACGGATTAAATTATCTGCTGTAAGAATCATATTTACAGAAAACATTCGGTATAAATACATTTATAGCGGCATAAAGTAAGGGCGTCCTTAAAAAGGGGCGCCCTTTCAGAATTTTTCATGGATTTTCTTTTCGCCGCAAGGCTACACCGCGTACCGCCTGGATCTGTGTATGATCGAAAAAATGACCGAGTTGATTATAAAGCCTGTGGACAGCAGGGCGAAGAGACCGAAGCGGACATAGAACTCTTCCATATTGTTGCGCGTCATGCCGAACGCCCAGCCGCATATTAAAAAGACCGCCAGAGCCGATACCAACGCGGCAAAAAGGAATATCAACAGGTTCTCTATATAAGAATGCGCACGCTTCTTTTTGTCGGGGTCGATCGCATAAGCCGTAAGCGAATAGATAAGAGGCAGTATCGCGACAACTCCGGCAATGAAAAAATAAAAACGCTCGGCGGCGACCACCCTGCCCATAAATACGTCGAAAATAAGATAGTACGCCAAAACCTCCAGCAGCATGATCGCGGATAAAATAACGCTCTTCATAAGCCCTAATTTATTGACATACACATAATTCTGCTGTGTGTACCGGATATTCGCGTTTTTATTGTGCTGGCGCACCCGTATGTCGTCCAGGCCGTCGTCGTCCGCGCTGCGGTTTATGATCTTGACCTGCGGCTGTGCCGCCGGCTCGGACGAAAATTTCAGCGCAGCTGCCGATGCAGGCAGCTCCCCGCTGCTTTCCACATTGAACCTTACATAGCGCGAGAGGATATTCTTATATTCGACGTCTATGTAGCTCTGTTTCTGGTCGTCGTCCGACTGCGAGGAAGCGCTTCTTTCAAACAACGCCGAACGCCGTAAAGTATGACGGGCAGGCTCGGGTTCGGGCTCGGGCGGCGGCAGGAACACCGCATCCGATTCTTTTTCCGCGATCGGGGCGGGGGGGAAGTCGTTTACTGCGGCAGTCCCGGCCTGTTGATCATTTATTGAACTGAATATCGTTTGCGGTTTTTCATATTCCGGCTCGTAAGGCGCAGTTTCCTTGGAATCATAAGGGTTTTCGCGGTATATAAGCGAAAATTCGGCATCGTTGATATTCATCAATGTTGCCGCGTCCTCGATAAAGATCTGGTTTTGCAGCTCGGATGCGTAGCTTGCGCCGCCGGCATATTCGGCGTATGCGTCCTTTTGCACGGGACGCGCCAAAAGGCTGTAATCAGTCTCGTCCTTAAGAGGCTCGGAGGCTGCCGCGCTGTCGTGTGCCGTTTCTGACGCTCCGTTGTAGTCCGGCGTTGCTTTTTCAGGCTGCTCGTCCGCGGCTTTCTTAGCCTTGGGACGGGAAATGCGCTTTGGCAGCTCGACGGGGGGATAGGCGGAAAGATCCACGTCCTTGTCGCTGATCAGCCTGTCCATAACTGTGCGCGAGTACTCCCAGTCGTTCTGGCTCTTTGTAAATGTTTCCAGGCCCATATCGGTCAGGCTGTAGTATCTGCGTTTTCCGCCGTGGGTGACGGACTCGTCCTCGTACGATTTTATAAAACCCTGCGCCTCCAGCCGCTTTAACGTGCTGTACAGAGTGGGCTGCTTGATCTTATACTGACCGCTGGTGCGCGTCTCGATCTCTTTGCAGATCTCATAACCGTACTTATCGCCCTCGAAAAGGGCGCGCATAATTATGGTATTGATATAGACCTTTAATTCGCTCTGAATAATATTGTAAAAATCCATTAATTATTTGTCCCCGGGAGCCGCAAAAGGAAACTAAAGAAACGCCGGTTTCCTATGGTAACCGCTGATTAATACAAAATATTTTAACCAGAGTTTGCTATGATATATTTTAATACTGTTCATTATACTTAAAAACAAATAAATTGTCAAATAATCATATTCTGTGTTAATATTAAGGAAACAATGAATAAATACTCGAGCTGATTTCGGACAGATTTTTGATACAGATTTTAAATTGCCGCCGCGGGCAATGCCGGGGCATTGACAAGGCGGGAATTTGGAAGCTGTACAAAAAGATGCCGAAAGCAGCCGAAAAGGCTTATTCAATGGAGTTTTCGCCATAAAAATGATATAATATCCATATGGAAAAACAGGTTGGAATAGGCGAATTATTGCAATCGGGAGCGAAAGCGACACAGAAGCAAAAATTTTTAGCGGATATGGAAAGCATAGTGCCGTTTAAGGAGTGGACTGCGTTAATAGAGCCTTATTATTGCCAGGAACGCGCCGACAGGCGCGGGGTAGAACACGCTTTCCACATAATCAAAAACAAATTCGGCTGGAAGCGTGTACGATACCGGGGCGGCGAAAAGAACGACAGCCTTTTTCGCATCTTATTCACATCGGTAAACCTGCTGATGCTGATACGGCGCGGGATAAAACTAAAAACAGCATAAAAAGGAATGAAATAACGGGCAATCTTTGAATGTGGCGTGTCTTTTTGGCTAAAAACCGCCGGACCCGCTTGCCAATATCCCGATATTGTCTGCGCGTGTCCGTCAATTTTTATCTCAAAAATCCACAGCCAAATTCAAAGGTATTTGTTCATTGTTTCC
>JAVBLK010000045.1:0-9382 GCA_031553565.1 Eubacteriales bacterium
CAAAATCTCGCTCATTTAATCAGCGTTTACTTAGCTTCTAAATTCCCGCCTTGTCAATGCCCCGGCATTGCCTGCGGCGGCAATTTAAAATCTGTATCAAAAATCTGTCCGAATTCAGCTCGAGTATTTATTCATTGTTTCTTTAATAATCTAAATGTTAGTCTAACTTTTTTTGGCATCACATTAGTTAAGCGGGGCAAACGTTAATATCCAAAAATAGTGTAAAACGTGCCTTTTTTTGTGTGTATTAGGTTACAGGTGTAGATTCGCACTGAATAATAAAGTACAATTGATTCAACGCAGGGAGGATTTTTATGAGAATAAGAACGCGAATCGCAGGCGTTATTTTTGCCGGGCTGATATTGGTGATGTTTGTCGGGTGCTGCGATGTATTTGATTTGGCAGAATATAAGGCTGCAAGTAAAAACGAAATCGAAACATACGCTGTCGAAAAAGATGCAGGAAACTACTTTTTAGAAAACTGGGAGGCAATAGCTGGGCTTGCGGAAGACGCGAAAGCCGCAATAGATGAGGCAAAAGACAAGCAAAGTGTTGACGCCGCGGTCACAGGAGCCAAACGGGCAATAGATGCAGTACCGCAAAAGGGAAAGGTTGTATCACCGTTGAAAAGTTTTATGAACAGCGAAACGATAATTTTGCGAACGCTACCTAGTTTATTTTCGTATATATTCCCGGAAAAAAACATTCCCGAGGATGTTTTTGGGGATGATATGGATCCGGACGACTATATACTCACCCCGAATGATTTTAAGGATATTGATGTTGCGCAGGTTTTATGGGTCAATCAAAGATCTGTTTCGTACGCTCGAGGACGCCCTTTTGGCACACTGAACACTGAAGATCTGTATTATGCAGTCAATCTTACGGTGAAAGGACAAGAACATGTGGATGCAGCGTTAGAAAAGATACATAGGATGGGGTTTTGGGCGTGGCAAAATAATTTCGATTATTTAGCCGAAGCGACACCTGAAGATGAAAAACGCATCACTAGTAATAAGTTTATGGAACGGAATGTTGAAGGGCGATTCATAATCACAATTGAAATTGACTTGGCGTTTCGCAACAAGCTTTTCGCAATTGAAGATTTTAGCGAAATAGAAACCGGTACATTGAGTTTGCACTATGTTCAGACATTAATAAAACAATATGGCATGCCTGAAACGGGACCAAGTATTGAATTGATAGCATATTGCTCGGAAATTCAAAGCTTAGGTAAAATTATTGAAAAGATAGAAAAACTCGATTTTGCATATTCGGTAAACCGCGATATGGCATAAAGCAATATATAAAAGGATAAAAGAACATGAAAAAAAGCATAAGACGGCTTGTTAGAATAAGCATATTTACATTATTGGCAATCGCCTTGATCGGTTCGGCAAATATCGTTCGCGCTGCAAATAATTTTAGCTGTAAGAATACGAGTTGCGATAGCGCGGCATACGGACACAGTAATGCGAATACAGATCAGGAACAAAGCTGCTTATATGAAAACGTCGATGTTATAAAACTGTCAAATGCTATAGAGTATGCAAATAATTATAATGGAAGAGAAATTAAAGTAGGAGTGCTGGATACAGGTATTGATGGTGCACATGAAGCTTTTTCCGGACGATTATATGAGAGCAACCCACATAATCTTAGCACGACATTACATAGAAATTTTTTAACAAATTCAGATTACCCTGATGAAGTGCCGCAGCTGATTCCAACGCCGGCAGATGACAGGCCTTACTTTGTGCCGAACCCACACGGCACACAAGTTGCTGGCGTCATTGCCAGTAGCACGAACACAAAAATTAAGTTAATATCTTTGCAAATTTCGGATAGAAATATATTACAGGGAGCGGTAATAAACGCAATCAGGTTTGCCACAGCAAAGGGCATTGACGTCTTAAATCTAAGTGCATTTTTCAATCACAGTGCCTTAAAGCCTGTATTGCAGTTTCAAGACGGTTCGCAAAAAATACTCTTATGTAATTGCGGGCACGATGAATGTCTGGGCGAACAATATTATGAGTGTATGTATGACGCAATAGAAAAGTATCCCGGATTATTAATTACTTCTTCAAACAACTTTGCGTACGATATTGATTATAATCCCGACAATTATAATAAACATTTATATCCTGCATCATGGGCAGACCCGCATCATCCGGATCATCTTGATAATATTATTACGGTAGGTGCTACTACTGTCTCGGAAGACGAAAATATTGCACTAAGGCCTGATCCGGGATGGAGCGTTTCTGCTCCCGGATCGAATTTCGGATTAAGAGCGGTTCACCTTTTTGCCCCTGGCACAATGATTTGTACATCGAATTACAATGAAACACAATCAAATACTTATACGTCAGTCAGCGGAACTTCTTTCGCTGCGCCGTTCGTTACTGCAGCTGTCGCGATGACAATGTCATTATATCCTCAAATGAACAGCTCTATGGTAAAAGAAAAGATATTGAACAGCGTTGATGAATTACCACAGCTAAGCGGATATTGTTCAACGGGCGGAAGGTTGAACATGCTAAAGTCTTTAAGCTCTAGTGTTCAAACCATAACGTTTAATAAAGAAGGTGGCGTTGGAGGCACATCGTCTGCCAATGTGTTTACAGGGTTATCTATGCCTGCAGCAACAGCTCCGACAAAAGCAACATATTTATTTGCTGGCTATTACTCTGCGCCGGATGGCGGGGGCACTCAATACTATGACAAGAACATGAAAAGTATGCGAATTTATAATAATAGTGAGAACATAACTCTATATGCCAGGTGGTATGCAAGTTACAATATAGTACTGGATCCAAACAGCGGCAACGGCGGCACGGCAAGTGTAACTGCAATATACAGTTTGCCAATGCCGGAGGCGACCGCACCTGAGAAATATGCATATGAATTTGCAGGATATTATTCCGCGGACGGAAAGCAATATTACGACGCAAATATGTCAAGCGTTCGGACATATGATGTCGAGAATAGCACAACCTTGTATGCAAAATGGACATTGCCAATCTCTCAAGATTATCTAAATAATTTGCCGGTATATTATCCTGATTTTACATTTATACACGAGACGATGTCTTCTGCCAAGCTATTTATACTTTTGCCAAATGCAAGCGGCTATTACAGCTTTTTCTCATCGACACAGAGCGGAGTCCATTTGCATATACATAAGGTGACATCGGTGGATGTAGAGTGGATGGGCTATTTTTACGGTAGCTCTTGGTTCGCGGAGACATTTTATTTAGAGGCCTGGATTCCGTATTTTATTGTAATTGATTCTGATGTCTATGGAGGAATATTTGTATTTACTAGCAACTGAATATTAACCCGGCATAAAGTTGAATAACAAAGTGAAAAGAAAATATTTGGATTAAATAATCCAAAAACAGTAAAAAACAATCCAACTTGAGCGAGAGAGAATTTTTAGTGATGGATGAATTCTTTACGTTCAGTTATAGGGAGAGTGAAACGATATTGATAAATCATAGTAAAAGGACTGCCTTTATTCATGATCTAATATTGCATGCCGCACGGGCAAAACTTCAAATATGTCGTTTACAATCCGGCTTATTAGTTATACAATATCTATATGGGGAAACGGTATGAAAACCTAAAGTCGCTGCGGACTTTTTACCGCCCTTACCGGGGGCGGCTTGCCGCATACATAGGCTTAAGCCTGCTATCAGCGGCGGTCGTGCTGACCTACCCATTCCTTTCATCCAATATAATAGTAGAGTTCACGGCCGAAAAATTCGGGCTGATGGCAAAATATGCCGTCGCGCTCTTTCTGGCGGTCATTCTGTGGGCGGCGCTGAACTTCGCGGCGGAATTTCTGTACACCAGGATATCGGCGGGGCTTTTCCGCGATTTCCGGCACGCGCAGGCCTGGCGGATGCTGCGGCTGAAGCTGCCGTTTATATACAGCGCGGGCTCCGGGTATTTTTCCGAGCGGTTTTTCGACGACTCCAAGGAAGCGTGCGTGCTGTTCCTGGATAACGCCGAGGCCATCGTGCAGCTTTTTGCCAACCTGACCTTTATCGCGTACATTTCGGTGCTGCAATGGCAGCTGGGGCTGATCCTGGTATTTGGGGTTGCGGTCATCGTATTCACCGAGTATTTCCGCGTAACCAGATTGCTTAAAAACAAGCGTATGATGAAGCGCGCAAACGAGCGGACGAAAGCCAATGAGAACGAGCTGTTCAAGGGAATAAAGGAAATAAAAGGCATGAACGGCGCGGCGGCGGCAATGGCGCGGCACCGCTCTTTGACCGAAAACTATGCCGCGTTAAAATCCCGGCGGGAGCTGTTCGATAAGGGAATGACAAAAACCGTTGCCGTGATAAAGGCCGCGCTGGAGCTTTTGCTGCTGCTTATCGCCGGTCTGTACCTGGTGCCGCGCGGACAGATAGAGGTTTTGGCCGCGCTGGTCGTGTACAACTACCGCGGCAATATATACGACCTTGTAAACGGAGTCGCGCGCCTTAGAAGCAACTTCGAAAACGGCGAGCTTGCTGCAAAACGCATGAACGATATTCTGGCCGCGCCCAAGGAAAGCACCGATGTATTCGGGGACAGGGAGCTTTCCGGCAGCATAGAAACGATAGAGTTTAAAAACGTCGCGTTCGGCTATGACGACAGCCGCAAGGTATTAAAGGATATAGACCTTTCGGCGGGCAAAAACTCCTTGGTGGGCTTTGTGGGCAAGAGCGGCAGCGGCAAGAGCACGATTTTTTCGCTGCTGTTACGCTATTTCAACCATCAGTCGGGCGACATCCTGATAAACGGCGTTCCGATAGGGGAATTGTCCGAACCGGCGGTCCGCGGCCACATAACCCCCGTGCTGCAGGATCCGTATATTTTTAACGAAACGGTGATGGACAACGTGCGCTTTGCCCGGCCTGACGCATCCGACGCGGAAGTCATTGAGGCCTGCAGGGCGGCGCAGCTGCACGATGAGATCATGGAGATGGAGCGCGGCTACGAAACGATGATAGGGGAGAGCGGCTCTAACCTGTCCGGCGGGCAGAAGCAGCGGATGGAGATCGCGCGCGCGATACTTAAAAACACCGACGTGATCCTGTTTGACGAGGCGACCAGCGCGCTCGACAAGGCGAACCTGACCAGGATAAACGACCTGCTGCTGGAACTGAAAAAGACCAAAATAGTCCTTGTGATCGCGCACCGGCTGAATATTATGCGGCGGTGCGACGAGGTGTTTGTACTTGACGACGGTGAAATAATCGCCCGCGGCGCGCACAAGGATCTTATCGAAACCTGCGACTATTATAAAACCCTGTTCAAGCGCGGGGAAGCTGCGGCCGTTGCCGCACAGCTGCAAACGAACGAATAAGTGCGCCGCGCTGCAGCGGCAAAACTGAAAAAAGCAAAGTATGGCAGAACAAAGCATCCGCACGCGCTGGCACCACATTAAAATTTACTAAAGATTTTTCCGGTATTTACTTATACCGCGTATATATGCTATTATATACATATGAACCGCGATAAAGATGAAAAGAACCAGATCGATGAAATAGCCGGCCTTTTTAACGCCGAAAAAAAGGACGCATTTTTTCCGGCGCAGTCGTCCGGAAGCCTTGCGCCGCCTGCGCCAAGCGGCCCGGTCGACGCGTTGGAGCCGTTGCGCCGCTACATCGAGGGCAGCGGGGCGGCGCTGAAGACGGAGATCGCCGCGACCGAAAACAAGCTTATAGGCGAGATAACAGGCGTAAAAGCGGACATCACCAAGGTCTATTCGGCGATCGAGGCGGTCTCGAGCCGGCTCAACGAATACATAGAATTCTCCACGCGCGCGACAAGAAAGCAGTACGCCTCCAGCGACCTTATCCGCGTCCGTCAGGAAATACAGAAAAAATTCGGCAACAACGAGAGCATCCGCCGCTATGCGGTCAGTATTTTGCAGGCGGACGACGCGCAGATTGTGCGGCGCGAAAGCTTTTTGAACTGCACCGAGGAGCTGATGCTGGCCGCGCCCAAATACTGGTTGGCGCCGTGTTTGGTCACGATCGGCGCGCAGTTCAATGAAAATCGGGAGCTGGCAAGCCGGGCGATGGAAGAGGCGATGCGCCGCGACGAGGAAAAGACCTGCATGTTCTTCGCGCTGGTGACGCGCCGTATGGGGATGCTGAACGAGAGCCTGCAATGGATGCGCCGCTATCTGTTAAAACAAAACCCTTACGATTTAGAGCGCAAGCTGATCGTTATAATAAACGCGTTTTCGGAAGGCTTGTTCGGCGCGGATACGCAAAAACTGCTGATCGACACCTTTTACGAGTGGAAGGACCGCATGATGCAGGACATGGAATATGTCGCCTCGCAAAAGCAGAAGTGGGTGCGCTTTTACCTTACCAGAAAGCCGGAGCCCGCCAAAGAGGAATTCCCTCATATCGTGCTTTACGCCGAAAACGCCGTGCCTCTTTTGGAAGCGTTAAGCTTCGGCCGTCTGCACGTAATTATCTACGAGCTGTTCAAATCGGTGTTCGACGCGCAGGGCGACCGGTTCGATAGTATGAAGGACGAGATAGACTCACTCCTTACCAACCTTGTCACAAACTTTGACGCCGAGGAACTTCAGCTTAAAAAGGAAGAGAAATACAACCTTTTGCTTATCGAAAACGACGGCAACGAAACGCTGGCAAAGCGCGTGTTCGAGGTCGAATCCGACGCCTTAGAAACTCGCTACAGCTTTCTGGATATGATGTCTTACGCCTGCCAGACGCCCGAGACCGTCAGCGCGACGGCGAACGCGCGCAAGATGTCTTTTGCGTACTGCAACACGCTGATCGAAAGCTCTTACCGGGAAATGACGGCCGAGATACGTAAGAACACGCCTGAAAAAGTGCTGCTTAAGATCGACGAGTGGCGCGGCGAAACTGTCAGCGGTGAGAATCCCGACGAATTGCGCCAAAGCATTGACGCGCACGTCAAAAAGATCCGGCATAAAGAGGAAAAGAGGTTAAGGCTGCCGCTTTGGTACGCGTTAGGGATACTTATCCTCGGCGGGATCATCGCCCAGCTTGCGACCGGCACATTGTTCCCGCTTAAGGGCATCAATATATTTTTCTTCATCATAACGTTGGCGGCGGTATGCGCATACGGTTTTTTCTGCTTAAGGCAGCTGTGGCGCAAATGGCAGATAGTCAAGCGTTATAACGTCTACCGCGATAAATGCCGCGAGGCGCTGCATAACACTTTAAAGGAAATCATGGCGGTACGCAGCGAGTACGGCAGGTGCGACGCCGTTGCGAACGCGATTGCCGATACCGTCAGCCGGATAAACGCGGCGCAGTTCATTTCCGCCCGCAAGGTAAAGGGGCAGCAATAATCTGATTTGACCGCTTGACACCTACTTAGGTAACCGCTGATTAATTTGATAGAACTTTGACGCATCGTCTTTTTCGACATCTTCTTTTTTTGTCAATAGCTCTGCTATTGCCTTCAAAAACAAGCCGTTTTATGCCTGAAAAATACCCGGTCAAAATTTATCTCATTTAATCAGCGTTTACTTAGGCATAACGGTCAGATTGTTCCGGGATCGATCGGGCCGGGAACACAATGCTTGAAGCGGTCTCCGGTAAAATTCCGGAAACCGCTTTTGTTTTCTTGACAAAAAGTATATGTCTGTATTATAATCCCTATGCTTTAGGTTGCACATCCTTTTCTTTTGTGAAAAGATATGCGAAAAAGGCAATCTGACCGTGCGCGGGAAGGAGGTTGAATTTATATGTCTACAATCAAAGTCGGCGACAACGAGTCCCTGGACAACGCGTTAAAGCGTTTTAAAAGGAAATGCCAAAAGGACAATATCATGGGCGACCTCAGAAAGAAGGAGCACTATGAAAAGCCTTCGGTAAAGCGCAAGAAAAAGTCCGAGGCAGCAAAAAAACGCAACAGCAAGAGCAGTTTTTAATACATGACCCCGCCTGAAAAATCAGCGCGGGGTTGTTTTTTTATATAAAGTTTACAGATTTTTTGATGCGCGCACATTGTCATCCCTTGTCGGGGAAGCAGCGGAATTTAGGGCCGAGTTCCTTATGGAATATTTGGCGCAGCATTTCCATACTGTTCAATATTCCCGCTTTCGGTATGATAATGAAGCCCGCCACGGTCGAGCAGACAATATAATCCTTAAATTCTGCCGCGCTTGTAATAGCGGCAAAGTTATAGCTTGTCTGCATAACGGTGCCGCAGATATAGCTGATTTTAAAGGTTACAAAGAAGTCCGTCACGGTGATTTCCGCCGAGCCGAAGGTTTTGGCGCTCTTTCTGTTAACTCCGCGGTTGAGAAGGAATATAAACAAAAACAACGCGCTTGTGCCGAGTAATACGTACGACAGAGTTAGAACAAAGGAAGTAAAATCTTCAAGATATTCACCTGCCGTTAACCCGATAACAAGAAACAACGCGGCGAAAAAGAAAAAAGAGCAGAAAAACAGAACCTGCCTGTTGCGCTTTCCCGTCAAATGGTTGTATTTTACTATAAAATCCAAGTCGGCCGCCGAAAGCGTGAAAGCCGTGTGAGTGGGCGGGAAAACGTCCGCGGTTTCCCGTTCGGGCACAAGCGTTATTTCTTTTACTCCGGCAACATTTTTTTTAGGGATTCTGCCGGGATTGAATTGCTTTTTATTAAGCTTTTGACTTAAAAGTGCGATTAGGCGCGCTTCGCTGTCAGCATCGAGGGCGGCGCGGGAAAAAGCGTTATAAACGTTCATAAACCGTATGTAAACTGCGTCTTTTGTAAATACGGCCTTACGTATATCCCGATATTTAATAAAATGGCGGCTGAAATAGAAGTGGCTGAAATCCGCGCAGGTAATGCCCTCATCCCCGAATTCTGTTTCCTCGTACCGGTAAGTGCTGTTTATGTGATTCAAATAGTGCGTTTTGCGCGTCTTTATTATGGAGCGCAGTATAAGAGCCAAAACAAACGCGACAAAAAACGAAATTGCCAGCGCGGCTAATTGCGAAATTATATCGCCGGTCATTGCCGCGTTTACCGCCGAAAAAACAAAGACAGCCGAAGAAAGCAGGATCGCTGCCGAATAAAAAATGTAAACGTACCTGAGGATATAATCGACATAGCCGGGCAAGGTGTATTTTGAAATAATTTTCATTTTCCGCTCCTGCTTAGATTATATCATAATTTTTGTATAGTTTCCACGAACATACGCAAGATTTTGATTAAAGCCGCTCAGCTTGTGCTATAATTAAGGAAACAATGAATAAATACTCGAGCTGATTTCGGACAGATTTTTGATACAGATTTTAAATTGCCGCCGCAGGCAATGCCGGGGCATTGACAAGGCGGGAATTTAGAAGCTGTACAAAAAGATGCCGAAAGCAGCCG
>JAVBLK010000004.1:0-20361 GCA_031553565.1 Eubacteriales bacterium
GTCAAAAAAACGAAATAAACCGGAAAAAATAAGAAAAGCAAAAAAGTATGTTCGATTAAAAAGGTTTTGAAGCGCCCTAATTGTCCACAAAAAACTTAGGACGCTTCCAAAACCTTACTTAATCGCATATTCGTTAAGGAAACAATGAATAAATGAGGTGAATTTAAAGCAAGTATTTTTCAGTATGAAAACGGCTTGTTTTTGCAGTAAATAGTAGAACTATTTGCAAAAAAAGAAGATGTTTTCAGGCGAAAAAGACGCAGCTGTAAATTTAACTTAAATTTTCAGTGGTTGCTTAATAAAGAGGAGCGCGTAAATTATCATGCGGTTTTGGGTCATTAAAAAAAAGACGATCATGCTTGCCCTGGCGTTTATTGCGGCGGCAGCGCTGATCGCCGTATCCGCGATACATACGGATGCTGCGGCGGTATATATGGGGTATACGACGCGGCAGCTGCCCGTCTACAATGTCGGGACGGAGGAGGCGAAGGTTGCGATATCCTTTGACGCCGCGTGGGGTGCGGACAGGACAGAGGGGATCATAGACACGCTGAAGGAATATGACGCGAAAGCGACTTTCTTCCTGGTGGGCTTCTGGGCAAGAAAATATCCGGAGCTGGTCAAAAAGATGGATGCGGCGGAGCTGGAGATCGGCTGTCACAGCAATACGCACCAGCATATGCCCAAGCTTTCCGATACGCAGCTCGACCTTGACCTTGCCGCGTCGAAGTCGGCGATAACGGATATTACCGGCAAGGATGTAAGAGTGTTCCGCGCGCCGTTCGGCGATTACAGCGACAGGATGATGAACGCGTGTAAAAGGGCGGAGCTGTCTGTGATCCAGTGGGACGTGGACTCGCTGGACTGGAAGGATCTATCCGCGGCAGAGATGGCGCAGCGCGTACTCGGGAGGGTCAAAAAGGGCTCGATCGTGCTGTTCCATAACGACGGGAAGTATACGCTTGACGCGCTGCCGGCGATATTGCTGGGGCTTAAAAACAAGGGGTATAAGGCGGTGACTGTGGGCGAGCTTCTGTTAAAGGGCGACTATTACATAGACCATGCCGGTACGATGCGCGCCGGAAAGCAGTAATGACTGCGCGTGTGCGCTGTGACGGGCGGGGCGCGTACGGAGCAAAGCAAGGAAATTCCGGGGACAAAGGGTTCACAGCCCAAAATAACTTTTTAAGGATGAAATTATGACTTCAGACAACGCGAACAAGGTGACACTTTGCGGAACGATAGTGACGCAGCCGGTTTACAGCCATGCGGTTTACGGCGAGGGGTTTTACGAGATGATGCTGAGCGTGCCGCGGCTTTCCGACCACAACGACATTTTGCCGATCACGATAAGCGAAAGGCTCATATCCGAGGGCGGGATCGGTACGGGCAGCGAAATAGCCGTCGAGGGGCAGTTCAGGAGCTATAACAAAATAGTAGGCGACAGGTCGAGGCTGATGCTGACAGTGTTCGTGCGCGACGTCCTGGAAAGGACGCCGAATATGAACCCGAACACGGTGGAACTGGAAGGGTACATATGCAAGCCGCCGATATACCGCACTACGCCGTTCAAGCGCGAGATCTGCGACATCCTTTTGGCGGTCAACCGCGCATACAATAAATCTGACTATATCCCGTGCATAGCGTGGGGCAGGAACGCGCGCTTTATAAAAGGGGCGGCGGTCGGCAAAAAGATATTTGTAACGGGCAGGATACAGAGCCGCGAATACCAAAAGCGTATCAGCGAGACCGAGACCGAGACCAAGACGGCCTATGAGATATCGGTCAACAAGATCGCCTTTGACGGAGCGTTTCAAGAGACCGCGGCGTCGTCAGCGCCGGACGGCGTTTTTCTTCCGGATAACAATAAAAGCGACGGCGGCAACGGCGGCGAGCAGAACGATTGACAATATCAGCATGGTCAGCTGGAAATTGGTTGTCGTGTCGTATTTAATGTATTTTGTCAGGACATAGCCCTGTATCAGCCCCAGATCGGGATCCTGGTATATGACCTCGGTATATTTCGAATTTGCGCGAAAGGTGCCTACGACCTGTACTCTTGCGCCGTCATTAAGCGGCGGCACGTTCAACGCGTGGTACTCATTGCCGGAAAGCCCGAACAATATTACTTCGCCGCCGTCAGCGGCGTTCTTTTTTATGTCCGCGTTCGTCCTTAAAAACCCTGCGGTAGGCTGGTATAAATAATTTGACACATTCAGCACGTTGACAAAACCAATTTCACCGCTCCCGTCAAGCCGGATGCAATACCACCTTTCAGGGCCGGAATCCGCCGATTTGGAATAGGGCAGCAGCGTGACCTTTACTCCCTTATCCAACAGCAGGTCGCCGCCGTCCGGATTCAACAGGCGGGGGGAAAGGCGGCCGGGGAATTTGTATACGGGCGTATTGTCGTTGAATACGCTGCCGTCGGTGAAAGCCGGCGTTTCGTCAGCATTCTCCGCCGCAAGCAGCGAGCGCATAACATACCCGGCCTTATTCAACGAGGGCAGGTAGACATAGGAGAAATATGCGTTGCCGGGCAGGTCGCGGCTGAGAACCACCACACTTGTGCCCCGCTGGATCGTTTCGGACGCCTTTGATGCCACGGGCAGGGAAAAGAGCGGGACGGTAAGCGTCAGCGCGGCGGTCTTGTATTCAGTCAGCGCCGTGCGGTCGGAATAAGATGAGGCGCCGGGGAAGGCGGACGGATCCAGCCATTGCGCGCCCGTATCTGCTGCGTCTAACGTGTAGATCCGGCTCTTAATATTATCCGCAAGGTACAAGCTGCCGCTCATTGCGGAAAAGCTGATGCGGCGAAAGCCGTACGTTTTGAAATCATAGGTAAGCGGGTCTTCCAGCGGAATGACCGCCGAGACTGAATAATCGCCGTTTGGAGCTGCGCCGAGCCTGTATATCTCTATTTTTTCCTGCAGGGGATCTGAAACCAGCGCGAGGATATTATTGCCGTAGTCCTGGGCGATTGCGGTTATGCCTGTAACCGGCAGATTGAGAGGTTCAGCCGAAACCGAACCGTGCGCGTCCTCCAGTTTCGTAACGCCGCCGGAGGAATCCAGGACAAAGAGAGCGGCGGAATTTATCGATGCGCTTAAAGAAACCGGCTGGTTCACCGCCTTGTAATCGGAAAAAACAAGCCCGGAGCCGGTATCGGCGGTAAGTATCATGCCGCTTGCCGCGTCCGCGATAAAGATCCGTCCGTCCGCCGAGGCGGCTATATCCGAGACCGCCGCGCCGGGCAAGGCGGCCGAGGCCACAAATTTGAATTCCGGCGCCGCGCTGTATACGCAAACTCTGTTAAGACTGTCAACAGTATAAACTTTCCCCAAAGGATCGACGGCGACCGCCGAGGGGCTTTTCAGCCTGACGTCGCCTGCGTTGCCGAAGATGTTGACGCTGCCGTCCGGGTAAAAGACCTGTATGCGGTTGTTCCCGGTGTCCGCGATATACAGATTGCCGTCCCATTCGCATACGCCCTCACTGCGGTTAAGATATCCCGGCTCGCTGCCCTGCGAGGCGAATAAAAGCTCGCCGAATTCAAGCGACGGAAGCGTAAGGGTTATGACGGCGCGCGAAAAGGCATCGCATACATAGAGGACGGAGCCGGATACCGAAAGATGCGACGCCGACTGTATCCCTCCCGCGGAGAGGGCGGACGGCGGGGCAAAGTCAGTGATTTCCGCGCCGCTTGACGCGTCCAGCAGCCTGACCGAATTGCCGGAAGCGACCGCCGCATACAGCTTCTCGTCCGATCCGGTATAACATGCAAGGCCGGATACCGACGGGAATATCTTCATTCGCAAGGCATTTATAAAGTCGTAGGAATATACGGCGGATTCAAAGACGTGGTCAGCGGCGAGTATCAGCTTGTTCCCGCCCGCCGCAAGTGAGGTAATGCCGGTAAGGCCTGTATTGTATGTGCTTTCGACCGCTATAGAGACCGCGCTGCCGGATGCGGTCAGCCGCGCCTTTGTCACTGTGCCGCCGTTTGCAAGATACATAATATCGCCGGAAACTGCGATTGCCGCACAGGGTGACGACGCCGCGCCGGACGGGTCGGTGACCGTGACGTTGTTTTGGTCGGAGCCGGTTGACCCCGCCGGGTTGAAAAACGCCGGTTTCCCGTCCTGAAGGGTTATTATATTATTGCCGGATACGAAAACGTATTCGTATTTACTGTTGCCGCGTTTAAACGTCTTTTCGATCCTGCCGTCCGCGCCGTACATTATTACGCCTAAATTTTTGTCGGCGGCGAAGGTTTTTTTTGTTTCACCGCTGCCGGCAACGCAAACGCCTGCGGGAGAGGTGAAATAGTCGTGTTTTACGGCGGAGGTTATGAAGTTTTGATAAACGGCCGACGGGCGGACGTTACCTGTATACTCATATGAACACAGGCCGTAATAATATAAGCCTTGCAGCGCGCAGGTAAAAACCGCCGCGGCCAGCAGCGCGGAAATAAAAATTGAGCTCAGCCTTTTTTTAATCATTTTACATATTATAACAAAACACGCCATAAAACGCAAACGGGCGGCGCAAAAGGCGACTGCTTAAGAACCTGAGCTCATAATAAAAGCCTTTATACATACGGCTCATTATGATATAATGTTTTTCATATGATCGGCAAAGAAATAGTAAAGATACAGCGATATAATTCAGAGGGGGAAGGCGTAGGCGTTTTAAACAGCGGCAAGTCCGTGTTTGTGCCTTTTACCGCAGCGGGCGAAACAGTGGAGATCGATATCGTACACGAGAAGAAAAACCTTGCGCTGGGAAAGCTTGCGCGTGTGATTAAGGCATCGCCCGATCGCACGCCGCCTGTCTGCCCGGCATATACAAGGTGCGGCGGCTGCAGTCTGATGCACATAGATTATCAAAAGCAATTGGAGATAAAGACCGGCATTGTCGCAGGCGCGCTGAAAAAAATCGGCGGCCTGGATTTTGAGCCGCTGCCGTGTGTGCCCTCGCCCGATACTTTCGGATGCCGCAACAAGGCAGGGCTGCCGGTATCCATTGGCGGCGGTGAAACCGTTATCGGCTTCTATGAAAAGGGTTCCCACAATGTCGCAAACATAGATTCCTGCCCAATACACGGCGGCTGGCTGGATGAAATCATAGCCGTATTCAGGCAATATATCACAGAGTACGGCGTCACGGTTTATGATGAAAATACAAAAAAGGGCCTCATAAGGCACATCGTGGCGCGGCGCCTTTCCGGGGGGCTGCAAATATGCGCCGTAATAAACGGAGCCGCCTTGCCGCATCAGGAGGCCTTAATCGAGGCGCTTTCAAAACGCTTCGATGATTTCAGCCTGCTTATAAGCATTAACACCGTGCATAATAACGTGATCATGGGCGACAGGACTTTGGCGCTTTTCGGGGATGAAAAGCTGCAGGGGAGTACGTGCGGCATCAGCTATTCGGTCGGCATAGACAGCTTTTTGCAGGTCAACGCCAAAGTTTCGGAGGCGATGTATTTTAAAGCCGTCGAAATCGCGCGCGCGGGCAAGGCGGACACGGTCATCGACGCCTACAGCGGCATAGGGATCATGACGGCGATGTTCGCAAAGCCGGCGCGGTACGTTTACGGCATGGAGATAGTTCCTCAGGCGACTCATGACGCCGATATGCTGATGAAAGCGAACGGCATAACCAACGTCAAGAATATTACGGCGGACTGCGGCAAGGCCTTGCCTGCCCTTATCGGAAGGGTCAGAAAGGAAACGGCTGACAGCGCGGCGAAGGCGGGCGGGCAGGAAGACGGCAAGCTGATAGTAGTCCTGGACCCGCCGAGAAAGGGCTGCGACCCGGCGGTGATAAGCGCGCTGAATAAATGCCGCGCGGACAGGATAATCTACATCTCGTGCGACCCGGCGACCCTTGCAAGGGATTTAAAGCAGCTTACCGTGCCGGGAGCATACACCTTAGAATACGTTCAGCCTTTCGATATGTTCCCGCAGACGGCGAACGTCGAGACGCTGGTATGCCTTGAAAGGAGCGGCGCGGAGAAATAAATGGAACTGGTTTCGGGCAGTCAGGAAAAATACTTTGACGGCGGATTTTTGGACGAGGTTATCGCGGTCGATACGGAATGCTATGACGACCGGGCGTACGTGCCGGGCAGGGAGAGTATAAGGGCGCGGTACTTCAAAAACCGTGACTCGTACATTTTCCTTTACGACGGCGGCGTGCTGGCGGGATACATCTCGTTTTTCCCCGTGACGGAAGAGCTGGAGCGCGAATTTCTTAAATGCCGGACGGTTTACGACGACAATATCGGCGCGGAGGGAGTCGCGGACTATTCCTTTGGCTGTCCGCTGCTGATATATTCGATAGCCGTTAAAAGGGCTTACAGGGGGACGGGCGCGGCGGCGATGCTTATGGACGGATTGTCGGATATGCTGGACGCTAAGGCGCGGGAGGGCCGCGGGGTAAGGGCGGTATACGCCTATGCCGTGTCGGGCGCAGGCGAAGCCGTTTTGCATAAGCGCGGCTTCAGCTTTGTCGGCAGGGTCGGCAAGTCCCGGCTTTTCGTCAAAACGCTGACAGGCTGCGCCGGGGGTAAGGGACGCCCGGCTCCTTAAATTCGCAGCTGTATTCAAAGGTATTTGTTTCATTGTTTCCTTAAATCCGCAGCTGTATTCAAAGGTATTTGTTCATTGTTTCCTAAAATCCGCAGCTGTATTCAACGGTTACAAAGGTATTGTTCAGCTGCGACAGGCCGTACCGGGAGGTAAAATGGAAGAAGGCGGACAGCCGCATAAGCGGAGAGTGCGATACAGCGGTACGCACCCGAAATCGTTCAGAGAAAAATATAAGGAACTCGATCCGGAAAAATATCCGGAGATCATTGCAAAGATCAGGGCAAAGCGCAATACCCCGGCGGGGATGCACATTCCTATTCTTGTGAAGGAAATCCTGGAGTTTCTGAAAATAGAGCCCGGGCAAACAGGGCTGGACGCAACGCTGGGCTATGGCGGCCACACCTTAGAAATACTCAAATGCTTGAATCACCGCGGGCATTTGTATGCCACGGATGTCGATGCGGTCGAGTCGGCCAAGGCCAAGAAGCGTCTTAACGCGCTTGGGTACGGGGAGGAAATACTTTCAGTTTATAACATTAACTTTGCGGATATCGACCAAATAACAGCGGAGTCCGGCCTTTTTGATTTTGCGCTTGCGGATCTTGGGGTGTCTTCTATGCAGCTGGACGATCCCGAAAGAGGCTTTACATTTAAACGCGACGGTCCGCTTGACCTGCGTCTAAACCCTGCCAAGGGGATCCCCGCCGGCGAGCGGCTGAAAAACATATCGCAGGAAAAACTGCAGCTTATGCTGGTCGAAAACGCCGATGAGCCGTACGCCGAACAGATATCCAGGGCGATCACCGCCCGGCTGCGCAGGGGCGAAGGCATCGAAACGACCTCGCAGCTGCGGGAAGCCGTTGCCGGCGCGCTTAGGTTCCTGCCCGCGCATACCCGTGACGACAGTATAAAGAAGTCGGCCCGGCGCACGTTTCAGGCGCTGCGCATCGATGTAAATAAAGAATTCGAGGCGCTGTCGGCGTTTATGGAAAAGCTGCCGCATTGCATGGCGAAGGGCGGCCGCATCGCGATCCTGACATTTCATTCAGGCGAGGACAGGATAGTGAAGCAATCCTTTAAAGAGCTTTTCCGCGAAGGCGTATACCGGGAAGTGGCGCGTGACGTCATCCGCCCGTCTGCCGGGGAATGCGATCTCAACAGCCGCGCGCGTTCGGCCAAAATGCGCTGGGCGGTAAAGGCGTAAAAGCGCCCGTGCCGGGTAAAGATATATTAAGGAACCACTGAATAATTCGGTATAATTTACAGCGACGTCTTTTTCGCCTGAAAACGTCTTCTTTTTTTGCAAATAGTTCTACTATTTGCTGCAAAAACAAGCCGTTTTCATACTGAAAAATACTTGCTCTAAATTAACCTCATTTATTCATCGGTTTCCTTAAAGGAAACGCCGGGATAATAACGGCAATCGGCAGGTATTTATATGAAAAAAACATTTATGGGAGCCGCGGCCGGCGAGGCGCGGGAAGGTATAAAGCTTAAGCACGGCGGGCCGTTCGGGGCGGTGGTGATAAAAGACGGCAAGATCATCGGGCGCGGGCACAATACCGTTGTGCGCGACAACGACCCGACGGCGCACGGCGAGGTGAACGCTATCCGCGACGCATGCAAGAACATGAATACCTTCGATTTGTCGGGCGCGCAGCTTTTTACCACTTGTTATCCCTGCCCGATGTGTATGGGCGCGATACTATGGGCGCATATCGACAAGGTATATTACGCCTGCGACAGTAAGGACGCGGAAGGCATAGGCTTTTCCGACGATATATATTATGATTTTTTTGCGGATAAAGAAAAAATTGAAAAGCTGCTGATAAAGGACGGGGAATCGCTTCCTGACTGCCGCATGCTTTTCAAAGAATACGCGGAGTCGGAAAAGACACTTTATTGACATAGCTAGGAGCGGTTTTTTAAGTCGCTGCCCGGATCACGCCCGGCCGGAGCGGCTGAAGGCGCCATGCGGTAGGACAGTTCCATCAATTTATCGATTATATGCACGTTTTCCACCGTTACGCCGTGGGGGACCTTTAAGTCGGTGTAGCTGAAATTGAGGATGCCCATAACGCCTGCGCCCGTGACCTCGTCGGCAATGGTTTGGGCGGCGGCGGACGGCGTCGAGATAATGGCTATATCTATTTTGTTTTCGGTCAGGAATTGTTTAAGGCTGTCAACGTGCATGACGCGCCAGCCCTTTATCGTTTCGCCTGTGTTCATATCGAAAACGCCGGCCAGCCTGAAACCCTGATTTTGGAACATTTTATTGCCGATAAGCGCCTTACCGATATTGCCCGCGCCGACTATTATACATTCCTTGACCGTGTTGAAGCCTATCACGTCGCAGATCGTCTGATACAATTCCTTGGTGTTATAGCCGTAGCCCTGCTGGCCTGTCGTGGAAAAGTGCCCCAGGTCGTTGCGCACCTGAGACGGCGTAATGCCCATTTTTTTCGCGATCTCGCGGCTGGAAACCTTGACTGCCCCGCTGTAAAAATACTCGTTCAAATACCGGGAATAGCGCGGCAACCGCTCGATAAGCTGTTCTGACAATCTTTTACTACTCATACAAGCGCATTATACCATATAAACCTGTCATTCCGGCCCTAAATATGCTATAATTTGTATAAAGTAACCGCTGATTAATTCGATAGAATTTTGGCGCGGCGTCTTTTTCAGCGTTTACATAAGTTATAGCAGAGGATTAAATAATGCAGAGTTTTACTTTTTGCAGCCCTACCGAGATAGCTTTCGGTAAAAATGCCTGCGACAATACCGCCGCCCTTATAAAGCGTTACGGCGGCAGCCGCGTCATCCTGGTGTACGGCGGCGGCAGCGCGGAAAGGTCGGGGCTCATTGACAGAATGAAAAAGCAGCTTACAAATGAGGGTATCGCCGTAATGCTTTTCGGCGGAGTTCAGCCGAATCCGACGCTTCAAAAGGCGCGCGAGGGCGTTGCGGCGGCAATTTCGCACAGAGCGGACTTTGTGTTATCAGTCGGCGGCGGCAGCGCGATCGACTTAGGGAAGGCGGTCGCCCACGGCGCGGCGAGCCCCGGCAGCGATATATGGAAGTTCTGGACGCGCGATATCGAAGTTACAAAGTCACTGGCAACGGGATGTATCCTGACTATCTCGGCCGCGGGCAGCGAGACCAGTGATTCGGCAGTCTTAACGAATGAGGAAACGGGGCAGAAGCGCGGCCTGTCATGCAGCCTCAACCGTCCGCGCTTTGCCGTTATGGATCCGCAGCTTACCTTTTCCGTACCGCGCTTCCATACGGCGTGCGGCATAGCTGATATTATGATGCATACGATGGAGAGGTTTTTTACCGCTGAGAAGGGAATAAATGAGATAACCGACAGGATAGCGGTCTCTATCCTTAAAACGGTCATAAAATACGCGCCGGCGATTTTACGCGATCCCTGCGACTACGGCGCAGCCAGCGAGATCATGTGGTGCGGCAGCCTGTCGCACAACGGGATAACCGGCCTTGGGCGGCCGTCGGACTTTTCGGTGCATCAGATGGGGCACGAGCTTTCCGCAAGGTTTGACTCGGCGCACGGCGCCAGCCTTACCGCGGTATGGGGCGCGTGGGCGGAGTACTGTTATCAAACAGATATCCCGCGTTTTGCATATTTTGCAAGGAGCGTTTGGGACATTCCGGAAAAAGAAGATGGTGCGGCTGCAAAAAAAGGCATAGAAATGACCGTTGATTTTTTCAGATCGGCAGGGATGCCGGTTTCTATTAAGGAGCTTTTAAAAAGGCCGCTTAGCGGAACGGAAATAAAAGAGCTTGCCTTTGCCTGTTCATATAACGGTACGCGGAGAATCGGCAGCCTAAAGCCTTTGGGAACGGATGAGATCGCCGAAGTGTACAGGGCTGCAAATATCTAACCGAAAGCATATATTGCACGATTTGTATACATTTGATTGCAGATTGCTTTTTGCTTGTCATCATCTGCTTTTTTTGATAGAATACTTTGGATATAGAAAATTATTTTAAGGAGATACATTTTAATGGCAAAGAAGTATGTTTACTTGTTCAGCGAAGGCAAGGCAGACATGAAGAACCTTTTGGGCGGCAAGGGTGCAAACCTTGCCGAGATGACCAATCTCGGCATGCCCGTACCGCAGGGCTTTACGATCTCCACCGAGGCGTGCACGCAGTACTACGAGGACGGTGAAAAGATCAGCAAGGAGATCCAGGCCGAGATTTTTGAATATCTGGCTAAGAGCGAAAAGATCAACGGCAAGAAGTTCGGCGATCCGGCGAACCCCTTCCTGGTATCGGTCAGGAGCGGCAGCCGCGCCTCGATGCCCGGCATGATGGACACGATCTTAAACCTCGGCTTAAACGACGTAACGGTCGAAGGCCTGGCGAAAAAGACCAATAACGCGCGCTTTGCGTACGACTGCTACCGCCGCTTTATCCAGATGTACAGCGACGTCGTTATGGAGCAGGACAAAACCCGTTTTGAAAAGGTATTGACCGAGGTCAAGGCAAAGAAAGGCATAAAGGACGACAAGGACCTGACCGCCGCGGATCTTCAGGGCATAATCGCCACATTCAAGAAGCAATATAAAGAGCACGTGGGCGCCGAATTCCCGCAGGACCCCAAGGAACAGCTGATGGGCGCCGTCAAGGCGGTTTTCAGGAGCTGGAACAACCCCCGCGCAATTTCCTACCGCCGCATGAACGACATCCCCGGCAACTGGGGTACCGCCGTTAACGTGCAGGCGATGGTTTTCGGCAATATGGGCGAGACGTCGGGCACCGGCGTGGCCTTTACGCGTAACCCCGCCACCGGCGAGAAGAAGCTGTTCGGCGAATACCTTATGAATGCGCAGGGCGAGGACGTCGTTGCCGGCATCCGCACCCCTATGAAGATTGACGAGCTTGAAAAACAGAACAAGAAGCTGTACGAGGAATTTGTGGCTATCGCCAGCAAGCTGGAAAAGCACTACCGCGATATGCAGGATATGGAGTTCACGATAGAGGAAGGCAAGCTGTATATGCTGCAGACGCGTAACGGCAAGCGCACCGCCGCGGCGGCGCTGAAGGTTGCCGTCGATTTGGTGAATGAAAAGATGATCACCGAGGCCGAGGCCGTATGCAAGGTCGAGCCTAAGCAGCTTGACTCCCTGCTGCACCCGCAGTTTGACCCAAAGGCCATCAAGGCGGCGGTTGCGGTAACCAGCGGCTTGCCCGCGTCCCCCGGGGCTGCGGCGGGCATTATCTGCTTTACGGCCGAGAGGGCTGTCGAGCTTCACGAACAGAAAAAGAAGGTTATATTAGTCCGCCACGAGACCAGCCCCGAGGATATCGAGGGCATGAACGTCGCGCAGGGCATCCTGACGGCAAGGGGCGGCATGACCAGCCACGCGGCGGTCGTTGCGCGCGGCATGGGCACCTGCTGCGTTGCGGGCTGCGGCGAGATACACGTTGACGAGGAAAAGGGTATAATGACCCTGAAAGGCAAGACCTACAAGGAAGGCGACGTTATGAGCCTGGACGGCACCACCGGCAAGGTTTACGATACGCTTATCCCTACCGTCGAGGCGTCCACACAGGGCGACTACGGCACTCTGATGGCTTGGGCGGATAAATTCCGCGCTTTGAAAGTACGCACCAACGCGGACACCCCCGCGGACGCATTACAAGCCGTCAAGTTCGGCGCGGAGGGCATCGGCCTGACGCGTACGGAGCATATGTTCTTTGCCGCCGACCGTATCCCCGCAATGCGCGAGATGATCGTCGCAAAGGACGAGGCGCAGAGGCGTACCGCCCTTGCGAAATTGCTGCCGATGCAGAAGATGGACTTTATCGGTATTTACGAGGCAATGGCTGACAGGCCTGTTACCATCCGCTTCCTGGATCCGCCGCTGCACGAATTCCTGCCGCACACCGACGACGAGATCAAGGCGCTTGCAAAGGATATGAAGCTGACGTTCGAGGATCTTAAGGCCACGGTACAATCCTTGCACGAGTTCAACCCGATGATGGGACACCGCGGCTGCCGTCTGGCTGTTTCATACCCGGAGATCGCCGAGATGCAGACTACCGCCGTTATCGAGGCGGCGATCGAGGTCAATACCAAGCACGGTTGGAACATCGTTCCCGAAATCATGATCCCGCTGGTTTGCGAGATCAAGGAGCTGGATTACGTCAAGGCCGTCGTCGTAAAGACCGCCGACGAGATCATTGCAAAGAAAAAAGCCAAGCTGAAATATATGGTCGGCACCATGATCGAAATACCGCGCGCCGCGCTGCTGGCCGATAAGATCGCAAAGAGCGCCGAGTTCTTCTCCTTCGGCACAAACGACCTGACTCAGATGACATTCGGCTTCTCCCGCGATGACGCCGGCAAATTCTTGGCCGACTATTACGGCAAGAAGGTGTTCGAGTCCGACCCGTTCGCAAAGGTCGACCAGGAAGGCGTAGGCATGCTGATGAAGATCGCCTGCGAGAAGGGAAAAGAGACGCGCAAGGATATCAAACTGGGTATTTGCGGCGAACACGGCGGAGACCCCTCCACGGTAGAGTTCTGCCATAACATCGGGCTCAACTATGTGTCCTGCTCGCCCTTCCGCGTTCCGATCGCAAGGCTTGCAGCTGCGCAGGCTAACATCAAGAACCCCAGGAAATAAGGCGGATCCGCTGCGGAATCGGCGCGAAAACAGAACCCTCGTTCCATCGCGTATTCCGATACAGCTCCGCCGCTCTGAATCTGTTTTCGTGCCGCTGCCTTGCGATTGCGCCTTATTTCCGCCGGCGGGAAAAGGATTTAATTAATAAGTATTTACGCAATAAAGAGGCGCCCCCAAAAAAAGGGCGCCTCTTTATATATCAGCGCAAAAGCCATGATGCCGCGCTGTGCTTTACACGGCCGCTGTTTTTTTGTTAGAATCATTGTATGCGGATAGTGACAGACAAAGAAAAGATAATAATATACGGGCCGGAGTTTTTTGATATCAAAGATATATTGGAATGCGGGCAGGTCTTCCGCTATGTCAAAAACGGGGAAGGCGATTACACCGTTTTATCTTCTGACAAACGCGCGCGGGTTTACGGCGGTGACGGAAAGGTCGTTATCGATTGCGGGCAGGAAAAGGACGCGCCCTACTTTTACAATTATTTTGACCTTGATACCGATTACGGCATGATCACGGAAAACATTCTCCGTCTTTCGTCGGATAATCCCGGCGAGCGGGATTTTATGCGGGCGGCCGCGGACTACGGCAAGGGGATCCGCATTTTAAAACAGGATAAAATCGAGACGATAATAAGCTTTATCATCTCGGCCAATAATAACATCAGGCGCATACAGGCGATCATTGAAAGACTGTGCCTTGCCGCGGGTGAGGACATGGGCGGATACCGCGCGTTTCCCGGCCTTCCTGCGCTTGCAAAACTCGACGAAAACTTCTATAATAGTATAGGCGCGGGTTATCGCGCGGCTTACTTATGTAAGACCGCAAGGGCGCTAAATGATGGCTTTGACATCGGCGCGGTCGGGCGCGCTGACCGGGAAACAGCCGAGAAGCTGCTGACCGGCCTTTACGGCGTAGGGCCCAAAGTCGCAAACTGCATAATGCTGTTCGGGTTTGCCGAAACCGGCGCGTTTCCCGTCGATACCTGGATCGAAAAAGCTTTTAACAGCTTTTACGGCGGCGGGTACAGCCGCGCGCAGATACAAAAGCGGCTGACCGCCAAATACGGCGATTTTTCGGGCTATGCGCAGCAGTACATATTCTATTACGCGCGCGGAACGCGTGTTGCATTACGCAAAACTCTGTAAACGGTAAGTGGATTAAATGCTTTGGAATGATTTGAAATTGTTATTTTCCGGAATGGGGCTGCCCAGCGCGGTATTCCTGGCCGCGGGGCTGGTGCTGTGCGTATTGGAGATTTTTAATTCGTTCAAGGGCAGGCTGGCAGGCATGGGCGCGGGGCTGATGCTGACGGGCGTTATTGTAAGGATGCTGCACGCCGGCACGCCGTTCATGCTGTTTTGGATGCTGATGATTGCCGGCACGATAATCGCGGCAACATACCTTACTATGATACGCGTTATGCGCTATAACTGGCTGACCCGTACCCCGGCGATACAGGGCGGAGTGCCCGGCGAGGGCTCGGAAACAGCGCAGGACCATTATTACCTTTTAGGGCGCGAGGGGATATCCGTTACCGGGCTTTCGCCGGCCGGCAAAGTCCGGATCGACAACGCCGAGATCACTGCGTCCGCTAAGTCCGGCACAGTCAATGCGGGCGAAAAGGTCAGGGTTATAGAGGTCGAGGACGGGCAGGTCTATGTCTTGCCGGTATTGCCGCACGGACAGCGCGCCTAGCCGCTAAATTTGCGGTTCCCGGTATCGACAGCAGCAATATGCCGGTTTTACCGGCGGGCGGATAATCAGAGGCATTTTACAATAAATATAAGCGTTAAAGGAACAGGAATAACATGGAAAAGTTTTCGTCGCCGGGCAGGATAGAGATTTGCGGCAACCACACCGACCACAACCACGGCAAGGTTCTGGTCGCAGCGATCGACCTTGAAATGATTGCGGAAACGCAGAAGACGGACGATAGTATTATCAGGATCGACAGTGCCGGGTTCGGCAAATGCACCGTCGATTTAAACGAGCTGAAGCCAGATAAGGCCGAGTACGGCAAGTCCAGCGCGCTCGTACGCGGCGTGGCGAGGGGGTTTAAGGACCGCAAGTTCAATATCGGGGGTTTCACCGCCCGGATAACCAGCACCGTGCCGCGCGGGGCGGGGGTCAGTTCCTCGGCGGCTTTCGAGGTGCTGATTGCCCAGATCCTGAACGAATATTATAATGGCGGCAAGCTGGATAAGAACACCTTGGCCGCGGTTTCACAATATTCCGAGAACGTCTTTTTCGGAAAGCCGTGCGGACTGCTTGACCAGATGGGGATCGCACACGGCGGTATTACATATATCGACTTTTTCGAACCCGCAAAGCCGGTTGTAAAAACCTTGCAGCTGCCGCTTAGGGATTACAGCATTATAATCACCAATACGGGCGGCGACCACAGTAACCTGACCGACCATTACGCGGCCGTGCGCGAGGAAATGCATGCTGTCGCAAGGTGCTTTGATAAGGAATACCTGGCCGATGTGTCCGTGCAAGACTTCTACGCGAATATCGGCGAGCTGCAAAAGGCCGTTTCGGGGCGTGCGATTTTACGCGCCGCGCACTTTTTTAACGAGAACGAGAGGGTGGAGCTGGCTGCTAAGGCTGTTACGATCGGGAACATGGGGGGGCTTTTCGCCGCTGTCAACGAATCGGGCGAGAGCAGTTATAAGCTGTTGCAGAACAACTACACCGAGAACGATACTATGCAACGCATACCGCTGGCGCTGTTTATGTCAAAGCGCATTATGACCGACGGCGCGGTGCGCGTGCACGGCGGCGGGTTTTCGGGAACTATACTTGCGTTTGTCAGAAACGACGAGCGCGAGAAATATATCAGCACTTTATCGCCTGTGTTCGGCAGGGAGAATATCTACGTTACGGCTATTCGTAAAACCGGCACCTGCAAAATATAAAATAATGCTTGTGCCGCCTTGCACAAACCCGCGTTTTTGATAATATTATGGACTATGAAAATAGTCACTGTGTGCGGGCTTACATATTCCGACTTTGTTATCAGTACGCTTGCGGGGATCAAGGACGCCGATTTATTGGTGTTGTCATTCGGCACTGTCGAAACAGTCGATTTCCGCAGCGAGATTAAAAGCGGCGACGGGGTTTTCGTAGACCTATGCACGCTGTCAAGCGACCTTGACTGTGCGCTTTTGTGCGGGGCGGACACCGACGTGTACGGGATAAAGCATAAATCCGTGATCGTGGCCGACCGCGGGCAGCTGATCGACGTGTCCGATATGGTCAATGCGCCAGACGGGTATGATCCGGGCTCGTCTTACCGCAGTTACGACACAAGCGCGGGGAAGATAGGCGTCATTGTGGACAGCGATATCATGCATCCGGAAGCGGCGAAAGCGTTGGCCTCTGCCAATCCGGATATTATTGTCAATATCGCGGACAAGGATGCGGATAATAAACAAATTCTGGCGACGCGCGCGTCGGCGCTCTTTTGCGGGCTGCCGCTGCTGCTGTCAATGAAAAATTACGTCTTGCTTTCCGACGCCTGCGGCGAGGTCAAGCAGTCCGGGAATTCCGCGGTCAACAGTTTGCTAGTATAAACTTCAATCGTTTTTCTATTTGCGGTTTTTTTACGCGGGGCGTAATCGCTTGATATTTTCAGCGTTTAATGTTATTTTTATGTGCGGTATATTCGACCGCGATTTTTCTTGCTGCAGGCAGATAGCGCGCGGCCGGCTTTTTTTGTATTATACATAGGAAATTTATTTATACAGAGGAATGATCAATGTTACAGGTAAATAACGTAAGGCTTCAGTTCGGAAAGCGTGTGCTTTTTGACGAGGTCAACCTTAAATTCACCAAGGGCAACTGCTACGGTGTGATCGGCGCGAACGGCGCGGGCAAGTCTACATTTTTGAAGATCCTTTCGGGCGAGATCGAGCCGAACAAGGGCGAGGTCATCCTCGATAAAAACGAGCGGCTTTCAGTATTGTCGCAGAATCAGAACGCCTACAACGCTAACACGGTGCTGGAAACGGTGTTGCTGGGCCACAGCCGGCTGATGGAAGTCATGCAGGAAAAAGAGCGGCTCTACGCAAAGCCCGACTTTTCCGACGCGGACGGCATCAGGGCGGGGGATCTGGAGGCAGAGTTTGCCGCAATGAACGGCTGGGAAGCCGAGTCCGAGGCAAAGACGATGCTAAGCGGCGTCGGCGTCGGCGAGGAATTCCATAATACGCTGATGCAGGATATGGATCCGAAAACCAAGGTCAAGGTTCTCTTGGCACAGGCATTGTTTATGACGCCCGACGTCCTGATGCTGGACGAGCCGACCAACAACCTGGATATCAAGACCGTGCGCTGGCTGGAGGAATTTTTACTGGGCTTCGAGAACACGGTCATTATCGTTTCGCACAACCGCCACTTTTTAAACAAGGTATGCACGCATATCTGCGACATAGATTACAACAAGATCTCGATCTCGGTCGGGAACTATGACTTCTGGTACGATTCCAACCAGCTGATGATCCGCCAGGCGAAAGAGGCGAATAAGAAGATGGAGGCGCGCATCTCCGAGCTGAAGGACTTTATTGCGCGCTTTGCGGCCAACGCGTCCAAGAGCAAGCAGGCGACCAGCCGCAAAAAGGAGCTGGAAAAGATCACGTTAGAAGACATCAAGCCGTCGTCCAGAAAGTACCCGTATATCGACTTCAAGCCCGAGCGCGAGATCGGCAACGAGGCGTTGAAGGTGGAAAACCTGTCGGTCAAGGGCTATTTCAAGAATTTAAGTTTTACGGTCGTCAAGGGCGAGAAGATAGGCTTTTTGTCTGACCATAACCTTGCGATCTCCATGCTTTTCGATGTTTTAAGCGGCGTGCGCGAGCCTGATTCCGGCACCGTGAAATGGGGTACGACTATAAAATGCGACTATATGCCGCAGGACAACGGCTCCTATTTTGACGGCGTGGACCTAAGCATCGTCGACTGGCTGAAGCAGTACTCTAAGGACACCGACGAGACGTATGTCAGGAGCTGGCTGGGGCGTATGCTGTTCTCCGGCGACGAGGCGCTGAAGAAGGCTTGCGTCCTCTCCGGCGGCGAAAAGATGCGCTGTATGCTGTCCAAAATGATGCTCTCGGGCGCGAACTTCCTTATCATGGACGAGCCCACGAACCACTTGGATCTAGAGAGTATTACCGCCTTAAACAAGGGCATGATGAATTTTAAGGGCTGCATCCTTTTCACCACCCACGACCACGAAATCCTGCAGACCACCGCAAACCGCATAATAGAGATAGGCGCTGACAAGCATTTCGACAAGCTGATAACCTACGAGGAATACCTGGACCTTAAGAACGCGTAAGGAACGCTTAAGGTTATTTAATATATAAAGATGCATGCATGTTGACGGTATGCACATTTTGATATATAATCAAATTATAAGATTTTAGAGTAACTTCATATATTGTCAACATGGGGGCGTGGATATATGAAAAAGAAAGTTTTAAAGAGAATTTGACGATTATGTTATCGGCTGTGATGCTTTGTCCTGTGTTAACTAGGTTATCGGGCGACCGCAAGCCGGAGCCGGCCAAATTTTAACGGGATATGAAGGAAGCAGATCTTTTATTAGGTAAACGCTGATTAATTCGATAGAATTTGGGGCCGCGTCTTTTTCGCCATAAAAAGTCTTCTTTTCTTGTCAATACCTCTGGTATTGCCTTCGAAAACAAGCCGTTTTCTGCCTGAAAAATACTTGTCCAAAATTTATCTCATTTAATCAGCGTTTACTTAGAATTCTATCATGTTCTGATGACAAAAATGGAGGTAGATGATGACTAAAAAAATAGTAGTATTAGCGGTAGCGGCAATCATGACGCTCGGGATTTTCGGGATTACGGCTTGTGAACAGCGGGGTATTCGGGTAGAAGTAATATCCTTAGTGACCAAACTTAATGACGCCAAAGAATTAAAGTTCGTTGTAGAGCCAAATATCGAGCATAGTAACCAAATTCATATTGCAGTGCAAAAATACAATAATGATGGACAACTCATTTATATGCACAATAAAATGGTGCATTATGAAACTGGTGAAGTGACAACGGATAGGTTGTACCAAAATGGCAAGGATTTTGACCGGCTTAACAAAACGTATTATGACATTGTCTTGACACAAAACTCAAGCCTTGGAGTAATACCTGATATTGGATTGCTCGGTTTAGAAAGTACGACGTTTGAAAAGAAAAATAGCAATGAATACTTGATTACGATATACCCGCAGAATTTAATAAACGGCAATATGTTTGGTGATATGGTATTTGAATATACAATAAAAAAAGAGAGCAACTTCATTTCTGAAATACTTTTTGCAGGCAAAAAAGCGACTATTTCACGAGACATAGGCCAGCAAATAATTATTGACGAGTTCGAGTTCACAAGGAGAGCATATTAGCGGTGGTCAAACAGCGAAAGAGCATTGCAATAGCAGCCGTAATACTGTTTATTGTCTTTGGATTGGCAGGGTGCAAACCCCACCCAGTCGAGTCAATAGAATTTTATTTAGATTTCAGTTTGCCCGCCGATATGGAAGTTTTGCACAATTATCAACCGATCGGCTTTATTCAGGGAGGACGGCAGCCACAATATACAGTATTCCAGTTGCAGGAGAGACCAAGCAGTTTTCTTTCTGAAAATGGATTTGTGGCAGGGACTTCACCAGAAGAGATTCCGACAGATTGGCTATATGGATATGAGAAGTACGATGTACCATCCGATTATTACCCGCCATGGGAAGAGGAATTCATGTGGGCTCGTGTCTATCCTGTCAACTTAGTCTACTTTGAAGCCCCAAAATGGCTAATAATCATAGTAGAAAGAAATTAGAAACAATATAAAATTTTCAGGAAAAAAATGAGAATACAAAAAGAAAACCATACATTTATGCTTGCAGTTTGCCTAGCCATATTTGGCATGGCAGTGCTTTTTGTCACGGGGACGTAAAAGATGACCGCGATGAATTGACATAATATGACCTCACAGTATAATTAAAAACATGCCAAGAAAAGCGAGAAAAATATTATTTGAAGAAAGTAAATTCTGCCACGTTTTGGGGCAGGTATTTTGGT